>JACMNQ010000012.1 GCA_014378465.1 Oligoflexia bacterium | reverse complement strand
GAGCTCAGGACGGAAGGTTTCCGGGAACGACCTGCAACTGAGTGGCGTATTTTCTCCGCAAGTTATCTTCCACCGTCAGATTTCCGACGGAGTCCTCCCGATCAATTATTTTTTTAAATAGCGCGTGGATAAAATCTCAAGCCGCTCGTTAATTAAATATTGAACCTCGCCGTCATTCATTCCAAGATGCGATGAATCCAGGCACATCGTCGGATGATTTTGTGACTGCCCGGGCATTCGAATGCTCGCGGCGGGCGCGCGGTCATGGTTGGCGACTCGTGCGGAACTCCCATCCTTCAAATTACATGAGGTAATTTCCCATCGTGTTCTATCCCAAGTCCATGAACGCCGTTCTCGCCACCCAGGAACTCACCATCACGGAACTTCGCGCTCTCAAAGCGAAGCGCGTCGGTGACTACTTTCAGGAAGCTCTCGATTCCGATCTGGTCCCGGGCGATCTCACGGATTCCCTCACTTTCGACGAGATGAGCATGCAGCGCTTCAATTTGGACTTTGATCGCCTCTTCAAGAGCGTCAAGGGGCTTCAGGGCCTTTCGCAGGCCAAGAATTTTCATGAGTGGTGGCAGGAGAACAGGCAGGCTTACCTCACCCGTCCCGTCGTCACGAACTACCGCCAGAATCAGCTCACACTCGGGGATTTCTTCGATGATCTGCATCTGCATTTCATCGGAAATCTTCGACATCGGAGAGGATCTTCAGCTTTGGCCAAACAGTGCAAAAGAATCTCAAAGAACAAGGCCTTCATCAGCACCCTGCTCTTCATCTCCTTCATCGTGCAGAAGAGCTGGGCGGCAGCGATCAGTCTCGTGCTTCTGGGCCCCGGCGTCCAGATGGTCAACTCATACACTCAACCGGTCATCACTCCGCTGGCGCAGACCGCTTCCCAGACGGGGGCCAAGGATCTCGGCCGATTCGCGTCTTCGATCCAGGGCTGGCTCACCAACCGTGACCGACTCAAGAAGGTCAGTGCGGATCTTCACGCAGTGACGGATGATCTGAAGAAAGCCGACTTCAACCACATGACCCCCGCTCAGGCGCAGGCGCACTGGCAGAAGTTTGAAGAAAGCTACTTCAGTCTGTTCCTTCGTTACAACCAGACGCTCCCTTCTCATCTGCGCGACGGGCGTGGAGTGCTGCGTGATCTCATGATCTTCACTCCGATCAATCTCGCGAGCAATCTTTCGGCATTCGACACCCAGTACTGGCTGCACCGGGATGAACTCGAAACTCTGCAGAACAAAGGGTCTCGCGGTCGCAAACTGAGCCGCAAGGAACGGGAACTGAAAATTCGTCATCAGCAGTCGATGGAAGATGCGGAGAGCCGGATCGCCGGCGCCCTCGCCGCCTGGAAGCTCTACGAATTCATGTACCCGGAACTGGTGGCTGCGCCTGAGAATCGCAAGTCCAAGGGAGATCTGAACAACACTTACCAGACCTTCGCGAAGTCCATGCGCTTTGAGCGCTACGTCGGCCAGTTCGCTTCAAAAATGGACGAAGTGCTCAGACAGATCGACACTGAGTTTCTGATCCAGGATCGCCTGGCTCAGGGTGCCGACATGCCTCCTGTCCCGGCTGCTGCAGGCGCGAGCAAGACTTTGACTTTGTGACCGCGTCCTACCCCCTAGCGCTTTAGGATATACGAAGCTGTCTCTCAGTCTGGTTCGATGATTCAGTGCCCGATGTCGGGTATTTTCCGACAACCGCTCCCTTTCGAGGAAGCGTTTTACAAACGCGGCGACCTGGTTCATTCTGGGAACTCATATGAAACCCACCGCCAGTCTCTATGCTGATCTCGAGTTCCGTGGCCTCGTCAAACAAGTCACCGCTCCGGAACTGGCTTATCACCTTGGGCAGAAGTGCCTGACTCTTTACGCGGGCTTTGATCCCACGGCTGACAGTCTGCACGTCGGAAGCCTCCTGCCCCTCCTGACGCTCAGACGCTTTCAGCTCGCCGGGCATCAGATCATCGGAGTCGTGGGCGGCGCCACTGGAATGATTGGTGATCCAAGTGGCAAATCCCAGGAACGCTCCCTTCAGAATGCTGAACAACTTTCGAAAAATCAGGTCGGCATCACGCGAGTGATCGAAAAATTTCTCGAACTTCGAGGCGACAATCCCGCGCGCATCACGAACAATCACGACTGGTTCAAGGATTTCAGCTACCTGGAGTTTCTTCGTGATGTAGGCAAGCACTTCACAGTGAACCACATGATGGCCAAGGAGTCCGTTCGCGCACGACTCGAAGACCGTGATCACGGAATCTCCTACACTGAATTTTCCTACATGCTCCTGCAGGCCTATGACTTCTATCATCTATACAAGACGTACGGCTGTACCCTTCAGATCGGGGGTTCCGACCAGTGGGGCAACATCACGGCGGGCACTGAGCTCATCCGCCGCATGAATGCCCACGACCTCGGCAACACTCCGAACACGGAATCCCCTGAAGTCTTCGGCCTCACTCACCCGCTCGTCAGCAAGGCGGATGGCACGAAGTTCGGCAAGAGCGAAACCGGAACCGTCTGGTTGAGCCGTGATCGCACTTCGCCCTATCAATTCTACCAATTCTTCATTCAGACCGCGGACGCCGACGTCGGCGCTTTTCTTCGCTACTTCACTTTTCTCAGCCATGAAGAAATCCTGGATCTCGAAGCCACTCTCACCACTGCCCCCGAAAAGAGAGCCGCGCAGATCAGGCTCGCCCGCGAAGTGACGAAACTCGTTCATGGTGAAGCTGAACTCGACAAAGCGGAACGTGCCACTCAGGCTCTCTTCAGCACGGAGATCAGGAATCTGGATGTCACCACACTGAAGGAAGTTTTCGCCGGCGCGCCCCAGACCACGAAGGCGAAAACGACGATCACGGGAGCACCCCTCGCCCTGCTCGATCTGCTGGTGGACTCCGGTCTCTGCGCTTCTCGAGGAGCTGCCAAGAAGGAAATTCTCGGTGGCGGGATCTATCTCAACAACGAACGCATGACGGACGCAGCGCGTGTGATCGAAATCACGGACCTGATCGCGGACTCAGGACTCGTGCTTCGCAAAGGCAAAAAGAACTACCATCTCATTTCATTCACATGAGATTGATCATCACGTACTTCAGGATATCCTGAGACTGGGACGGATTTGCCTTGGCTCTCTTGATCAATTCGATCGCTTCGGCCTGCTTGAGTCTGCCTTCAAACATGCGGTTGCAGGCTTCCATCTCGATGCGGTCCGTGTACTGGTACACCGTCTGATGCTGCGGCCAGAGATTCGTGATGTCGTTGCTTCCGCCCATGCAGAGCGGGATGTAGTGATCAATCTTGAACTCGCGGCGATTCATCTGCGTGACGACGAATCCAAGCCTGGCGTCGTAATTCGCCATGATCTGTTGCTTGAGCGCCGAACCCACACTGCGTGAACAATACAGAACATGCTCAGGATAGCGGTAGACTTTGCCCGCCTTGCAGACTGCGCCGGGAGTCAGGGCGGGATCGGGAGACTGCGGAAAGCGGTCCAGCGCTGACGCGGAAATCGCCAGAAATGAAACCGAAACGGGCAAAACCCAGGACAACACGAAACGTTTCACGAAGTTCATGAGATCTCCAAATAGTCAGACATTGAGGTGCCTGGTAGATACGCCGAACCGATTTTCGGGTTATATTTTGAGAAGCACGCACGGTATCGCTTGGCTCATCCACAGTGTCAAGTGACAGAGTTGTTGATGCGACTGGTTATTTGCAGGACGACCGAAGCGTCAGCTGGTTCTGACAGTCCACCAGCGACTGCCCCAGAAATGAGGAGTTTTCCCCTGAATCATCTGCGTCAGTGCCACAGCCGTGACCGCGGGCTTCTCGACCTGAGGGCTGTGTCCCGCCCCTTTGATCAAGACCGCTTCAGCGCGCGTGCAGGCGGCACCAGAATCACCGTGAAGTCCGGCAAGCCAAGCATCCGCCCACTCAGAAGGAACGAGAGTGTCCTCTTCGCCCCAGAGGAGCCAGACCTGGGAGCGAATGTGCTTCAGGCGATGTTCGATGAAATGGTCGTCACGAATCGACTTCATGAAAGCGACGATTTCGGGTTTTGAAAGGAAGACGCCGATTTCACCCGAGATGGCGCCAAACCAGAACGGCTCCTTCTTGAAGATGTGTTTGCGGTAAGAGTCAAAGCCCAGATCAATGCTGTTCGCGAATCTCCCCTTCCACTCCTCTTTGCGGATCTCGGAACCAAACACTCCCGATGGATCCACGCAGATGATCGAAGCGGGCCCCGTGTACCGTTCTTTCGAGCGAGTGCCGCTGGCGGAGAGCTTCGCACTCGGCCTGATCCCTTCGCCACAGTGAGAAGCGTAGTTCGCAGCCAACCAACCACCCAGTGAATGTCCAAGAATGGAATGAGGCTTCAGAGTGTCAAAGCAGTCTTCAACACTTGAAATCAGGAGGTCCATGGAAGCGAAAGGAGTCTGTTCGGCGAGAAATCCACCAAAACCTGGAAAGTCGAGCACGATGAGTTCATCAAAGTTCTGCGAGAGCACGGGCTTGAGCATCACGAGCATCGTGAGCCAGGAGAGCGGAGTGTCTCCAAAGCCCGGCACGAAGATGAAACGCTTCGGAGTTTCTCCCGGCACGGAATGGGCGGGAACTTTTCGGAAAGTGATTTTCCAGAGCCCCAGCTGATCATCCCCGTTTCGCCTGAGCTCCCAGTGAAAACCCGCGCGCTCGAAAGCGAACTTCATGGCGAAGTGAACGCCTTTCATGATGGGGCGGCGGCCGAACGTTTTTTTGAGGAGCGGTGAAATCGGGAGCATCTCCCCAGTGGTACCGGCTAAGACTTAGTGAATCAAGGACGACTTGGTCGTCTTCTCCACTTTTTTGCTCAACCGCGAGAGGTCAGTCTTCAGATATTCCGAAAGCATCAGCGTGCGCTGAACCGGGTCCAGGCAATTGAGGTAGACCTGCTTGTCGAGGGGCTTCTTCAGGTAATGAAATGCGAAGAAATCACTCAGTTCTCCAGGTGACTTGAAGTGATCAAAGGCGAACGCGGCCTGATCGGGAACTGACGGATTCAGAAAGGCCCACATCTTGGCAAGGTCAGCGATTTCGATGATGTCCTTCTTTTCATCCGCAGTCAGACCTTCGAGGGCCATCTTTTCATTTCTCGCGGGCGCCGCTCCCTGCGGACTTTCACCCTGGACGAGCGGAACGAGTTCTTCCGCTTCCATCACGAAGTAAGGATCTTTCTGAATGAAAGAGTGAAGCTTCACGCGCATCTCGCCGTGAACCAGGATATCGGCGCGACCATCGGGATAGGCCTGAGTGACTTGAACGCTTCCCGCACCACAGATCGTGTTGAGAAAGAAATCCGCGCCCTCATGAGGAGTGACGAGTGAAACCGCGAGTGACCATTTCCTGGCCTGCAGCTCGCTCAGCATCTGACTGTAGCGCTTTTCAAAAATATGAAGCGGCAGGCTGACACCCGGGAAAAGTACCGCGTCCAGAAGTGGAAAGACGGCGACATCGAATCGTCTTCCGGTTCCTTTAAAAAGGGCTTCTGCGTGGTCTGAGTTCGCCGTTTTCATGATAAAACCCTAATCATCGTTTTACTCTGCGACAACCGCACTGTGGCAACACTCCTGCCAGAAATCGGCCAATTGCACTGCGTTAAAAATACTTCTTTCGTCTCAAACGATCTGAGTTACCTTGCGGCACATGCCAACGACTCCAGGATCAACTTCAGTCTCTCGCTGGGCTCCTCACTTCGCGCTTCCTCCGCTTCTCAGACTGCTTGGCGTCGCCCTGAATCTGGGACTGGGCCTTTTACCCACCGCTGCATTTTTCATCTGGATTGAACGGAACGCGGCGCTTCCCATCCTTCCCATTCAGCTCCACTGGCCCTGGATCGCTCTCGGAAGATCGCTGCCCGACAGGCAGTTGCTGGTCGCCTCAATCACCTTTGATTTTTTCCTGATACTGGCGTTTGGATTTTTCCACACTCTTCTTGCGCAGCGAAAAGCCGTGCTTGTTCTCGAGAGAGTGATTCCGCCGCAGCTCATTCGGACGGTCTATGTGGCCGTTTCTGGCATCACGGTCCTGGGAGTGATGGGCTACTGGCAGCACACGGGCATCACCCTTTGGAATCTTTCCCTTCCTTCGAATCTCTCTCGCATGGTCCTCTCGTTTGCACTTTACTGGGGACTCATGCTGATCTCGCTCAAGCAGGCGAGTCGCTTCGGACTCCTGAGTTTCATCGGTCTCACTCACCTCTACTCGTATGCGAAGGACGTGGGTGTGCCGGCTGGAAATCCAAAGCTCATCACGGAAGGACTCTTTGCCTGGGTTCGCCACCCTGTCTACTCCGTCACGCTGCTCGCGTTCGTGCTCACCCCGTTCATGACTCTGGACCGCATGATCGTGTTTCTGGCGAGTTTCGCCTACCTCAGCGTCGCAATCCCGATTGAAGAAAAGAAACTCGTGGCACTTTTCGGGCAGTCCTACGTGGACTACCAAAAAAGAGTGAGTGCGGTTTTGCCTGTGAAACGATTGCTCGGCGCACAGAACGTCGCGTCAAGCCGCGATTGAAATTGAAAGTATTGGCAGATTGGGCCTTTCCAAGGTACGCATTTGACTCTCTCTATCAAAGTGAACTCATCTGCCTCAAGAGCTACCGTGAAGCTGGCGATTACTTTGAAATGACTCAAAAGCTGGGTAGTACCACAACCTTTCATCAGCACTACGAATCGTGCTTTCAAGTCAATCAGATCGACGCTGCTTCCGATAGGCTCATAGGTGGCTTCCAAGAAGAAATCGCTCTTTCGAATCTCTTGAAGACGAGAGAATCAAGGCGATCAACGGCGGCTACAATGCCGGAAAATCCAAATCCGACTGTTCTCAAGAACTGCTCAGAGTTGTCCACTCACTCCAGGAAGAACTCAATCAGTCCATGAGTCAAGATGTGGTCCACGGAGACAATGAGGCTACGTTTAACAAGTACTGGGATCACGCATACGCCGACAGGAACGTGATCGATCTGCAATCAGCGAGAAACCGACTGCGCCGAGGCATCAGAGCCTTGGGTAATATTTCTCTTCATTCCGGAGCAAGAGAGCAAATTCAAAAAGCCATTGCCACGGTCGTGCAGACCTTTCTGGACTACATCAGAAGAGACATCAAGGTTCGCAAAGACATGGAACCATCTGAGGAGGTGCTCTTTCTTACAGAAGCAGAACTCAGGCAAGTTTTGAAGCACACCCATGTTCGGCGACCACTTCTCTTGGCAATCGGGCGGAAGTACTACCAGCAGTGGTTGCTGGACATGCCGACAGTGGACAGACTCCAAGCGACGCGAATTCTAAAGAAAGCTTGCATCTCAGCTTTTCCGGACAGGCCGGAGAAAGAAGTGGCTTTCCTTCCATTGCCTTCGACGCAGCTATGCCGTCCATTTGATCAGCCATGGGATCAACCTCACGCTTACAGCTCAAGCACTGGGCAACAGCATCGTTGTTTGTGAACGATACTACTCAGGCTTCGTACTCACCGACGACGCTGTGGTTGTCATGCAGAAGCTTTTGAAGGCAAACGGCGGAACGTGATTGGTAATGGTGCTCGCGGCCAGACTCGAACTGGCACGCCGGTTTAACCCAAGCTGCAGATTTTAAGTCTGCTGTGTCTACCATTTCACCACGCGAGCACGTTGCCGAACGTAAACCTAAAGTGCCGGAACATCAAGCATTCTGGATTGATGTGATGCGTTTCCAGAAGTATAGCTCGATGAAGAGCTGCTAGCTCCGTTTACAGTCCTGCTTTGAAACCCGCAATCGCACCACCGTTGACTCTTTGATAGATGGCCTCAGGAGTCTCCTCGACCAGGACCGTGGAAAGCTTCTCACCTCCCCCAGCAAATGACAGATGCGCTGGTCAATGCAACCGAGGCAGATGTCGCCCTTCATGTTCCAGCCTTCACCTATCCGTTCGGGACCACTTTGGGAACGATCACTCGCGAGAACATCATGGCCTATTATTCGCGAGTTTATGATCTGAATCACCGCCAGTGCCGGACTCTCTGGCGAGGCTGGATGCCGGGCTGGCGATTCCTTCTGCTGCAAAAGCTCGGAAAGGCGACGGGCGGATTTCTCCTCTATGCCCCGTACCGCCGCAAGATCAATCCACTGCGCTATCATGAAGTCGCGTTTCCAGAAGGGTTGGCTCTGGTCGCAAGCGTTTGAGCAGCAGATTCGCGAAGTGGGCGTAATCAAAAATCCCGATCGCTTCGCGCCCTCTCACGCCCCCGAAGACATGCTCTACTTACTGAGGGCATTCGGCGCTTCCAGCTTCAGCAGGTCACGCGGCACTCATACCTGGCTGATGATTTCTGGAATCCACTTACAGTTTGTGAATGATTTTGCGCTTGAAAGCACGCGTAGCGTCGTGAAAAATTACGCACGCGCTTGCGTTTTGTTTTGCGAGTTCGGCTGCCTGCTGTATGGTTACGACTCAGCATTACATTTAAACCTGAATCTGGAATTTTCAAACTTCAGGTAGTTTCTAACTTAAGGAAAGAGAACCCATGAAAAAACAACTCGGTGCATTACTTGTGCTCGCGTTATGCGTTTCTTCAAGCGCCTTCGCAGCTGAAAGCAAGAAAAAACCTAAAGCGCCAGCTCCAAAAACGGAAACCACTCAGTCTGAACAGACTCAGCAGACGCAACCAGAGCGCCAGAAGCGCAATGCTCCTCTGGCTGATCAGCTCTCTGGCCAGGGCTACGGCATGGCTGGATGCGGACTCGGATCCATGGTTTTCGGCGACAAGCCCGGCATGATTCAGATCGTTGCCGCCACCTTGAACGGAATCTACGGCAATCAGACTTTCGGAATTACCTCTGGAACCTCCAACTGCGAAACCCCAGCTCGTGCGCAGAGGTCGGCTGCCTTCTTCATCACTGCCAATCGTGAGACCATCCAGAAGGATATCGCACGCGGCAGCGGTGAGACCCTCACCAGCCTTTCCCAGATCCTGGGCTGCAAGAATTCCGACCAGGTTGGAATGAAGCTTCAGCAGAATTACCCAGCCATCTTCCCGAACGACAAAGCTCCAACGGACCGCGTGATCAATTCGATCATGAGCACTTTGAAGCAGGACAGCGATCTCGGCAAATCTTGTAGCGCAGTGATCGGATAAGGATAAACACATGAAAAAAATCTTAATTGTTCTTTCGGCACTCGTCTCCTTCTCAGCCCTCTCTGCAAACGCCGCTGATCATTACGGCACCGCAGGTTGCGGACTTGGATCCGTGCTCATGGGCCCGGACAGCCAGGTCCTGGCTGCAACGACCAACGCATCTTCCTACAGCCAGACTTTCGGAATCACTTCCGGAACGTCCAACTGTACCGCAAAAGGCGGCATGGCGTCGGTCAACCAGCTTCCCTTCTACGTCGAAGCGAATCGTCAGGCCATGGCCAATGACATCGCTCGCGGAAGCGGCGAGACGGTTGCGGATCTTTCCATGATGTTCGGTTGTGAAGATGTCGGTTCTTTCGCTGTTTCCATGCAGAAGAACTACAACCGCATCTTCTCCAGCACTCAGATGAGCAATCAGCAGGTTTCTGATTCCATCCTGGGAGTGGTCAAGAGCGATAGCGCTCTGAGCACCAACTGCAAGATCTAACAAAGATCCAAATGAAGATCTCAGTAATCTGAACTGAGGCTGGACCCCGGAACGACTCGCTCGACTCGGGGTCCCCTTTTTCTGACACGTTTGACCTGGAATTCATTCGAATGACTCACCTTCGCCCACCTTCCCTCTCGACCACTCTCCGGATCCTTCTGGCGACTACACTCCTTAAACCGTGCCTTCCGGTTCCCGCGACTGCGGCCGAACCCTCCGCGTCCACTGCCCTCTCCCATCTTTATGACACTTCGGCAAAACGGGCTTCGGAACTGAAATTGGCGGAGAGTCGTCCCTGGCTCAAGCTTCTTCATTATGAGAGGGGCTTCT
>JACMNQ010000011.1 GCA_014378465.1 Oligoflexia bacterium | reverse complement strand
TTCACCTGCCTGGTTCCGGTCTTTGAAGTACATATGAAGAGTCCTCAGTTGGCGGAGTGGCCCTCTTTACGCGTCATCGTGTGAAAGAATGCGTTGCATAACCGAACCGTAATGGGTTGATCCTGATTGTGATGGCGAAGTAGACATAGCAAAGTGGAGACCACCCTGGTCCGATGGCAAAGACGGATGCTGGGTCCGTGCCCACGTGTAGCCATGATCTTTCGAAACCGGATTGAGGCTGGCGAAAAAGCTCAAAAAATAATTCCTTCAAGACCCTGTCGTCATCGCGCTTCCGCGCGGAGGGGTTCCTGTTGGTTTTGAGGTCGCACAAGCGCTTCAGGCCCCACTCGATCTCCTCGTCATTCGGAAAGTTGGAGCCCCGATGAATCCCGAGTACAAAATCGGCGCCATCGGAGAAGGCGGATTTTCTGGGATTGATCCTGATGCAGTCCAGTCGCTTGGCATATCCGAAGCCCGATAAAAACCCCGGCTCAGCCACCAAAACCATTTGCCATCATGATCGTGCGCACTGTTCGTGATTGGCAAAGGCGCCACTGATTCGCAGGTGCCTTGAGTTGCTCGCGCGCCGCCGGTTTTCAAGCGGCACGCGTGATGCAGTCATCGCTGCCCAAACCCATCAAGCCAAAAAAGGAGAAACACATGATCAACGTTCAACAAATCAAGCCCGAGATGCCGGTCGTTTGCTCGCAGGACGGTCAGTTCGCGGTCGTCGACCACCTGGAAGGACAGGACAGTATCAAGCTGAAAAAGGATAAGACCGGTAAGCACCATTTCATTCCCGTGAGCTGGGTGACGACGGTCGACGGAAAGGTCCACATTGACCGCCCGGGCGATCAGGCGATGAAAGAATGGCGTACCGAGGTTTGAGGTTGAGGCTGACCCGCGTCGCCGGCGGCTTGGTCGCACCGGTGACGCGTTATTGCAATGCGTGATCCTCTCGACGTCATCATCATCGGAGCAGGCACCGCTGGCCTTTCGGCCTTGCGCGAAGTGAAGAAGCGTACCCAGCATTTCGTCGTCATCAACGACGGTCCATGGGGAACCATGTGCGCACGCGTTGGATGCATGCCGTCCAAGGCGTTGATTGCAGTAGCCAACGCCTTCCACACGCGTCATGCATTTCAGGAGTTTGGGATCTCGGGTGGCAATGATCTTTCCATCGATGTTCCTGCCGTTCTCCGTCGAGTGCGCGCACTGCGGGACGACTTCGTTGCCGGTAATTTGGACGCTACCGTAGGGCTCGGCGAGCGTGCGATCAGTGGTCGGGCGAGGCTGCTCGGCATGGATCGCGTGAGTGTCAACGGCAAGGAACTTCGGGCTCGCAGAATCATCATCGCTACCGGCTCCACCCCGGCACTGCCGAAGTCCTGGCTTCCTCTGGGTGAACGACTGCTGACGACCGACACCTTGTTCGAGCAACAAACGTTGCCCAACCGGATTGCCGTCGTTGGACAGGGCGCGCTCGGAGTCGGGCTGGCTCAGGCGCTCTGTCGGCTTGGACTCGATGTCGTCGCGATAGGGGACAGCCAGTCCGTCGCGGGTTTGACTGATCCTCTCGTAAATGCGGTGGCCATCGAGGTGTTACGACGTGAGTTCCCGGTGCATGTGGGCGACAAGGCCGAACTCTCCTCCGAGGGCGCTGGCGTGCGGGTTCGCGCCGGGCGTCTGAACACAGTGGTCGATCGTGTGCTGGTCGCACTGGGTCGCCGCCCCAACATCGAGGGGCTAGGGCTGGATGCTCTGGGAGTCGCGCTCGACTCGGACGGAGTGCCGAAGGTGGACGCACGAACGATGCAAGTCGGCGGCTTGCCGATTTTTCTGGTCGGCGACGCCAACGGAGAAACCGCAGTGCTGCACGAAGCCTCCGACGATGGCCACATCGCCGGGCTGAATGCGACCGCGGAAAGCTTCGAGTGCTTCCAACGCCGAACCCCTCTGGCGATTGTCTTCTCAGAGCCAAACGTAGCGATGGTTGGCAAGAGGTTCACCGAACTCGACGCGTCGCAAGTCCTGATCGGAGAGGTGCGGTTCGAAGATCAAGGTCGCGCGCGGATCGCACATCGTAACATCGGGATTCTGCGGGTCTACGCCGATCGGCACATCGGACTGCTGCTCGGTGCCGAGCTCTGCGCTCCAGCGGGGGAGCACCTCGCCCTGTTAATGGCCCTGGCGATCGAGCGAGCGCTGACCGTCTCGGATCTGCTGCGGATGCCGTTCTACCATCCGGTCTTTGAAGAGGGGCTGCGGACGGCGTTGCGCCAGCTATCGGCCCAGCTGCCAGCTTCGAAGGACTCAGACCTCGCCCGCTGCACGAAGTGAACGGCGGCTGGAGCAGGTCTTGGTACACGAAGCGGAATGTTACTTGCTCTACCCATTGCATGAGACAGCGAATGACGTCCTTGATTACGGCCTGCTTGCTACTGGGACTGGCGGTCTTGGAGGGCAGGCACTTTCTCAGCGGAAAATCTTGGCCGGGGTATGTCCTTGGCGCCAATTACGTAAGCTTCTTCCACATCGCGCTTTGGACGGCGGCCGCCTATCTCTTGATTCGGTTCCGATTGAACCGCCCCGTTGTTCCTTTGTTGGGGTTCGGAGCTGCGATCATTCATGGCGCCTTGATTCGCATGGGCGGTGGCTGGGAAGGTCATGTCTATTTTGCGGGCGGCGTAGTTGCTCTGCTCATGGGACTCTACGGACTCTACGGACTCGGCGTCGGATCGGCCCATCGCAAAAAAGAAGAGGTCTGGGAATACACGAAAGCGGCGTGACCCTTCGTCGAGGGTGTGGTTCTCACCTCGGTGATATCTTGTGGTGGCGAAGACTCGCCACCTGACGGCCCCGGCCCTGCCCGGGTTTCTGAAGCCGACCTCATCGCGCTCGATGTCCGAGTAAACGCGGTAAACCCTTATGCTGCCTGGCGATAGGTTAAGCATCGTAAGTCCGCTCCGGTAAAGCCCACCTCGACGCTTGCGGCTGTGCACTCGTAGTCCTGATTGAAAGTACAAGCGCTTACCTTGCAGGCGCCCACCCCGGCAATCCGACCTGTTTCTTTGTTATGTGTCGGGCTATCCAGGAAGGTATCGCATCCCGGTACGGTCGCGTCAGCCCAGTCGAGGTTATTGATGAACATCATTCCAGTTTCAATTTTGCTCACTACGCGCTTTCCTCGTTCCACGTCTTGGGTGAATACCGAACCACCCAGACCAAAGTCTGAGTCATTGGCCAATGCGATGGCCGCGGCTTCGTCCTTCACGCGGAAGAACATCGCAACCGGCCCGAAGAACTCGTCGCGGTAGGCTGGATTCTCAGGCCTGACATCGGTGAGAATCGTGGTTTGCATATACGAGCCGGGTCGATCAAGGCGCTTTCCGCCCATGATAACCTTGGCACCTTTTGCAACGGCTCTATCGACTTGAGTGAGAAGCTGCAGGAGCGCCGGTTCGGTCGACAACGGACCCTGCGAGGTCTTCTCGTCCATTGGGTCACCCGGTTGCAAGTTCTCCAGAGCAGACTTGAACTTCGCGAGGAACTTGTCGGCGATCTCTTCAGCGACTGTAAAACGCTTGGAAGCGCAGCAAGTCTGCCCGCCGTTGTACATGCGGCCCCAGACAGCCCAAGGGATGGTCTTCTCCAGATCAGCATCGTCGAGAACGATAAACGCATCGGTTCCGCCAAGCTCCATGGATGAGACTTTGAGGTCGGCCCCCGCTCCGCGTAAGATTTCTCCCGCCAAGTCTCAAAGCAGAAAGCCGCGGTTGCAAGTTTGTCCTCGATTTTCGAGTCGGTGAGCTGATCGAAGGTTTTGATGGTTTTTCCCGTGGCGGGGTTTATGTTTTGATAGGCCATGATGGTGATTCCTCAGGAAAAAAATCGGACGAGTTTTCAGCGACTCGACACGGGTAGGGTCTGCATGGGACGGACCGAAACTATTGAAATGAATTGAGTGACTGCCGTGTTCACGCCGCCGCCTTTACAATCATCTTGCCCGTATTTTTGCCTGAGAAGAGGCCGATCAAGGCCTTGGGTAGATTCTCAAAGCCCTCTAGAACCGTTTCCGACGACTCAATCTTTTCATCGCGAAGCCATTTTGAGAGGTCGGCGATCGCTTCTGGAAATTGTGACTGAAAATTCGTGACGATAAATCCCTGCATCAGAATGCTTCGAGTCAGAAGGAGTGGCTGTATCCGGGGGCCGACCGGGACTTCTTTTGCGTTATAGAGCGATATCTGTCCGCAGAGCACGATACGCGATTTGAAATTCATGTTCTGCATGACCGCGTCGGAAATGTCGCCACCGACATTGTCATAATAGACATCGACTCCGTCGGGGCAAGCGAGCTTGATTTGGCTCGCAAGATCCTTTTGAGTTTTATAATTGATCGAAGCATCAAATCCAAAACGGTCCTTGATCAGTTTTGACTTTTCATCTGATCCGACAATTCCAATCGCTTTGCATCCCTTGATCTTCGCGATCTGTCCCACGACGGTTCCAACCGCGCCCGCCGCGCCAGAGATGACCACTGTCTCTCCCGCTTTGGGTTGGCCGATCTTGAGTAAACCGAAGTAGGCGGTGAGACCGGTCATCCCGAGGATACCCAGATGCTCGCTCGCGAGAGCGTCAGTCGTATCAATTTTACTCACACTCTCTGCTTTGACCACCATTTCGGTCGCCCACGCGAGTTGCCCGAGAACGAGATCGCCGGGTCTGAAGGCAGAAGAGTTGGAGGCCGCCACGCGCGCGATCACGCTGCCCTCCATCGGTTGATTGAGGGCGAACGGGGCGACATAGGATTTTGCGCCGCTCATCCGTCCGCGCATATAAGGGTCGACTGAATAGTAAAGGCCATGCAGGAGGAGTTCGTTTTGTTTCAGTTCAGTGAAGATAGTCACCTGTTCCAAAGCGAAAGCCGACTCGTCGGGAACTCCGGTTGGCCGCTTTAATAATACAAACCGTTCAGCTTTTATACTCATGGATTCCGCCTTTCATTCAGAGCTTGCAAAAGGAAGGCCCGATTTTGGACGCGGAAAATGCATCCTGAAGACTGGGCTTCCTCAGAGACGGATTCGGGGACGTTCATCAAGACAACTCGGGTAGCGAAGGCGGGGCCCTGTCTTGCAATTCTTTCTCGCAGAAGTTTCCCATCGACTCGGAGCAGAACTGTGCAAGATCCGCTGAAGCCGTCTTTCCATCTCAATCGGCTTTACGAACTCATCGTTTTTGACTGGGACGGTACCGCCGTGTCGAACCGGTCAGAATTTGCAGGAGACCTGACAGCACTTTTGGAGTCGCTTCTTCGAGCCGGCGTGACTTGTGTGATTATTACCGGGACGAGTTTCCCGAGCCTTGATGCGATCTGTCTCGCGTCGTTGTCACCGCTGGCCAAGAAGAATCTCTTCGTGTGCACCAATCGCGGTTCCGAGGTCTTTTCCTTTGACCGGTTTGGTGAACATCAGCGAGTGCACTTGCGCCAGGCGACTTCAGAGGAGGATGCGGCGCTCGACCATGCGGCGAGCCAGCTCAAAGCTGAACTTTCGCTTCGTGGACTTCAGGTCGAAGTGATTCGGGATCGCCTGAACCGGAGGAAAATTGATTTGATCCCGGTGGCCTCCTGGCAAAACCCGGGAAAGTCTGAATTTGGGCGGCTTTTCGAGGCCGTCGAGATGCGCGTGAAGGCTGCGGATCTGGCGGGGCTCAATCAGGTCATCCAGCTTGCGCAGCAGTGCGCGCGACAGGCGGGTCTGCCTTCGGCCCGAATCACCTCCGATATCAAGCACGTCGAAATCGGATTGACGGATAAAGGCGACTCGGTGGACTGGATCCAGAAGACACTCATGCATGAGCGGGGTTTCTTGGCCAATGAGATGCTCTTCGTGGGAGACGAGCTCGGACCGATGGGAGGGCTTCCGGGGAGCGATTCCCTGGCGAAGCGACCTGGATTGGAGCTGGCGCAGTTCATTTCGGTTGGAGTTGAGCCACAAGGCGTTCCAGATTGGGTACTTCATGTCCCGGGAGGCCCTCGAAAATTTCTGGAGCTTCTTTCATCCCAGATCGAGTTGAGAGCAGCGAGCGGCGGACCCCTGAAATTGGCTCTGTTTCTTGACGGCTGGAGGAGTGATGATCCCGCGTGGCTGCTCGAGCAGGAAGGGTTCGACGCCACCCGGGAGGGAGAGTTCGAGTCCCTCTTCACGGTGGGAAACGGTTCACTGGGAATTCGGGGGGCGCTCAGTTTTCCCATTCCAAGTTCACAGAGTGATCTGATAGTCGCGGGTATTTACGGGAACAAGGCCGGGAACCTGCCCTATTCAGAGGTGGAGTTCATGACCAGAAATCGTTCAACGGGGTCAGAAGTGGAGATCGTCACTTTTCCGTCTCCCTTTCATCTCAAGCTTCGGTACCGTGGGCAGGAGTTGATCCCGGGAAAGGTGGGGCACTCTTCCGTCGGCCGCACGCTTGACATGAGGACCGGAGTTCTCTTTGAAGATTTTTCGTTCGGAAAGGCCGAGCACCTGTCGCAGCTCGATGTTCGCACGGCTCGAATGGCTTCACTCTCGGATCCGGAGCTTCTGCTTCAGGAAATTGAAATTCGCTCTCAAGCCGAAGAGCCGGAATGGATCGAGCTTCTCACCTCGTGCGACGATCCGGATCTTCAGATCAGGCATCCTCACTTGACCCGAATCTCCAGACCGGTTTCCAAAAGCGACTGCGCTGACCTGATCGAGATGGAAGTGGGAGCGAACCTGTACAGGGTCATTACCGCGACCCGGATGCTAGTGAACGGTACTGAGACCCGGCAAGCCTCGATCAGGGCTCAGCTGGATGTGAATCATCCTCTACGAGTCCTGAGACTGATTCATATCGTGCAGCTTTCGGAGAACCCTGGGCAGCGGCTCCTTGATTTTTCTGAGTTCAGAACGTTCGGAGAGATGGGTCGTGCAGTGGCTGCTCATGCCGGATGCTGGCGCAAGTTCTGGGACGGGTGCGATCTGGATTTTGGAAAACGCACCGATCTGACCGAAGCACAGAGATTCAATTCCTATCATCTCAGGATCGCCGCACCGAAAGTCGCCACGGCGTCAGTGAGCGCACGGGGCCTGAGCGGCCGGGCCTATGAGGGCCATATCTTCTGGGATGCTGAAGTCTTCGTTTTTCCGTTTCTTCTGCAGGCTCAGCCTGAGCTCGCGAGAAATTGTCTCGACTACCGATATGGAACTTTAAACGGTGCAAAACAGAGAGCCAAAGGCATGGGCTACGCGGGGGCCTGTTACGCCTGGGAGTCCACCCGGTCCGGATACGACGTCACTCCGGGCGAGATCTACCTGAAGAGTGCGAACCGGGACATCCCGATTTTCACAGGCTCTCAGCAGATTCACGTCACCGCTGGAGTGGCTCACGCAGTCTGGAACTATTGGCAGACCACTCGGGATGACGGCTGGATGAAGGCCTTCGGCGCCGAAATTATGGTGGAGACCGCGCGCTTCTGGGCGAGCCGAGTGAACTGGGAGGGTGAGTCCTATCATATCGTGAAAGTCGTGGGGCCCGATGAGTACCATCATGACGTCGACGACAACGCCTATACGAACTGGATGGCGCGGTTCAATCTGCAGAAGGCACTCGCTACCTGCGACTGGCTGCGAAAGTCCGCGGACGGAGGCTGGGAGAACCTCACTGAAAAATTGAAGATCACGCCGGCGGAACTGCTGCGCTGGAATGATGTTCAAACCCGCCTCTGGTGTCCCGGGCCGAATCAAAGCGGCGTCATCGAACAATTTCGCGGATTTTTTGATCTCAAAAAAGTCGAACTCAAACCCACTGAACTTTTCAGTGCGCCGCTCTCCCGTCTTTTGAACTGGGAAGGGATCAATCGAAGTCAGGTCATCAAACAGGCGGACGTTCTGATGATCCCTTTTCTGTTTCCCTCCGCACTTTCGAAAGCGGAAGTCGCAGCCAATTATGATTTCTATGAACCCCTGACGGATCACGGGAGCAGTCTCTCCCCTCCTGTTCACGCAGCCATCGCCGCGCAGATTTCCAGGTGGACTGCCGCCGAGAAGTTCTGGTCACAATCGGTGCACTTTGACTTGCTGGATCTCATGCAGAACACCGCTCTGGGCGTGCACCTCGGGTGCATGGGTGCAGCATGGCAGGCACTCGTCTTTCACATTCTCAAAGCGAGAGCTGCAGAGCTTCCGACACTCTGGACCGCTCTCAAACCGCGTTCTGAGGAGGCTGCATGAAAAAGAACAAGATTCTGGTGCTGGCGATGGTTCCGGAAGATTCATGGGCTGCGCGAGAAATCCTCGTCGCAAGCGCAACTCGTCTCGCGGCAAGCTGGTCCTGCAAATTGATCGTGGTTGCTGCTGGAGTGGAGTCGGGAGCGGATTCTTTTCTGGGTCAGGTACTTGAAGTCATGAGAAGTCAGGCCGTGGATCTGATCATCCTCGGAAAGCCTGGACGGATGGATCCGGAAGCAGATTCACGAAGGAGCTGGATCTCTGGACTCATGGGCGCTGGAGACTGCCCCGTTCTTCTGCTGACGCAGAAGCTGCTTGAAGCTCACTGTCCTTTCGCCTCGCTGCTGGTGCCCATGAGTGGGGAGTCGACTCTCAATCCCGCTGTGGAGTGGGCGATCAACTATGGCAATTCCCATCAAGTGCCGGTGGATCTTCTGCATGTGACGGGTCGCAATGGCTCAGAGGCTGGGGATCTCTCACTGTTGGGCGGCATGAGTGACCAGTTTCACCATGAATATCCAGGGAGAATCGAACAATTCGTGGCCCGTGCAAGCCCGTACTCAAGTCCGAGTCAGAAACGAATCATTCGAAATTTCATTCATTCCACCGGCGATGCGCTCGAAGAAATCAAAAAGCAGGTGAGTCGACGATCCGTCGGACTCCTCGTCATCGAAATCAAGGGACACATGGAGCCTGGGCGTGCAAAGACCGTCAAGGAGCTTTTGAAATCGACGGATTTGCCGATTCTTCTGGTGCGTTCGAGGGGGACGGGGTTGGCGACTCTTCACGTCGGCCTGGACTTCGCGGCATGAATTTTCGTACGGCTATTGCAGAAGCAGAGTCCTGTGAGAAAACACCATGAATGAATCCGGGCCTCTTTCGAGATTGACTGCAGTGGAACGATTGGAGCCCCAGGCAATGCATTTTGGTTACGAGTCGGAGTTTCTGCAGCCCCGGTGGACGCCCCTCCCGCGAGTTGCGTTGGGCGCACTGGGCCTTTTCAGTTGTCTCTCTTCTGCCAAGCTCCAGCCAGAATGGAAAACGCTGGCCAGGTGGTTCGGCGTGGCAAGCCTGCTCCGGGCTGTGAGCAACAGGAATGTGACCGAGCTGGTCGGTCTGATTGCCAATCCAGTCATTCGTCTGAATCGGACGATCATCTTGAATTCTTCGATTGACGGAGCCTTCAGTTTTCTGAGGGATTTTTCGAATTATCCGAAATTCATGTCTCACATCAGTGAGGTGCGACTCAATGACCGGGGTGGACTTCGCTGGACTGCCAAAGGTGTGGGACATGCATCAGTCCACTGGGATACTTTCGTGGTGGGGCTTCTGGAAAATCAGTTGATCAGTTGGAAGAGCGCAACCGGGGCAGTCGTTCAGAGCACAGGCAGCTTTCAACTGTCCCAGATTTCTGATGGGAGAACACGCATTCAGGTTCAGCTCTCCTACGCTCCGCCGGGCGGAGCACTGGGCTACGCCACTGTTCATTTTCTTGGCTTTGATCCTCGCCTGAGGATGGACGAAGATCTTCAGATTCTGAAAAAACTCATCGAACAAAAAGCGGCAATGGCCGGATAGTCTTGAGTTGAAATGCGTAAGATCGATTGAAAGGGAGATGATTCATGACTGAAAAATCAAAAGTGAAAATTATGGTGTGGGCGGTCGATCCATTCGCGACCGACAGTCAGCTTCAGCGATCCGCAGCCCTGGCTATTCAAGCGTTTACCAGAAATCTGCCTGCTCACGTGGTTCCAGTCTATCTCTTCATGGGAAATCTGGCCCCTCTTGAGGTGGGACTTGGGATTCCGAAAGATTTTGAATTGAATCTTCGCAAAGACGCGCAAAAGAGGTTTTCTGCGATCGTCAAGCGTATCAAGATACCTCATCTCAAGCCGCTGCATGTGATTTCCGATCCATTTCTCACTCATCGTGAAGGCGCGGATCTGCTCACAAATTATTCGAAGAAAATAGGGGCGGAAATCATTTTCGCCAGTACTCACGCGAAAAGGGGAGTGCGAAGACTGTTCACAGGAAGCTTTGTGGAAACACTCACGCTTCGTTCGGATATTCCACTGATCGTCGTGAATCCGAGCTGGAATCGAACCGCTGACCTGAAAAATATCATTTTCCCGACGGATTTTTCGGATGAGTCTCGGGAAGCTTATGACAGAATTCTGGAGATTGCCAAAACATCAGGAAGTAAAATCACGATCTTCCACAAGTTATCATTCTATCCTTCTCCAGTCTTCGATCTCGCCTTCAGTGCTTATCCCCAATATCAACATATTATCAAGGAGGAGACTGAAGTCAGAAAGGAAAACGCCGCGCTCTGGGTCAAGGACGCGGTCTCAAGAGGCATTTCGGCAGCTTACGTTCTCGATGAGAAGCTCACCGGAAGTGCAGCCACTGCGATTCTGGAATTCGCGAAAAAAAATCCAGGTATGATCGCCCTTGCCTCCCACAGCGGCCCTCTTGAGATCATTTTCCTGGGAAGCACGACTCGCCAGATCTTGAGAAACTCGACTCATCCCGTTTGGGTCATTCATCCTGCAATGAGGCGTGAGATCAAACCCCTTTACTCGATCACGCAAAAAGAATTGAACGAAGATCTCATCGAGCATCGCAGAAAACGGAGTGCTTGAGGGAAGCTTGATATGCCATTTTCCGGTACTGCAGGTCAATAATGCTCCTTCAGAAATTGCAACCCCTGCAAAAGCCCTTCTTGCCCGAACCAGGAAATGAACTGGGACTCTCAGAGTCCGAAGTGAGGGCTCGCCTCATCAAGTTTGGCCCAAACGAGCTTCCTTCTTCCCAGCCGAAGAGTCGAATTGAAATCCTCATGCGCGTTGCGAAAGAGCCAATGGTGGTTCTTCTCCTTGTTTGCGGGCTGCTCTATCTGATTCTCGGAAAGCCGGAAGAGGGTATACCCCTCTTTGCCTCCATTCTTTTTGTCGTCGGGATTGGTTTCTTTCAACAGGCAAAGTCCGAAAGGGCGCTGGAAGCACTTCGGGATCTCGCGAGTCCCCGCGCCCTGGTCGTGAGATCCGGACATGAAAAGAGGATTGCTGGAAGTGAAGTGGTGCCTGATGACATTTTGATCGTTCGGGAGGGAGACCGGGTTGCTGCCGATTGCACACTTTTGGAAGCCCAACATCTCAGAGTCGACGAATCGCTCCTGACTGGCGAGTCATTGCCTGTGGAGAAGCGTGTTGGAGTGGGTGAACAAGGCACGCTTCTGTCTGGAAGTATGATTGTCACGGGCCGTGCACTCGCCAAGGTGACGAAAACGGGATCCCTCACTCAGATGGGAAGAATCGGGGAGACCCTCAAAATCAAACAGGATGAGCCTTCTCAGCTCGAGGCGGAAGTAGGTTCAATCGTCAAACGATTTGGCGCATTGGGACTTTGCATCTCACTCTTGATCGCTGTGAGTTACGGCCTCATCTACCGACACTGGGCGCCGGGGTTTGGAGCTACCCCGTTTTGATGGACACCGAAAGTGTGGTAACCATGGGTGTCAGAATGGGATTTAAAGATGAAAAACAAGACCTATACGAAAGAGTTCAAGCAGCAGGCAGTTGAGTTGGCAGAGTCGCTCGGCAGCAGAAAAGAAGCTTCCCGTCAGCTCGGCGTTTCCGATGCAAGCATTCATAACTGGGCCGCGAAATTTGGAAGCCAGACGAGCAAGGTAGGTTCGGCCTCAGCTCCACTATCCGCCACTGACGCTGAAGAGCTGAAGCGACTTCGTCGCGAGAATGCGGATCTGAAGAAAGTGAATCACATCCTGAAGTCGGCAGCGGCTTTTTTCTCGCAGGACCACCTGAAGTAAAATTTCAGTTGGTTGAACAAATGGTAAGCGAGAACATTGCGGTCAAACTCTCTTGCCAGGCCCTTCAGGTCAGTCGCAGTGGTCTCTATGCATGGCGGAGGCGTCCAGTGTCCGAACGATCAAAGCAGAACGTAGAGTTAGTGATGGAGATGAAAAAAATTCACGTGGAGAGCCGGGGCACCTACGGTCTCCCGAGACTTCATGCCAAGCTCACGCAGGACGGAAGAAAGCCTGTAAGTCGTGGCAAGGTTTCAAGACTGATGAAAAAAGAGGGTATTTCAGGCCTGATCAAGAAGCGTTTCCGGGTTCATACGACCGACTCAAAACATGAGCTTCCTCTGGCCGAGAGGATCTTTCAAACTGAAGAACCTGCAACGCATCCAGTGGCTCCGAACAAGACCTGGGCAAGTGACATCACATACGTTCCGACCGGAGAGGGATTTCTGTTTTTAGGAACCTATCTTGATCTCTTCACGCGCAAGGTGACGGGCTTTGCGGTTGAGGATCACATGCGAACAGAACTCCTCCTGCAGGCGCTTGAGATGGCTCTGGGACGGCAAGGTGGCGCTGTCGCAGTCAGTCTCCTCAGTCATTCCGACCGAGGCTCGCAGTACGCATCAGCCGACTACCGTAAGAAACTGAAAGAGCACGGCATCACCGCCAGCATGTCGAGAAAGGGAAACTGCTATGACAATGCATTTGCAGAAAGTTTCTTTGGAACACTAAAAAAGGAACTCGTTTACCGGAATGATTTCAAGACGAAATCAGAAGCAAAGAAAGCCATATTCGAGTACATCGAAGTCTGGTACAACCGTCAGCGTCTTCATTCCTCGCTTGGATACAAGTCACCCGTCCAATTCGAGGAGTCTCTCGCCGCGTGAGTCGCGTGTCCACTAAATCGGGGTAGGTTCACCCTGATTGAGAAGTCCCAGCACGAAGCGCTCGACATCAGGCCCAAGCTTCAGGGCGCGAGCCCGGTAAATGGAGCCATTTTCGATCTCGCGCTCCCAGGGCTTACGGTGGTGGAGTTTGGTTTGCTTCATCCGCGATGGATCATCAGACGGGATCCTCTCATGGGTTTCAGCGAGGTGACCCTGGTGGTAGACCGAGATCCGCTCAGACGTCGCAAGGATCAGCACTTTTTCGCCGATCAACTTTTCATCCAGGGAATAGTACTTGTTGTCAAAGCGCACATGACCATCACGCCTGACCACTGCGTCTGCGACCTCTTCAGGTTCATAGGCGAGAGCGGGAAGGGGTTTTAAGGCAGGAGCCTCAATTTCTACAAACTGCTGCACGGGTTTCATTCTTGTGCTTCCGTGAGTGCGCTCATTGGCCAAGGCGAGTTTCCGGTCCAAGTACGCCTGCGACTCCTCGATCCCATGCCACTCATCGCCGTGCGCCTCGTAGAGCCTGCGAACAAAGGGCATCATGCGCTCGACTTTCCCTTTTTTCTGCGGGTCAGCCGGCGGCAGACACTCGATCCTGATCCCGTAGTGGCCCGCCATGCGCTCGAAGGAGGGATTTAAAATGGGCTCATAGAGCGACGCCGTGATCGAAAAACATTTTGGATTATCAGACGTGATGCGCAGTGGGACCCCTCCCATCTCTCTGAGCATGCTTTCGATCGTAACCAGCGTGAGCTTCGTTTCATTGCTCCAGACGAGCCTCACCATGAGGTAGCGCGAGTACCCGAGCACGCCAACGAAGGCCCAGAGGGTCCGTTTTCTTCCGCTCAAGGGATCAGTTACGTCCCGGAGCTTTCCCCAGTCCAAAATCAGCGCTTCGCCGGGCGAGTGCCTGATCTCAGGGACGACGCGCTTGCGCGAGTTGTCTGAGATTTCAAAAAGTCCGTGGCGGTGCAGGAAACGGTAAAAGCTTGAGCGAGAAACCGAAATCCCAAGCTCCTCAAAAACCGTGATCGGGTGCCAGCCGATCTCAAGGCGCTCAGTAATCCAGGGCTTGCGCGCCAGGATCAAAGTGTTCGCATCACTTGCCTTGCTCTCCCGTCCATCAGGGCCGTCTGGGAACAGAGCCTCCGGATAGTGCGGCAGCGGCACCAGCACTACTTCAGGAGCACCGTCTGCGGTTCTGACATAGCCATACTCCTCGGCCAGCATCCTGATCTTACGAACCCGGCGATCCCCAAGTTTCAGCAACCGCATGATCTCGCGCGCGCTTTTGCCCTCGATCAACAACTCCACAATTTTCCGGTCCATCAGTCTCTTCCTTGCTTTGCGCGTCACAGTGAGTCATCTCCCTTGCGGACCACCTTGGCCCGAATGAGAATAAATCACTGCTGCACTGCAAAATCAGGTGTCGTCAGGTATCTGGGAATGGGACCCCGGAAAGTGTCGTCCGATATCTGGGAATACCCCATCCGATACTGTCGTCGAGTATCTGGGAATGAGTCGCCCCAAAGTGTCGTCGTCTATGTGGGAATAGAGCTACGAAAACTGTCGTCGGTTATCTGGGACGGAACACTCCGCCTCCGAAAGCCTATGTTCCTGCATTTTCTGGATTGCCGCTGAAGTTTCCTTCGAAGGCAAATAATTGAAACCTGCCCACGCTGGATGCAATTGGAGAAACGCGATCACTGCGAGGCCCATGAAGTCGAAGTTCGGTCTCATCAAATATTTGAACATGTTCAAAAATATAGAGTTAAAATGATTGCTAATCAGACCCCGGATGATCTCCGCTCCAAATCCGAGCACACTCGAGAGAGGTTGCTGAAGATTGCCTTAAGGGAATTCAATAAAAAGGGGATGGATCAGGTCACGATGCGTGACCTGGCCAAAGCCGCAGCCCTATCACTTGGTGCCTTCTATTATCACTTCTCAAATAAGGAAGAGATTGTTGGCGTGTTCTATGAACGGAGACAGGTAGAATTTAAAAAAGGGGTGATCGATGCGCAACTCGATACCGTGAACTTTGAGAAGCGACTTATGAAGATTTTACGTCAACGTATCCGCACTTTTGAGCCAAATCGCCATCTTTTGCTTGCACTCACTCGAAGCGCGATTGATCCTCGGTCGCCCATCTCTCCGTTTGGCGAAGGAACCAGGAAAATTCGCGAGGACGCGATAGGTTTGTTTGCTGAAGTCATTTCAGGAAGCGATCTGAAGACAAGTAGATCGCTCAAGCCCCATCTGGCTTCGCTGCTCTGGATGTTGATGATGGGCGTGGTATTATATTGGGTCTACGATGAGTCAGGCGGGCAAAAAAAACTGAACGCCTGATTTCAATCGGCGTACCAGCCGTCGGAAAAGTGCTTCGAATGAGCCGTCTCCCCTTAAGCGAGAAAGCGATGAAACCGTTATTCTCTGTGGTCGATTCGCTTTTTGAAGGTTGAGATTTATAGAACCCGCGAAAGGTTAAATAAAAAAGGCCGTCTGGCACGTGCTCGCGCGGATTCGAAGAGACGACTCGCTTTGCTCGGAGCGCAGCTTCTACTCGCTACCCTCAGCACGAATAAAAGCAAAAAGCCCGGCCACTTTCGTGACCAGGAACGCCGACCACTCTCGTGATCGATGGTAGCGGGGGCAGGATTTACGCTGGGCTCCTGCCCAGCGCCTTTCAGGCTCGCTTCGCTCGTGTGAAAATACCTTCGTGGTATTTTCACCGAACCTACGACCTTTGGGTTATGAGCCCAACGAGCTACCGGGCTGCTCCACCACGCGCCTCAAGTGATTGAATCAATTGCGATCTATTGCGTCATGACCGATCTTGACTTGTCATGACGATGGGTGCTATAAGTAGATGTATGGCAAAGGCGGTAAAATTTAGTTCAAAGATTGAAGAGGCGGTTTTAAAGGAGCTTCGCGTTTACGCATCGGAGTCCCAGCGCAATGTTTCTGGCGTATTGACTGATGCCGTTCGGGAATACCTTCAGAGGGTTTGCGTGAGACCGGTCTTCAAAAGTGCGGCCGATGAAGTTTTGCGAGAGAATGAAGAACTGCTTCGTCGTCTCGCCAAGTGAAAACCTCTCTCATGCGAGAAACCCTCTTTCCAACATTCGAAGAGGCGGTTGAACTCCACAAGATGATGGTCGAACGCTTCGGTGGAGCACCGGGTATCCGCGACGCTGGACTTTTGGAAAGTGCATTGGCTAGGCCACGGTCTGGCTATTATTCATCCCTTTCCGAACAGGCGGCTGCATTGATGCACAGCTTGGCGATGAATCATTGCTTCGTTGATGGGAATAAAAGGATGGCCTTCGGTTTGACGGCGGTGTTTTTACGAATAAATGGCTTCCGATTGCATGTGAGTCCGGATGAGGGTGAGAGTTTTTTGATTCACGAGGTGATCATCGCCCGAAAGGATGTTTCGGAGATCAAAGATTGGATCGAGAGATTTCTAGCGTGAATAGTTTCGAAGGTGAGCACAGCCAGAATCAATCCGATTCTAAATTTAGGAACTTTGATAAGTCTTCGTGGAATTCGAACCAAAAGTCCTCTGCACTTACAAGACGTTCGTCGAGCAAATGTCTGAAGACTGAAATTTTTTCGTAAGACTTATCGTGCTTCTTCAGCCGATCAAGTCGTGGATGATACAACCCGAAGTAGATCGAAATCGACTGAGGGGTGTATCCATTGGAGCCGAGGTCGATGTCCACAACGAATGGATCAAGTTGTAGCGTTTGGTCATCGTCAAACGCAAGGCCTGAGATACTGAGACGGTTGGGCTGGAACTCGAAATTCCATTCGATGACTCCATCAAAGATCGTAGTCTCCCAATCATGGAGTGGATACTCAGAATTTTTACGCTCCGAAACTAAAGATGCTGCTGCCTCTTCCAAGTAAGACGAGATGAGCTGCGATATCTTTTGCTCATGGCAAAACACCTCGTCGGCGTTCAGCTGGTGAGAACGTCGTAAGAGATAAACCAAAAGGGCTTTTTTAAAGAGGTGAAGCCGGTACTGAATCCGGGTGTCATCGGCTGAATTGGGTGCGGGAGTGTCCTCATGATGTGGCGGAAAGACTATAGTTCGGTAACATAATACCGAGAGTGCATGGTTTGATAGCGAAAAAGGGCTACCTCATTTCTGAGGCAACCCCCATGTTCTTCTTCTTTCATCTGGGCAGGCGAATTGACCGCCTTTCAGAAATCGCTACGCGGGACGGATCAACGGAAACTGAAGTCTTGGAGAAATTGCTTTTGGAATCTCATGACTGAAAGCCCCAGCAGGAGTCGGCTCTCCATCATAATGAGGGGCATGAACGATTTTGTTAGAATTGAGTTGCGACACTTAATTTTAACGAAAGGTAACCGCCCATGCCCGCCCAGAGGCACTTTTTCACCCCGGTCCCGGGAGTGGAAGTCCATGATGTGTTTGAATCAGACGCGCGAATCTACGTCCGAGGCAAAGCTTTGATTACTTCTGATACTTAGTGTCCTGGATGCCAGGCGAAATGCTTCCGGATCAAGGCGACGAAGACTCGCCAGTTCAATCCCGTCCTGTGGGACCAGAAACTTGTCAGGCTTGAACTGAAGATCCCGAAACTCCTCTCCAAGAAAAGATCCACTGAGCAGTTCAGGCAAGAAATTTTTCACCTCCACCAGGGCGGCCTCACCCGGACAAGAATCACACTCACTCACCAGATCAGCGCCTCGACCGTGGAGAGGTGCCAGCTCTCGTAGGCAAGTTCGTCGACCTGATCATTGCGGAGCGCTCCGCTGCCGCCTTGCGCAGTACCAAGTAAACTACTCAAGTCAGCTTTAAACGAGAAACAAATACACATGAAAAAGTTTTCTATCCTTGATGCCCTTACTGATGACCATCACTCCCTGGTCTGCCTACAAGAGACCCGTACACTCACCAACGCTGACCTTGATCACGAATTCTGGGGCGGGCTGAGCGGAGACTACCAGAACGGAGACTACCAGAACGGAGACTACCAGGCTCTTACGGCGCCCGCTCTACGAGCCATCGTCACCATATTGAATGCACTCGTTCACCAACGGCGCGTTGCCTTCGTACTGACTCGTCGCGGGCTGAAGCAGCTGATGAAACTCGACTCCGACTGGGACAATGGGCGCATCCGCGACGGCGACTACCCCAAGGTGATTGCCTGCTTGTCGAGGTACACTCAACCGGTAGTGCACGGAGACAGGCACCACGTTACAATTTACCTCGTGACCAACCCCACCGACTCCCGGTGAGATTCAGACGCGACTTCCTCCCGACCCTCAAAACTCGTCGGGAATCAGCGCTGATTCATGTGAGTTCCGGTTTGCCGTTCGTACCCATTTCAGCATACTCTGCCCTCAGCTGTGTCACCGTGAACCCAGCTTGAAACATCCATAGCACTGCTTGATTTCATATTTCATCACGTCAAAGTGGCATTTTTGGAAGCTGTCCAACTGGACACATTGAGGCAAAGTTAAATGCTCTCCATACTGTGTGTATTGAGACATCAACTGAAGACAGGGTGCAAAATGCGCAGTTTGAGAGCGGTCGTGGAAAAGTCTGAGCCGAGTAGAGAGGCTTTCATTCGCATCATTGGGTCTATGAGTGGAGCGCTGGGTTTGCTCCTTTGGCTATCAGGATGTGGGCTCAAGCTTAACCACC
Organism: Oligoflexia bacterium; assembly: GCA_014378465.1. Taxonomy (GTDB): domain Bacteria; phylum Bdellovibrionota; class UBA1018; order UBA1018; family UBA1018; genus UBA1018. The sequence continues at coordinate 29,001 of JACMNQ010000011.1, read as the reverse complement.
AAATGAATTTGGCGAACCCAGTAACTTCTCCTGCCAGTGCGAGCAGTGCCAATACACTCATCAAGCTCTCTGCAGACTTTTCAACGAAGACTCCCGCTTTTCAGGTTGTGAATCTGCCTGCTGGGACAGTTGTGGAACTTCTCATGAATGCTGACACCAATTGCGTCGGCGGCACGGTTTACCAATTTCAAAAGACCGTGAGCGCAGGTGAAGTGTTCGCTGCTGAAAATCTGCCTCTTTTTGAGAATTCTCCGACGTTTCGAGTGCACGCCGTGCTGCCTGACGCCGGCTCAGTGTGCACGAACTCCGTGACCTACACGTACGCAACCTTGGACAATGCGGTTCAGCTCGCTGGAGGCGACAATCACACTTGCGCAATCCTCACGAGTGGCGGAGTCAAATGTTGGGGCGCCAACTACAATGGGCAACTGGGGATCGGTACGACTACGGCGTCGATTATTCCAGTCGCCGTCCCAGGGGTCACTGCAAGCTCGATTGCGGCGACCGGCAGTCACACTTGCGCGGTGCTCACGAATGGCGGGGTACAGTGCTGGGGACAGAATTCTTCAGGCCAACTCGGGAATGGGACTACAACCAACTCCTCTGTACCGGTCACCGTATCGGGTGTAACGGCAGTCGCCGTAACTGCGGGTAATTTTCACGTCTGCGCACTCCTTGGCAGCGGTGGAGTCAAGTGCTGGGGCGGCAATTCGAATGGTCAACTGGGGAACGGAACCACAACCGGTTCTACCATCCCTGTCCCGGTTACGGGCGTTACTGCAACCGCGATTGCAGCAGGTGCGGATTTTACCTGCGCACTCCTTGCAGGTGGTGGCGTCAGATGTTGGGGCGCTGGTTACAGTGGTCAACTTGGAAACGGGCTGTTCTGGAGTTATAACATACCTGTCTCGGTTGTGGGTGTCACCGCGAGCGCCATTTCGGCTGGTGGGGGTCACGCCTGCGCACTCCTCACGAGTGGCGGAGTCAAATGTTGGGGCGCCAACTACAGTGGGCAACTTGGAGACGGTACGACGGCGGATTCTTCTACTCCGCTCCTGGTTCCGGGTATTACGGCAAGCGCGATGGCGCTGGGTGGTTCTCACGTCTGTGCACTTCTCAACAGCGGCGCACTCAAGTGCTGGGGAAACAATTTTGGAGGCCAGCTTGGAACTGGGACGACGACCAACTCCAGTATTCCATTATTGGTTCCCAACATCACCCCAAGTGCAATCGCTGCGGGCTCGACGCACACTTGCGCAATCCTCACGAGCGGCAGAGTCAAATGCTGGGGAAGCAGCAATTCGGGTAAACTTGGAGATGGAACATCACCGTCACCTATCAACTTGGTTCCTGGCATTGCATCGCTCGCAGTTTCGACGGGCGGCGGTCATACTTGCGCGCTCCTCGCAGGTGGCGCTCTCAAATGTTGGGGAAGTAATTTTGCAGGACAGCTTGGCAATGGGACAACTGCCAGTTCAATCAATCCTGTCTTAGTCCCGGGTATCACGGCCACTGCTGTGGCTGCGAGTTCGTACCACACCTGCGCACTCCTCTCCACGGGCGGAGTGAATTGCTGGGGTGCCAACTACTATGGCGGACTCGGCAACGGCACGACAACGAGTTCAAATTCCCCAGTTTCAGTTCCGGGAGTAACAGCAACTGCAGTGGCTGCGAGTTCGTACCACACCTGCGCACTCCTCACGAGCGGTGGGATCAAGTGCTGGGGATATAATTCGTATGGTCAGCTTGGGGACGGCACGACGACTGATGCCACTAGCCCTGTATTGGTCCCGAGCATCACTGCAAATGCGCTGGTAGCAGGTGAGAATCACACTTGCGTGCTTCTCGCGAGTGGCGGAATCAAATGCTGGGGCTATAATTCCTATGGCCAGCTCGGCGACGGAACAACCATTAATTCATCGACACCCGTGTCGATCCCGGGTCTGGCGGCGACCGCAGTATCGGCGGGTTACAAGCACAACTGTGCACTCCTGGCCAGTGGCGGAATCAAATGCTGGGGCTATAATTTCTATGGCCAACTCGGCAATGGAACGACAACCAGCTCGAGCAACCCTGTTTTGGTTCCGGGCGTTTCCGCAACATCCCTTGCTACGGGAGGCGGTCACACCTGTGCCCTCCTCGCGAATGGAAATGTCAAATGCTGGGGCTATAATTCCGCTGGCCAACTCGGCGATGGGACATTCACCAGCTCGAGCACCCCGGTGGTGGTTCCGGGCATTACCGCTACAGCAATTTCGGCAGGTGACAACCACACTTGCGCACTCCTCACGAGTGGCGGGGTCAAGTGCTGGGGAAGCAATAATTATGGTCAAGCGGGAACACCTGAGCACAGTTTGGAGCCGCGTTGGGTAACGCAGTGACAGGCTCCGGATCGCGCTTTGAGTTCTGGAGCTGAGATCTTGGGCCGGAAGTTTTAATGGGGTGAGGTTTTTTTGGAGCGGGCTAAGGGGTTCGAACCCTCGACCTCCACGTTGGCAACGTGGCGCTCTAGCCAACTGAGCTAAGCCCGCACCTAATCATCTGAAGAAACCGGCGGGAACCGCCAAATCTCAAGATGAGCCAAGATGACCGAAGTGGTCATTTCAAGAGAGACCTCGTTTTAACCACGACTTGCTCCATGGTCAAGCCCTGAGTTAAGTTTTCTTGCTGAAAATCCTCATGAGGTCTATTTTAAAGTCATGAAGATCTACACCAAAAGTGGCGACAGCGGTCAGACCGGGCTTTTCGGGGGCGACCGAGTGCCGAAGGATCATCTTCGAATCCGCAGTTATGGCACGTTGGATGAGCTCAATTCTGTTCTCGGGATTGTCCTCACGGACTCAACTCTGGCTGATCCTTTGAAAAATCGCCTTCTCCGGATCCAAGGCGAACTCTTTCAGGTCGGGGCAGAGCTTGCGACGCCCCGTGGCAAAGAGATTTCCATTCAATTGATCGAAGAAGTCCAGGTTCTATCGCTCGAAACCGAAATCGACGAGATGGAGGCCAAGCTCGAGCCTCTGAAGACTTTCATTCTGCCGGGAGGTTCCTCCGGATCAGCACAGCTGCATTTTGCGAGAACGGTCAGCCGCAGGGCGGAGCGCGAACTGGTCATTCTTCACCGTGCCGAGCCTCTGCGTCCCGTGCTTCTTCAGTACGTCAACCGACTGAGCGATTATTTCTTCGTCTGCGCGCGGTATGCGAACCACACTGCCGGCGTGAAGGATGTGCCCTGGGTTTCGCACCACCGAACTCCATGAACTCACGGGGAGAAAGTGACTTCCAATGCCCGGAACTTCTCAGCTTCGATTGCGCGGAGAATTGCGTGAAGAGCGGCGGGCCTTCTTCTCGAGTTTCTTCTGCAGCTTCTGAAGTTTCTGAAGCTTGCGAGCTTCCACTTTTTCGCGGCGTTTGACTTTCACGGCTCGAAAGAAATCGACGATGTAGTCCTGGGCCGACCAGAGGCTGATCGCCAGTGAAATGTAGAGAAGGGCCATCCCGATCGGATAAAGCGGAATGCCGAAAAGTCCCTGTTTCACCATCAGACAGGGGATGGCCACCATTTGGGCGGCAGTCTTCCATTTGGCGGAGGCGGAGGCTCCGATCACGAGTCCTTCAGCGCTGGCCAGGGCGCGCAGGCCGGTGATGGCCATTTCGCGGCAGATCAGGAGAATGACGACGACGGGGTGAATTCGTCCGAGTTCCTGAAGCATGATCAAAGCCGAGACGACGAGAAACTTGTCGGCCAGAGGATCCATGAGTTTGCCGTAGACGGTTTCAAGCTTCTGTCGTCGCGCGATGTACCCGTCAAAGTAGTCCGTGATGCTCGCGACTCCGAAAAGCAGTGCCGCGATGAGGTCCCACTTCGGGGTCTTCACGAAAAGGCAGGTCACCACGACGGGCACGAAAAGCATGCGTGAGAGAGTGAGGAGATTGGGCGTGTTGGTGAAATTCAGTTCTTTGTCGTGCGAGTCACCTGAATCATGCGGGTCATGACCGTCTGGCGACGCGGCATTTTGAGGAAAGGGCTTCGGGGGATCGATCACTGAATTGGACACTTGATCAAACTACGAATGCTGCGCCCCCTTTGTCTAGGATAAAAAGGCTCGACACATGCGGTCGGTACATGAAGGAGCACGGAGTTAGTCAAGTTTTTGCTTTACAATCTGTGAGCCTCTTATAACGATGCTCAGAATGATAAAATCAAACCCAGGCCACTCTCTGGCAGTGCTTCTCGGTCTTCTACTTGCCTTTCTGGGGGCAGTGGCCGGCACTGCGTCGGGTGCATCGGGCGTAGCCGCCACCTCCGGTGTGAACGGACGCTACCGCAACACCTACTACTATTCAGTTCAGGAAAGCGATTTCAAGGGCCAGCCTCAGACTGAGGAAATGCGCGACATGAATGAAAAGGTCGTCGCGCGAGTCAGCAAGGGTTTCATGAAGGAGATTTCAATTGAAGGTTCCGGGAGACTTCTCGACGGACGAATCATCAATTTTCAGGGGCGCAAGGAAGGCGTTGCGCGCTGGACGACGACTCGCCACGAGTTCGGTCGGGGAGTGGGAGATTGCCCGCTGATTCCCTTTCACACGATCGCCGTTGATCCGGAGCGGATCCCGCTGGGGTCAGTGGTCTACATCCCCGGTACGGAGGGCATGCGCCTTCCGGACGGGTCCATTCATGACGGCGTCTGGAGAGCTGAAGATATCGGGAGTGCCATCCTGAAGGACCGCATGGATCTCTTCGTCGGAGATGGAGACCAGGGACGCATTCTCGAAGCTTATGGAATCACGTCGCTCATGCCTCTCACCGTGAAGCTCATCGAAGAGACGACTTCAGCCTCGTGCGTGAATCAACCCCCGAGTCTCACTGATTGAGCCAGGTTCCGAGTGATTCGCTCATCACGATTCGCAGGGCGGAGAGTGAAGAGGACTGGGCCTGCGTCAGAAGCCTCTGCTGCAGAACGGGCAATGGCGGAAAACCCATTGAAGGACCTCGCTTTCCCTTTTTTGCGGAGTTCTGGGTCGGGCCGTATCAGCGGCTTGTTCCTGAGTGGACGTACCTCGCTTTCAACTCGGACTCCGGAACTCAAAGGCCTGTCGGGTATTTGACGGGCTGTCCGAAGACTCCCGCGTTTCACTGGCGCAAAGCGCTGCTCTTCACTTTTCCGCTCTTCCTAAAGACCATCGCGGGGGCGTATCCTAAGAACACGGACACTCGACGTTTCCTGCGGCGATTTCTGCACCTGGAACGCGGCCCCGAGAGCCGCTTTCCGAAGGCCGAAATTCGAAGGATTCAAAAGAATCATCCGGCTCACCTGCACATGAACGTCGAAGCGGACGTTCGGAAGGCTGGCGTCGGGCGAAAACTTCTGGAGCGATTTGAGGCTGATCTCGGGCTTGAAGCGCAGCCAGGGCTCGGGATTCATCTTTTTTGTGGCGAAGGACCTCTTCAATTTTATGGCAGAACGGGTTTCAAAGAACTGGCGAAGATTGATTTTTCTCCCGGCGTTTCTGTTTTCGCTCTCGGCAAGCGTCTCGGCTGAGCCGGCTTCGCCTTTCCCGCCGATCGCGACGGCAAAGCTTGAAACTCCGCCCCGCATTTCACACCTTCTCAAGCCTTCAGTCTACCGGAGTGTGACTCACGATCTTGAAGTGATGACTCACGCGGACCTTGCGGACGCGGTGGACCTCTTTCCACTGAAGAACCAGCCCGCGCTGAAGAACTACACGATCTACGCGGCCATGCTGGTGCATCAGAGTCTGGCGGAGACGCGCAGAACGCTCACGGACTACCCGCTGTATTCCCAGATGATCTCCTATGTGGATCGCACCGCGTACTCTCCGATCACGCACATTCTCCAGCTCGAGGGCGGGATCTGGAAGTTCAAGCTGCAGTCTGCCGTGCTCATGCAGGAGAAAGGGGAGCGGCAGATCGCCTTTCGAATCATTGAAGGCCATTTCAAAGGCATGACTGGAAACATCTACTTTGAGCGTTTCGATGAGAAAAGTACGCTCGTGTACCTCGGCGGAAGTCTCCTGGGCCGACACTGGCCACCCACTTTCGTGATCGAGCGCGGCGCTGAAGTCGTTTTCGGTTTCACTGGACGAAAGATGCGGACTTGCATCGAGACCGGAAAGAAACTTTCGTCATCCCCGACTCCCCAGCCTTCGAGTTCCCATGCAGCCCCGAAAAATGACTCAGATCTTCCGCAGCCTCGAAACCGCCTCTGAACGCACAGCGCACAAGAGTTGAGCATTGCAAAAACTCCCCTGCTTTGGTCTAACTTACTTCAAGAATTGAAGAAAGGGTGCATCAACCCAAGAGGAACTTCCCCATGGATCGTAATTTTGCTCTCGAGTTTGTTCGTGTCACTGAAGCGGCCGCTCTTGAAAGTGCCTTGATGATGGGCCGGGGTGATGAGAAGGCTGCGGATCATGCGGCAGTCGAAGCCATGCGGAAGATGCTCAATTCCATCCAGTTCGATGGCACCGTCGTCATCGGTGAAGGCGAGCGCGATGAAGCTCCGATGCTCTTCATCGGGGAGAAAGTCGGCAAGGGTTCTGGACAGAAGCTTGATCTCGCGCTCGATCCACTCGAAGGCACGACCATCTGTGCCCGCGGTGGAAACAATGCTCTGTCGGTCATCGCGATTGCCGAAGAAGGCAAATTTCTTCACGCTCCCGACACCTACATGGAAAAGATCGCGGTCGGGCCCGACGCCAAGGGCGCGATTGACCTGCGCCTGAGCGCCACCGAAAATCTCAAGAACATCGCGCAGGCAAAAAAATTGAATGTTGAACAGCTCACCGTGATCATTCTCGATCGTCCCCGGCACGAGAACCTGATCGCTGAAGTGCGAGCGCTCGGCTCTCGCATCTGGCTCATCGGTGATGGCGACGTTTCGGCCGCGATTTCGACCTGCAAGCCGGGGAGTGGTGTGGACGTATTGCTCGGAAGCGGCGGCGCCCCTGAAGGCGTGATTGCCGCTGCCGCACTTCGCTGCCTCGGCGGTGACATGCAGGGTAGACTCATTTTCCGCAAGGATGACGAGAAGTCCCGCGCTCGCAAGATGGGCATCACGGATTTTGACCGGATCTACAAGATCGAAGACCTCGCTCAGGGCAATGTGATGTTCTGCGCCACCGGCGTCACTCAGGGGACGTACCTCGACGGCGTCACTTTCTTCAAGGGTGGGGCAAAGACCCATTCCGTGGTGATGCGTTCAGAGTCCGGCACCGTCAGAACGATCGTGGCCGAGCACCGCTTCGAAACCAAACCGAAATACTGAGGAATAAGCGATGGCGACAGCTGAGTTCAAGGAAGTCCTGCCCGTTGACCGAGACAAACTTTATGCGGCGATCATTCGCTACGAAGACTATCCCAAGTTCGTCGAAGGCTGCACCAAAGTCGTCGTGGACCGCAAGCCGGGCGGAAAGGTTCGCTGCACCTATCACATCTCGATGATGAAGAATGTCGTGTACACCCTCGATCACGTCGAGAAGCCGGAAAAAGGCGAAGTGCACTGGAAGCTCGTCGACAGTGACACTTTCAAGATGAATCAGGGCCGCTGGAAGATCAAGTCAGCGGGTGAGGGCAAGACGGATGTTGATTACGAGGTCGACGTCGAGTTCAAGATCCCGGTCCCCAGTTTTCTTCTCAACCGCATCGTGAAAGGCAGCCTGCCCGCCATGATGAAGGGATTTCAGAAACAGGCGAAAAAATAAGGAGTCACCATGGCCGGCGATGATCTTCAGTCCAAAGCAGCTGAGTTAGTCAAAAAAGTTCTCACCGTCGGTGTGGGAGCCGCATTTCTCACCGAGGAAAGCCTTCGTTCCATGGTGTCGGAACTGAAGCTTCCGAAAGAACTGATCGGGGGCCTGCTGGATTCGGCTGGCAAGACCAAGACGGAGTTCTTCCAGAAGCTTTCTTCTGAGATCATCGAGCGTGTTTCAGGACATCTCGATCCCCAGGCGCTTCTCTCCGAGTTTCTCCACAAGAACGAGATCGAGTTCACCGTCAAAGTGAACGTCAAGCCGAAGAAGAAGTCTGAAGAGAAGGCCTGAAGAGAAAGCATGAAAGCGAAGCCCGAAGCCGGTCTATTTCTCAACCCGTTTTTGGCTCAGGCGAGTTTGCGGATGCTTTGATCCAGGTCGGGCAGCAGGTCGGATTCGGGTTTCAGGATCTGACGAAGCTGCTCCCTCAGTTCAGGCGAATCCGTATGCCCGTGCGCCGAAACCGCATGCGCGGTGGCGGCAGCGAGCACTTCGTCCACTTTTCCGGAGAGGGTGAGCGTGCAGTTCTTCTCGCTGGGGAACTGACGGCAATCCGCCATCACTCGGGGCGTCTTCGCGAAAGTCCGGGTCAGGTCAACGACATCGTCCATGGGTACCTCCTGGGATTTCGGTCTGGGGCATCCCGTATTCTGGGTTTCAATCTCAGGGGTTGCAGATTTCGCACCGGGCTCCGCACTCGCTCTCCGCTGACAGGTGCCCAAAGTTTGGACACTTCAGTGCCTCGCCCGCTGACAGTGTCCTGATTGACCCTGAGGCAAATGCCTGAAAATGCTGCCTTATTTTATTTATTACACACTTGGAGTTGAGCGCCCGGCTTGGCACCCCGGTTGCTTTGATAGTGGCTGTGAGTGATCGGATGTCACTCAGCATGACCAGCAGCAGCAGTAGCAGCGAGAGAAACCAAGGAGTCTTTGATGTCAGCCACCCGTGATAAGTCGCAAAATTTCACTTTCGTGTATTCCAACCTCCACCATCTTTACAAGAAGGGTGTCGAAGCTGCCAAAGCCGCTGATATCTCTCACGTGACCGACTCTCCCGCTGCCGTCGTCGTGACCAGAAATGACGACGCCGTCCAGAGTCGCGCCGGTCTCCAGACCGCAAAAGTATTGAAAGCTGCCGACCTCAATCAAGGCGCACTTTCCACCATCCGGATTTCAAAACCCCTTTCGACTGAATTGATCGGAAAACGCATTCAGGAACGCCAGAATGTTCGCACGCCGGATGAAGGAGTGAAGGTCGAGAACCAGCGTGTCCCGGTCGTGAAGACCGCCCTTCACTCGCTGGTTCAGACCGTTCATCAGCCTGACGTCGTGAAGTCCCAGGCTCTCGAAAGCCTGAAGCAGAATCTGAAGAATCTGAATGACCTTCACGCCCGACTGAGATTCATGCTCAAGGAGCTCGAAGAACTCGTCAAAGAGTGAAGCTCGGATCAGGACAAGGTTCCTGATCCTTTATTCTTCGTGCTCGCGACGGGGTCGTCGCCAAAGCCTTCACGCGATCCATCAGTCTTCACTTCACCCGCAGGGGGGAGATTGAAAGGGAAGTGTGGACGCTCGACTCTCGAACGTTCCACTTTCTTCGCTTGAAAAGGCGCAGGCTCGTAAGTGGCTTTTTTCGGGATCGTGACGATCAATTGATCGCCCTTGAATTCCCTGGAAAGCTTTCTTGAGTCCACGGGCCAGTTGAGAGGGAAGCTTTCACTGAAGCTCTGGTAGGAATTGGTGGACTGCACACGGTGGGGTTCAAGCTCGAGCTTTTCCTCGTTGCGCCTCGTCCCTGAAAGAACGATTTCATCACCGCGGACCGAAACCGTAACGCGGTCGCGTTCATGCTCCGGAATATGGGCAGTCAGCACGAAAGCCTGGTCATTTTCTTCGAGACTCGCACCGATGTCCATCATCTTGTAGAAGGGGTCACTTTGGCGTGAGGTGTAGGCTTCGAGGTTCTGGGAAGTGCTCTGACGGATCTCTTCGACCTGTTGGCTCGCGCGAGCATTCAGATCACCGATGATGTGTTCCTGATTGGCTTTGGTCGACTTGAAGCGGTCCTGAAAAGTGGCATCTGATTTGGCGATTTCCTGAGAGGATCTCGCGCGCAGCTCATCATTCTGCTGCTGAGAGGTCTCGAGAATCTTGGAATAGTTGCTTTCCTGATCGGACTTGAGGTCTCCGATCTGACGAGTATAGGCTTCGCGCGCGGCGGCAGTCTGGTCGGCGGCCACTTTCTTCTGATATTCGTTCTGGATGAAGGATTTGGTCTGAATTTCCTTCAAGTCCTGTTCACCCTTTCGTTCGGTCGAAGTCGTCGTGTCACGGTAATAGGTCGTTGCAGCAGTGAGGTCCTTGTCGCCTTCGCGTTTGACGCGATTGATCTCGGCTTCCTGCGCACGTTTGAGATTTCGGATGGACTCATAACCTTTTTGCTTCTGGTTCTCGTAGAGTTCTTCCTGCCTGGAGTGCTGGGTTTCGGATTGACGGATGTAGCCGTCTTTCATGGAGTCGAGTCGCACGTCCGTCTCGTGCTGGGTCTCGGTGATCTGCTTCTGGGCGCTCTGGATCTTGTCGCGTGCTTCTTTTTCCGCGTCGTAAACCTGCGCGGCGCGTGACTGTGCGAGGCGCGATTGGTCGCTCCCGCCTGAGCCGGAGGAACCGGTGGGGGATACTGACATCAGTGGACGCCTTCGAGGGTCTGAGTTTCGTGCATCTTGTTTTCAACAATGTTGAAATAAGTTCTCACGACGAGATCAAAAGTGTCCGTGTCCAGCTGTTCAAGATAGGCACGCTTCTGCATGAGGCTCGGCTTTTCAATGAGTCGCTCGATGTGATGCTCGACGGTGTAGCACTGTTCTTCATTGGGGAAGTGCACTCGGGGGATCGCATTGAAAACGCGTTTGATCGTCTCGGCGTCAAAGAGTACGTGATTGCCCTGCCTGGACTGATCGATGAGATATTCAACCTGATTCAATTGGTCTTCGGAAATGTAAATCATTTCGAGAGCCCTCCTTCCATGGATTACTCGGCTCCTTAAGCCTAGCCAGTGATTTTGCTCCGCGCAAGTCTCCATTTTCGTCCTGTGTTGGCGTTTGAATGAGGTAGGCTGAAATTACCCAGTCCCCGCCACTTCTGGTGCGCTTTTCGGTCCGCTTTAATGAAGTGAAACGCGGTGGGAGCGGAAGGGCAGGCCCTGGAGTGATCTCAGTGATGTCCGAAAAGACACAGTGGAGTTTGACTCCGTGTTCAATCGCCCGGTACACTGATCATATGAGTAAGGGACTATCCAAAAAAGCCGGAGTTGAAAGAAGAAAAAAGCCGAGAGCCGGTGCCCAGGGCGGGAGCAAGAAGCTCTCAGCCAAAGCCCCTGTGACCGCCAAGGCCACTGCGAAACCGATTCCGGGACACTCCAGGAGCGCTCCGAAAAAAGTTAAAGCGACACTTGAAGCTCCCGTTCAAGAGTCCTGTTATTCCTGCTCAAAAAATCTGAAGGGTCAGGAGCGTGCGCTTTTCGTTGAAGAAGAGATCGGCCGCATCTTCTGCACTGAAGAATGCATCGCCCAGTATTTCACGCCCGAGATCGACCGCCTGGAGAAAGAGTATTTCAAGCACCTTTCCAAAGCGGATCTGTCTGCCGATGATCGCGAGAAGTTTTCTCACCTGCGCTGGATCACTCTTCAGGAACCCGATGAAGTGTGGAGACAGAAGACGCTCTCGGGTGATTACCGTTACACGCTGATTTCGGAATTCAAGCCCGGTTCAAGGACGATCTGGTGCGTCTGCATCTGCCTTTTTCTTCGCAATGAGCCCAGCTTCCTTTACCTCGCATTTCCCACGAAGAATGCGGCGATGGTCAATTTCTACCGTCGTGGCGAACAGGTCGACTGGGTGAAAACTCAGGGAGCCAAGGGCCGTCAAGGCCTGGGTCAGAATGCACACAGTCCGCATGATTCCGAAGCCGCCGATGGGGGTGGTGAGGCCGGAGACGTCGTGCTTCCTCCTACGGACGGCCTTGCGGACGAGTGGACGGAGACGGAGACCTTACGCGCCCAGACGACCCGTGAGCGCAAAACGACCGATATCCCGAGAGATCAGTACGAACTCTATCAGGCGTGCCTGGAAGAGACGCTGGAGACGCCAGACGAGCTCTGGACGATCAACGGCGATCAGCTGAAGGCCGGGCAGGACGAGTCGGGCGAAGCCAGTGAATCGGGCGACGCTGTCGAAGCGAGTGACTCCAATGATGCTGGCGATATCAACGACACCAATGACACCAACGATGCGAAGGAAGATGCCCTCCTGATCTACCACTTCATCCGTCATTATGCTGACGAAACCCCGAGCCACTGGTTCGTGATCGTGGCGAGAGAAACTGATGATGGGGAGCAGCTGGAGATTCTGGATTCGTTTCCGACTCGGGATCCCGAGCTGGTCGCGAAATTCCGTCAGGGCCGTTCAGAACTCGGTGGCGCTCGCACGGATGACTCCAGTCGCGTGGTTCATTGAACGCTCTCAGGGTTATCTGAAGCGTCCCTGGGCGTAGACCGGGCAATTCGTGTGGTTGATGAGGCAGCTGCTCATCTTCGCCTGATCCGCGCTTGGAACGATCATCACGGCGTTGTACTGGGTCAGGTCGAAGTTGACTTCCGTCCCGCTCCAGCTGGGAGTCACGTCGCAGTTGAACATGGGTTTGCCGACGGCATTGAGTTTCCAGACGAAGCGTGTGGCGTCCACGAACTGAATGGGAAATACGCAGACTTTTTCAGTGCCGCTGATGATGCCTTCGATCCAGATCTTGTAGGTCGAAGTCTTGCCCGGACAGACCGTGAAGGATCCGGTGCCGTCAAACTTCCAGTCGTAATCAGGTTTCACGTTCGCGGCTGCGGGGCAGCTGTAATCGCCGACTTCCGAAGTGCCGCCGCTGAGCTCAGCCTGCTCAAGGTTGACTCCATACGCATTGGCGGAATTCCGAGTCGACGCACCGATGTTGCCGCAGCCCGTGCTGAGAATGGCAATGAAGCCAAGTGCGGTGAGTGCGGTCATTCTTTTGATGAGTGAAACAGAATTGAATGGTTTCATGATCGCACTTCTCCCGTATTCCCGGATGGGGTGACTTCGGCCGATATTCAGTTTGGATATACGGCTAGATAAAGCAAGCGACGTGCCTGATCAAAAGGTGATCAATGGGTGGGAAAAGACCGTGAAATCGTGTGGGAAGAAGGTCCGGAGGTGTCCAGGTTCTGGACACCTGTCAGAGGTTTTGCTGCAGCTTTCTCAGATAGTTCAGCAGCTGCCGCTGATCTGCGGGCTGGAGCGGCCCTTGAGGCGGCATGGTGCCGCTGTTCACTCGTGCCTGGATACGTTTCATCCAGCTTTCGCCGCTTGTGTTGAGGGTGGAGAGAAAGAGACCAAGCTCCTGCGGGCGATCAAACGGAATATGAGGAGCTCTTCCGAGACTTGAGTGGCAGGTCGTGCATTGAGCGGCTGCAGGGGGTAAATCACCTGGCGGATGGTCCATGGACGAGAAGACGGGAGGTTTTGAAGCGAGTACTTTTTCACTGTTGATGCCGGGCGCACTGAGGCTTGAAAGCTGTCTGAGGGATTCCTTCGCAAGTTTCTGGCAGCCCTCCCGGGTCCCGTGGCGATAGAGGGAGGGCAGAGCTTCTTCTGCATAATAGTGGCTGATTTCCGGATCATCATGAAACAGCAGGTAGCCGAGGCGAAGGTAGGCCGGAGGTCCACCCTCTTCGAGCTCAAAGGAACCGAAGCTCGGGCTCATCGTCCAGTCCCGAATATCAGAGCCCAGAAGGCTGAGCAGGTAAACCCAGGCAGACTTCACTTCACCTGCCGCAAGGCGGAGCATGAGTTCACCCAGCTGCTCAGAGAGAAAAGCGGTGGGATCTGATACCGCACCGTCGCCGAGGAAGGTCAGCCATTGCCCCTTGGTCTTCTTGCATCCCAGATGGGACGTGACTGATTACCATGGCAACTCTTGCATACCTCCGGCTGGTATTCGACGACGGGCGAGTGGGCCTTGCTCGAATCAAATCGAACCTCCCGAAAAATGAAACCCATCTGATCAGGGCTCAATTCCAGAGATTCGACCGTGTGATAGGCTGAGTTTGAAGGATCCTCTGAAAACGTGAGGATGAAGCGCGCATCCGGGCCGTAAAGCACAATTCTGGGAAAGCGAGGAGTGGCGGGTTGCAGACTATGGCTCTGATAAACCAGCGTATAGAAGCGGCGATATTGATATGGAAGAATTTCGAGAAGTTCATCCGCGGAGGTGACCAATCCAGCGTCCAACCAGGACTGGATCTGTTCGAAGCCGAGGAGCGCTGGACTCTCAAAACGGGTAGAGGCCGTATTGATCGGACGGTCAGGCATATGCTTGCGCTCACTCAGTGAGGCAAGTGCTGTCATGGAAAGACAGCTGACCAAGCCTATGACGGTCATGAGAATGTTTCCAGAGCGCTTCATCGAACAAGTCTAAGGCAGGGATCGTGCCGCGGTCGCAAGCTGCTGATGCTGTTGCGGTCGACGGCCTTCGTTGGAAATTTTTCGGCCTTCCACCCTCACAGGCGTACAAACTTCAGTCACTTGAAGAGGCCTATGCCCTGATCCTAATCGAAGGAAGCCCCTGCAGGCGTTAGAGCCCTCCCGATCTGCTTCGAAACGAGTTCCCATTCGGGAGTTGTGAAATGAAAGGCTGCATCTGCTGGGGCCCGTCCCAAGTTTAGCCAAAAAGACATTGCCCCAAGGGCTCGTCTCATGTATCACTCCTGCGAAATGAAACCTCGAAAGCCCCGGCAGCTCAGCCTTCTGCTCCATAAAAAGGGCATGACCCAGCACGGCGGCGACATTCGAAAGGGTAAGCGCAAGCTCGCCAGACCCTTTCAGTCGAAGCAACCGATGCACATCGTGCTGAGGGCAAGCCGTGCGAATGGCCACTGGTCCATGCTTCACTCACGGCATCAAAAATGGATTTCAGCGTTGGTTCGAAAATCCGCGAAGTCCAACCAGGTTCGCGTTCACCGTTTCGTGAATGTCGGAAATCACCTTCATCTCCTGGTCCAAGCGTCCAGCAGGGACGGATTTCAACGATTCCTGAGAACCCTCACCGGTCGGATTGCAGCGCTGGTAACCAGGGCAATCAAGGGTCGACCCTTCGGCAAGTTTTGGGACCAGCTCGCATACTCCAGGCTCGTCGGTTGGGGACGTGATCTCACAGGAGTCGTGAATTACTTCATCAAAAATGAACTCGAGGCGATGGGTCTGGCAGATTTGCTCCCCAGGGACTTGAAGAGAGAGGCATGCGCCTTTGACGCTATGACGAGCCAGTCGGCGTTAACCCACTTCCAAAAAAGCAAAAGCCGCAGTGCAGCCTGTCAGCTTCGCCGTGATCTGAGCACGTGCACCCAGTAAAAACTCAGCACAAAAAATCCGAAGCACAGAGCCGCAAAGCCGAACCAGTCTCCCCACCGAAGCATGAGGGTCGAAACCGGTGCGAGGATGGGCACTGCAACGTTCAGGATCTCCGGCACGAAGAGTTTGGTCTGCTGAGGCATCGAGCCATCGGGCAGGATCAGAGTGGTGATGCCGGTGTTCGTGGAGCGGATCTGAGGCGTGCGCGTTTCGATGCTGCGAAAGACGGTGAGGGAAAGGTGCAGCACCGGCTCGCCGTAGTCGCCGAACCAGGAATCGTTGGTGATGTTGACGATCAGGCGACTGCCTTTTCTCACCGCATCGATCACGAACTGCGGGTAGAGCGCTTCATAGCAGATGACCGGATTGGCGAGAATCGGCTCGCCGTCGATGTTGCCCTGAGGATCGAGGACAGGGATTTTGAGAATCTGAGGGCCGGGTCCTCGACCGAAATTTCCGACCATCGGAAATGCTCTCTTGATCCACGGAAAGCGGTCGGCGCCCGGGATGTACTCGCCGAAGAGCAGCAGGATGCTCTTGCGGTAGATCTGCAGGTCACTGCTGCCTGAGCCGCTTCCGGGGTTACTCCCCGGGCCGCCACCGAGATAAGGCAGCGGCCTGGGTGACAGAAAAAAGAAGGCGTTGAAGTCGCGGTGCTCGAATTGATCGTAGCCTCCGAAGAGGAGTGGCGTCTTGCGCGACTGCACAAAACGCTCAAGCTGCTGATCGCGCGCGAACTCGTCGGAGTTTGATGGCGTGCGGAAAGTCGAAGGGTAGGATGTCTCAGGCCAGATCAGGACCTGAGGTCTGGGTTTGAGTTTGAGCGCGTCGTCCGAGAGGTCATAAAACGTATGGAGGATCTTTTCAGCGGCACCGCGAACGCCGCTCTCGGAAGCCACTTTGTCGAAGTCTCCGATGTTCGCCTGCACAGCCGCAATCTGAATCTTGCGAGGAGCCTTGTCGGTCAGAGCATGGATCTCTTCATTTCTCATCACCCCATAGCGCACCGACGCGTAACAGAGGAGGAGTGCCATGATGAGAAAAGGTGCCGACGTCTTGAGAGCGGGCCAGGCACTCGGTTCCGTTCGCTTGCGAAGTCTCGAGAGAAGATCCCAGAGCGCGTAATTGACGAGGTAGATGAGAAACGTGATCAAGTGCACGCCGCCGAGATCAGCGATCTGCCTGAGATTTTCCCACTGGTAGAAAGCATGGCCGAGAGAATCCACGAACAGTTTCGGCAGGACCCAGTCAAGGCCGGTGTAAGCGGCGGCAAGAGCGATGCCGAGCAGCATGAGTTTGGATGCGGAGCCACGCGCCTCGGAAAAGTTGCGCGACTGAAGGAGCGCCTGGATCTCGCGGTGAACGATCGCGAAGAGAGTGAACTGCGGTTGCCCGATGAGTCCAAAGAGCATGAGTCCCAGAAGTCCCAGCACCCAGGGAAGGCCTGCGTACTGATGCAGGACGGACGCGATCCAGGAGAACGCTCCGATCGACATGAAGAAACACATCCACATGCCCTGAATGAAAGCGCCCTTGCGCGTCTTTGTTCTGTCGAGAGCTTCAAACCACGGAATCAGGGCGATCCACATGAGGAATGAAAGATTCCAGGGATCAAAGACCAGGGTGAGAAGGATCCCGCTGAGAAAGGTCAGCGGGTGGGGTTGAATCTTTCTGAGTGTCGGTACCAGTCGCATGTACTGGTCATCTTACTGAGTCGTTTGATCCAGAATCAATCAATTTAAGCAGGTTCAGCGGGCGCTGAGCGAGGGCACGAAAACCCCTGGCTTCAGGTTCAGCTGCCAGGACCGGGGCTGGGCCGCCCAGAGCCAGAAGCGCCTTGTAAGCGTTCACTCTGCCGCCGGTCGCCAGCTTGCCCTGAAGTCCAGGTATGCTGTCGACGGACTTGCGGATGATCTCCTTGAGCTGGACAGGAGTCAGGCTGGGATTCTTTGAAAGAAGCAGAGCCGCGATGCCGGAAACGAAAGCCGTTGCCTGTGAAGTTCCCGACATGTAGCCGTAGCGTCCGTTGGGAAGTGTACTGAAGATATTCTCGCCGGGCGCCGCGACATCAACCTTGGTCTTGCCCCAGTTGGACGAGCGCAAAAGATTGTTGTTGATGTCGGTGGCTGCGACGGAAATGATGTTCGTGAGCTTGTAAGCGGACGGGTAGTAGTAATTTTCACGAACGTCCGTATCCTGGTGTTCGTTTCCGGCAGCCGCGACGAAGAGCACGCCCTTGGCTTCAGCCTTCTTGATCGCGAGGTACTCGTCTTCAGAGAATTCCGGACCGCCACCGCTGTAATTGATGATGCGTGCGCCGTGGTCGACCGCGAAATTGATCGCCTTGATCGTGTTCTTGAGATTCACGGAGCCCGGATTGGAATCCGAATAATACTTCACGGCCATGATTGAGACATTCTGCGTGACGCCGCTGACGCCGGTCACGGGGTTGGCCATGGCGCCGATGATGCCGGCCACATGAGTTCCGTGTCCGTGATCGTCGATTGGATTGGCTTTATCGAGAACGTAATTCCAGCCGTATTGCGCAGGCTGATCCTTGGCAACGGAGGGATCGTGCCAGATATTCTTTTCGAGGTCCTTGTGAGTGGCGTCCACCCCAGTATCGATGACTGCGACCACGATGCTGTGGGAGCCTTTTTCAATCGTCCAGGCATCGACTGCCGAAATGTGGGACTTGCCTTGAAAATTGGCAAGACCCCAGTTCTTGATGAGTTCTGGTTTGAAGGAGATCTTCTGACCTTTGGAAACTCCCGCGGTAGGGGCGTAGCCCATTGCCGTCAGACTGGAGGCTCCCAAGCCCACGACCACTGCCACTTTTACGATTCTCTTGAAGCTCATACGTTGTACCTTCTTTTTGAACACATCTCTTGCGTGGGTTAGAGCAAGAGATGTGCCTCAGTCTAATGCACAGCATTATTGAGTTTGCGTCTGAAATTACGCTGATATTTCGGAAATTTAGACGGGTTGCGAAGACTCGCAGTGTGAAAGATGCCTGTGTCATGAAGGGCCTGTCCTTGAAGTGAGCAGTGCAGCTGTCGAAACTTTGGACACCGCTCTGGAGACCCGGGGTGAGCCCGCCCCCCTGCGAGGCGATGTTCTTCGAATGTAAACTTATTTAGTCAGGTATTTGAGGTGCGCTGCCGATAGGTAGCCATGAGTAGCGGGTCGAAGGTTCCTTCCTTCAAAACATCTCTGGCGCTGGTCTGGTTCGGAGTCTCCCTCATTCTGATGAGTGATCCCTCGAGCACGGTGAGTTCCGTCAGTTATGCTGAAGAGGATGCAGGTCTCATGGGAAGTCTCAAGGCTCTCAGAAAAGTTCCTTCGGGCCAGGTGCTCCTCGCGCGTGCGGAGAAGGCCTGGAAGATTTCAGGCGATGAAGCCATCCTTGGCTTTCTGAAGAACGATTCGGTATCCCGAACGGACGCAGTCCTCACACGTCACTACGATCCCGTGACGGGCAAGGAATCTCGTGAACGCCAGGTCACCGTTTACATCCGCAAGGAACAGTCTTTCGAAGACCGCACCCTGGATCTGGCCCATGAACTCACGCACGCCACCGCGGCTCCCAGCTGGGATCCCTACGATCCCAATCTCACTGCAGGCAAGTATGTCTGGGCAGCTCTGGAAGCTCCTGGTGGGGAAATCGAAGCGGTCGTGATGGAATGTCAGGTTGGACTTCAGCTCTCGCGAATCCTCCCGTTTCAAGTCCCGCGCTGCCATCGGTACCTGGGCGCCCATTCAGTTCTGGATGCGAACAAAGTCCGTCAGGACTTTTACCGCGTAGGCCGCTGGAAATCCGAAGTGACCGAGAAACTTCAAGCCGAGCATGTACTTTTCCCACTTCTGTCTTCGGAGAAGCCTGAGCTCTATTCTTCCACAGGCAGAGCCCCTTATCCGCTCGCCCTCATCCGTGAATTCACTGAACTCAATCAGATTGCCTGTGAAAATGCGAGGCGCCGCGTCAGCTCGCAGGCGCAGAGCGGTCGCAGTCCTGCGTCAACCGCGCCCACGTCAGGAGCCTCACCGGATCCTGTCGCAGCACTTCTGGCACGCCGCTGCAGCATCTAAATCCACGTAGTCCTGCAGACTTGCGCACAGCTTGGAGTAGCATAAGGCCCGGTCCTATGATTATCTGGAGGCACTATGCTTCAGGTTGGTTTTCTCCCCACGCTTCCTTCACTTCTGAAGGCGCCTAACACGCCGCTGATTCACCGCGATTTGAGCTGGCTTCAGTTCAATGAGCGCGTGCTTGCCGAGGCGAGACAAGCCACCAATCCCGTACTCGAGCGCATCAAGTTTCTCGCCATCTCGTCTTCCAATCTGGATGAGTTTTTCATGATCCGCCTGGCGGCTCTCGGAAGATCCATCGGGACAGTGGGAAAGACGGATCCGGCCGCAGCACGAAGGCTGATGCAGATCCGCGCGTCGATTCTGGAAACGGTGGGAAAATTCGTGGTCCGGCAGTCAGAAGCTCTCGACGTGCTGTCGTCAGAGCTCGAAGCGGCAGGCGTCTTCATGGTGCGCACTCCCAAAGAAGGGGAGCAGGCGTACGCTCTTGGCAAGAGGATCTTTGAAGAGCAGATCTTTCCGCAGCTGACGGCGCCGGAGCCATTTTCCGTCGGCAAGATCGGCTCGCTTCAGAACCTGCAGATTGCCGCGGTCTTTCAGAGCCAGGGGCCAAATCGCGGTAATGATCGAAGCAACGACGTCTGGTTCAAGATCCCCAGGAGTCTGCCGTCCGTTTACTGGATGATTGAAAAATCCGCGGATGGCGAACAGATCTTCTTCTTCTTTCTGGACGACCTTCTGGCCATGCACCTCGGGACCGCCTTCAAGCTTGCGGATCCCACGCTCAATCCAGGCTTTCTGCGTCTGACTCGCGATGGAGATTTCACGGTGGACCTCGAGGAGGAGGACACCGAGTCCATTCCGGAAGTGGTGCGCACGGGCCTTGGCTCCCGCGAAAAAGGCCGGCCCGTGCGGCTTCAGTACTCCGGCAACTTCTCCGAAGAATTTCTTTCGCAGTGCCTGCGTGCCCTGCGCATGGTCGCGGGCCAGGTGCTGTACGCTCCCGGAACCATGAATTTTCACGGGCTCTGGAGTCTCTTCATTCAGACTCCTGAAGCGCTCGTGGCGAAGTCCTCGATGAAGTATCCGCCTTTCGCTTCGATCATGCCGAAGCCTTTTCACACCCCGAAAAAACTTTTTGAGCACCTCAAGCAGTCAGATATCCTGCTTCATCACCCTTATGATTCCTTCGATGCTTTCGTCGCGTGGATTCAGGCGGCGTGTGCTGATCCGGATGTGACCCAGGTCGAAGTGACGATTTACCGGATGGATGCACTCTCACCGATCGTGGACGCGATGAAAGGGGCTGCGGCCACGAAAAAAGTTCGCGCGATCATCGAGCTTCGCGCACGATTCGACGAACTCAACAATCTCAGGCTCGCTGAAGAATTGAGAAAGGCGGGAGTTGAAGTCGCCTTCGGTTTCGGAAAGCTCAAGCTTCACGCCAAGATCGCGCTCATCACGCGCATTGAAAATGGCGAGACGAAACTCTACACGCATCTTTCGACCGGAAATTACAATGCCGCGACCGCGCGCCAGTATACCGATCTCGCGATCCTGACCGCGAATCCCGAAATCGGGCAGGACGCGCGCGGCTTCATCGACGCCGTCTTCAAGGGGCAGATCCCGACTTCCTTCAAGCAGCTGGTTTCCGCGCCGACCCGAATGCACCGCAAGCTCCTGATGCACATTCAGGCCGAGACTGAAGCCGCGCAGAAGGGGGAGAAGGCCAGGATCGTCGCCAAAGTGAATGCGCTGGTGGATGAAGGGGTGATTGATCATCTCTACATGGCGTCCAATGCGGGTGTGCAGGTCGATCTCATCGTTCGCGGGGCCTGCTCGCTGATTCCCGGGATCAAGGGGCTCAGCGAAAACATCCGCGTGATCAGCGTCGTCGACCGTTTTCTCGAACACAGCCGCATCTATTATTTCGGACACTCCAATGCGATGTACCTGTCGAGCGCGGACTGGATGCCTCGAAATTTCTTTTCACGCCTGGAGATCGCTTTTCCGGTCCTCAACGCAAACCTCTATCGGTATCTCGAGGAGATCGTCATCCCGGCCTACCTGGCGGACACCGTCAAAGCGCGCGAGCTCACCCCGCTCGGAACCTGGAAAAAGCGCTCCACCGCATCCGCCAAAGCTCAGGTGACTCCGCCGCTGAAGGCGATCTTCAAGAATCAGCCGCCCCGCTCGCAGTTTCTGTTTGAGGAGCTCGCGAAGCAGGAGTACCGCGGCACTTCTCTTGAAAAAACGACTGGACCTGCAGGGGACCCCGAATGAAAGAAAAACTTCTGATCCTGGTTCGCCATGCTCACCGCGACACTTCTGAGAGAGAACTCGACAACGGTCTGAGTGAGCGCGGACGCAAACAGGCCAGAGAGGTGCTGAAGGCTTTCGAGACGCACTGGGAATCTGATTTCAAGAACGGAAAGATCGCGTTGATCTCCAGCCCGAAGAAAAGGTGCATCGAGACTCTGGATCCTCTGTCAAAGCACCTCGAGACGGCCGTGCAGATTTCTCCCCTCCTCGATGAGCAGCATTCGTCGGAAAATTCAGCTTCCATGCTCAAAAGAATCGAACAGTTCATCAGTTGGTGGAAAAACGATGCTCCGCCTCTGACGCTCGCCTGTTCCCATGGGGATTGGCTACCGGTCTGCACGGAGGAACTCGTCGGTTCTCCCGTGGGTTTTGAAAAAGGGGCTTGGGTGGTGATCAGTCTCGAAGTCGATCCCGCGAGTGGTCCCAAGGCCCGCCCACAGCTCAAGGCCCTGCGGCCCTAGATTTGCAATATTTCCTGCCGGGGGATTGGTCATGAATATTCTGGGATGGATTCTGTTTGGTTTCGTGGTGGGGCTCATCGCTCGCGCACTCATGCCGGGACGTGACCCGATGGGGCTGGTCGGGACCACGGCGCTGGGCGTGGTGGGTGCGCTGCTGGGAGGCTGGATCGGGCAGGCAGCGGGTTGGTACGGACCTGAGGATGGTGCGGGATTTCTGGCGGCCACGGTCGGTGCCATGGTCGTGCTTGCGATCTACAACACGGTTGCACGTCGCCGCCGCGCCTTGGGAACGGCCGCGTCCAGGGACTCTCCGAGAAAAGCTGCCTGAGATCGGAAAGCTTGCCGCAACTCAGGGAGACGGCGAAATGTATTTCGGATTCGCCTTGAGATCCGAAAACTGAAGGTCTTTGGCTTCACTCACATCAATCTTCTGAGCTTCGGGTGAGCTGTCGATCCGTTCCCACAGCGCAGCCGTGAGGACCGCGCCTTTGGCCAGCTGCTGGGTCAGGAGAGGGCGAAAGGCTTCGCATGCCTGGTCTGCATCCCTGCGTTCGGCAAAGGCTTTGGTGCCTTTTTTGGAGGGCTTGAGAACGACTTTTTCCCGGTCCACTCGGGCGAGTTCAGGAACCTGGACCGCACTGTCGATCAGCACCTTCAGCACGAGTTGAAGCGGGGTGAGTGAAGTCGCGTTCCAGGCCTTCAGCCAGTCTTTCTTCTTCTCGAACGCGAGCTTCAGCACTTGCTCCGAAAGTCCGGGTTCGAGCGCGTTCACGCAGTCCGATTCAAAAAAAAAGTGAATGCCGGCCTGATCCGTGTCCCAGCCGTTGTAATCCAGCGTCGCATGATAAGGCATCGTGGAGTCGCCGGTGTAGTGGGCCATCACGCCCATCAGAAAAAGGGTCTGATTGATCTTTGAGGCTCCTTGAGGATCGGATTGCCCCGGCTGGTAGCCTCCTTTGACTTTTTGAATGGGTTTCAACTCCTGAAGCGCCAGGTCGTGAAATTCCTGCACGCGCCAGGGCACGGTTCCCGCTTTTTTCGCGGTGGAGGTCAGTTTCGAGAGATCCGGGGGAGAAAGCTTCACGAGTTTCTGAAAAGTTTCAGGAGTGTCCCTGAGTTCGGAGATCTTCTGACCAAGTGCAAGATCCACGTCGAAATAATGAGTGGGGGGTTCGAGTTGATCCGCCTCGTGACGAAAGATCGCATCCGGAACGAAGGCATAATAGCCGAGTTCAAACCGGTGACGGTTGAAGAGATTTCCCCACCAGACCTTCTTCGCGTTCCGGGCCTTCGAATCCCTGGAGTCCGGTGCCGAATCCCGGTGCACCAGGATGGCAGCCGTTTCCGCGATCATCCGGTGACCGATCGGTCCCCAGGCCAGTGCGGGGGTGGAAGTGAGCAGCAGTGAGGTCGTCAGACCGTAAGCGAGCCCGGCGAGCGTGATTCTGCGACAAAAAGGTGTCATGACTTCAGCTTACGCATGAATTGGATTTATGTCGAAATGAACTTTTTCCGATAGGAACTGTGTGTCAGCACAGCGTTCGCTCATTTCACCCGCCGTGATGAAGAAAATCAGGAAATCCCCGCTTTACCGCGCGGGCGTGCGCGGCCGCGAACTGTTCTCACGAAATGTCCTGCTGTCGGTGGTGTTTTTTCTCATCGGCAATTGGCTGTGTGTTTCCGCGATCGTCTACCATTTCGAGAAAAACAGTCCTCACGCCAACATCACGACCTACACTGAGTCGCTCTGGTGGGGGATTGTCACATTTCTGACAGTGGGCTACGGCGATCGCTATCCCGTCACGGGCATCGGCCGCATCGCGGCCGTGTTTCTGATGATGGCGGGTGTCGTCTCGGTAGGGACCCTGACTGCGCGAGTTTCATCTTATTTTCTGGAAAGAGCATTGAGAGAGGGCCGGGGACTCATGGATACCACTCGTCTGAAGGATCATTTCATCGTGTGTGGCTGGAAGGATGAAATGCATCAGATCCTCACACACATTCTCGATTTCAATCCGACGCTTGAACCTGAAAATCTGGTGCTCATCGCGAACATCGGTCAGCATGCCATGGACGAGATCAGGGCTGTTCCACAGCTTCGCAAAGTGAACATCATCGTGGGAGACTATTTCACGGAAACCTGCCTCAAACGCTGCGCTCCCGAGTCGGCGCGCAAGATCATGATTCTTGCGGACCGTTCACCTTCCGCTTCAGGGCAGATCCCGAGTCCGACTGAAGTGGATGCGCGCACGATCATGACGGCCATGACCCTCTCCACGCTCGCGCGCGGGACGCTCGTCGCCGCTGAAGTGCTCGATCCCAGGATGGACCAGTATCTGAAGCTCGCTTCGGTCAGTGAGATCATCTACAGTCGTGAGCACAATCGATTGCTGATCGCCAATGCTTCCGGAGGGACCGGGGTCGCGAACATCATCTTTGATCTTCTCAATCCTGAAAGTTCCGCTTTCATCACGACCCTGGATCTGCCGGATGGATTTCATGATCGCCCCTATTCAGACCTGAGAACCCATTTCGCGACTCATGGTACGGCCGTCCTGATCGGAGTGCTCGAAAACAGCGGGAATCGCACCAGCATCAAGGAACTCGCACTCAAGCGCGCCCAGAAGACGACGGACGTGGGTCAGCTCCTCATGAATCTCAAAACCGTGAAGGAACTGAAGTGCAATCATCCCGTGTTTCATCCGAAAGATGACTACCTCGTCAACGAAGGCAGCATGGCCATCGTGATCGAGCACCGGATCCTCGCCAGCATGCAGAGTCGTCGGGACGCCGCTCGCGAGCAGAACGGCGATCACCGCGATGACAGGATGGCCCATGTCAAACGCACAGCTTAAGCATTGCATTTCCGGAACGTCGCCAAAAGCGACGGACGAGGGGGCCCGGGTCGGTCGCTTGCGCTACCTGCGTGAGGTGAGTCTGTTTCAGGATCTCAGATCCAATGATCTCGCGCTCGCGGCGATTGCGGATCTCATGCAGGAACGCAGCTATGCGCCCGGGACCCGAATCATTGAGGAAGGAACTCAGAACAGTGAAATGTACTTTCTGATTTCAGGATCGGCCAGCGTCTTCAAGAACACTCCTGAAGGTGAACCGTTCAAAGTGGCCATCATTGAGGCTTCTCTGGCTTCGACTGAGCGCGCTTTTTTCGGAGAGAGCAGTCTCATCGACGATGAAATGAGATCGGCCACTCTCCTGAGTGAAACCGAATGTCATTGTCTCGTCCTGACGCGCCAGTCGTTTGAGCAGTTGAGTCGAGAGCATCCGCAGTGGGCTCTTCCTCTCTTCAGAAGTCTGACGAGTCTGGTCCTGAGTCGCCTGAGAAAGACCAATACCGATCTCTCACTGCTTTACCGCGCTTTGATTTCCGAAATTCGCGGCTGAGGCCGCAAAGTCCTGCAAAGAGAACAGCCGCAGAGCGTGATGCTCCTGCGGCTGTGTCATTTGAAAAAGCAAATGCGGTGTGACCGGCTTCTCAGCGATTTTCCGGGATCAGATCCGCGACGTTGGCGATCTTCGTCACGTCTTCGCCCCTGCAGCCATCCAAGGGGCAATGATTGGACACGTTGCAGGAGTCACGCTGTACAAAATCCCGTTCACCGCGAACGAGAATGCCTTCGACCCGTCCAGTCACTGAATTGAACACCGCGCTGCCGGAGTTGCCGCCGTAAGTGTTCAGATTGGCGACGAAGTAGCCACTCGGGTTCGGATCCCGCACGTGAGCTCCACCCGCCACTTTGGTGGGAATTCCGGACGGATGGCCAATGACCATGATCTCGTCTCCTTTGGAGAGGTTGCCTGCGCGACTGATTTCGAGGGGCACATGTCCCTTGACGGGGCGATCCAGTCGGATCAAGGCATAGTCGGGACCTGCTTCAACCTGCTCGCGTCTCACGATGGACTTGCAGGAATAGACGTCGCTCGTCTTGACCTCGCTCGGGTACTTGCCCCGGGTTTTGACGTTGAAGCCGAAAACGAAGCGAGTCTGCTTGCATGCGTCCTGGTCCACCACGCAGTGTCCCGCCGTCATCATCAGGTCAGGCGCGACGAGAGATGCGGAACAGAAAGCGGCGGTCGGCTGATCACGAAAAGGTTCATCTTCACAAAGTTGAAACTCCTCGCCAAAATTATGACTGGCGATTCTGGTTTTTGCACCGGAAGAGGTGAGATCGCTGGCCTTCATGACGGCAGTCGTGGAATCAGCCAGTTTCAGTTCAAGGGAACTGGTGACATCGTAAAGATCCTTGCGTGTATCCTCGCCGTAGATGACGGTGGCGTGGATTCCTCCTGAAGCCCACACACTTGATCCAGAAAGCAGTGAAACTACTGAAACTGCGAGTGAAACGGTAATGCGATTGACCATGCCTAGCGCCCCTCCGTGGGTTGGTTCGCACTGATGGACTCTGCTCAATCCTTGAGCAAGAATCTCGCCATGAATGCGTGTGGGAAAAGTGTCTCGTATTCAGGAGCGAGCGTCAATAGAGGGAGTGTATAAATACCGTGGGAATTATGACGGCGCGAAGAAAAGCCGCGTCAGTCTCAGGAAATGAGCGAGAGCTGCGAATCTTCTTCATCGTCACCCTCGTCATCATCCCTCTCTTCAGAAGCCACGCTCTGGATGCATTCGGGGTGATCATTCGAAGGAGTGTTCACCGCGCGCGACACCGCGTGCGCGATGAGAGTTTTTTCGGAATAGGGGTGAATGAGTTCAAGAAGTTTTTCTTCGGAAGTCCCGGGATCCAGCCAGAGTTTTTCATCCCGGTGACTGAGGATGAGAGGCATGCGGTCGTGAATTTTTTTCATGAAGGGATTGGCTGACGTCGTGAGGATCGTGAAGGTCTCCAATACCTCACCACTCGGAGAATTCCAGTTCTCCCAGAGTCCCGCCAGGCAGAAGACCTTCGTCTTCTCGGGCCGAATCCAGATGGGGGTCTTCACTTTTCCAGTCTTCTTCCATTCGTAGAAACCATCCGTCGGAATCAGGCAGCGGCGTTTCCTGAAAGCGTTCTTGAACGCCGGCTTTTCCGCGACCGTTTCACCGCGAGCGTTGATCATCTTGTTGCCGATGCTGGGATCCTTGGCCCAGAACGGGACCAGTCCCCAGCGCATCCATTCCAGCGCGCGGTGGCCATCCTTCTGAATGACCACGGGGAGGACCTGCGTGGGTGCGATGTTGTAGCGCCCTTTCCATTCTCCATGGGAAGAAGCGGGATGTGCGGGAGAATCCTTGAGCCCGAGTTCATCTTCAATC
Organism: Oligoflexia bacterium; assembly: GCA_014378465.1. Taxonomy (GTDB): domain Bacteria; phylum Bdellovibrionota; class UBA1018; order UBA1018; family UBA1018; genus UBA1018. The sequence continues at coordinate 1,654 of JACMNQ010000011.1, read as the reverse complement.
TCGGAAAATTTCAAAGTGAGCGTGTAGCGTCCACACATGGGATTGAGCCTACATTGAAACGGGTCCAAGTGAAAGGGGCGCAGCGGTACCGGCGAGTTTTCCCGTGGGAAGCGTGACCTCCACCTCCGTCACGAAAGCGTGACCAGCCTCAGTCACGGGAGTTCTGCAGGTTGGGCAATGGTACTGGCCAGTGAGTTCGAGGCGGATGGATTTCGCCTGCCGACTGGGATCTGAAACGAGAAGTTGCACCCGATTGTGATCAGGCTGAATTTCAACCAGGCAGGCGGCGTTCGTTTTCACGCTGCCCCAGACGCTTTTCGTGAGTTGTCCCGGGGCGAAGAATACGGCTTGCAGTCGTTTCGAGCTTTTGCGCTGTATGGCCTGAAGAGCTTCCGAGTTTGAGAGAATTTCCACATCGGTCGCGGCTGCGAGTTGAGCGGTCTGTTCAGACGTCACCCCGGGCACGACCGCGTAAGCGTAATGATCACCCTGAGACGAAGCCGCGGAGTCTCCATGTTGCCCGTGTTCCCCGTGGTCAATGAAGAGGCTGAAGACTTTGCCTTCGGCAGGAGTGGACTGGAGCTGACCGTTGATGTTCTTCCAGTCACCTCTCTGAGAGGACAGGCGAACCTGAGTTTTCGCGGCCATCGCTGAGTCCTGGAGCAGGTAGCCGACGCCGTCGTGATGGATCCAGGTCGGTGCGACTGCCCCGGCCGTGGGAGGAAGGGTGCGCCCCTCAGGGAGCGTGAAGCGTTCCTTGCCCCACTCCTGATTGATCGTGGTGTGAACGGGATCACAGTGTCCCGTGCAGCGAATTCCGGCGCCCAGCGCGACCACGCGGTCCTCGAGAAAAAACCAGGATTTTCTCGCGCGAAGCTGATCACGCTTGAAGTCCATGGCCGCAAAACCCGTCGTCCCGTCCGAGAGTCCTCCGACAAAAGCCGTGGGTCCATGGGAAGGCGAGTATTGATCGCGCGCGGGCCAGGCACTCTGCTGGGCGGTCACTCCAGGAACATGCCTGAAGTCCCAGACTCCGAAGATATCGCGATACTCCTCACCTGAGCGATGGAAATAGGTGGCGCCGTCTGAGAGGAGATCTCCGCGCAGTCCTTCCGCATTGGAACCGAAGTCCGTGTTGTAAGTGCGCGAGGAGTTCATTTTCACGGAAGCGTAGAACTGATCCGTATGATGAGCCATGAAATCCGCAATCCAGAAGGAGCGGTTGCCGTGGATCGGCATCGGGGTGGAGAGCCGGATCGATTCGGCGCAACTTCTGAATTCCTCCTGGCGAGTCGAAGGCACGTCCACCATCAAGCGACAGGCGCGCATGATCGGAATCGCATTTTTTCCCTGGCGCGAGTAGGTCCGTCCCATGGCACTGATCTCGATGGCCTGTCTTCTGACCAGCCACCGCTGTCCATCCAGGATGAAATTGCCGAGAAACTCGACGCTGTTCCTTGAAAACTGAAAATCCGTGCCCACCGCGATCCGCATCAGGCGAGGGATGCTCATGGAAAAGTCCAGACCATAGGCCGCGGACTGAAAGACTTCACCGTGCTGAAAAAAGCTGTTGTCCCACTGAATGCCTTCGGGCTGATCGCGCGTGATTTCCTTTTCAATGCGAGCAAAAGCCTTCCGAGCGGCGGCCACATCA
>JACMNQ010000010.1 GCA_014378465.1 Oligoflexia bacterium | reverse complement strand
GTTTTCGCGAATATCTCTTTTACCGCCTCAATGTCGTGCCGATCTGTCTGCCTGCCCTGCGAGAACGCCGCGATGATATCGACGCCCTGATCCGATTTTTCCTGCAGCAGTTCAATCTCAAGCTGGGTCGAGCGATCACGAGCATTGAGCCGCGGTGTCTGGACGCACTTCGCGCTTACGGTTGGCCTGGCAACATTCGGCAGCTGGAGAATGTTCTTGAGCGCATGATCCTCATGAGTGAAGGCGCCACTCTCTGCGTCGCTGATCTTCCGGAAGAATTCACGCCTCACGTTGCACCTGAAGACCTCAGTGGTTCAGGGAGCGAACCCGCATCGTTCAAGGAGCTGGTGAGACGCCAGACTCAGAACGTCGAGCGCGAATTGATCGAGAAAGCGCTCGAGGAATCCATGGGCAACATCACTCGAACTGCCGAAAAGCTTGGCCTCTCCAGAAAAGGGCTCCAGCTGAAGATGAAGGAACTAGGACTGAAGCGCCCAGTGGATCAATAGGGCTGACGAGTCGACTGCGTGATTCAGGGCCTTGCAGGTCACTTCATCGAGTCTGGACCTGTTCTTTGAATTCTGCATTTCCGGCGCCTCGAGATAACGATCGAAATCCAGATCTCCTTTTTTATTGCCCAGATCAAACTCAGGCTGCTTGAGCTTTCCATAGACGCTCATGAGTGCGGACCCCAGCTCAGAAGCGATCTTCGTGGAGTGATCGGCCACATCATGAGCCAGAAAAAGGGGATTTGCGTTTCCCTGCAGAGGCTTCGTGCCGGTCAGGCAGGTATAGAATCTCGAACTCATTCCGCGCGCCAGTTCGTGATCCACATAGCGCTCATACGCGTAATGAAAGTTCGTGATCGAGCGCGTGGTTTCGGCGACGAGGTTCCCGAACGCTTTTCCGGGAGGCCAGCTCAGCAGTGCGCTCCACGGAACCATGCGAAGGTTCGGAATCTGGGTGGCGTGAAAGGGTTGGGCAAGATCCTGAATGTAATGCGCGGACCAGCCCAGGACGCGAAGTCCCCAGGCGAAGTCGCCCGTGTGCAGGAGTTCGCGAGCGTGCTGCCCCGTCAACGCCGCGCGGTCCGGGGACTGCCCCAGCGCTCGAGTGGGAATCTGAAAAGTTGCGATGGGATGTGAAAATTTCCAGCCGCCAAAGAACATGTGGCGAAAGCCCTGGCTGCGAAACCCGGTGAGGCCTCCCATGAAGGGGCGATCGCCTTCGGGATCAGCCGTCGGAGGAAGGTCCTGATCCATGCCGTAGTCCGGGTCATCCAGCGCCACGGCAAGGAGTTGCGCGCCGGTCGCGATCTTTCCATCAGGGGCGGTCGAGAGAAGTTTTCCATGCGGATGGAGCTGGAGAGAAGTGGCGAGAGTTTCGTAGCGCTTGCGAAGGCTCGGTTCAAACTCGGTCGGAATTTTGCGACTGAGGATCTTGAGATCGGAGTCTGAGAGTTTTTCAAGAATGTACGGGAGAAGGGGCTGATGATTTTCCCAGGCACCCGCGGTTTCCGAAAAACCGGAAACCAGGAGCGCCTGAGAAATCAAAGTAGTGATGAACAAAAGGACTGTTTTTATGGAAAAAGTCCTCTGAGGAGCATCGCCTTGTTGAGGCGGTCCACTCCGGCGATCAGGGCGGCAGTCTTCATTCCACAGTTATACTGCTGCTGGACGTCGACGACCTTCTTGAAAGCGCTGGCCATGACTTCGGCCAGCTTTTCGTTGACCTGAGCTTCGCTCCAGAAGAAGTTCTGCAGACCCTGAACCCATTCGAAGTAGGACACGATCACGCCGCCGGCATTCGCGAGAACGTCGGGAATGATGAACACTCCACGACTTTCAAGGTCGTGAATGGCTTCGTTGGTGATCGGACCGTTGGCTCCTTCGGAGATGATCTTGGCTTTCACGCGGGAAACGTTTTCCTTCGTGATGACGCCATCGATCGCGCAAGGCATGAGAACATCGACCGGAAGGGCGAGAAGATCATCATTGGTGATCGGTTCGGCTTCAGGATAACCGACGAGAGTGCGGTTTTCGTTGAAGTACTCGGTCACTTTCGGAATGTTCAGGCCGTTCTTGTTGTAGATCCCGCCGAGGTAATCGCTGACCGCGACGACTTTCGTGCCGAGCTGATAGATTTCCATCGCGGCAACCGCGCCCACTTTACCGAAGCCGTGAACGGCGACCGTGGTCGTCTGATCAATCTTCGGAGTGGGCTTGCCCAGAGATGCAAGGTGTTTGGCTGCATGAACCACGCAGTAAACCACGCCACGGCCGGTACTTTCATTTCGTCCGAGGGAGCCGCCGATTTCAATCGGTTTTCCAGTGACGACGCCTGGGATCGCGAAGCCGCGCTCCTGGGAGAAAGTGTCCATCATCCAGGCCATGTGCTGACCATCGGTACCCACGTCTGGAGCCGGGATGTCCTTGTCCGGACCGATGATCATGTTGATCTCGGTCGTGTAACGGCGAGTGAGTGCCTGTGCTTCCTGACGGGAGAGCTGTCTTGGATCAACACGGATGCCGCCTTTGGCTCCGCCCAGAGGCAGTCCAACGAGTGAGCATTTGAAAGTCATGAGCATGGCCAGACCAGCCACTTCAGACAGATTCACTTCTGGGTGAAAACGAATTCCGCCCTTGCCGGGCCCCAGGGTCATGTTGTGCTGAACACGATAGCCCTCGAAAACTTTGATGTTGCCGTCATCCAGACGGATCGGAACCGAGACAATGAGAGCGCGCTTGGGCACTTTCAAGCGCTCAGCAATATTTCGATCGAGGCGCATGGTCGTTGCGGCTTCATTGAGCTGCATGACTGCGTTCTTGTACAGATCGCTTGATTCCCAAAGATGCGAACTCAAGCTGCCCGAAGTGTGACTGGACATGGTGGTCTCCTCATTTTTTGAATTCTCAGGAATCTACTGAGCTTTTCGATGTGAATCAAGAACAGAGGGATGCTACTCTTAACATTATGACGACTTCGAAAAAGATTCGTGTTGCAGTGCTCTATGGTGGCCGTTCCGGTGAACATGAAGTGTCGCTTAGAAGCGCTGCATCAGTTCTGAGAAATCTGGATACGTCGCGCTTCGAAATCGTACCCATCGCGATCGACAAGCAGGGCAAGTGGCATCTCAATGATGTGGAGCTCCTGGCCAGTGCTGGAGCGTCTCTCCCGGTTTTCGAAAACTCGGCGGAAGTCGTGTTACCAGCCAATCCGAACGGAAAACTGGCGTTCTCTCAAGGCATCGATGTCGTCTTTCCCGTCATGCACGGACCCCTCTGTGAGGACGGCGCCGTACAGGGACTGCTTGAACTGGCCGAAATCGCATACGTGGGTTGCGGCGTTCTCGCTTCCGCAGTCGGGATGGACAAGGAAGTCGCAAAGCGTCTGATTCGTGATGCAGGTCTGCCCATTGTTCCTTACGTTTCCGTCAAGCTCGGAGAGTGGGAGCGAAACTCCGCTCAAGTCGCTGAGCGCGTGGGCAAGGAGCTGGGATACCCTTGCTTCGTGAAACCCGCGAACATGGGTTCCAGCGTTGGAGTGCACAAAGTCGCTGATGCTTTAAAATTCATGGCCGCGATGAAAGATGCGTTCAAGTACGACACGAAGATTCTCATCGAAAAGGCGATTCAGGCCCGTGAAGTTGAATTCGCCGTGCTCGAGAATCCGGTCTACGGTGAACCCCCGCTCGTCAGTGTCGCGGGTGAAATCGCACCCACCCATGAATTCTATTCTTACGAATCCAAATACCTCGACGAAAATGGCGCGGTCCTCATGATCCCGGCCAAGATTTCACCCGAGCAGATGAAGCAGGGTCAGGAGATCGCACGCCGCGCTTTTGAAACGCTGGAGTGCGAGGGTTTGAGCCGTGTGGATCTCTTTCTCGACAAGAACACCGGCCAGTTCTACTTCAACGAAGTGAACACTCTCCCGGGTTTCACCTCAATCAGCATGTACCCCAAGATGTGGGAAGCCAGTGGAGTCAGCTACAGCGAACTGCTCTCGCGTCTCGTGGATCTGGCTCTCGCTCGTCACACTCGGAAACAGAAGATTTCGCGCGAGTACATCGCGGACTGAACGGGCCGACTGATTGGCCTGCGGCCTTCAAGACGGCCGCTCTGGTATCTGGAGAAGGTTCGAGTGACCCGGAAGTACCGGCAAGGACACTCTGATTCTGGAAACGGATTTTTACACCCGCTGACGGCGGACAGGTCTGCCTGACGGAATGCCCGGAAGTGAAGGCGCTTTGCTCACGTGCAGCTACTGGTGCATCAACAACCTCTGCACGCAGGGGAAAGTCCCCAAGGCGAAGCAACTATTCGACCCCATCCTGTTCATAAAAAGCCGAACGATCCTACTAAGATATTGATATAATGAGATTTAAATAGGAACTAGGATGCTTCTTCATGACCGCAGAACCCGTCAGATAAAGTATTGACGCACTGCATAAATATGAGGTATACCCGCTCCAACTTTAGAACAGGAGTTTCCATGTTATTCAAATCATCCTTGATCCTCGCCCTCTCCGCCCTTTTGATTTCGTCAGTGACCGTTTTCGCCGCCGAGGAGCCCACCTCCCAGGAAATCGGCGAAGAAATGAGCGCGCCTGAAACTGGAATGGAGGCCTTTCAACAGCTCATCGGAGAGCTCGAATCCAGATACGGCGCCACCTGCGAGGGCGAAGAAGTCGTTCGTTGCACCGACACTGCGGGCCGCGTGATGGAACTCAGCTTCACTGAAATTTCGGAAGGTGAATACACTTTCAACGTCTCCGTCGACGGCAACGAATATGATGATCTCTCCCGACTCAAACTTGTCAGTCCTGAACTGATCGCGGAGCTGCAGCCCAGCCTCGAGCAGGGTGATCTCGGTGATCAGAATGATGAAGAAGAACTGAAGGCCTCTGACGTTGCGAACTTGTCAGTTCCTGCAGAACAGATCTGGAATGATTCCTATTGGCCTGGCAATACGACCGAACTCTCTGCACGGTGGAACAAGAATCCTGGAAAGAAGGAAAGCAGGAAGACCGAGCAGAAGCAGGAAGTCAAAGTCGTGCGTCAGGGCGGCTTTCATGTCTACAAGCCTCACGCCCAGGTTCGCCATCATCCTTCGCATGCGCTTGCCATCCGCGGCTGCAACATCGGTCCCAAGCTTCATCACGCACACGTGACCGTTCGTCATCAGCCCCGCAAGAAGACTCCTTCGAACCACGCGAAAAATTCAAAAGGCAAACGCGGCTGAGCACTGAACCTGAAGCTTGAACCAGGTCTGGAAACCATGAAGTTGAGGAAACGATGAAATACTTCAAACTTGTGAAGGTTCCTGCCACTCGGTTCAGTCTTGCAATCATCGGTGCCCTGGTCGTGAGTTCGCTCACGGCCAGCGCTTCCGAAACTTCGAACCCTCCTTTAAATCTTTCTCCGCGTCCTTCGAAAAGTTCGCCGTCGGACCTCCAGATTTTCACTTCGGGCGACGCGGCAGTCTGTTCAGCCCTCGGACCTTTCTCGGGCAAAGTTTCTTCAGAAGTCGATCCGGCAGAACTCCCTGATGACGGCTCCGTGTGGAGAGTGGGCAGCAATCGCTGGAGTGCCGCCTGGGACAAACGTTACAGTGATTGGATTGGCAGAGAAGTGGACGTTGAGTTTTTCCTTCGCACGAACATCGCGACGGACTGTGCGGATGCTGCAGTCGTGTTCCGGATCATCTTCGCCCGGATCAACCACCTCCCGGTCTATTTCAAGAATCAGCCCGAATCTTACTCCCATTCGATGAACTCCTGGTCGCAGCTTCCCACTGTCAAGGATTGGGATCCGGCCAACTGGATCCAGTCCCTTCGATCTGATCAGCGCTTTCAGGCCTTTCTCAAAGCGGTCACTGACGACCTCGGAACCAAGAACATCACGGACTCGACCTACCCCGTTCGCCTTCGAAGCCCGCAGAATCCCAAACTCCTGTCGAACTATGTCACTCCCGGCACAATCGTGCTCGGAGGGGGGCATACTCGCACGATTTTCCGGGTCGACAGCACAGCATACATCCCCATCGAGCAGTTGGATTCCACGGTGCCAGCGCAGGTTCGAACGCTGCACCGGGGTCCGGTCCAGATGTGGGGAATGCCCGATGCCGCTCTTCAGGACGGTGTGATCCGCTTCAAGTGGGTCGTGAATTGTGGGGGCGATACCGGCTTCACGCATGTCCCGGCTGAGAAGATGCCGGGATTTTCCCAGGAACAGTATCATTTGAGAGAAGAATTCGGTGGCGGAATCGACTTCAATGCATTTCTGGTGAAACTCGTTCCCGGCAAACGCAAACCGATGGATCACACTTACGTGAATCTGGAACTCAAATCCATCCAGTCCCTGCTGGATCGCCGCATCGAAGCGGTGCAGACCGCGATTCAGATGCGCTCGACGAATGTGGATGCCTTCAAGGATCCTCAGGTGAGGGATGATTTTTCGACGGAGCATCGTGATCTGGGCATCGCCAGGGCCTACACCTATCTGGATGGACGACTTTCCCTCGAGGCTCGTGATTATCTGGCGTCGCAGGCCAGGAAAATCCTCATTGTCATCGACGTTGGAAAATCCACGAACCTCTACTACTTCGTGAAGGCGGTCTTCGCAAAAGCGGCGAGCTCGGATCCATCCGCCGATGCCACCTGGCGATGGGGCTACGACTTTCTGGAGACGCAGTTGCGCATGCTTGATCAGGATAACGCCAGGCTGGCCAACGTGACCGTACCCAAGGAAAGATCGGAGCTGGACTGGGTCGACCGCGCGAAATATGCGCTGGGAGAACTCAAGCTTCCGGCCGAGAGAAAAATCATTCAGAATCAGGCGGAGATCCAGCTTCTCCGAAAACTCATCGGATTCAGGTGATCCAAGCCAGGTAGGGGAGCCCTAGGGGGCTCATCCTGGCTCTTTTATCCGTCGTCCGGTCTTTTCTCAAACCTGACCGAGACGACGGATAAAGGGGTCGGATTCAAAATTCACTGACAACTCAGATCACTGTAGAATCTTCCCTGAGAAATGAAAGCGGCTGCACTCTGCGGAGGCTGTTGGGGCAGGTAGCAGTTGGCACCGTCAAAGGTACCCACAGGGCAACAAAGCGGGTCGCTGCCACAGGTGCTTGCGGCGACCAGTCTTGGAGTGGTGTAATAGGCCCGGTTGTAGATGAAGGCATTCGTGCCGGAAGGGGCACTGCCCATGCGACAATTGGCTCCGTCCCATTGTCCAACGGGGCAACAGACTCCATTGTTTGAACATCCGGCGCGAGCTTGATTGAAGGTGATGGGCGTGAAGTAAAAGCTGCCGTTGTAGATGAACGCGTTTGCTCCGGAGGGCACGCCGCCGACGTAACAATTGGCGCCATCGAAAGATCCGGTCGTGCAGGCGCCGTTCACACGTGTCGTGTAGAACTGATTGCGGTAAATGAAAGGCCGCGAGTTTGCTGGAGGAGTCGAGACATGACAGTTCGCTCCATCAAAATGGCCGCCCGGGCAACGGTCGGCAAATGGCTCGTAGTAATAGCTGTTCTGATGGACGAAAGGATTGGCGTTGGCTGGGACCTGAGACTGATAGCAATTGGCTCCATCGAAGTTTCCGGAAGGACACCGTCTGAGCTCGGGAATCACATAGAACTGATTGTTGTAGACGAACGGTTGAGCACCCGCCGGGACCGGGGCGAAAGCACATCGACCATTGTCCAGGACTCCGGCCGGGCAGGAGCAGAGCAATGGCGCTTCCGACGCTGACGACATCTTCTTCCGGAAGTCAAAAAGCCAGTCCATCGCCGTGCACTCGTTGGGCTGTGAGTTCAAGGAACATTGGGCGCGCATTGCGTTTGAGCCGCGGACCGGGTAAGAATCCGGCCAGCGTCCACTCACGGTGTTGGGCCAGTCGAGGGGCTGCCTGCGCGTATCCACGTCGCGGTCCATGCTCGTGTTCTGCGTGATCGCCGTCAGTCTGAGGGACGGCAGTTTTGCGTCCGCCGCATGACAGGAAAGGCAGAACATCGTTCCTGAAAAATCGGGACGCGGACTTCCCGCGCGAAGGGCGTGTGAGAAGCCGGCGGGATCGAGGGTTTGACCTCTCAGGCAACGAGAAGCGGCAATGGCATCGGGGTGTCCACTCCGGTGCGTGCGATTCGCACAGTATAATGCGGAATCATCCTGAGGTGGCAGATCATTGGGGCTGTCATTCTGAGGAGACAGAGCCAGCTGTTCGCAAACCGCAACTTCAGGCTGGCTGAACTGGGAAGCCACTCCATGACGAGTGGCGGTCTGTCGCAGATCGCTCAGATGAGGTGTCAGAGTTTCATTCGATTTGAGGGCGACGTTGACGAGCGAGCCCAGTGCCTGATTGCACATGAATTCATTGAACCATCGGCCCGAATTTTCGATGGATCCAAGAGAGTGAATTCGGAGTTCATCCACCCAGGCTTCGATGGGGCGCATCCCCGCTGAGGTGGTCGAATGGACCTTGAACGAGTTGCTGCCCACGATGAAGTTCTGCGAACCAAAGCGACTCGGCATGAGATTGAAGGCTGCAGCCCTCACGAGATGGGTCGCGCCCGAAAAGATCACGGGTGTGCCGTTGATGAAGTATTTGAGCTCCTTCAGGCCTGCTCCCGCCGTCCGAATCGTCATTCCGAAATGATAGTAGCCCTGCTGGGGAATGATTCCCGGCAGCAGCACGGTCTTTTCGCGGTTAACCGCAGCCGCATTCGGATCCACGCTGAAAATCCGGTCACGTGAAATACCGATCCAGGATCCGTCCGGGAAAGAATACAGCACACGAACTTCTGAAGGATTCTGAGTTCGAGGATCAAGCCAGATCCCGAGGTACCATTCCTGGCGAGACGGCTGAGAGGGATAGCTCATCAGGATGTGATCGTTGTCCCCATCGAGATAGACCCCTTTGCCGAGGACTCCCCCTTGGGAAAGCGGTTCTACGCGCGCTCCACCCTTGAGTTGCAGCACCTGGGGGCCAGTCACGGCGTTGCTCGAAAAGAAAGGGTCGGAAGTGGCGGCGTTCTGAAGAACCGGAGTCGCGGTGTACCGCCACTCGTTGCCATTTTGAACGAAGCCGTCATTGGGGGCGTGGGTCTGAAGATTCACCGTGGAGTTCATGTGCGCGATCACGAAGGCGCTGTTCATCAGGTACTCATCGAAGACGATTTCCGCATTGCGATGATTGTTGCCTGAGACCTGCCACACGACATCGAAAGGCATCGTCGGACTGAGGGCATCGACGAAATTGAAATGATTTTCAAATGAAAAAATGGAGGAGACTCGCGACGGTCTGACTCGGTACGTGCCATTGTTGCCGGAGTAGAGCGCAAGATCATAATCGGTGGTTGTCGTTCCGCTCATGGAGTCGAACAGGTTCAGGCCGTTGTCGACGATCACCAGCTTGCCCTGGGTCCAGGCGCCGAGAACACCATAGCCTTTGCCATTGGTGAAGTCGGGATTGTCGCCCGCTGCCGGGACTGGATTGACGGTACCGCTTGCGCGAAAGCCATTTCGAGGCGCATTGCCGACGGTAAAGATCAGATTGCGAGCCTCACGGTCGATCCAGCCATAGGCTCCTTCCACCTGGCTCCCGAAGGGAATCGTGTTTCCGGATGCATCTCGAAACAGTTTTCTGGAGCCATTGCTCGCCCGCTGCGCCTTGTAGATGGGGTAGTTGGCCAGACGACTGTCTGACGGTATGGCACTGATGGGGTAATATTTGTTCCAGCCGGAGGCTTTGCAGGCTCCCACCGTATTCACTGAGTACATGATTCCGTACATCGTGTTCATGACGATCACTTTGCCGTCAGCGGTGGTGCTGGGTTCAAAAAGGTTGGTCCGGTTGTCACAATTCGGAGAAGGAGAGCTGCCGCACTTCAGGCCGCTCCAGAGAGTGGGGGGAAAGAGGGGGCCACTGTTGTAAAACTCGTAGTTGCCTCTCACACGGTCCTGCGCATCGAAAAAAGCACACCAGTGGGGAGCATCCAGTTCAGCCTTGCGTGAGCCGTTCGGATTGTAACAGAGGGTGCGGGCCGAGAGCACCGGACCCGAGCCATTCGGGCGTCCCGTGAAAACTTCGGGCCAGGAGAAAGCCGGACCCCCCGCGGATTCGGGAATTCGGGTCAGCGTGTAGAAATTGTAGAGTTCGTTGGCAGGCAGATCCCAGCTCTGAGGTCCCTGCGGCCTTGAAAATCTCGGATAGACCAGAATATGTTCTCCCGCCCGTACAGTCTTCGGCTGATCCACGAAGACGGTGAGATCCACCGTTCGAAGCTCCCAGCCCTCGGCCGCAGGATTCAAAAAACCGTCATTCATGTTCGCTTCGAGAGTGACCTGGTAACAATCGCCTTCCATCCAGGAGTCCGAATCGCGATTCTTCGCTCGACAGGCGACTGGATTGCGTCCCGTTGGAGAGATCTGTCCAGCGGCAGTTGCCGCACTTCCCGAATCATCACAGAGGTTGAAGTGGTAAGTCCCGCTCATCCAACCGGGGGCGGTCAGCCCATCGGCGCTCAGGTGGGGCAGGGAGGTGTCCCAGGGGTTGTGAAAGATGAGCGGGTGCATTCCCGATTCAGGCGACAGGGATGGGGTCGAACCATTTCGCAAGCCACTCTTCAACGCTTCAGGCCTGAAGACCCGAAAGCTGAGATTTCCCATGGGGCTCGAGTGGACGATCAATCTTCCGTCATTGCTGGCACGACTCGAAGGGAGGGCTTGAAACCTGCCATCAGCCGCGACTCCACCAGGAAATGCAGTCACCGTCGTGTCGGTGTCTGACGGATAAGTCACTGAACGCTGCAGGCTGGGGACAGGAGGATTGACAGCATTATAACATGCATCCACACGTGAAAAGTTGTTACTGGAACAAACCGTCGCGGCAGATGGAAACCGGAGGAGATTGGCGAAGTAATCGCTGGGACCGCTGGCAGGGGTGGTCTGCGCCTTTGCATTTCTGACTGAATTCTCTGAAACGGAACTCACAGGCAAGAGGGGAAGCGCCACTTCTTTTCTGATCGCGTCGAAAGTTTCGCTCCAGGTTTTGGCCTGCGCAGGAGCGCTGGCAATCAGCAACGAAACGAGCATGAAAGGAACACGGGCGAAAGAGTGACGCATTCTGAATAAACCCCTGTTATTTAAATTAACCTTCAGTTGACACCGTGAAAATGAGTCATGTTTCACTGGGTCAACCTGGACATGCCTGCCGAGGCACTTCGTGAGGAGATTTTCCACGAAGGAGTCAGCTCAAGAATTTGACGCTGAATTCCGATACCGTGGCATGACCTTCAGACTCTCACAGGCAACTTGCGCATGGCTCAGTGGGAGCAGGGTGATGCTGTTTGTGATCGTGATGCTGAGCGGGTGTCCAACGGTGCACGCCCGGCCAGTCTGTTCGGATTGCAGCGTCACTGAATCTGGATCTCCGCTGGGTGTCATTGCCGCGAAGGCCCTTGATCTTGATCCAACGCCGTCTCGGAAGTCAGCCTTCTCAGACCTCGACATCCTCACTCCCTCGGATGTGAGGTATTGTCCAGGCGGCGGAACTCGAGCCAATTTCGCAGTCTCTCCTGTGATTGATCCTCATGCGCTTCCTGATGATGGTTCTGTCTGGCGTGTGGGCAGCAATCGCTGGAATTCGCAGTGGGAAGACGCCTACGCAAAATGGTTTGAGAAAGAAATCGACGACGACTTCTTCGAGCGCTACAGCATCCCGACGGATTGCGCGGACGCCGCCGTGGCCGCTCGCGCAATCTTCGCCCGGATTCATCATTTGCCGGTGCTCTTTCAGGACAAGAAGATCGAATACGCATCCACTGCGAAAGGCTGGGCCGCCTTTCCAACCGTCAAGGACTGGTACGACTTCAATTGGAAGCAGAACCTGCTCCTCGACGTCCGTTTCAGACACTACATCAAGGACATGACCGGCGGAATCGGAACCAACAACCTCAAGGACTCGACTTACCCGATCTCTCTTCACGACTGTAGACGTCCCGGCAAGCTTTCTCGTCAGATCAAGCCGGGAACGGTGCTCCTGGGAGACGGACACACTCGGGTCGTCTCCAAGGTTGATTCCGTGGGGTACATTCCGATTGAGCAGGTCAACTCCACCATTCCTCAGGCGATCCGACCTCTCGTTCGGGGATCGACCACCATCGCCTGGCCCCGCGAAGAATTTGGGGAAGGCGTGCTCGAGTTCAATTGGCCAGTCAACTGCGGGGGGACGCTCACTCTGGTGGCGGATGAGAAGATGCCTGGCTATTCGCGTGAACAGTTCGATATCGGCAAGCATACTGGCGAGGGCATGAATGATTACCTGGCCGCGCTTGTGCCCGGGAAACGCAAACCCCCGGATCGTCACTACGCTGACCTGATCGCCAAGGAACTGATCGGCAAGATTCAGGAACGCATGATGGCGGTCAAGAATGCCGAAACACTCAAGAAGAAAGATCCCGCCGCTCTCAGGAATCCCGCAGTGCTCGAAGACAGCTCGACTCCTCACCTGGATGAAGCCATCATCGAGAAGTATCAACGAAGCCATATCAAGTTTGAATGGAAGAAAGCGGATGCCGACTACTTCGACGATCAGCTGAAGAAATTCAGGATTCCGATCGACTCGCAGAGCTCAACGACTGCCTATCACCTGATGCAGGCCCTCGCTTATGATGGTGAGAAAAGACCCTGTTCTCAGGCTTCGAATGATTGGGCGCAGAGGTGGGGTCTTCCTTATCTGATCCAGCAGGAAGGCATTTTTCTCCGAAATCGTGAGTCGATGAGCAGAATCAGCCGGCTGAAGTTGACGGAGTTCAAGAAGCCCGAGCTTTACGTGCGCGCGCAGAAGGACTTCGTCGAGAACGAGAATCAGCTCAAGGAGATTCAGGCGCTGCTTGGGAAGCGCGCCAAGCGTGTGCCTGCAGGCGCAAAATGAATGAGCGAGCAGGTCATTTTCTGCATGCTGCTGCTGAGTCCCGTCCAGGCTTTGGCCGCAGACTTTCAAGAAGCACTATCGAGTCTGAACTCGGTCGCGAATCACTACTTGTCGGGGACCACCTCATCCTGTCAGGCAGTTCCCACGCCGATCGCGGTGGATCCTCTTCCCGAAGTGAAGGAAGTAGGTCACTGCAAAGGCCTCCGAATCGCAGTGACGGTTTCACCTCTGCTCAAGAACAGGGCGATTGCGAATCTGCCGGTGCTGGTGAGAACTCAGGCAGGCAGTGTTACCGCAACTCTTGACAGCGCTGGAAAATTAGAACTGAATTCCTGCGGCAAGCCGGGTGATCCGGTCGAAATCGTCTTCACTCCGAAAAATGAACGCTTCAAAATCACATCCAAGAGGGCCCCGGTTGAGATTTCCGTAGCGGTCAAATGCGGAGTGCAGTCGACCATTGATTTTCCAAAGCGATCAGCCCACGGGAGGACGCTCTGGCTCTGGTCCACTCTCACTGCAATCGGTGACCGCTACCTGGAGCTTACGGGCGAGAAGAAATTCAGCTCTCCGATAGAAGTGAATCTCCTCGACCTGCAGGACCATTCCCCTGGAGCCACCACTGGCACGTCGGTTGATCCTTCCAGTCTGCGATTGGATGTGGACCAGGTCGTGATCATGAATGAGCAGGATGAGCTGATTGGACATGAGCTGGGTCACATTTTCAGTATCCGAAATGGGTACAGTCCGGTCGTCCCCGGGATGCACTCAGGATGCGTCACCTGGGGGATGAACTCGCGCTCTCCGAGGGATCTGCCAACTTCATTTCGGCAATGCTGTTTCATGAAGTCGATGAAACGGACCCCGTTCAGCTCAAGATCGGGCATCCCAACAAGAAGCGCTATCCCGACGGGAGCCGGCCTGATCCTGACGGGATCGGTAATATGTCGAACGCCATCGAGAGCAACTCGGATGTGTATGAATACATCGACGATCAAGGAACCAAAAATAAATGCGATATTGAATATGGTCCGGGCAATGAACTTCGAGTCTCAAGATTTCTCTGGGACCTGGTCGATCTTCATGACGATGGCGAAAGCTCGAAAATTCCGTTTGATGAACTTTGGAGAGCACTGAAGGACACCCATCCAAAATCGATACGAGGCGTCTACCAGATTCTCAAGGCGAAGAAGTTCAATGCCGAATCGATTGATGCAGCTTGGAAGCTCAATTTCAAAAATCGCACGCGTGACGTTTACCTCAAAGCGGTTCTGACTTTTGGAGTGAGCGAGCCCGTGATCAAGATGTGTCGCTCCGGAGATCAGTGGCTTCTCATCAGCGAAACGGGAGGCAAATATTCTCTATCAGTCCTGGACGGGATTCTGCCGGACGGTACGCCCAGCCATCTGTCGTCGAGCAGCAAGATCATCATGAAGTCCGATCCTGAAAAAGCGATGACCACCTGGTTCTCGACCCGTGACAAAAGTCTGGAAATAGTTCTATCTGAACTCCAGACGAAACAGCCGGGAACACTTTTGCGATATGGAGTCAGCATCCCGCTGCAGTGCCAGAGCAACACCTCCCAGTGGACGACCTCTCCCTATCCTTGACCAGTGCGCTCCTCGGAAAGCGAGCGCACCGCAAGCCTCAAGCGACTTCGGACTTCTCTTCTGATCCTGAGCCACTCGAACCCTCTGATGGCTCAGCCACCGGCTGGCCGCCGCTTGGATCGATGATCTCGATGTAACCGCATTCCTTGTTCGGACACTTGTGAAAGAACCCCATTTTCTTGGTGACCTTCTCAGTGAGAATCGGGCTCTTGCAGTCCGGGCAAGGCTTCGCGACCGGTTTGTCCCAGCACGCGAAGTTGCACTCTGGCCACTTGTTGCAGCTGTAGAAAAGTCGGCGGTACTTGGACTGCTTCTGCGCGATCTCGCCCGTGGCGCAGGTCGGGCAGTGCACGCCGATGGTGATCGGCTGCGTGTACTTGCAGTTCGGATAATCGCTGCAGGCGAGAAAGCTTCCGAATTTGCCGCGTTTCACGACCATGCCGCTCTGGCACTTCTCGCAGATCTTGTCGGTGAGTTCCTTCGGTACGATCTCGATCTTGCCGTTGTCATCTTTTCTGAAGTCCTGGGTATTCTTGCACTCGGGATAATTGGAGCACGCGAGGAAAGATCCCATTTTGCCGAACTTGATCAGCATGGTATGCGTGCAGCGTTCGCACTTCACGTCCGTCGGGATTTCGGTGCGCTTGACGTCCTTCATCTGGATCTTGGCGGCTTCGAGATTCTTCTCGAAAGGTTTCCAGAATTTCCCAAGCGTCTTTTTCCAGTCCGCTTTGCCATCTTCGATGTCATCCAGCTGAGTTTCCATGTCGGCCGTGAACTCACTGTTCAGGTAGACCGGGAATGAAAGCACGAGGAGTTCCGTGACGACGATGCCGAGCTCGGAAGGGTAGTAACGGCTTTCGCGCTTCTCGACGTAATCACGGTCCTGGATGTTCGAAAGAATGGTGGCATAAGTGGATGGGCGTCCGATCCCTTTTTCTTCGAGATCGCGAATGAGCGATGCGTCGGTGTAGCGGGGAGGGGGCTGGGTGAAGTGCTGGGCTGGCGTGAATTCCTTCGCCGCGACGACGTCACCGATCTTGATTTTTGGCAGAGTCAGCACGCGGTCGGTGTCTGCTCCGACGGCTTCGTCATCGGACAGGGTTTGCCCGGCTTTTTCAGCTTTCTGACGATCGGCCGCGTCCTGGCCTTCGGTGTAAACTTTGGTGAAACCCGGGAACTTCATGACTGAGCCAGTGGCTCTGAAGTTCTGGGCGTTGCCGGCCTTGTCCTTCGTGATGATGTCGACTGCGGTCTGATCATAGATTGCCTGGGTCATCTGGCATGAGATGAAGCGGTTCCAGATCAGCTGGTAAAGTCTGAATTCATCTTTCTCCAGAAACGGCTGCACTCGCTCGGGGGTGTACTCCATCGAAGTCGGACGGATCGCTTCATGGGCGTCCTGTGCGCTTTTCTTGGTCTTGTAGATGTTGGGTTCGGCCGAGAGGTACTCTTTGCCGTAGCGTTCTTTGATGTAATCGCGGCACGCGTCCATCGCGACAGGCTCGATGCGGACCGAGTCGGTACGCATGTAAGTGATGAGACCGTTTGTTCCCATCTCTCCAAGATCCATACCTTCGTAAAGGCGCTGGGCGAGCGCCATGGTCTTCTTCGCACTGAAGCCGAGTTTTCTAGAGCCTTCCTGCTGAAGGCGGCTGGTGATGAAAGGGGGCTGCGCCTTGCGCGTGCGTTCCTTCTGTTCAATGGAGCTGATCTTCCACTCGGCACCTTTCAGGGAGATGAGGAGCTGGTCCATCGCCGCCTTGTTCGTAACTTCGGGATCCTTGCCATTGGTCTTGAAGTGTTTCGCGCTGAAGTCGATTCCGTCTTTGGAGAAGATGCCTTCGAGGCTCCAGTATTCTTCGGACTTGAAAGCCTTGATCTCAGTCTCGCGGTCCACGACCAGGCGAAGTGCTACGGACTGCACGCGTCCTGCGGAAAGACCGCGGCGCACCTTATCCCAGAGGATGGGGCTGATCTTGTAACCCACAAGGCGGTCAAGGATTCGACGGGCCTGCTGGGCGTGGAACTTGTCCATATTGAGCTTTTCAGGTTTGCTCATGGCTTCGAGAATGGCGGCTTTCGTGATGGAATTGAAAAGCACGCGGTGCACGATCTTGCCCTTGGCCTTGAGCTCCTCGTGAATGTGGTAGGCGATGGCTTCGCCTTCGCGATCCGGATCGGTCGCGAGGTAGAGTTCAGGAACGCTTTTGGCGAACTTCTTGAGCTCCTCGATGATCTTCGCTTTGGCGGGAATGACTTGATAATCGGGCTTGAAACCATTTTCGGTATCGACCCCGAGCTTGCTCTTGGGAAGATCCTTGATGTGACCGACGCTCGCTTTCACGATGTAGTCGCGGCCCAGGTATTTCTGGATGGTTTTGGCTTTGGAGGGAGATTCTACGATGACAAGTGCTTTTTTGGCTTTGGCCATGGACCTCACTTTAATGTTATATCGCGGAGTTTTTCAAGAGTAGACCATTTACGTCAACCAAGAGTCGCGTTATTAAAGAGTTTTGCAGTGCGAGATAATAACGCTGGGGCGACCAGCCAAGCCCCAGTGTCCATTCCAAAAGTTCATGCACGTCTGCTCCTCCTCGAGCCCAGGTGAATGCTCCGACCTGTCTTGCGAGAATTTCCTCATCAGTGCGTTCGGGGTTACGACTTGCGTTATCTTGATTTTCAGCGCCGGGATCTTCAGAACCGGCGTGGCGTCTGGAACCGCGCCGCGGGCGCGCTGCCAGTTCCAGCCAGACCTGACCCAGACTGTGGACTCCCCAGAGGGCGCTGGCGTGATCGCGGTCCAGAAGAATCTGATTGCCGGCCAGTACTCCGTCTCCCGGAAAGCAGGGCGTGGTGAAGCAAGTGCGATGAAAGTCACGAGCCCATCTCGCCGTATTGAGGGCACCTGATCGGTAACTTGCCTCGACGATCCACACGGCGCTCGCCCAGGCGGCGATGAGTCGATTGCGGTTCAGAAAGTGGGCAGCCTGAGGGGGCACGTCCGGAAGGTACTCGCTGAGGAGCAATCCCCCGGACTCCAGGATCGCCTTTCGCAGTTCGGAGTTTTCCTCTGGGTAGGGATGATCAAAACCACTCCCGAGAATCCCGATCGTCGGCAGACGTGCCTGAAGTGCGCTCTCGTGAGCCGCCGCATCGATCCCTCGAGCGAAGCCGGAGACGATCACCAGTCCACTTCCCGCAAGCCTCTGGATCGTCTGCTGAAGGTGTTGCAGGGATCTGCCCTGAGGGTGACGAGTCCCGACGATGGCAAGCCCGCGCTCGGGAAGTTTCTTCAGAAGTTCAAGAGCCTCCGGTTTGCCCTGAGCGTGCACTTCATCCGGCAGAGGGACGTCCGCATGTTCCGTTCCTGCAGGATGCCAGAGTCCGGGAAAACGTTCGCCGTGTTCAAGTCGATTCAATCTGAAAGTGGTGATCACGAAGTCAGTGGATGCAGAAGTCGCGCGCGCCTCGTGCGTTTCGCATCAGGTCTGGCCCCTGCGGTGTTCGGATCTCAGAGTGGCGGATCGAAAGACGGATCTGCAGGCACTGATTCCGGAGCGGGAGCCGGAACCGGAAGGGTTTCCGAGGGCTGAGTGTTGGAGTCCAGAATCGAATCCAGCTCATCTTTGGTGCCGGATCCATTTTTCGGAATTTCCAAGGGTTCGGCTCTCTTCGGGGTGTCTTCCGGAGCCGGAGGCAGCTCGGGAGCGAGCTCAGGCAAGGCAAGATCCAGTGACGCTTCATTCGGAGGCGTTTCACTCGGGGCCTTCTCGTCTGGCAAGGGTTCTGTAAGAGGAGGAGCGGATGCATCGGGAGAAGGAGTGGCCGAAGGAGCGCTCTTGTCCGGGTTCTTTTCCCATTTTTCAAGCTGTTTGAGTTCGCGTTCTTCATCCGAGCGCAAGCCCTCATCCAGATCGCTGTCGAGGGAGTCGAGTTCGTTGGAGTTCTGACCGTTCCGACCCTTGTCGACGTCGATGATCCCGACAGGACCACCGGCACGAGTGCGGAGGTGGGAAACGTCCATCATGAGCGTGACCTTCTCGCGTTCATGAATGGGCGACAGGCTTCTCAGGACAATCCCTGAAGAGAACTCATCACTGCTCTGAATGATCATGATGTCGGCGTTGACCAGAGAGTTTGAACGTTTGAGTTCGGACTTGGTGATGGAGTCTTTGGCTTGGTAGTTGCGGAAGATCATTCCGGGACGAACTCCATCGCGCGTGCCGCGGTCAATGATGACCTGCTTGTTCTGTGCGGTTTCGTAGCCGGAAAATGAGCGATTCATCAGCACGCGGCCTTCGACGGCATTGGGGCCGGGAACTGGTGAAAGATTCTGAATGCGCGGAGGAACTCTCATGAGTCCGCTGCCGCGAGGGATGGGATATTTGCTTGCGATCACGGTGCCGACGTACTGGTGATCCTTCACGCTGAGGATTTTGACTTTGCCGAGCACGAGGTAGGAGTACCCTTCTCGCTTCTTGGACTCTTCAACCCCGTCCTTCTCGCTTTCCGGACCTTCACTCTCGAGATACTGGGGCTCCTGAGTGACGGCATAGGTCTCGCCGATCTGCAGTCCCTGTTCGGAATCGATGAAGACCGTATCTCCCGCCGAAACGTTTGGATGATCAGCCCGCGAGCCGGAAAGTTCTCCAATGTAAGGGATTTTCCCACTGGTCGCGATCGCGTCGAGTTCAAATCCCGTATTCACCTTGAAGCGGATCTTGTTGCGCGAATCGAAGCCCTGAGGATCGACTTCCGGGGGGAGCGTGAGGTTGATGTTCTCCCAGGTCTGTCTCTTGAGATTCTTCCATTCGCCGGAACGTCCTTTTGAAAGCACCGGGTCCGACTGATAACTCGTTCTCGGATCGGGTGCCTGACCTTGCGTGGGTCCGGACGTTTCACCGGGAATATTCGGCCCCAGGCCCTGGATGGCCACCGAGGGGAGGGAGTTTCCCGTGCCCGACATGAACGCAATCGTTCGTCCGGGCGTGATCTGGTGCGGATTCAGAATCTTGCCGTTGTTCATTGCCCAGATCTTGGGCCAGAAACGTGCGTCTCCGAAAAGTCGCTTGGAAATGTCGTAGAGGGTATCACCCTGATTGACCTGGTACATTTCCGAAACCTTGGTGCCCGCGATCTCATTCCACTGTTCATCCGGAATCGGCTTGAGAAGTTTGGAAAGTTTGAGCACTTCCTCTTCCGGAGAGATGGAAGCTTGAGCGGGGAAGGCTGCCGCTCCGGCCAATCCGAAAAGTCCGATGAGGACGGCCGTGAAAAACCGGAGTGAGTGGGGGCGGGCGCTGAACTTCATTGCGCATCTCCCGGGACAGTGGCTGGCGGTTCATCCAGCGCGGCATTGGGATTCGCCGAAGCTGAAGTGTTCGCGGCGCCGTGGGTTGCAGCACTCTGATGAGCGGCAGGTACCGGTTTCGGAATCGGAATGTTCTGCATCTCGCGGGCGGCCGGAGATTGAGGAAAGAGGCGAGCCAGGGTCTGGCGATGCTGGGCGGCATCCTCGGACTTTTTCAAAGCGTCTTCAGCCAGGGCCATCTGTCTCAGGGTATCCGGGACCTGCGGGCTCAGGCGATGGTCAGTGAGCACATGTTGAAACTCCTGAACCGCCAGCTGAAATTCACCCTGTTTGAAGTAGGAGTCACCGATGTGAAACTGCGCGGAGCCGGCAAGCGGATGTTCCGGATAACGCTCCAGAAATGCGGAGAAGGCGAGAATGGCTTCCGGATACTTTCCAGCCTGAAAAAGAATCTTCCCCTGCCGAAAACTTCCGACGGCAAGATCACTCACGAAGCCGGCCTCAGGATCGTTTGAGGCGGGAGTCGCTTCCACATCCGTTCCCGAGCGGGACACGGGATGAGGCGCGATGGCGGTGGTTTTCAGCCTGGAGGCGCCGTGATCGACGGCCGAAGAGCCGGAATGAAGTGCTGCTTCACTGGTCTTTTCATTCAGTTTCTGATTGAGCGTCGATAATTTGACTTCCAGGCTTTCGAGCTGGGCATTCTGCTGAGTCAGGAGGGTGCGCATCTCGGAAAGCTGGGTCTGCATGGCCGTCTGCTCTTCCGAATTCCTGCGGAGCGAGCTGCATCCAGTCGTCGTCAGAAATGCAGTGAGAGCCGCTGCCAGTGCAGCTGTCAGCGCCATGCGGGCTGCTGAGGAGTTCGTGTTGGTCATGAAACGATCACGGAGGTTGAAAGTCATGCTGCGGCGAGAAATGGAAACACGATGAGCTTTCATATCCATTAAGGATAAGCAGAGGCCCGAAATAGAGCAAGCTTGCAAAGAGTCCCTGAAACGCACGCTCCCGACTAGGCAGAAAGTTTCCTCCTTTAGCTGGCGCGGGATCTGAAAAAATACGGTATCTTCTTGAATGTGACCTCAGGAAAGCCTTCTTCCAAACTTTCGCCTCCCGCCTCCGCTCTGACCGTGAATCATCCTCAGGCCACCGTGCTGCGCACTTTTCGCCTTCGCAAGGAAGTCGCCGCTTACGTCTGCAATATTCTTGAGTCCCAGGAAGGCATCACCACTTTTTCCACCATTCCCCCGCAGGCCGGTGATCCGCACCGGGACCTGAAGCTGCTCATTCCGATCGGTTTTGTCGCGGAAGTTGAAGCGCTGATGAATCAGCTGAAGTCAGAACTCAATCTAGAAACAGGAGACGCGATCTATGAGCTTGAAAACGAGTCTTGAGTCCTTTGGGCTGGGCAACTCTTCGGCCGGTCTGTCTCCCGAGAGCATTCAATTGATTCTGGATGCGGCCCTTCACCGGGGCGGCTCCCTCGCGGAACTCTTTTTCGAGGACACGGCTTCTTCGAGAGTCTTCTATGAAGGCGGCAGAGTCGAGAAAGTGATTGATGGCACGGACCGCGGCGTCGGCCTTCGGATCATCTTTGAAAACCGCTCCGTGTACGGTTACACGACTGATCTGACCGAAGCTTCACTGGTTCGGCTGGCTGAAGCATTGTCAGCGGCGGTTCAAGTGAAGGACGCCGCAAAGTCCGCCAGGCCACCAGCTCGACCGGAATGGAGGCTCGCTCGTCAGACCGTGGGTGAAATTTCCAATTACGCGATTGCCCGGTCCCCTCGGCAGGCTTCACTCACGGAAAAGATCGAACTGGCTGAACGTGCTGAAAAAGCGGCTCGTGCCGGACTTCCGGATGCGAAGCAGGTGACCGCAGTGGTTCTGGATTCCCTGCGCAAGATCCTCGTTCTGAACAGCGACGGCCTGATCGCCACGGATTCGAAAACCTATCTCCAGATGATGGTTCAGGTCGTTGGTGAAAAGTCCGGACGCACGGAAAGTGCTTATGAAAGTGACGGCGGCTACATCGGTCTTGAATTTTTCGACCAGGTCACTCCTGAATCCCTGGGCAAGGAAGCTTCCAGACGTGTTGGAGTTCTCCTGACCGCGAAGCCCGCTCCTTCAGGAACCATGGCGGTCGTGCTTGCAGCCGAAGCTGGCGGCACCATGATTCATGAAGCCGTGGGACATGGACTTGAAGCCGATCTCGCGTGCAACGGTCTTTCCGTCTATCAGGGAAAAATCGGCCAGCTGGTCGCTTCGCCTCTCATCACCGTGCTTGATGATGGAACGATGCCGGAAAAGCGAGGCAGTTTCTGCTTTGATGACGAAGGCACACCTTCGCAGAAAAACACCCTGATCGAAAACGGCGTTCTCAAGGGTTACCTCGTGGATCGTCTGTCCGCGATGAAATTTGATCTCATGGCGACGGGGAACGGCAGACGTGAAACTTTCCGGTCCAAGCCGATCGTGCGCATGACCAACACTTACATCGCTCCTGGAAAAGATGATCCCGCTCAGATTCTCAAGGACACGGCCAAAGGAATTTATGTCAAAGCGATGGGTGGGGGTCAGGTCAACACGGTCACCGGTGATTTCGTTTTTGCGGTGACGGAAGCCTACCTGATTCATGATGGAAAACTGGGAGACCCGATTCGCGGCGCCACTCTGGTCGGCAATGGTCCGAAAGTTCTCTCCATCGTGGACCGAGTGGGGAATGATCTCGGCTTTGCCACGGGGACCTGCGGAAAGGACGGCCAGGGCGCTCCGGTCACCGACGCCCAGCCGACTCTGCGAATTCCTGAATTGACCGTGGGGGGCGAAGTGCCCATGGAAACGTATTGGAAGAATGAATGAGAAATCGCGAATTGCTGGAACGCGAGGCAAGTCAGCCCCAGCTCCTCTTCGAGAGGGATTCGGGGTCGTTCTAATTGAAATAGCTCAACAATTTCAGAGCCCTTGACAATGACGCGGAGTGTTGATAAAACTTAATAAAGTTAATTAAACTTAATTTTATGGAGTGCCCCATGAAGCTGCAAATTAAAGGTCTGACTCTTCTCTCCCTGGCTCTTACCGCTGCACCGGCTCTGTTTCTCATGGGCTGCGTGCCGACGGTAGTCGAAGTTGGAAACTCAGGAACGACTGTAGAATCAACCAACGCAGTCTGTGATCCTTTCGGACTCGCAGCCGCTTACGGCGGAAGAACCAATGGACTTGCCGCCAAACTTTTCTATTCTCCAACTGGATCCCCACATCTTCAGACTGCGGCATCTTATCCGCTTCAGGCAACCCCTGTGGACGCTGATCTCTACTTCAACCAGGTCAATGTCCCGACCCGTCCCTATGATTCTCCGTTCGTCTCAACGACCGGCAGAACCATCGTGAACGACCAGGGCGAAGGCTTTTATGAATGGTTCGGAATTCAGATGAGTTCACAGATTCAGCTGAGTGATACGGATGCCCCGGGTCTCTACCAGTTCGCGGTCCTTGCCGATGATGGAGCCGTGCTCGAAGTGAAGCAGGATCCGTCGAACGGACAGTTTGAGACGATCGTCGACAACGATGGCACGCATTCGACCCGCATGGGTTGCGCACGGAGCGCGGTTCGCATGGATTACACCACTCGCATGCCGATGAAACTCGCTTACTATCAGGGCCCTCGCTACCACATCGCGATCATGCTTCTGTGGAGACAGGTTCCCGATACCGGAAATGCTCAGGACCTGGCAGCTTCGCTTCAGGACTCCGCGTGCGGACAGTCGGGAAATGGAATGTTCTTCGATTCCGCCCAGAAACCTCCACGCCCTACCCAGACTTACCTCGACATGATCAATCGCGGTTGGAAAGTGATGAGACCTGGCAATTTCATTCTGCCGAATGGTGCTGAAAATCCCTGCGTCGGCACGGGCCTTCCTGGTGGCGCCGCCGCCGCCTGATTTTCGGACCCCGTTGAACACTCTCGCTTTCACTTTCTACTTTTTCGCATTCGCCTGAGTCCCGATTTTGCTCAGTTCCTGAAGCATGATGCTTTGGGCGCTGAGTTTTATTTTGGTGGGGCTGGGTCTTTCCTTCCTTTTTTCGGACCTCCTGAAACTTCCTGGAATTCAGGCCGAAGCCTTTCGGTTGCAGAAGGTGATTCACGTCTTTCATGAGTTCGAGGAGACGCTTGAGGCGGGGCTCGTACCGACGTCCGAAACCTGGACTGAACTTAAAAACCTCGTGAATCCCTGGGGATCTCTCGCGCATCAGAGCCTCCAGGACCTGCGTTCGAAAGGGGGCTCATTGCTCCCGACCCTCAGGCGCCTGCGGGCACTTGCGGAAACGCACGCCAGGGGCCTCAAGGATGCTCGGGCGAAGTCTTCCCAGGCCTTGGCTCAGGCGATGGTCTGCGGAGGGCTCGTGCCAATTTTCGGAAGCTTTCTCTACCTGCTGCTGCCGGGTGTGGGTTCAAGACCCTGGGTCTGGATTCTGGCCTGCGGAGGGGCGATGATTCTCGGAGTCTTTGCGGCGCTCTGGTTGATGAAGATGGCCGAAGACGCAAGGTGGGGCGGGCTGAAACCTGAGAAAAGATCCTGGGTGCTGGCCTCTCAATGCGCCGGTGAGAAGTTTCTTGCCCTGGTGAGGACGGGAGTTCCCGGAGATCTGGCGTGGACTCAGTCTCTTGAGTGTCTGGATGCGCGACTGTCCGCGGAGTGGGGTCACTCCGTGTGGGAGCATTCGAAAGATTCGAGTCACTCAAACTCGTCCTCCAGTTCCACGGAGAGCGTGATTCTCCACGCAGGCAATTCCATTCGAAAAGCGATCCAGGTCAGTCTGATGGAAGGGCGACCCTGCACGGAACGGGTGGAGTCCGCACTTCTCGCGCTTCGTGAAGATATCGCAGCTCAGATCCTGCGGGAGCTGGCGTTACTCGCAACCCGCGCACTTCAGCCTCTTTTCTGCTGCGTGGCTCCGGCACTCCTCGGGCTACTGGGCTTCGGACTTTACCTGGGCTGGCTTGAAGCGCTCAGGAATTGAACTTCTCAACGGAATGAACCGAAGTCGGAAAAGTTCGACTAAGAAAGATCGTTTGTATGGTGAAAATCCTGTTTCAGTGGGCTTTTCTGACGCTTTTCATTTCCCTCGGTCTGGAGTGGGTTTCAGGTGGAGGTCCGTGGATCTTCCCAAAACCACAGAAACTTCTGCAGCCTGAGCCCGCGATGATTTTCAAGGGTCATCTCAGAGGGCGAGAGGCACGTAAGGATTCTTCGTGCGCGAAGTGACTTCAAAAGCGGTGGAGCCCTGGGACTTCAGAGTCGTTTCGAGCTTGCCGCGGCGATACACCCAGATGGTCATGTCGGAAAGTTTTGAAGCCGCACAATAAAGAAGAGAACCATCGGTATCTTCGTAAGTCATCCCGACGAAATCGCGGAGCTGCGCGGTCACGTGCCCGCGAAAGGAGATGTCCCCGCGATCAGCCTGAAATTCCCAGTCCGTCAGCGTATTTTCCGAGCGAGTGCGCAGAGTATCCCAGAGGCGATTGAATTCGTAGGATTTGCCCTGATAGAGAAAATAAAAAGTCGAGAGGCGGGGGGACTTGAGGTAAGTCGCGATGCGGCCACGAATGCTGAGTCCTTCGAAGACGAAGGGCACCGGTTGCTTCTGTTCGTTGACGAAGGAGCTGCAGTGACCCCATGCCCAGGAGTGAGCGCTCTTCGGGCCGGCGAGATGCGCCTGCATGCCGACGGCGTTTTCCACCGAAATTTTCGCCGAGTCCACCTGGATGGTTCCATCGAACCTGAGGTCGCCCCCCACAGTCGCGGCGGCGGTGCGCACCATCTTCATCTTTGCCAGGTATTCGGGCAGCAGTTCGAACTTTGAAGCCTGAATCGGCTCGAACTTGAAATCCCATTCGATGGTCTTGCCCTTGCTCTGAATCATGCCTTTCGTGAAATTCGCCCCCAGCACGCAGTCACCGATCTGGATGACCGTCCTGCCGTCGATTTTCTGGCTGGAGAATCTGCTGATATCGAAACTCTGCTTGAGCGCAGTCTTCTGAATTTCGCGGTTTTCCATGCGCTGAAAGAGCACGCACCAGGTCTCGGCCACTTTTCGGAAACCGTTCCTGGAAAGCAGAATGTGAAATCGGATCCACAGCGCGCGCTGTCCTTTCAAGTCATTGAGCTTGAGATACCAGGTTTCCTGGAAACCTTGACGCATCTGAAGGGAGAGCCCGGTCCAGACGGGGTCGTTGGTGAGAGTTTTGGCGACTCCAGGGGAGCGCGGCCGACGGGATGACATCCTTTATGCTTCGCATACTCTGAGACCGGGCTCAAGGGCTCACGAATGGCCGCATGAGAATCGTATCACCTTCGCGTCCTTCAATTTTC
Organism: Oligoflexia bacterium; assembly: GCA_014378465.1. Lineage (GTDB taxonomy): Bacteria > Bdellovibrionota > UBA1018 > UBA1018 > UBA1018 > UBA1018. The sequence goes on along the minus strand of JACMNQ010000010.1, from coordinate 45,108 downwards.
CAGAGTTCGTGAATGGAGCGTGTCGCTCCCTCGCGTTTCACTTGCGCGATCCACTGAATGCCCAGAGCAAGAAGTTCACGGATGACGGAGTGGGGGATGCTCCCTGGACAAGCCAGCATGCAGAGGAGTTCAAGGCGACGGAGTGCATCCCGAGGAGAATTGGCGTGGAGCGTTGCGAGAGCGCCTTTGTGTCCGGTATTGAGCGCCTGCAGCAGTTCAAGAACTTCGGCTCCACGACATTCTCCCAGAACCACGCGATCTGGCCTCATGCGGAGCGTCTGTTTCAGGAGCGTCCTGAGATTCACTTCACCAAAGCCATCCGCATTTGCCGGTCGGCTCAGAAGACTGAGAAAGTGAGGATGTGCTGGGGCTAGCTCGGCGGTGTCCTCCAGTGCAATGATCCGTTCATGCGCGGGCACCTGCGAGAGGAGGTCGTTGGCGAGCGTGGTCTTTCCACTCCCGGTGGCTCCGGAGAGAATCACGGAATCTCCTGACCCGACGACTTCAAGAAGTTTGAAGTAGAGAGGTGAGTTTCCCCAGCGCCGAGCCGCCTCTGCAGCCGGGTTGCTGCCCTCCGCATGCACTCCTGCACACGGGAGTCGGCGCAGTGAAATGAGAATGCCGTGAGGAGCGATGGGAGGAAACGCGGCGTGGAGTCGATGTCCACTTCTCAGCGAAGCATCCACGAACGGATGTTTTGCGTCCCAGGTTTTCCCGACCCACGAAAGCTGTTCCAGAACCCAGCTCTTGAGTTCATCGTCAGACCACGGGCAGTCTTGAATCGGCTCAAGCCCGAGTCCCCGGTCCGCGAACACGTGTGTGGATCCATTCAGACAGATGTCGGTGACCTGCGGGTCATTCAAAAGTGTCTTGAGCCAGTTCTGGGCGTAGTGGGAGGTGGGGCCTGGCACGGGCGCGAGTGAAACTGAAGCGTTCACCAAAACTTTTGATGAAGCGCTCATTGAAGCACGTTCCAGGGATAGTCGCTGGCAGCCCGCAGTCCCTGTTCTTTATCCGGTGATATCCAGTTGCGTGGTGCGGGCACTGCCCCCCTGGGAAGAAACTTCGCGAAGCGTCCCATCGGTGCAGGAGGTGGTTCCGCCTGAGGCAACAGGATGGCCACGAGTTCAGAGCGATCGGATTGGTAATCTTCTGAGCCGAAGAGTGCACCCAGCACGGGCAGATCACGCAGAAAGGGCAAACCCCTCGCCTGCTTTTTCATTCCTTCCTGAAGCAGTCCGGACAGGAGCAATGGCACGCCGAAGCGGGCATCCACCTGAGTCTTCATGCGATTCGCCTGCAGGCCCGGAATCATCTCAGCACTCAAGGTGGGGTCGAGGTGACTGACTTCAGTGGCGATGTCGAGCCTGACCTGGTTGCCCGCCACATGAGTCACTTTCAGTTTCAAGCTGAGTCCGAAGGTTCGCCAGGTCACATTCGAAGACACATGGGTCTGCGTCTTGATCGGCACTTCGCCTCCCGCGAAAAGTTCAGCTTCGCCGGGAGCTCTCACGACCAGCTCAGGATTGGAAAGAACTCGTGCGCTGCCTTCGCCTTCGAGAGCCTGAATGGCGAGGTCCAGTTGAAGCGCTTCTTTGATTCCCCACGCGCTGACATGAAAGGCACCTGCCTGACTTCCGGGCCACCCGATCCCAAAAGAGGAGAAGCGCGATTTCTTGAGTTCAAGGAGAAACACCCTGAAATGGATCGTCGGAGCGGCATCAGGCAGGGATTCAAGTTCCAGTTGAATCTGTGGAAAGAGGGCCTTGAGTTTCTTTTCGACACTCACTCTCTGATTGGCGTTCGCGATATGGCCCCGGACCCAGAGCACGTCTTCAAATCTCTCGACCCGGATCTGATCCGAGTACCGAGCCTTGCGGATCCATTCTTCAATCTGCTTTTCACCTGATGTGACGAGCTCCACGGAAAGCTCTGTTTCGTCCCGGACCTGATCCGGAAAGCCCCGGGTCAGAGCGGCCACGCGGGCGCTTTCATCAAGCGAGCGGATTTTTCCGCGCAGGACCACCCCCAGCCCGTTCACGGATTGCGGTCCCGTTCCGACGCCGCCACTCAGAATGATTTCGACTTCCTCGAGGCGACTCAATGCCCTTTGAAGGTAGGGATCTTTCTTTTCAGGAGACCACTGCTCGACCTGGATGGTTCGATGTTCAACCTTCTTGTCCTGTTTCCAGACCCAGAGATCCGTGAGGCCGGGTTCGATGCCTTTGAGAAGCAGTGACTCGGACGTCTGGCCGAGATCCGAAGCCGGAAGTTTCGCCGCTCGCACGCGCTCATTTCCGAGTGAGTAGCGGACGAGCCCGGTGACCGTCAGAAGTCTCTGTTCTCCTTGGCCAATCACCAGCGGAGTCAGCTCTGATATCGGATTGGATGGGAGTCCCGTGTGCGGCAGTTCACCGGAATTGGGTGACTGGACAGGCGCTTCAGCAAACGCAAGAAGGGGATTGAGCCACGTGATCAGGAGGCTGGCGACGAGTCCAAATGAGTTTTTCATGCAGTCCCCTAACGCAAACGGCGAGCCACGACGTCTGAGTGCGTTAATCTTTCTCGGTGCCCGTCGCAGGTTCAGTTCTCAAAAGGTGAGTGAAAGCTGCAATGTCAAGTTGACAATCCGCCGTAAAGAGGGCTAATTTCCGGCCCTAGGTTTAATTTTTAAAGAGGTTTATTTATGTCATCACGTACTGGGAAAACCCGTAACGCACGCAAAGTTCGCAACGCTCGCAAGGGCAAGGCTCGCAAACGCAAAGAGCAGAATAAAGGAACGACCCCTAAGTTCCCGATTCATATCGACGGATAAGCTCGTCTTCGCTCTTCGTTTTTCGGTAGTTTAATCGTAACGATCCTTCGCGCTTTCACAAGCGCTCGAGGGCTTGCACGCGTGCATTCATTTGGAGCTCCATTTAATGATCGGTAATTACTTGTTCACGTCAGAGTCCGTCACCGAAGGTCACCCAGACAAAATGGCGGATCAAATTTCTGATTCGATTCTGGATGCTCTTCTGACTCAGGATCCAAAATCTCGTGTGGCTTGTGAAACATTGATTACGACAGGTCTCATTGTCATCGCCGGAGAAGTCACAACTAATGCCCGTGTGGACTATGCTCACATCGCTCGCGAGACGGTGAAGCGGATTGGTTACGACTCCTCCGATAAAGGGTTTGATTACAATACCTGCGGCGTCATGGTGACTTTGGATCGCCAGTCTCCAGACATCTCCCAAGGTGTCACTGTCGGCCAAGGGGCCAACAACCAGAAGGAACAGGGTGCAGGGGATCAGGGGATCATGTTCGGTTACGCAGTTCGCGAGTCTGAGCAGTTCATGCCTCTCACGATCGATCTTTCTCACAAGCTGGCCTATCGCCTTTCTCAAGTGAGAAAAGATGGAACCCTGGCCTGGCTTCGTCCCGATGGCAAAACCCAAGTGACGGTTGAATACGAAAACGGTGTTCCCAAACGTGTGGATGCAGTGGTCGTCAGCTCCCAGCACGATGAAGAAGTCACTCACAAGCAGATCCAGGAAGCCTTGATCGAAGAAGTCATCAAGAAGACCATTCCTGCTCAGTACATCGACGGCAAAACCAAATTTTACGTCAATCCAACAGGTCGATTCGTCGTCGGCGGGCCGATGGGTGATTGTGGTTTGACAGGTCGCAAGATCATCGTCGACACTTACGGCGGACATGGGGCCCATGGCGGCGGTGCTTTCTCGGGAAAAGATCCTTCCAAAGTCGATCGCTCCGCCTGTTACATGGGTCGCTATGTGGCCAAGAACCTGGTCGCTGCGGGACTTGCTGATCGCTGCCTCGTCCAGCTGGCTTACGCCATCGGTGTGGCCGAGCCCGTGAGCGTCATGGTCAACGCATTCGGAACTGAAAAAGTGGAGCTCGCAAAGCTTGAAACGGCTGCTCGCGAAGTGTTTCACCTTCGTCCGGCTGGAATCATCGAGTCCTTGAATCTTCTCAGGCCGATTTACGGCAAGACCGCCGCTTACGGACACTTTGGACGCGCTGAGCCTGAGTTCACTTGGGAAAAGACTGATCAGGTTTCAGTTCTCAGAGCTTTGAAATAACTCGGTTTCAATCTAAACTTTTCTGAATGCGCCTTCTTTATCTCGCTTTCAGAACATTTCCGTTTTGGTCTTTCCCCTTGATGTTGATCATGGGTGAGCTCGGACGGCACTTTTATCGCAACAAGAGCAAGGTTCAGTACGTGTGCTGGGCAGTGGTCGTCTCCATCATTGCGCTCACCACCCTGTGGTTCGTGTACCGGGGTGATCTTCATTCAGACCAGTGGGTGCGTCAACTTTTTGAGTAGCTCGCTTTCAGATTTCCAGATGGTCCGTGTCGGCAGGTTCCGTTAACCCAGGAGTTCAGATCATGACGTTCAAGAATCTTTGGATCCGTTCATTCACCCTCGCAGCAGTTTCCGCGACCTTCACATTCGCTCTTTTCCTGGCTCCTTCAGCGGCGGTCGCTGAGCACACTCGTGTGACCAATCCAAATTACCTCGGACTCGAAGTGCTCGGTCGCGGCCTTCGCTACAGCGTTCAGTTTGACCGGGTCTTCAGTGATGACTTCGTCGCGGGATTCGGCATCGGCTCCACTTCGACCGAAACCCGCGGCAACAATCCGACGGACACTGGCGTCACCGCGACGATCATTCCGGTCTATGGAAATTATTATTTCGTCCGCGATGGAAATTCGCTCTTCGCAACCGGCGGTGTGAATCTCATCACCAACGCGAGCCGAGTGAAGGGCTATCGATCCAAGACCGGAGGCTATGAATTCGGCTCCGATTCAGTGGCGCCCACCTTCGGTCTGGGTTTCGAGAGTCGCACGGACAGCGGCGCGCTCTTTCGCGTGACCGCGTACGGACTGGTCGGCGACAAAGTCACTCCCTGGTTGGGGTTCTCTTTCGGACTGTCTTTCTGATTCGGTTCAAAATCAGTCCCGTGACGCTCTGAATTCGTTTTTTCGTCAAAATACTGTCAGCCTTGAGTATCCGGTGCGGATTCTCAAGGCTTTTCAGCGTCAAGGATCGGCGCTCCGTTTCATTTTTAAATACAGGTTATTGACGACTTTCGAATGGCCGTCGGCTCGGTTTGGACTGTTTTTCGGTCTTCGCGGGTGAACGTCGAAAAAGCATCACTTCAAATCAGGTCAAAATTTCAAAGTGTTTCAAGGCCTTGAGCGGGCATTGCAAAATAGAAGAAAAAATTTTGACAGGGCGGCAAAGTTTGCTTAGCATTTTCATAGCAAGACGGTTGATGTCACCAAAATGGCAGCAGCGGTGGCGCAGGACAACTGGAAGGTTGTCGCCGAAAAATGATCGAAAGATGGTTTTTCAGTCTTTGAAAGATAATGACGGAAAGGCACGACGGCCTTTTGTCGAAGCAGGGAAGCAGTTCAGTTCAAACTATAACAACTCGTATTAATAACTCAGGGATGGGTTAAGGAGGAGCATTGATGCTCGCATTTCGTACGCCTTTGGTAGGTGAGAGTCCAGCGTTTCAAAGTATTTTCAAGACGATTGAAAAGGTCTCACAGACCGACAGCACCGTCTTGATCACCGGTGAAAGCGGTACCGGAAAAGAACTGATCGCTCGGGCCATCCACGAAAACTCCCCACGTGCCAGCCGCCCATTGGTGACTGTCAACTGTGGTGCCATCCCGGCTGAGCTTCTCGAAGCTGAGCTTTTCGGCCATGTGAAAGGTGCTTTCACCGGCGCCACCGCCAATCGCCAGGGACGTTTTGAACTGGCTCACGGCGGAACCCTGTTTCTGGACGAAGTCGGCGAATTGCCGCTTCAGCTTCAGGTCAAACTCCTGCGTGTTCTTCAGACCCGCAGTTTCGAAAATGTCGGATCTTCGAAAACCATTGAAGTCGACGTTCGCATCATCGCTGCAACGAACCGCGATCTCGAAGCTGCCGTCGCCAATCGCGAATTCCGCGAAGACCTTTACTACAGACTCAATGTCATTCCGATGAAAGTGCCTTCACTTCGTGAGCGCCAGTCTGACATTCCTCTTTTCGTGAATCACTTCGTGAAGCAGTTCAACGAAAAGAACAGCTACACCGTCGAAGCTCCCACCGGCGAAATCATGGACGCGCTTCTGGCCTACAGCTGGCCCGGAAACATCCGTGAGCTCGAAAACCTCATGGAACGCCTCGTGATCCTCAAGGGTCAGGGCAGTGTGGATCTCGGTGATCTTCCTCACCGCATCTTTCAGCAGTTCGCTGAAAGCCGCCCAGCTGGCGCGGATTCACTTTCCGGTTCTGAATTTCCCCGCATGGTGCTTCCGACTGCCGGACTCGATCTCAAGACGATCGTCGCCGCTTTTGAAAATCACCTGATTGACCAGGCCCTGACTCGCACGAGCAACAACAAGAATCGTGCAAGTGAACTGTTGCAGATGAATCGCACGACCCTGGTGGAAAAGCTCCGCAAGCGTGGAATGATCATCCCTGCCAACAAACGTGAAGAAGAGCTCCTGAACATTCCAGGTCTGACTCCGAATCACGGCGGAAACATGATCGATATCTGATCTCTCGTTCCTGAGAGTCGTTGTGGCCTGAGAGCTTTCAGTCTCATGGCCGTTTGAACTGAGGGCCGGCTCCTTGTCCAAGATGGACTGAAGAGCCGGCTTTTTTTTCGTTCACGCGGCCCGATTGATCCGCACCGCTTGCCGGTCCGAATCACTCATGGATTTTCTCAGCGTGAAGCCCGCTCCTGAGCCCCCGCCGAGTACCGAGGCTCCCAGCCCCAGAACCAACGCTCCAAAGAGCGTCCAGCCGGCAGTGGAGACCGCTTTGGCAGCTTTGGTTCCCACGTCCCGGGCGATCCTGTCCGTATCTGATCTGACGGATTGAAGTCGCTGATCCGCTTCCGCTCGCGAGATGCCCGTCTGTTGAGAGAGATAAGTGGCGGCACCTTCGGAATCGCCCCGCACCAGACGAGTCGCAAGACCTTCGATCACGACACCGGGAGGCGACTGCAGCGTCGAATTTCCAATGACTCGATTGGCGATGCCCTGGACCTGGTCATTTTGCACAAGACTTCCAGCCGCGCCCCCTACTGCCCCAAGGGTGGACCCCAGGCCTTTTCCGAGGAGCCCGACCGCTCCTCCGATCTGGGAAAGCAGGATACCGAAAAAGAGAGCAGCGATGACCGCTCCCTGAGTTCTTCCGAGGCGCATCGGGATCAGCCCGGACGCTCTGCCCGCAGCAAAGGAGCCGATGAAAAGTGAGATGAGAACGGAGGTCACCAACCAGATGCCAGTTCCCATTCCGAAGCCGCTGGCATCATCGGTGCCGGCGATGAAACCCTGAGCCTTGGCGCCTCCGATGGCGAGCCCCAGACTCATCAGGATGCCGTAGCTGAGCAGAGAAATGAAGACACCGGCAATGATCGCCCTCCAGTTGACGGAGGAGTTTTCAACGTTCTGAAGCCTCGAAGATGAATATGAATTCGAAGCAATGGGGGATGTGGAAGGCGGCTGAATCACCGCCTTTCTATTTCCTTGCGCTGATGCGCCTATCGGTGTGATGGGCGCCACGGAAGGAAGCGGCTTTGGGAGTGATGAATTCTGCTCAGGCATAAAAAATCTCCTTTCAAGTGAAAGAACGCAATCTATATGCCTGGCGAAACTCAGAGCGAGGAGCTTTCCGGACCGATCAACAGATTGACCATGAAGATGCAGTCGTGTCCTGAAGCATTTTCCCAAGCCTTGTCGAAATCTTTTCGCTGCCAGGACCAGTCCATTTCTTCGGCCGGTTTCAGCCTCTGTCGTGGGCAGTGATCCAGCACGAGCTGGGCGGCTTCCTGAGTGGGGCCGTCCCTCAGGTATTTGAAGAAGGGATTGAGTGGGTTTGCTTTGGCGAGGGTCTTTGCAGTGAGGTGTTCTCCCGCGAAAGTGGACTCATCGTGAGCGTGCGCCAGATGCTGACGGATCATCAGGTGCACACCGATCAGATGATGGTGATACCCTTTGGGTGAAATCAGGGTCTCGATCGACTTCAGCCCGGGAGGAATGATCTGGCTGAGTCCCATCAGGAAAGTGCGGTCGAGTCCGAGTTCTCCCCAGACAGCGTACATGAGGTTGTAGAAGCCCGGATCGATATCACAGATTCCGTGCCCCTGTTTGCAGAGCACGAGCTTGTGGCCTTCCGTCTGAATGTAATGCTGCCAGCGAAGGGCGGCTTCCGTGTCATGGGTGGCGATCAGATAAGCCAGTACTCCCAGTCCCTGGTCGCGACTGAACGTGACCTTGCCGTCATGGCCCAATGTGCCTGGAGATCTCCACCAGCGACCGCTCGAGTCCTGCGCGTTCTTGACGTCCTGGCAACGTGCCTTCTCACCTGAAAGACACGAAATCCCTGCGAAAAGGGTCATGTCTCCAAATGGGCAGGAGCCATGAGACATGAAGGGTTGACCACCTGCCGGATTTTCGCAGAATGAGGTCCAGGTGCGAGTTTGGCTTCTCAATTCCCTGAGCCGTTCGACCATCTCGACAGGGATGCGATTTTCATAGAGCAACTTGCCGGTTCTCCGTTCGAGAGGGCCCACGCCCAGCAGAGTTTCAAAGGTCGGTCGAAGATCTGCATGCTCGAATTTCTTTTCACGGGATTTCTGAGCTCCAAGGTAGGCGGCGGGCATCTTCACGACAGCCCAGCTCTGATGAGCCGAAATCAGTTCCTTCGAATGCGTGATCCAGAAGGGACCGGTTCCGCGGCCGTGATCGGTCGTGATCACGAGTGCAGTGTGTGAACCATAAGCGCCGCTCTCATGGAGCATTTTCATCAGTTCCTGAATGTAGTCGTCGTACTGATTGAGTGACTTGACGTAGCTTTCGTAATCCTTTCGATGACCGTATTCGTCTGAATCATCAAAACCGATGTGTATGAAGCGGGGATGGTTCTTCTGGATGTATCTCAAAGCGTAAACACCGGTGTACTTGTCGTACCGGGAGCCGGGCCAGGGAGTCGGGTCGGCGGCAACTGCATCATTGAGATCCGAATACTCGGGCTCATTCAGAGGCTGACGGGAGAAGTTGGAAAAGATCGTGCCGGGATGAGATTCGACCGCTTTGGCGATGCCTTCCCAGGAAGCGATGCTGGCGACGTCCTTGCGCTCGAAACCTTCGCGAATCAGGCGTTCAGGAAACGTGTCGGCGGTGATCTGAGGACAGCCGTTGTTCTTGCACAGAGTGCCCTGGCTTTCGCCGGCAAAAATACTCTGATATCCGGGCAGACTGATCGCCCAGGGATTGGAAATTTTCATGCCCTCGTTGTTGGCCGGATCGCCGTAGATCCAGAGCTGGTTGTGAATATCCTGCGCTACGGTTTCCCAGAGCTTTGGAAAACCCACCTGAGGTTTTTTGGCGAGAAAGAATTTCCTGAGGTGGCCCGGGCGTTCGAAGAACTCCTGGTAGCGCACGCCGTCCAGCGTGAGAAAAATCACATTCCACTGGGGTTCAGCACCGGCTCCATCGGAAACAGGAGGAGGGGGGGGCTGGTCTGCAGCTGAATCAGAGGAGACGCTGGTGCTTGGACTGATGCCAGCAGCCGGTTCTCCGGAACGCTTTCCAGTCATGACTCCAGCCTGGGCGCCGAAAGCGCCTTTCTGAATTTCCGTTCTCACGGCGCAGGCGGTGAGAATCACGGGGATGAGCGAGAGCAGCGAGGCCGTTTTGAATTTCATAAAAAACTCGGTTTCCGAATGGATGAGAGTAGATCCTCCATTCAAGCGGCTTTTTATGCTATCTGACAGCCCATGTCAATGGTTGATTGAATTAGTCTACTTTTTGGGTTCTTCAGCAGTTTCGCCATCTTTGACGGTTTTGCGAACCAAATTGCGCATGATCCGGTTTCGGTTGGCGCCGCCGACCAAGGCTCTGAAGTCGTTGTAAAGGCTCGGATCATTGATCAGGGCTCCCACAGTGCCGGTCCCATTGTTGACCTTTTCCATGATGGAGCTGAGCTCCTTGGAGATCCTGGGCAACTGCATGCCGTCGAGCTGTCGGTTGAGCTTGTCGGAGACCTGAGCCATGTTCTTTGCGGTGGTAGTCATGCCTTGAAAGAAAGTGTCACTGCGTCCACCCTTGTCAAAATTCTTGAGAATTTTGTCGAGGTTGACGGCGATGCTGTTGAGGGAAGTCATCAGCTGATCCGCTTTTGGGATGATCTGAGCCAGATCATCAGAAGCACGTGTCGGAACTTCGGAACCATCCGCGATCTCTTCGCCCTCGGCCTGAGTCGCGTCGATGGAAATGAATTTGTCACCCAGCACGCCCTGCGTGAGGATCTCGACGATCGTTCCCTGTTTCATATACTGCGCGTATTTGCGGGCCACGGAGAAGGTCACTTTGACGTTCTTGTCCTTGGCATCGTAATCCACGTCCTTGATGGTTCCGACCGGGACACCGGAAAGCACCACTTTAGCGCCGGCAATCAGGCCCTGCGTGGATTTGAAGTGAGTCGTGTAGTTGTTCTGGCGTGTGAAGACATTGTTCGCTCCACCCAGCGTGAGAAGCGCACCCAGCACCAGGACAAGGCCCAGGGTGACGAAGATTCCTACTTTGAGATCCTTGTCCATTTTCTTCTTCATGAGTTGTTCATTGCTCCACTGACAAAGGACTGCACGAGTGGGTCCTGAGATGCTTTGATGTTTTCTACCGTGTCAATGACGTGAATCTTGCCTTTGACGAGGATCGCGATGCGGTCCGAAATTTCGAAAGCTGCGGGGATGTCGTGGGTGACGAAAATGCCCGTGATGCCTTTTTCCTTCAGACGTTTGATGTTGTCGAGAAGCCGGTGAGTGTTGACCGGGTCCAGACCCGCCGTAGGCTCGTCGAAGAGGATGACCGCGGGTTCAAGAATGATGGCGCGTGCGAGGCCCGCGCGCTTCTGCATGCCGCCTGAAAGTGCATCCGGCAGAAGGTCATTGCTGTCCTTCATGTCGATCAGTTCCAGCATCTCGTCGACTTTCTTTCTGATCTCGGCCGGCTTGAGTCTCGTGTGCTCCTTGAGCGGGTAAGAGAGGTTTTCCTCCACCGTCAGGGAATCGAAAAGCGCCCCGCCCTGAAAGACATAGGCGATCTTGGTGCGGAACGAAACCATTTCCCGCTCGGTCAGCTTCGTCAGGTCCTTGCCTTCGAACAGAATCTCGCCGCTGTCAGGCTTCTCGAGTCCAATGATGGATCTGAGCACCACGCTCTTGCCGGTGCCGGAGCCGCCAAAAAGCGAAAGAATCTCGCCTTTTTTCAGTTGAAAGCTCACACCTTCGTGAACGATCTTTTCACCGAAAGCCTTGTGAATGTCCTTCAGTTCGAGAGCGACCTGCGAGTCCGACTTCGAAGACGGGGCTGATGCGGCTGATGAAGCGGAGGTGGCTTTCATACTTTGGGATACACCGTGAGAATGAAGAGTTTGGTGAGAAAAAAATCACTGATCATGATGAAGATGCTCGAAGTGACCACAACCCAGGTGGTGGTATTGCCCACGCCGCGAGTTCCGCCTTCGGTATTGAGGCCTTTCCAGCAGGCTGTGATCGAAATGAAGAAAGCGAAGACCGAAGTCTTGGCCATGCCGGTCCAGAGGTCATACATGCGCAAGGTTTCGATGACCTTCGCGATGAAGTAGTCATGGCTGATCCCGAGTTCAGCCTTCGAAGTCAGCATCGCTCCGAAAAGGCCGATGTAATCGGCGAAGAGAGTCAGAATGGGGAGCGCGATCATGGCGGCGATCAGGCGGGGGATGACGATTCTCTTCACGGGACTGGTGCCCAGCGCGCGGATTGCGTCGATCTGCTGAGTGACTTTCATTGAGGCAACTTCAGAAGCGATCCCTGAGCCGATTCGTCCTGCAACCAGCAGACTGGTGAAAACGGGCCCCATTTCACGCAGGATGGCCAGTGCGGCGATGCGGGGGACATAAAGGGTGCCGCCGAATTTGGCGAGACCGAAGCCAAACTGAAGGGCCATGACTGATCCAGTGGCCAGTCCAGTGACTGCAACGAGAATGAAGGACTCAACGCCGATTGCGTAGATCTGTTCGAGAATCAGGCCAAAGTAGTAGGGAGGGCGGATCGCTTCGCGAAAGATCTGCCCACAAAGCAGGCCGAAACCCCCGAGGAACCGGATGAGTGAAAAATTGGTAGCGGGTGCCTGGCTCATATTTCCTTCAATTTAACTCAAGTGGGCTCGAATGGGCGAGGATTATCCGAACGCATGCCGGCCACAGTGCAAAAACTGCACGCAAGCAGGACAATTCGAGAAGATTGAGTTCACTTGAGTCGCAGTGAAGAGGCAAAGCGGTCGAAGTCGGCCACTTGTGCGTCGAAATGCTCTGGCCGGGCAATATACATCAGGTCGTAGACACAGATGTCCTGATGGACGACCAGCGTCTTCAGAGCCATCGGCTCACCATTGAGCTTGCCGCGAATGGTCGTCTCCAGTGCGGGAACTCCCTGAATCTGGATCTGCTTCTCATCCCGCTGAGTGACGTCAGCAATGCCAAGCAGAAGCTGGTTGGAAATCGCCTTCAGATTGCTATCGTCCGCCCGGCGTTCACGGCATGCCGTATTCATCGAGATGATTGAGGCGGTCTTTTCGGATTGGAATGAAACGTCGGAAGTCTCGGCCGCGAAGGCTTCCTTGTTCTTTTTCACATCGCTCTGCTCATCGGGATTGGCAGACACGACCGGCTCAAGGCGCTTCCAGTCCGGATTGGCCTTGGCAAGATCCATGACCCGGTAGTCTTTGTTCTTCTCGTCGACAGGCTTGATGTTTCCGACCAACAGACCACAGGCGGTCAATTGGGTCAGAGAGCTCACGCTCAGAAGCGCCAGAGCAAGGCGAGGCAGAAAACGCAGTGAAGAGTGAGAGAATCCGGTTCTGATCATGGTGATGCCTCTGAATGTAGCTCAGCCTCATTGAATTGGGGACAAAATAAAAAGCTCCCGTTGAGAAGTCGAATCGAGCTCGAGATCGTCAAACAACGGGCGGAAACCGTAGTCTTCCTGACGGTGGGTCAAAAAGTTGTAGGTTTCTTTTGCCCACGGTGATTTCGGGATCGGCAGAAATGTGGAGGGCGGCATTCACCGAGTAGTAGGTAAAAGATGAACATCATCGGAAACTTCTGCCGGTTGAAACGACGCTCCTGGCGGGAATTCCCAGCCCTCGAAAATTAAATCGTGCGTTTGGCACTGCACTTGCTTTGTCTTGTAGCGTCGAGCCCTCGTCATGAGGACGGGAGCAAGGCAAAGTGAACTGATCGAACCGTGTAGAGCAGGATGCTCATTTGAAACTTAAGTCAGATTCCATCATTCTCGTAGCGGTCTCGGTGACGGCACTCGCTGGACAGTCATTGTCCGTTGCCGGCCCTGTGGCTTTCGGAACTGCCGCCGGTGTCCTTTTGGGGACCCTTTCTGACACTCCTCGGGCTCACGCGGCTGAAAATTCCACACAGTCCATCCAGCTCCTCACTTTCAAGACTCATAGCCGTCTTGTCCTCGCGGTCGATCTGGGAGTCGATTCTCAGTGGAAGGAGACTGGCGACGGTTTCGAACTGTTTCTCAAAGGCTCCAGCCTCGCGGACCTGGGTGCTCCGATTGGCCAGGAGTCAGCCTGGCTTTCCCAGATTCTGCCCACCCTGAAGGATGCTCGTCTGGCTGAAGTGCGATTCCAGGAATCCGGTGCGGGCCTGAAGGTGGTCGGAAAGTGGAAGTTCCCCAAAGGGGATCAGGCCCCGGCCCATCCCAGGATGGAGCGCTTTGAGTACCGGGAGAAATCTCCAGCGCGCTTCATCGTCGACTTCTGGCCCAAAGCGGGTCCGACCGTCTCTGAGCTGCGCGAACTCCGCAAGCATGAATTGACAGCCGCCCATCAGAAAGATCAGGGAGATCAGATCAAGCGTCGCACGGACCGCAAGATCGCCAGCGAAAAAGCCAAGGCTGATGCGCTGAACATCCAGAAGTTCTGTGAACAGCCCCTGAGCGAAGACAAGGATATCTTTCTTGCTTTCAACCCGCTTCATGAAGCGTTTGATTTTGACAAATGGTTTGCAGCCACGACTCCCGATGCCAACTACTCCTATTATGAACCGCCGACGGAGAAAGCGGCCGAAGTCGAGGGGGCTGATTCCGAAGAGTCCGCGGACACGGAAAACTTCGCTCGAGCCACCAGCCGGGCCGAAGAAGCGCGTTTCGTTCGTCTGGCGCTGGATCTCTATCGCAAGGGCAAATTCGCACTCGTGCTGAAGACGCTCGACTTCTTCACGGCTGAGCAGCCAAAGTCGGCCTACCAGAAAGAAATGAAATTTCTGAGAGCGAACAGTCTCCTGAAGCTTGGAACCACCGAGAAGTCGTTCAGGGACGCCGGACTCCAGATGCTGGAAGAAATCAAAACCCAGTATTCGGGTTCCGCGATTTCTCTGCATTCCGCTCTCTACCTCGCGAACCAGAAGCGTCTTGAAGGTTCCCACCTCGCGACCCTCGAAAGTTACCTCTGGCTGATGAATCGGTATCCGACTCATCGCCTGAACTGGGTCTTTCACATGGCGGCAGCTGAAGAACTGTACGCGCTCAAGCAGGGTGACCGCGCGGCGAAGGAATACCAGTGGATCGCCGCCAACGCTCCGGAAGCCCGCTACAAAGCCGAAGGCGCCCTGCGGCTGGGTGACATCTTCATGAGTCGCTCCCAGTACGACCGCGCACTTGCCTCCTATTACCAGGCGATGGCGGGATTCAGGGGAGAAGCCAGGAAGTTTCCGTCGATTCACCTGAATCGTGCTGAAGCCCTCTACTGGCTCGGACAGAACGATCGGGCCGAGACGGCTTTCACGGAGTTTCTGAAGGACTACGCGGGGAATCCCGCTGGCTGGAGAGCGACTCTGAGGTTGGCCGAAATCACGGGCAGAAGAGAGGGCGCTCAGGCCGCCCTTGAATCTCGCAAGTGGTTCTATCAGACGATCAACGGCTTTCCGTTCAGTCCGGGAGCGACGCTCGCACGGGCACGTCTGGCACAGTGTGCGGATCACGGTGGTTTTGATCTCGGAACTGCAAAGAGCTTTTTCACCGAGGAAGCGGAAAAATTTGATCCCAAGGAGGAAGTCGATACGAAGCACTATAACGACTTCCGTGCGCTCAGCCGTATCAGAACACTGATCGCGTTCGGGGATTCGCTCAATGCAGTCGATGTCGCAATTCAGGAATTCGAAAAAGCTTCCAACGCTTCGGCCCGCGAAACCATCGGTCAGATCCTGCGGCATCTTTTCAGAAACACGCTGATGTCTCTGCTGGATCAGGGCAAGAAGTACGAAGCGCTCAGTTTCTACGACCAGAAGGCAAGATCCATTCCGAAACTCATCGGCGTTCCGGAAGCCGGCACGGAAGCATCCCTGTCCCCGGATTACCTCCTCAAGCTCTCTCAGGCCGCCAGTGATCTCGGCCTTGGAAGCGTGGCTCAGAAAATTTCCGACGAATTCAAGGATCACCAGAAACAGATGGGCAGTGAACGCGGCCTGGCTTCGGAGCACAATCAGGATCTCGATCTTCGCTTGAAGAAATCTGAAGAACGATTCACCGAAGGCAAAGCACTCTGGATGCGATCTGGTGTGAAGGTCGAACAGAAAATCAGAGAATGCATGGCGGACGTGATTGCGGAGTCGCCTTTTTCCTACGAGCGTGAAATCATTTTGGGACTGCTGGACATGAAGGCAGCGGGAACCGGTTCGGCCGCTTCAGCGCTCAGTCATGCGGCAAAGGCACAATTTCTTCTTCCCGCTTCGGCGTTGAAGGGGGAGAAGGCCAGAATTGAAAGTTGGGTCACGACCCTGCAGGCTCAGGCTGGCGAAATCGGACTCGCGGTCGAAGGTCTGCGCAGACTGCAGAAAATCAGGCTCACCGCGGAGCTTCGGAATTCGGCAGCGGACACGGCAGCGCATCTGGGAGTTTCATCAGTGGCCGCTCCAGAAGAGCTGCTGATGTCCGAAGGCGAACTGCTCTCGAAGCAGGGGCACTGGGGCGAAGCCGCGGATGCTTATGGAAAAGCGATTGATTCGGGCCTGGGCGGCAACCAGGCTCTGTACGAATACGCAAGAACTCTGGGAAAATCGGGTCCGGATCGGGCAGAGAAGAAAGAGATTCAGGTCATTCTGAAAAGGCTGGCCGAAAGCAAGGTTGATGATTTTTGGAAGAAACTCGCCAATAGAACGTTGGCGGGAGCGGGTCAGTCGGGTTCTAAAACTGCCAAGGAGGGCGGTAGCAAATGAGTGAGATGATTACGTCGGATCGTAGAATGCAGGAATTGGTTCAATTGGCGAAAACCGTGGCTGCGAGCAAGGCCACTGTTCTGATTCAGGGAGAAAGCGGCACTGGAAAAGAGCTCATGGCGAGCCTCGTTCACAACAGCAGCAATCGTTCCGGCAAGCCTTTTGTGGCCATCAACTGCGCGGCCATTCCGGAGAATCTCCTGGAATCCGAACTCTTCGGTTACGAACGAGGCGCTTTCACCGGCGCGGTCAGCAGCAAAGCCGGCAAGTTCGAATTCGCGAACGGCGGAACCCTGCTTCTGGATGAAGTTTCCGAAATGGACATCCGCCTCCAGGCCAAACTCCTGCGCGTGATTCAGGAAGGCGAAGTTGATCGCATCGGTGGCCGCAAGCCGATCCCGGTCGATGTCCGCATCATTGCCACCACGAACCGCAATCTGTCTGACTGCGTGAAGGACGGAACTTTCAGAGAAGACCTGTTCTATCGCCTCAACGTGGTCAATCTGAACATGCCTCCACTTCGTGAACGCCTGGGCGACGTGAAGCTCGTCGCCGAGCACTTCATGAACTCGTACGCGGAAAATAACGGCAAGACTCTTTCCGGCATGACTCCGGAAGCTCTTCAGATTCTTGAAATGCACACCTGGCCCGGCAACATCCGTGAACTCGAAAACGTGATCGAACGTGCGATCATCACCGCCCACGACGGCCTCGTCTGTGGAAAGGACATCTACATTGAGCGTCGCCATAGTGCAAAGCTGGGCGGCGCGGCCGCAAGTTTCGACATTCTTGCGGGCGATTCCGCGGCCAAGCTCGATTCCACCGGCTGGGCGCCAGGCAACACTCTCAATGACATCGAGAAGAGCGTGATCCTGACCGCCTTGACCTATCACTCCGGCAATCGTACCCATACCGCCAAAGCGCTTGGGATTTCCATCCGCACTCTCAGAAACAAGCTCGCGGACTACCGTCGCGACGGCATCAACGTCTGAGTTCCGGTTCTTGATCAGAAGGTCGGCAGAAACTTCCCGTAATCCTCTGGAGCGGAAGTTTCTGCCTGATCATTGTGACCGAGTGCCGGTTTTGACCGAGCCGAATTTGCTGAGCTGAAAATTTGAGAGTAGAATTGACAGACGAGCGGAAAACCGCTCATAAGACGAAGGAAAAGGGCGGAAAAGTGGAGAAGTGCAGTTTGAGAAAACAGTCGCGCGGGACTCATCGGCAGAGCGGCATATTCCTTGAACTCTGGTGTGGGCGCGCGGCTCGGGTCGTGAGCGAAAGCGGGGGAATGATATGAGTGGTTTTGATCCCATCATCGGCGCACTGAACACTTCACTGAATCTTCGCCTGACCAATCAGGGCGTGATCAGTTCCAACATCGCCAATGCGGACACCCCGGGCTACAAGGCCAAGGCCGTCGAATTCGAAGGTGCACTTCGCGAGGCTCTCGCGGTCGATGGCAAGCTCCCGATGGAAGGGGACAATGCCCATCACATCGTGCACAAGATGACCGATCCCGTGAATCCTGACATCTATGACGATCCGAACGGCGTCGAGTCCCTGGATGGCAACACCGTGGATCGCTCCAGTGAAATGGCGAAACTCGCCGAAAATCAGCTCCTTTATGATGCTTCGACTGAAATGATCAAGAAGAAGCTCGGCATGCTCAAGTACGCGATTTCTGAAGGCGGGGGTAATCGTTAATGGATTTCTTTTCATCCATGAGAGTGAGTGCTTCCGGACTCGATGCGCAGACCAAGCGCATGAACACCATTTCAAGCAATATCGCGAATGCCGAAACCACGCGCACGGAAGAGGGCGGACCCTACAAGCGCAAGGATCCGATGTTCGCGGCCGAAACCGACCGCGAAAGCTTCGGCGAGATCCTCGAGAACAAGCTCGACGAGAACGTCCAGGGCGTGCAGGTTCAGGAGATCGTCGAAGATCAGCGCCCGCCACGCATGGTCTACAACCCCTCCCATCCGGATGCGAATGAAGAAGGGTACGTGGCGATGCCAAACATCAATACGGTCGAAGAGATGGCCAACATGATCAGCGCGCAAAGATCCTATGAAGCCAATATCACAGCGATGAATGCGGCAAAAGCCATGGCTCAAAAAGCTTTGGAAATCGGGAGATAATTCAAGATGAGCAATCTGGGCATTGAAAATCTGAGTGGGGCGCTTCAGGGGATCTCTCAAACCGCTTCGAGCACGACCGGTGCCGGTGGCATCGGGGGCGGGATCGCCTCTGAAGCCAGGGTGACGACGGAGATGCGGGCCAACGGCATGACCGTTCCTGATCTTCAGGGCCCCGACAAGTCCGGGCATTTCTCCGAGATGCTTTCAAGCACGATGGAAAAAGTGAACAACGACCAGGTCCAGGCCGATCGCTCGATCAAGGAGCTGGTCGCCGGCCGCTCAAAGAATATTCACGAAACGATGCTCACCATTGAAAGAGCCGATGCTTCCTTGAAACTCATGATGCAGGTCCGCAACAAGGTCCTCGATGCTTACAAGGAAATCATGAGAATGCAGGTGTAGTTTTCAGTTTCGTTGCGAGTGGGCCCGTTCAGGATGAACGAAGCCCGTGGGTGGTTGGCTTGATTTGACGACAGGGATGGGGATCAACGTGGGCGATTATTTTACAAAAGTTTCGAGTCAGATCATGGACTTCGTCTCGGGACTCTCCCCGGGCAAGAAGCTCGCGATGGTCGGCGTCGGCGGCGGAATCCTCATGGTCATCATCGGAATGTTCTTCTGGGCAGGGGACAAGACCTTTTCTCCGCTCATGACCAACCTCAATCCTGAAGACTCGGCGAACATCATCCGCCTGCTGCGTGAAAAGAACATCCCGTTCAGAGTCGACCAGGGTGGAAAGAACATTTCCGTGACTCCGGAGAATCTGGATCAGCTCCGTCTCGAAATCGCGACGATGGGTTTTCCTGAAAACAGCGTCGTCGGTTATGAAATCTTCGACAAGCAGAGCCTGGCCACCACAAGTTTCGTTCAGAAGGTCAACCAGAAGCGCGCCCTCGAAGGCGAGTTGATGAGAACCATCAAGTCCATCAGTGGAGTGAAGCGCGCCCGCGTGCATCTGGCCATTCCGACCAAGAGCACTTTCGTCGAAGATCAGAAGAAATCCACCGCCTCCGTCGTTCTCGACCTGGAGCCGGGGGTCGTACTTTCTGAAAAGCAGGTTTATGGAATCGGCACCCTGGTCGCTCGTGCGGTCGAGGGGATGGATACCACGGACGTCGTGATCGTCGATAATCACGGCAAGACTCTCTCGAAGAACGCCAGCGATTCACTCGCGCAGGCGACCGCGACGCAGCTCGAGTACCGCAGCAAGGTCGAGGGCGACCTCGAAAAGCGCGTCGAAGCCATTCTGGGTCGAGTCGTTGGAGAAGGGCACGTCATCGCCAAGATCAGTGCGGATCTCGATTTCGCGCAGGTCAACGAAACTCAGACGATTTATGACGCCGATGGATCAGCAGTTCGCTCCGTCCAGCGGGATACGAAGTCCATGGAAGGCTCCCGCCCCACTGCCAGCGGTCCGGCAGGTGCCTTGTCCAACACTCCCGGTCAGACTCCGGGCGCCGGAGTCGTCAAGCTGAGTGACACGAAGACTTCCAATGAGACCACCAATTATGAGGTTCCCCAGACCGTACGCCGGACCCAGAAGTCTGTCGGTTCGATCCAGAAGCTTTCCGTTGCAGTCATGATGGACGGCAAACAGACCCGCACTCCAGCGGCCGATGGCAAGTTTGAAACCAAGAGCGAAGCCTGGAGTGCCGAGAAGCTCAAGGAATTTGAAGATATCGTGGCGAGCACCGTGGGCCTGGACCGCAAGCGGGGAGACATCCTCGAAATCAAGACGATGGAATTCAAGCAGGAAGACTTTCTGGAAGCTGAGCTGGTTCTCAAGGAGAAGGAACGCAAGAGCTACATCCAGAACATCGTGCTCTACAGTGTGATCGGCGTCACGATCGTGCTCTTTTTTCTTCTCGTGGTCAGACCTTTCATCAAGTGGATCACGGAGAATACCATCGACAGCGTGGATACGTTCCTGCCGCAGACGCTTGAAGAGCTCGAGCGCATGCAGAAGAACGCCATTCTGCCAGGCCTCGAGGAGGCGATTCCGGTCCTGCCGGACCGCGTGGATCCGGAAAAGGTCGAAGGCGAGATGATCAAGGAAAAGATCATCACTCTCGTTGACAGCAATCCACACAAGGCTGCCCTGATTCTGAAGGACTGGCTGCACGAGCCGGTGAAGAAGGAAGATGGCGCCGAAGGCGACAAGGGCGGCGGCCCTGGAAAATCCAAAACGGGCTGATGAGGAAATGAACCATGTTCGACAGCATTGATCAAATGAGCGGACTCGAAAGATCCGCACTTCTATTGAACGTCCTGGGCAACCAGGTCACCGCCCAGGTCTTCAAGAAGATGAAGGACAACGACGTCAAACGTCTGGTCAGCGCCATGGGGATGGTCACCAAGGTGCCGATCCCGCTCGTCAAGGAAGTGCTCGAAGCTTTCTATACCGAGATTTCGGAAGAAGACACGCTGATCTTCGGGCATGCGCAGGGCCGTGATTTCGTGCTTCAGACTCTGGGAGAAGAGCGCGCAAAGACCGTTCTCGGACAGCTTTCCGTCGTCGAAGGCAGCCGGACTCTCGAAGCTCTCGAGCTCGTCGATTCCAGAACCCTTTCCAATTTCCTGGTCAACGAACATCCGCAGACCACCGCACTCATTCTCGCGCATCTTGAACCCAACAAGAAGTGTGAAGTTCTCAAGCGTCTTCCGGAAGCGATTCAGACTGAGGTCGTGCTTCGTATCTCGAACCTCGATTTCATTTCCCCAAGCCTCATCGCGCAGGTCGACGAAGTGCTCAAGCAGGAACTCGCGACTCTGGGATCCATCGACACTCAGCAGCTCGGAGGCATCCAGCCGATCGCCGAAATGCTCAATGTCATGGACAAGACGAGCGAACAGAACATTCTGGCCCGCGTCGAGGAGAAGGATCCTCAGCTGGCCGAAGAAATCCGCAAACTCATGTTCGTCTTCGACGACATCGTGTTCGTCGACGACCGCGGCATGCAGATGCTCCTCAAGGAAGTGCCCAACGACAAGCTGGTCATGGCACTCAAGACCGCTCCGGAGGAGATCAAGGAAAAGATCTTCAAGAACATTTCCAAGCGTGCGGCGGATCTGCTGAAGGAAGACCTCGAATCCATGGGGCCAGTCCGCATCTCCGACGTCGAAAATGCGCAACAGGAAATCATCAACGTCGCGAAACGTCTCGAAGCCGAAGGCAAGATCATGATCAGCCGCGGCGGCGATGCCGATGCGCTGGTCTGAACCGTTCAATGAGCCATTCAATGAAAAAGCCTGAGAGTTTCATGCGAGGAGTCTTCAATGGCAGGTGATTTCAGAATTTTCAAGTTGGACGCCAATCAGCAGACCGAAGTGCGTGCGTTCGAGTTCGACGACCTCAAGAAGTCGGGTCCGCTTACGGACGGTTCCTTTCAAGCGAGCCAAAGAAATCAGGCGAAGATCCAGGCTCAGAATCGTGCGGCCGTCAACCAGGACGCCGCTGACGTGGCTCAGAACAGGAAGGGGAGACGCTTTGCCATCGACCCTCTTCTCGAAGGGACGATGTCCGTCGAAGAGGAAACTCAGCGGGTCATTGATGACCGTGTGAACGCGCGGCTCGCCGAAGTGGAAGCGCAGGCTCGCGAAGACGCACGTGAAGCGGGCTATCAGGAAGGCTTGGCCACCGGCCATCAGGAGGCCACCGACGCGTTTCAGCTTGAAGCTCATGCCCTCACTTCACGGATTGACGCCTGGATCACGGCCTGCGAAGAGTCCAAGACCGAGATCTATGCCGCGAATGAAAAGTACCTGATCGAAGTCATCTACCGCATGGGAAAGATGATTCTGCTGCGGGAGTTGTCCCAGGACAGGGATCAGATCAAGCGCCTGGTTCAGGATCTGATCGAAAAGACGCCCGCACGCGATCACATTCGTGTGCTTGTGGGCAATGAAGACTTCGATGCGGTCATCGGCATGAAAGCGGAACTCAAGGAGAAGTTCGCCAATCTGAAGAATTTCTCGATCGAACCTTCACAGCACCTCAAGCATGGGGGATGCGTGATCGAGACCAACTGGGGAGTGACTGACGCGACCCTGGAGACTCAGCTCGAGAATGTCTATCAGGCTCTGAGTGGCAATACGACTGAACTGCCCGCAGCTGACATCGCGAGTGTCAAGTGATGGACCAGGAAGTCGGCAACCGCCTTTCAGGCAGTCTTGAGCGCCTCGAGAATGCCAACCTCTATTCCGAAGCTGGGAAAGTGACCAAGTCCCTCGGACTCATTTTTGAAGCACACATGCCCGGCGCCTCGGTCGGCAGCATCTGCAGGATTCTGGATTCGAACAAAAGTCGCAAGCTCGGTGGCGCAGCCGCAAGTCTCCCGGGTATTGACGCCGAAGTGATCGGCTTCCGGGACAAAAAAGTCATTCTGATGCCTTTTGACGACGCCCGCGGAGTCAATAACGACAGTCTGGTCGTCCTCAAGCAGAATGCTTCCACGATTCGCGTGGGTCGAGCTCTTCTCGGACGCGTTCTGGATGCCCGGGGCGAACCGATTGATGGCAAGGGTCCGATCGTCTGGGACGGCATCCCATTCGAAGACCGCAGTCTCTATCAAAATCCCACTCATCCGCTGGAAAGAACGGTCATCACTGAGCCCCTGGATCTTGGAGTTCGCGCTCTCAATGGACTTCTGACGTGTGGCAAAGGTCAGCGCGTGGGGATCATGGCCGGATCCGGGGTGGGGAAGTCCGTTCTGCTCGGCATGATGGCCCGTCACACGGCTGCTGACATCAACGTCATCGCGCTCATTGGAGAGCGAGGCCGCGAAGTCAGAGAATTCATTGAGAGGGACCTGGGCCCCGAAGGCCTCGCACGCTCCGTCGTGATCGTCGCGACTTCGGACAAGTCTCCGCTGCTGCGCATGCGCGGGGCCTTTCTTGCGTCCACCGTCGCCGAATACTTCAGGGATGGCGGCAGTGATGTCCTGCTCCTCATGGATTCAACGACTCGCTTCTGCATGGCTCAACGTGAAATCGGGCTGTCTCAGGGTGAGCCTCCGGCATCCAAAGGTTATCCGCCGAGCGTCTTCGCGACCCTCCCGAAACTTCTCGAGCGGGCGGGAACCGGAGTGGGCAAAGGCAGCATCACAGGCCTCTATACCGTTCTGGTCGAAGGCGATGACATGGATGACCCGATCGCGGATTCAGCCCGGTCCATTCTGGATGGTCATATCGTCCTGTCCCGAAAGATCGCCCAGAAGAATCACTTTCCGGCGATCGACATCCTGGCGAGCGCGAGCCGTGTGATGAGATCGGTCACTGACAAGGACCAGCAGCACTGGGCGGGACAGATGCGCGAGTGGATGGCACTCTACGCCCAAGCCGAAGATCTGATCAACATCGGAGCCTATACTCGCGGCGCCAATGCGAAGATTGACCAGGCAGTGGCGATGATTGACCGGATCAATTCCTTTTTGCGACAGGGGATTGACGACAAAGCCGACTACTCCAGCACTCAGGCGATGATGCATGGGATAGTCAGAGCTGGAGAAGCGTTTCTTGCGAACCAGGGTCAAAATCCGGGCCAGCGCCGCTGAACTCTTCTCTTCCCGCCGCGCCCCGGGCCTCTTTTGCCCAGCGCCTGAACTCAGCTGGCCGGCAAATCTTTCAGTCTAGTCTCCATTCCCCGAATATCGAACACTAGAGAGAGAGAAGGCTTGGGCATTCATGAAACGTTTTCGATTCAAATTCACGGCAGTTGAAAAAGTCCGGCAGAGTCGCCAGGACGAAGCCCTGCGCGTACTGGCGCAGGCGCAGTCGATGTTTCAGGAAGCGACCACGTTCAAAAACCGACTGGTGCAGGCGCTCAACGATTCCCTTCTTCGGCGCGAAAATCTGGGACGTGAATTCACGAGTGTGATGGCGTTTCAGCTCGAAAACAGTTTTCTCGCCGGACAACGGGTACGCATTCTTCAAGCTGAAAATTTCATCAAAAAAGCATCGAAAAACGTTGAAAAATGCCTGCGCGCCTACCTCGTGACCCGCCGGGAACTGAAGATGATCGAAGTGCTTCGCGAAAAGGCTTTTGCAGAATTCCGCAAAGAGAAGAACAAACAGGAACAGAAAGTGACTGACGACATCTACATCAGTCGCGCGAATCTGAATCAGGCAGGCGTCAATGCCGACGAACTGGCAAATGAATTCGATGACGAGCTCGAAGAGGAAAGCGCATGAAAAGGAAAGTCACTCAACTCTGGTCTTTTGGAGTACTCATCTGCGCCGCAGCCTGCGTCACCGGTACCTTGATCTCAGTTTCAGAAGGAACGGCCGCTGAAGCGACTCCTGAACATGCGACTGAAAAAGCAGGCGCCGTTTCCACGGATGCAAAAGCGGGCGAAGCAAAATCAACCGGCACGAAAACAGGGGATGCGGCCCGCGCGCCTGCTGGACTCGTGCCTTCCGTTCCCGGAGTGGCGGCCGTGACGACTCCTGCTTCAAAGGGTTGCCTTGCTGACAATCTCGCGATTGACGACATTCAGAAACGTCGTGAAGAGCTGGATCAGAAATCAAGGGAAATAGCGTCACGCGAAGCGGAACTGAAAGCGCGCGAAGTCGCGGTTGAAGAAGAACTCAAGAAGCTCGATACCGTCCGCGATCAGATCAAGCAGTCGCAGGGGATCGCGAAGAAGCAGGAAGAAGAACGCGTCAGCAAGCTCGTCGAAACTTTTGAAACGATGAGTCCGAAGTCCGCGATGCAGCTGATCAGCAATATCGATGAAGATCTCGCTGTCGTCGCCATCGGCCGCATTTCCACCGCGAAGCTCGCGAAGATCATGAATCTGATGGAGGCCTCCAAGGCTTCTCATCTCACCGAACTATTGGCGGGTGTAGCCCACGCCAAGAAACCCGCTGCAACTCCGCAGCGGGACAATGACACTCTGGCTGCAAAGACAAACACGAAAGGAGGAGACAAAAATGATGGAAATCAACAAAGCACTCACACCCCAGTCCAGTCCGGCGGACAACGCGAACCTGCTTCCAAAATCAGTTCAGAAAAAGGGAAGTAATTCGGCGAGCAGTTCGGCCGCAGCTGACGATGACCGGGAGTTTGATCAGGAACTGGACACGAAGCTGGCCGAAGCCAACGCCGCTGCAATGAGCCTGTCTGCGACCCCAGTACCCGTGAAACCGGGATCACTGGCGCTGCAGACAAAAGCCGTTGGAGAGGCAGGAGCTGAAGCAGGGCAAAAAGTCGAAATGAAAGGTCAGCTGGCTGGCGGACTCGCAGGCCAAATGGCAGGAAAGGCGGATCCAAAACTGAGCGAGCTCAAATCGGAGGATTTGAAAGCGACTGGTTCTGGTGAGGCACCCTGGCTTGATCCGAAATTGATGAATGGAGCGGCAGCTCAGGCTGGTGCAAAGACTCTCAATGGAGGACAGGCAGGTGAACTCAAAACCCAAGCCCAAGCCCAAGCCCAAGCCCAAGCCCAAGCCCAAGCCCAGACCCAGACCCAGACCCACGCTCAAGCTCAAGCTCAAGCAATGACCCCCGGTCAAACCCCCGTCTCCAGTCTGAATACTGGTGCCCTGAATGCTGGACTCAAACCCTGGAACGGTGACGCTGTCACCGAACAGGCAGGAATCGAAGATTCCTCGAGAGGCGCAGAGGCAATTGAGACAGGCAATGATCCGGTCGGAGCTTTTCTTTCGGCTTTGGCCCTTTTGCAAGGGGATGAAGAAGGGGACGATGCCGCTGAAATTCAGAGCATTGAACTGACTCCCCCCAAAGGTCTGGATGCAGGGAAGCCGCAAGGCGCTCCTTACACCGGGCTGAGCGGTGCGGAGTTTCTCAGCACCCTCAACGGCATCAAAGGCATGGGAGCGAAAGGCGAGCAGGGCAGATCGGGATCACCATCAGGATCAGATGAAAGTTTCGGTCCTGGACAGGATACTGTGGCAGCCATGGCTGCAGGTCCTGCCGGACGAAGCGGCTTCAAGGTTCTTGATGGCGGTCAAAACGGTGCATTGAGCATGAATTCTGCCGGGAACGGCAAGATTTCTGAACTCACCGCGAAGCCGGCACTCCCTGGGAAGTCCAAGATCATGGGCG
The DNA here is from genome assembly GCA_014378465.1 of Oligoflexia bacterium. Taxonomy (GTDB): domain Bacteria; phylum Bdellovibrionota; class UBA1018; order UBA1018; family UBA1018; genus UBA1018. Next base: position 18,614 of record JACMNQ010000010.1, on the reverse strand, counting down.
CTCATGAGCAGGACTTCGATCTTTCTCAACTGAGTGGTTCGTCGGTTCAACAGTCCGGATCAAATGGTTCAGCCGCCACAACGGGCATCGCTTCAGGAATCGCTTCAGCGACCCCTGAAATGAATGGCCATGTGACTCGCGGGACCGCGGACCAGGACCGGTTGTCGACTGAATCTCTGATCGGCATGTCTTCGAACATCCGTTCGATGGGGCCTCAGGGCGGAGGCGAAATGAAAATTCGTCTCAAGCCTGAGAATCTCGGAGAACTGCATGTGAAGGTCATGAGCGACGGCAGGGAAGTGGGACTTCAGATCCATGCTTCTGATGCCAACGCCAAGAAGATCATTGAAGAGAGCATCGGCCACCTCAGAGAGAGTCTTGCGGGTCAGAATCTGACTCTGGGCAAAGTCGATGTCACCATCGCACAGGCGCCCTCGGAAAGCAGTCAGATGAGCGGTCAGCACAATCCTGATTTCAACCAGAACACCCAGTCATTCGGGAGTCAGTTCGGTAATTCGAACAAGGGTGCCAATCAGGAAGGTGGCGGCAGGGCCTTTGACCAGAACAGTGGAATGCGTTCAAACAGCTTCAACGGTGGAGTGGCCAGTCGCATGGCCGCGGCTGCCAACGCCAGACAGGCGAGAGCAAGTGCCACGGGACGTGTCGATCTGATGGCTTGACCTCCATTATTTCAGAGAGAGGGGAGAGTTCGTTGAGCTCTCCCCCTTTCGAAACTCATCGGATCCATTTCCGATAACTTGAGCAAGGATTGAAAATGCAGGGAATCAGCAGCGGAAAAAATGCACCTCCTCCACCGAAGATGGCCAACACTGAACTCAGTGGTGCCGCCATCGGTGAAAATGGTCTGCTTTCCGATCAGAAGGACGCGAAAAAGTCCGCCAAGGAATCCAAGCTCGGCGACACCTGGACTCAGATGCAGGCCAAGTACGGCGCAAAGGCCGACAAGCCGCGCGAAATCAAGAAGACCCTGGGCAAGGATGATTTTCTCAAGATCATGATCACTCAGATGAAAAACCAGGATCCAACTCAACCCTTCAAGGCCGAACAATTCGCCACTCAGCTCGCGCAGTTCACGAGCGTCGAGCAGATGCAGAACATGAATCAGAGTCTGACCAAGATGACGACCGCGAATGCGCCGCTCGAGCGGCTGGCGATGACCAACATGATCGGCAAGACGATCACCATCGATCGCGAAAGGTTTCCGCACACTGAAGGTCAGAATGAAGCCTTGAATGTTCCGCTGACCAAGGATGCGAAGCAGGTCAACGTGAAAATCATTTCCGATTCCGGAGAAACGGTTTTCGAAAAGAATCTCGGTCCGACCAAGCAGGGTGAAACCACTTTCGCGTGGGACGGACTCAAATCCAACACTTTGCCCTCCAAGACTGGCACCTACATTTTCAAGGTCGAAGCCAAAGACGAGCAGGGCAACGAAATTCCGATGAGCACACAGTCTCAGTCCCGGGTGATGGGCGTGAGTTATGAAGGAAGCGAAGCCGTGTTCCTGATCGGTGACTTGAACAATCCGCAGAAGGTCACGATGAGAAATGTGATCCGCATTGACGGAGACGGCGGGGGCGCGGTGGTTCCGGGAGCGAAGCCGATTTCGGGCGGGGTCGTACCTCCGGCGGGGAAAAAACAGAATCTCTTCACTTTCGAAAAGGGCAAAGGCTCGGCCAATCTCGATCCGTCGAGCGTTTCTCCCGAAACTCTGCAGGCGATCGCGCGCGCGCAGGCCGGAGGGGCGCAGGCGGAAGCCGTTGCCTCGAATTCCCAGGTGAACGGCGCTTCAAACTCCCAGGCCTATTCGCAAGCAAGTCAGCTGGCAAACGCAGCAAATGCTGCCCAGGCAGAAAATCGCCATGCAGATAATTCACATGAAAACAGCCTTAAACAAGGCCAAAATTCAAAAATAAATTCAACAAATCCTGAAAAAGGATTTGCAAACGGATTGAATTCCGGCAATGATAATTAAGTAAGCAGTGATTGTGTAAAAAACAGAAAGTGCTGACGACGAGACCTAAAAGGGCGTGAAGAAAGCGACGCTTCTGAATGTGAAAAGACAAGTATTTAAAAATAGCTTGTCATCAGGAGACTGATCTTGGAAAATTGAATAGAGAGACGGAGGGAAATGATTCCCGAAGTTTTCTCAGCTTCAGAAATGAGGCGAAAGGAGGAAGTGAAATGGCAAATCCGTTTCTCTACCCCAATGTCACTTCACTGCCGGGCCAGCAGGGTGTAAAACCAGGCGACCGAGCGGAACCGAAGAGACAAGAGGGGGTAAAGACAGAGTTTGACCAGGTTTTTGACGAAACGGTAGGCACGCCGGGTTCTCAGCCAAATCAGTCAGCTGGTCTACCCAGAGTTCAGCAGCGTAATCTGCCTGAAGTTCTGAGTGACAATCTGAGTGAAGGGCCGGGTAATACGGACCTCAGCTCGATCAAGTCGCCGCTCAAGTTTTCGGCACATGCATCGCAGCGGTTGATGGATCGCAAGATCACGTTGGATCAGAACACGATGTTGAAGGTGAATGATGCGATTGACAAGGCGGCGGCGAAGGGGATTGATGATACTCTCATCCTGACCCAGGATGCGGCTCTGATCGTGAGTGTCAAGAACCGAACGGTGATCACGGCGATGGACAGAGCCTCTCTGTCAGGAAACGTTTTCACGAATATCGATGGTGCTGTGATCATTTGAAGTGACCTGAAAGCCGCTGGCTCGCAGGGAATGGATTCTGGTGTGTTTGGCAAGTTGTTGTGGTGTTTTAAAAGGCTGGACCCAATAGGGAAGCCTTAGCTCAGCCCCGATCGATTGACGGGCTGAATTAATTGAATGATCCGAGCGGTTGCTCTCCGAAGTGGGAGTGAAAGCGAAGATCTTGAAGTTCCAGATGTTGACTCTCAGTCTCCGCGCAAGTGGAGCGAGCAGAGCGGCAGGAACTCTTAATATGCGAAAGCATGGAGGCTTCTCATGGGCATCTTATCATCAATGTATACGGGTATCACGGGTTTGCAGGGTCAGGGCGAAGCTTTGGCCATCTACGGCGACAATATCGCCAATGCGAACACCACCGGTTTCAAAACTTCACGCCCGGAATTTCAAGACGTTGTCGCCAAATCCCTCAAAGGGATGCTTGGCGGAAATCAGATCGGTCGCGGAACTCGCCTCGCTGCCGTCAATCCCATTTTCGCACAGGGCTCCATCGTTCAGACTGAATCTTCGACCGATCTCGCGATCTCCGGCGATGGTTTTTTCGTCGTGAACGGACAGGACGGCAGAAGCTTCACCCGCAACGGTCAGTTCCATTTCGATAAAGATGGCAAGCTCATCAACGCCGATGGTAACAGGGTTCAGGGTTTCCAAGCCGATGAAAACGGCAAAGTCACTTCCAAGATGTCTGACATCGGTGTGGATCGCAGCGTGGTCGATGCCAAGAAGACTTCCAAAGTGAACCTGTTCATGAATCTTGATCTTCGCGCCGACAAACTGCTGAAGTTTGACCCGATGAAGCCTGAGCAGACCGCCCACTTCGCAACTGGCGCAACCGTCTACGACAGCGCGGGCAGCCCGCACGTCGTTTCCGTGTTCTTCAACAAGACCGCGGATGGTGAGTGGACCTGGAAGGCGATGGCCAAGGGCGAAGAAATCACAGGCGGCAAGCCCGGTCAGTTGTTGGAGCAAGCCACCGGAAAACTCAAGTTTGATACCGATGGACGTTTGGCTGAACAGACCACTGACAAAAATGCATTCAACTTCAGCAAAGGCGCGCTCCCAGATCAAAAGATTGAATTCAACTTCGGCGATGACAAGAAGACTGGCGGGACTGGCCTCAGCGTCACCCAGTACGGAACCAACTCCGAAGCTTACAAGACCACTCAGGATGGTTCGACCGCTGGAACTCTCGCCAGCCTGACCTTCAATGACGATGGTGTTCTGGCCGCGATCTACAGCAACGGCGAAAGCGTCAACCTGGCTCAGGTCGCTCTCGCGAAGTTCGAAAATCCGGAAGGCATGTTCAAGGTCGGGCAGAATCGTTTCCGCGAAAGCCGCAACTCCGGCCAAGCCACGATCGGTGCTCCTCAGTCTGGTGGACGGGGTGCGGTTTCGTCGAAGACCATTGAATCTTCGACGACCGATATCGCGAGTGAGTTCATCAACCTGATGACCTCCCAGAGAAACTTCCAGGCGAACAGTAAGGTCATCAGCACTGCCGACGAAATGATGCAGGAAGTGCTCGCCCTCAAGCGTAACTGATAGTCGCTCTCGGCAGTTATCCCGGTAGGTGATTCAGGCTGAACAGGAAGTTTGGCCCCGCAAATTCAGAAGGCCCCGTACACCAGGATGGAGTACGGGGCTTTTTTGTTTTGAACGACGTCAGGCCTTTGACAGCTTCTCCCATGCCAAACGTTTCTGCCCGGCACAAACTGCCTGATGTCAGCGGATTAGGACATTTCGGCCCGATCTCGGCAAAAAGCTCTCTTGCCCCGGCGGAATTTGCATTGCACAATCTAGGGGAGGACAGGAGAGCCTTCACGACATGTCAGCAGATGCCAAACACGACTCAAGCTCATCAGGTTCCGGCTCCGGCGGCGGAAACAAGCTTGTCATGATTCTCACGCTCGTCAATCTTGTCGCGGTGGTCGCGATGATGGCGATCCTTTTCATTTCATTTCAGAAAGATCGCAAGAAGCCTTCAGTGGATGACATCACGGCTGAAACTCATGCTTCCGCGGATGCACATGGCGGCGGACATGGCGCGCCCGATGCTCACGGTGGCGGCGGACATGGCGCGGCTGAGGCTCACGGCGGTGGCGATGCCCATGGCGGCGGCGGACATGGCGATGCGAAGAAAAAAGGCGGCGATTCGAGCAAGATGATGGCGCTTGAGCAGTTCACGGTGAACCTGTCCACTCCTGGAAGTGCGGCGCCGAAGTTCGTTCGCGTGAACATCGCACTCGAAGTTCCGAATGACGAGGCTGAAGGCGAAGTCACTCAGAAGATGCCTCAGGTCAGAAATGCGATCATCGATCTCTTCAACAGCAAGCGGCCTGCCGATCTCGGAACGACCGAAGGCCGTGAGTTCATCAAGGAAGAGATCAAGAACGCTTTGAATGGTTTCATGATCAGTGGAAAGGTGAAGGGAGTCTTCTTCACCAATTTCGCTGTGAGCGGCTGAAGTTCTGTTCGTGGTTTATTGAGGTTTTCGTCTCTGTATCTGTCTGAGTTTTGGGCATCTCCAAGATGGGGATGTGGCCGCAAGGCTGACCGGAAGAGCTAAGGATGGCTGAATTATGAATCAGGTTCTCACACAATCCGAAGTCGACGCACTCCTGAATGCGGTAGCCGATGGCAGCGTGGACAACACGGCATCGGGCGGCGGCGCAGGCAGTGCAGCGGGCGGAGCCGAAGGTTCCTGGGGTCCGAACGCGATCCAAGACGCCGAGATCACGCCTTATGACCTGACCAACCAGGACCGGGTCATTCGCGGTCGTATGCCGACCCTGGATATCATTTACGAAAGATTCATCCGACTTTACCGCATTTCGCTTTCCAACTCCCTCCGCAAGATCGCCTCCATCAGCATCATTTCGACGGATCTCCTGAAGTTCGGTGAATTCGTAAACACTCTCCCGATTCCGAGTTGCATGTGCATCATGCGCTTTGAAAGTCTGCGCGGACCGGCGCTGCTCGTATTTGAATCCAAACTCGCTTATGCGCTCGTAGACAGCTATTTCGGCGGAACCGATCGCCCCTACGCCAAGATCGAAGGCAAGGAATTCACCCGTATCGAGCTTTCGATCATGAAGAAGGTCATGGATCTCGCGATCAAGGACCTCGAGGATGCCTGGGCGCCGATTCATCCGACAAACATCAGCTTTGTCCGTACTGAAGTGAATCCTCAGTTTGTCGGCGTCGTGCCTCCGTCTGACGTCATCATTTCGACCACTTTTGAAGTGGAACTGGAAAACGCCAGCGGCACGATCGCACTGGTGATTCCTTATTCGACGATCGAGCCCATCAAAGGAAAACTGAATTCGTCCTTTCAGACTGAATCGGACCGTGCGGATCAGGAGTGGGTCAACAAGATGGAAGAGCACATTCAAAATACCCAGGCCAACATGGTCGTCAATCTGGGTGCAGCCAACATCACCGTCGGCGATCTGGTCAATCTCAATGTCGGAGACATCATCCCGCTGACGCAGGATGCGGATGGCGAACTGGATGTTCTGATCGAAGGCGTGTCGAAATTCAAATGTTTCTTCGGTGTATCCCGCGGCAATCGGGCGATTCAGCTCACGCGGTCCACTGATAATTGAAGTCAATTTATTTTTTAACAAGGGGAGTACGACGATGAATGAAATGGCAGGGGCTTTCGAGCCCGCAAACGCACAGGCAGCTGCAAATCCAGCTAAAACCGGAAGCTCAAACGCTCCCCAGGTCCAGTCACTTGACTTCATTCTGGACGTGCCGCTCAAAGTGACCGTGGAGCTGGGCAGGTCCAAGATGGCCATTCGCGAAATCCTTCAGCTTGCGCAGGGTTCCGTGATCGAGCTTTCAAAATTCGCGGGTGAACCGCTCGAGGTTCTCGTCAACGACAAACTCATCGCAAGAGGCGAAGTGGTGGTTGTGAATGAGAAATTCGGAATTCGTCTGACGGACATCATTTCGCCCGTGGAGCGCATTGAACAGTTGAAATGAGCGGGTGAGGAGAACGATTCACTTCACTTCACTTCACGTCATTCAGTCAGCCAAGAGTTCTCGCGTTGATCCGTTCAGGCAGTATCTTCATAAGTGCAGTACCGTTGTTCAAAGTTCATTCGGCGGACCAGGAAGGTCCGCTATAAAGAGGTCGAAGCATGAAGCTTCTCGGATTCAAGTCTATTCATTTCATTTTCGGCATGGCGCTCAGCCTGGTCATCGGCTTTGATGCCTTTGCCGTCACCAATCTCAAAAAGGTGCAGATCACCGATGGTTCTCAGATCGATCTGTTCTTTGACAACAAGATCAATCCGGCACAGATCAAGACGGAGTTCTTCAACGACATCATTCAGCTCAGCCTGACTGACGTTTCGGTCTATCCGGCGAAGATCACCTCCGTGTCGGGCATGGATCTGACCAAAGTCTTCGCGTATCAGTACGCTCCGAAGCTGGTGCGTTGCCGTCTGAGCGTGAAGGGCAAGGCGGAAGATTTTCAGAACCGCTTTCAGATCAAGGCGGGTGGCAAGGTTCTGAGTCTGAGAATCTCAGGCGGTGCCGTGATCACGAACAATGACAAGATCAGCAAGTCAGCCGCGCATGCGGAAGTCGCTGCAGTCGCGGACCCGCAGGAGAAAGCTCTTCTGGACCGAGTGCTCAAGTCTGAAACGAAAGAAGCGCAGAAGGAAGCCACGAAGGGTGCGGCCAAAGAAGCGGCTCTCAAAGATGCAGCGGTGAAAGAGGCGGCTCGTGAAGCCGCCAAGGAGAGGCAGCAGAAGGCCGAAAAAGCCGCTGAAGTGGCTAAAGATGCCAAAGACGCAAAAGAGGAGCAGCACCTCCTCACCGGAGAAGGCCTGCGTGAAAACCGCAAGACTCTCGGCGGTGCGAAGCCCCTTCCAAGTCCGTTCAGATCTCTTGGAATTCTGATGGCGGTGATCGGGCTTTTCGGGATGATCATGCTCGCCATCAAGCGCGTGAAGGGCACACCCAATCTCCAGAAGCACAAGGGGCTCTCCGGCCTGCTCGGAAAACTCGGTACTTCCATGGGCGGCAAGGGCAAGATGATCGAAGTCGTCGCCACTCACTACCTCGGGCCCAAGAAGAGCATCGCGATGGTCCGAATCCAGGGACGCATGCTGGTCCTGGGATGCACTCAGGAGTCCATCAATCTGATCAGCGAATTCCGCGCGGATGAGAACGGTGGAGTGGGCGAGGACTTTGATGTCTCGCAGTTCACCGGCAATCTGACTCAGGCATTGGGTGGCGCAGGAGCTTCGGCGGCCTATCGAAGCGCAGCTTCAAATCTTGTGTCGTCGCAGTCGGTCCATCAGAATCAGTCTCTTCAGAACCAAGGTCAGCATCAGACGGGACCGAGTTTTGGCGGCCAACAGCAGCAGGCGGAACTCCCACCTCGCAGAACTCCCTTGAACATGCAAGGAAGCTCGAAGGCGGGCGCACAGTCCAGTGCCGCCGCAAACTTCAATCCTGGCAACGGTCCCAATGGAACCTACGGGCAGAATCGCCGTCCGGTAGTCAATACCAGTACGGACAGCTACACGGGCAATGCTCCTTTTGCAGACCTCCTGCAGGCGGAAGCGACTCGTCCAGGCTTTTCGGGTCAAGCTCAGGGTCAGGACATTGGACAGTCTCGTGGCGAGGCTCAGAACCCCAACCGCTCCGCCCTTCCGAGCGTTCGTGATCAGATCAAGAACCGCATGGAAGGGATGAAACAGTTATGAGGTTTTTCCTCACGATTGCCGCACTCTTCGGAATGACTCTCGCTTCAGTTTCCGTTTCCTCGGTCGCCTGGGCCGAAAACGGAACGGGTGGCAATCTGGTTCCCGGAACCTCCGGTCTCAATCTTCCGTCGCTCAGTCTTTCGTTCGCGGGCAACGGTCAGCAGAAACCAGCGGACACGGTGGCGGTTTTGCGCATCATCATGATGCTCACGGTGCTGTCCCTTGCACCGGCGATTCTCATCATGATGACTTCGTTCACTCGAATTGTCGTGGTGTTGAGTTTTCTCAAGCAGGCGCTGGGTACGCAGCAGATGCCTCCCAATCAGCTGATCGTGGGTCTGGCGCTCTTTCTATCGTTTTTCGTGATGGCTCCCACGTGGAAGAACATCTCCACCAATGCGCTTGAGCCCTACATGAATGAAAAGATCGACCAGAAAACCGCTCTCGCCAAGGCTGAAGGCCCGATCCGCGAATTCATGTTCAGTCAGACCCGCGAAAAGGATCTGGAGCTTTTTCTCTCACTTTCCAAGGAAGCCAAACCCAAGAATCGGGAAGAAGTTCCGACTTACGTCCTGATCCCTTCTTTCGTGATCAGTGAGCTCAAGACCGCCTTTCAGATCGGTTTCATGCTTTACCTCCCGTTTCTCGTGCTCGACATGGTCGTGGCCAGCGTCCTGATGGCGATGGGGATGATGATGCTTCCTCCGGTCGTGATCTCGCTTCCCTTCAAATTACTGCTGTTCGTCCTGGTGGACGGATGGGAACTGGTCTGTGGCAGTCTCGTAAGGAGCTTTGGATAATGTCAGATGAAATGGTGATGTCCATCGGTACCGAAGCGATCAAGACGTGTCTACTTCTGGCCGGCCCCATGCTCGTGGCGGCGATGGTGATCGGGATTCTGGTCAGCATTCTGCAGGCCGTGACCCAGATCAACGAATCGACGCTGACTTTCATTCCGAAGATGGTCGCGATCCTCCTGGTCCTCGTCATCGGCGGTCCCTGGATGCTCGAAGTCCTCAAGCAGTACGCGACCCAGATTCTGGGCAGTGCAGGGGACTGGGTTCGTTGAATGGAAGTTTTTGATTTCAATCAGGAAGAGCTCCTGACTTTTTTCGCGGTGCTGGTACGGTTCAGCGTGCTCTTTGCCGTGCTTCCCATTGTAGGAGATCGTTCTGTTCCGGGCCCGCTCAAAGTGCTGCTGGCGCTTTGCGTGACTTTCGCGCTTTTTCCGGCTCTGGTTCATCAAGGACAGATTCATCCGGCGGAAGCCGCCAAGTGGGGTTCTCAAGTCGGAAGCATCGTCACCACCATCGGGAGCGAAGTGCTCGTGGGACTCGCTCTGGGCTATACAGCGCGTCTTTTATTTGACGCCATTCATTTGGGCTCGAATCTGGCGGGTAACTTTATGGGGTTCGGGATGGCCAGCACCTTTGATCCTCACGCGGAATCGCAGACCCATGTCGTCGCCGAGATTCAGATGACCATCGCCACACTCGCCTTTCTGGCGCTCGACGGACACCACCTGATGCTCAAGGCAGCGCTCGAAAGCTACAAGATCGTGGGGTTGGGTCAGGGAGCGATGACCCAGCTGATGAGTCAGCGCCTGATGTTTTTCACGGGGCAGGTGATTCGCTTCGGAATTCAGCTTGCTGCCCCGATCGCGATTTCCCTCTTCGCAGTCAACGTGGCTTTTGGTGTCTTTTCCAAGGCGTTGCCTCAGATGAACGTCATGGTTTTGTCGATGTCGGTCACGGCCCTCATCGGGCTCCTGGTCATGCTGATGAGCGTTCCGGAATTTCAAACTGTTACTTCCAATATCCTTGGGAGAATGGAAGACTGGATGCAGGGGACTTTGCTCGCGATGGCGAGCAGGTAGCCCGACCGCCCAAAGTCTGAAGGTGCACCGAGTGCACCTTCTGCAGTGAGGTGGGTCTGTTTTGTAACTGGTCCAGGATGGGCCATCGGACGCAAGTCCGAGTTTCTTACGGAGTAGAGAAGAGTGGCAGAAGGCGGACAGGAAGATCGGTCGACAGAAGACCTATCGGAAGAGGCGTCCCAGCAGCGCGTGGATGACATGCGCGAAAAGGGTCAGGTCTCACAGAGCAAGGAGCTTACGGGCTTGCTTGCACTGCTGGCTGCTGCCATCACGACCTACATGATGGCGCCGAAGATCGGCTCTGACCTTGCTCTCTACATGAAAGACGTCTTTCGCGCCGACGTCTCCGCCAAGATGAATCTCGGAAGCAACGAGATCCTCGGCGACACTCTGATGCGCGCTCTCAAGATCATCGTCGCCATCGGCTTTCCGATCAGCATCGCGGGTTTCGTGATTGGTGTCGTCTCGAGTTTCGCGCAGATCGGCAGCGTCTTTTCGTTTGATCCGATCCAGCCCGATTTCAGCAAGATTGATCCTCTCAAGGGCTTCGGTCGGCTTGTTTCGATCAAGCACTTCATCGAGAGTGGGCGAGTGATGATCAAGATGCTCATCGCGGCCGCCATCGCGTATGGCCTGGTCAAGACCGAGATCCTGCAGTCTCCGCAGTACATCCTTCATGATCCCGCTTCCCAGTTCGCCGCCTACGGCCACTCCGTCAAAGTGATCTTCTTCACATTATTTGGAGTTTTCGCCGTTTTCGCCGCGATTGACTTCTTCATGCAGCGCCGGGAGTGGGGCAAGCAGGTCCGCCTGACCAAGGCTGAAGCCAAGCAGGAACACAAGGAGCGTGACGGGGATCCACACATGAAAGCGCGTATCCGTGGCATCATGCGTGACATGTCCCGCAAACGCATGATGGCCAACGTGAAGAAGGCCGACGTCATCATCACCAATCCGACTCACATCGCGATCGCCATCAGCTACGACAAGGAAAACATGGCCGCGCCTCGCGTCGTCGCCAAGGGAGCGGACCTCATGGCTCAGAGAATCCGCGAGATCGCCAAAGAGGCGGGAGTGCCGATGGTCGAGAACGTTCCGTTGGCTCGTACTCTCTACAAGACCGTCAAATTGAATCAGGCCGTTCCGCGCGCTCTCTATCAGGCAGTGGCAGAAGTCCTCGCATACGTCTATCGGTTGAAGAACCACAATCTTTAATGGGGATCTGAAAAATGAATTCTCTCTTTGCAAAAATCAGTAGAAATTCAGATCTCGGCCTGGCCGTCGGCCTGGTCGGCATCCTGGCCGTCATGGTCATCCCGATGCCGCCGTTCATTCTCGATCTGTTGCTCTCGATCGGGATCGCGACTTCAATCCTGCTGCTTCTGACCGCGGTTTACGCTAAGAAAGCCCTCGACTTCAGCATTTTTCCGTCACTCCTGTTGATCACGACTCTTTTTCGTCTGGCTTTGAACGTCGCCACCACCCGCGTGATTCTGCTTCACGGCGCTGAGAACGGAACGGCAGCAGCCGGTCACGTGATTCAGTCTTTCGGCAACTACGTCGTCGGCGGAAATTACGCCGTCGGTATCGTCATTTTCATCATTCTCGTCATCATCAACTTCATCGTCATCACGAAGGGCGCCGGCCGAGTCGCTGAAGTCGCGGCGCGTTTCACCCTGGATGCCATGCCCGGTAAACAGATGGCCATCGATGCTGACTTGAATGCCGGCCTCATCAATGAAGATGAAGCCCGTCGCCGTCGTTCCGAGATCGCGCGTGAAGCGGATTTCTACGGAGCCATGGACGGTTCGAGCAAGTTCGTTCGCGGAGATGCCATCGCGGGCATCATGATCGTGTTCGTCAACATCTTCGGTGGCATCATCATCGGTACGCTTCAGAAGGGCATGGACATCGCGCGTGCGGCGGAAGTCTTCACCCTTCTCACAATCGGTGACGGTCTCGTCAGCCAGATCCCGGCCCTGATCATCTCGACCGCCGCGGGTATCATCGTCACTCGTACCGCCAGCAGTACCAATTATTCTCAGGAGTTCGGCAAGCAGATCTTCATGAATGCAAAAGCCATCGGGGCCGCCGGCGGCGTGATGGGCTTCATGGCGCTCATTCCAGGCCTTCCGACCATTCCATTCATGCTGATCGGGGTGGGCTTCGGAACGATCTCCTACAAGATGGTCCAGAAGGAAAAGCTCAAGGTCACGGGGGAAGCAAGCAAAGCGGCGGCCGAGAAACTCAAGCCGACTCCAGAAAGGCTCGAAAACCTTCTCACCGTCGACATGCTTGAGCTCGAAGTCGGTTACGGCCTGATCAACATCGTCGATGCCGAACAGAACGGGGATCTCCTCGAGCGCATTTCGAACATCCGCAAGCAGTTCGCACTCGACCTTGGGATCATCGTTCCGCCCCTGCGCATTCGAGACAACCTGGAGCTCAAACCGGGTGATTATCAGGTTCTTCTCAAGGGAGTGCAGATCGGCCAGGGAAGTCTCATGGTCGGTCATCTTCTGGCCATGGACCCAGGCAACGTCAGTGATCCGATTCCAGGCGTTCCGACCAAAGAACCCGCCTTCGGTCTTGACGCCATCTGGATCTCCGCTCGCCAGAAGGAAGATGCGACTTACTCCGGTTACACAGTGGTCGATCTTTCGACAGTCATTGCCACCCACCTCACGGAACTCATTCGTCAGAACGCTCCCGAACTTCTTGGCCGTCAGGAGCTTCAGTCGCTTCTGGACTCCTTCAAACAGATCGCGCCCAAAGTGGTGGATGACATCATCCCGAATCTTCTGCCCCTGGGCACCGTACTCAAGGTTCTCAAGAATCTTCTCCGGGAGAGTGTTTCGATCCGCGATCTTCGGACCATCTTGGAAGCTCTCGCTGACGCCGCCCCCACGATGAAGGACGCGGCCCTTCTCACTGAACACGTGAGAACGTCCCTCGCTCGCACGATCACGAAGAAACTCGTGAGTCCGGGCGGAGAGATGATGCTCCTGACTCTAGATCGCACGATCGAGGAGACGATCGCCGCCGGAATCATTCACACGGATCAGGGACAGCAGCTCTCGCTCGATCCTGAATTTGTCCGAAACTTCGTGGCGCAGCTCAATCAGCAGGCCATTGAGCTCGCAAGCCAGTCCAGTCAGCCGATCGTGCTCTGTTCTCCGATGATCCGGTCCCACCTCAAGAGCCTGGTGGACCGCTTCATCCCGAACGTCACAGTCCTGTCCCACAATGAAATCACGTCGAACATCAGTGTCAAAGCGGTAGGAACGGTGAGGTTAGCTTATGCAGGTTAAGAAATTTGAAGCTCCAACGATGCAGGAAGCCCTGGATACGATCAAGCGTGAGCTCGGTCCGGAGGCCATCATCCTTCAGACGAGGACTCACAAGAAGGGCTTCGGGCTGATGTCTCGTCCTTCAGTCGAAGTGACGGTGGCGATCTCTGACCGGTCCATGACCAAGAAGCAGGTCACGGAAAAACGACTGCCTGAAGAGACTCGGCAGCAGGTCAATCAGATGCCGGCCAGGAAGCAGGCGGACATCTATGACAAGTACATGGACAAGCACCTCCAGCGCGAGATGCGAAAAGGGAATGAGGACCGTGTTGAGATGAGCTCCAACTCCAAGTCCAGAGGGGCAGGCGCGACTTCGACTCAGAATGGTCCGACCAGGAAGCTGACCGCCACTCGTTACGCCGACATCGATGCCCCTGAAATGCCTCTGCCACCGCCGCAGCAACAGCAGTCCCGTGTATCCCAGGCTGCCGGGCTTGCGCAGTCCGTTCAGTCCGGAGCGCAGGGTTTCACAAGTCAGCAGAACGCTTCTCAGCGTCCCGGAAATCTCACTCAGGGCGGCACCGCGATGGAAGAGGAACTCAAACACCTCAAGCGCATGATCGAGGAGATGAAGACTACACAGGACGAAGCGGGTCCAGTCTCCGGCGCCCAGGCTCTTCTGGGCCAGGGCAATTTCAGCGCTCCCGCCCTGCAGGACGCCTTTGAGCAGCTGGTATTGAATGGGATCGACAAGCGTTACGCTCTGTCACTCATCAAGAAGGTCGGCTTTGATCTGGGGTCCCATTCCAACAGCAGCATCGATGCCGTATTGGACGGGCTCGCCTGTGAAATCATGAATTCGACCGAAGTCGCTTCGCCGATCGCGCACATTGAGCCCGGCGTGAAGCGGACTCAGGGACCGATCGTGATCGCACTCGTCGGACCGACGGGAGTGGGCAAAACCACCACTGTCGCCAAAGTCGCGAGTGAAGCACTTCTCAGACGCAACCTCAAGGTTGGCCTCATCAACCTGGACAGCTACAAAGTGGCAGCCTTCGATCAGCTGGCGACTTATGCGAAGATCCTCAATGTTCCCTTCCGTTCCGCCGCGACCGGTGCGGATCTTCAGGCCGCGATTCAGGATTTTCAGACTCTCGACGTCGTGTTCGTCGACACGACCGGACGCTCTCAGCGCGATCCTGCCGCTCTGAAGGAAATGCAGGACATTTTGAACGTCATTCCGAACATTCAGACGGAACTCGTTCTGTCGGCGACGACTCGCGATGCGGAGCTCTACGACATGGCCAATCGCTTTTCCGTCTTCAAGCCACATGGCATCATCGTCTCCAAGCTTGATGAAGCCACCATCTTCGGTGCGATCTACAACGTGTCGCAGAAGGTGAAGTTGCCACTTCTTTACTTCACCACTGGACAGCGGGTGCCTGAAGACATTGAAGAAGCCAGTCGCGAACGCGTCGCCGCCCTGATCATGGATCTTTGAAATTTCGGACACCTCTGACCTCTGAAGAAAATAAAATGGAATTGAAACGAAAATGAGCGATCAGGCAGACACTTTGAGAAGATTGATGCAGCAGCGAAGTGCGCAGGACGGCGCCCGCGACTCCTATTCAAAAACACGGCACGCGCCTCACGTGATCACCGTTGCCAGTGGCAAGGGTGGAGTGGGGAAGAGTTGTCTCGTGGCCAACCTCGGGACTTTGCTCGCTCGCTCGGGGCTGCGGGTTCTTCTGATTGATGGAGATTTTGGCCTGGCCAACCTCGACATCATTTTCGGAGTGCATGCGCAGGCTTCGCTGGAGCAGGTGCTCGAAGGAACCGTATCCATGAAAAGCGCGGTTCTGGGGATCGAGCCCAATCTCTGGCTTCTGCCGTCATCAAGCGGTCTGATGGGATTTCGTCAGAAGGATACTCTCACTCGCAATCGCATGATCGAAATGCTCGAGAAATGCCCCTGGGAGATGGACGTCATTCTCGTCGACATCGGCGCCGGCATTCATGCCAATGTGCTGAACCTGCACAGCGCGATCTATCACAGTGTCGTGGTTTTGACGCCGGAGCCGACTTCGATGACGGATGCTTACGGCCTGATCAAGCTGCTCCGTCAGGAAATTGGCGTTTCAAGGGTGAGCGTGCTCGTCAATCAGGTCGCTGACGGCAAGGAAGGCGTGCAGACCTTCCAAAAACTCAAGGATGTCGCGGCCCGTTTTCTGGATGTTGAACTTGAATATCTGGGTCACTGCGAACGTGATGAAAAAGTGACACAATCCGTGATCAAAAGGAAAATACTCGTCGATTTGGCCCCGGATGCGCGGTCCACGGCCTGCCTCGAACTATTATCAAAAAGATTAAAATCTCATCGACTCGGTTGGATGGGTGAAGATACACTTGAAGAAGGTAGATCGCTTTCACACTTGAAAGTGTCAAGCGAGATGACCAGTCGGTTTCAGGATGAACCGGCGCGATTGGCGCCAGGAAACGGAGCAAGGTTTTGGCGAACTTTGCTTGGCGAGGTTAAAGTATGAGTTTGAATCAGGGACTTCAGAAATATCGTGATACTGCCCGGACCAGCGCGCCTGCCAAGGGCAGCACGAAAGGTACGCCGGCAGATGTCAAAGACGTTCAAGTCGCTCCGGCGGCCAAAGCCACCAAAGTGACCGCGAAGACCGAGGCCGCCGCGAACTCAAAGCAGGGAGTGAAGGCCAAAGCTCCGGCCGTCGAAGCCAAAACCGCTCCGGTGAAAGCACCCCCGCAGACTCCGGCTCAGAAGAAGATGGCGAAGGAGCAGCAGGCAAGACTTCAATCTTCCGTCGAGGAACTTGCCGCCGCTGAAGCAGCCGCGAGAGAAGAAGCGCTGCTTCAGGCTGAAATCGCCGAAGAACTCGAAAAAGAGCAGGCCCAGACTTCAAGCCTCGTCAAAGAAGACTTTTCTCCGGTCAACAGCACTCGGGATCGTCTGGTCAACGAGTACGCGCCGCTCATCAAATACATCGCGCAGAAGATCGCGGCCCGTCTGCCTGCGAACATCGAACTCGATGATCTCATCTCTTCAGGCGTGATCGGTCTGATGGACGCCATCGAGAAGTACGATGCTTCCCGCGACAACAAATTCAAGACCTACGCTGAATTCCGCATCCGCGGCGCGATTCTCGATGAACTGCGCGCGCAGGACTGGGTTCCTCGTTCCGTCCGTGAAAAGGCGAAGCAGCTCGAACGCTGTTATGCCCGGATCGAGCAGGAGAAGGGGCGCCAGGCCACGGATGAGGAAGTCTGTGAGCAGCTCGGCATCACTCAGAACGAGTACCACGACATGCTCAATCAGGTCAGAAGCGTGTCGCTTCTGTCCTACGATGACGTCTCCAATTTCTCAAAGGCCGACAAACGGTCTCTTCATGGGTATGGCGAAGTCGGCGCGAAAGCGGCCACTCCGTACAGTGAAGTCAACGTGGCGGCGGTGAAGAAGCTGATTTCAGAAGCGATTCATGACCTTCCCGAGAAGCAGCGTCTGGTTCTTTCCCTTTATTACTACGAAGATCTGAATCTGAAGGAAATCGGCCGCGTGCTCGATGTGACTGAATCCCGCGTGAGTCAGTTGCATACTCAGGCCATTCTCAGGCTCAAAGGCAAGCTCAAGAACCATTGGGATGACTTCCTGACTCTCATGGGTTGAAGCTCTCAGACTCCCGAAATGAAAAGGGCCGCACTGAATTTCAGTGCGTTCCTTTTCATTTTCATTTCCGGGTCACTTTCCCGGTCGGATATTCAGAAGTTTCAAGCGGCCTGGGCGGTCTGCGTGGGGATTGCATTGTACTCATCGCTCATCTGCTGGCAGAAGTCCGCGAAGGCCTTGGCCTGTTCGGGCGTTGAAAAGGAAAGGGCCAGTCCCACCCGGTATGAAAACGGGTTGGCGCTGACAATGTGATAGGTGCTGGTCTGAGCCTGGCACCAGGCCACCTGCCCCTTGATCTCAAACTCCTGAGGATCCTTCAGGCAGAGACTGATCTCCTGGCCTGGCGTCAGCGACACGGAAGTGTAGATCGCCATCCCATCGGGTGACAGATCGCTGAGCAGCATGCGCGCAACCGAAGTTTTTTCTTCAGCGCCGGTGGGAATTTTTATTTCCAGTTCCGCTCGCCGAATGTGGATGTTTCGCAGCATCCTTTCGTTGAGACGTTTGCGTGAACCGGGGGTACGAGTGCGATTGTTGGGTGCTTGCCACATAGTCTTCCGAGTATGAAGGAGGGGATTGCTATAATCAACTGATATTGTCAAGTATTCGACGCACTCTCGGTAACTTCTCCTGTGTCTTTCATGACAGGGGTATTCAGATCGCGAAACTATGAGACAATGGCTTCATGCAAACCAAAGGTCCTGCCTCTCAGCGGAAGCTTTCCAATCTGATCATTGATCCCGAATACCAATATCAGTACATGATGTGGTCCCTTCTCGTGGGCTGTGTCCTCGTCACGATCTTTGGATCCGTGTTCTACCACTTCATGCAGTCCACTTATGACCTCATGATCGAAGTGCTCAAGCTTGCTCCCTCGGACGCGGAAGAGTTCCGTCGCAATTTCAAACTGATTCTGGGACTGCTTCTGATCGTTTCAGTGCTGTTCGTCGGTGTGACTGCGGTGCTGGCGCTCTTTTTCTCACACCGCACCGCCGGTCCGCTCTACCACTTCAAGCGGGTCTTCAATGAAATTGAAAATGGCAATCGCTCGGCACGCGTTCGTCTTCGTCCGAAAGATGACTTTCAGGCCGTGGCCATGGCTTTCAATGCGATGATGGATTCGATTGAAGGGAAAGCCTCCGCCACTTCAGAAGTTGCCGCCGCGGTATCAGAAAAGGTCGAGACTCCGACTGAATGAAGGTTTCGTTCTCAAAACAGGGAAGGTTGGCACCCGAGTGCTCTGGCGGCCCTTCCCCTTCCTATTAATGTGGTCGGAACTAGATCTCCACCGCGCTGCTCGC
>JACMNQ010000009.1 GCA_014378465.1 Oligoflexia bacterium | reverse complement strand
TCAAAGGGAGCGGTGACTTCACCGGGCACGAGCGTGATGTTCGGGTGCGTGTGAATCACTTTCGTCACGGCTTCAGCGAATACATCACGGTCCACGGCGAGCGCCTGGCCGCCGGGGACTTGTGCATCTTTGGCGGCCTTGAGAACCAGTGAGCCCATTTCAACCATCTCAGCCTTGAGCATGCCCGGAGCCGAATCAGCGGCCATGGATTTGAAGGAGTTGCTGCAGACGAGTTCAGCGCAGCGGTCGGTCTTGTGAGCTTCAGTCATCCGTTCGGGACGCATCTCGTGAAGGAGGACCTGAATCCCTCGCTCCGCCAGGAAATAGGCGGCTTCGCTTCCGGCGAGACCACTACCGACGACATGGACTTTGACTTCTGATTTTTTTAAATTCATTGAAGCCTTTCTTTACCATAGCCGCAGAGGCCGTTAAACTGGAGATTGAGTGAAATCCATCGAGTCCGCCCTGAAAGAATTCCTTCAGCATCTCCAGTCCCACCGCCAGGTGAGCGCTCATACCTTGCGGGCGTATGAGGGTGATCTGAGGCATTGGGAAGTCCATTTGCGTTCCCTGGGGCTTCAGGACGTAGCTGAGCTTTCCAAAGCTCTCAAACCGCTGCAGCTCCGGACTTACCTTGCTGGCCTCTATCCCACCCATGAGCGGTCCAGTCTGTGTCGGCGACTTTCAGCGATCCGGACATTTTTGAAATATCTGAAACTGCAGGGCTGGATTGATCGCGACGTGGGAGCACTGGTTCCGAGTCCAAAAACGAAAAAAAGTCTGCCTCAGTTCTTCAAGATCGAGGAGATGAAGGAGCTGATCGAAGCACCGGATCTTTCCACGACCCTTGGAAAACGGGACCGGGCTCTGTTTGAATTGATTTATGGCAGCGGTCTTCGAGTAAGCGAAGCGGTGGGGCTGAACGTCGGTGAAGCGGATCTGAAGGAAGGCTGGGTCAAAGTGTTCGGAAAAGGCTCGAAGGAGAGGACAGTTCCGTTTGGAACTCCCGCTCGCTTCGCACTTGAGGTTTATCTGAGTGCCCGTCCTGAGGTGGAGCAAGGCAGTCCACTTTTCGTCAATTTTCGTGGCAGCCGCCTGACGACTCGCAGCGTAGCTCGGATCCTGAACAAACACCTCGTTCGGATCGCCTCAACCAAATCTTTGTCGCCTCATGGCCTCCGTCACAGTTTTGCCACCCACCTTCTTGCGGCTGGAGCCGATCTGCGTGCGATTCAGGAGCTTCTGGGGCACGCCCGACTCTCCACGACCCAGCGTTATACCCATGTGGACCTGGGGGGATTGATGGATGAGTACCGCAATGCTCACCCTCTTTCACTTTTGAAAAAGCCGGAGTGAGTTCGCCCATAAAAAGACATCCCAATTTCGGGGGAGTCTGTTAGCCTTTTCTAACAAATGGATACCCTCGTTGATTTTCTTCTGAGTTTCTACGGCCCGACTCCGTATTTCGTGGTCTTTGGCATTTTGCTCGCTTGCGGGCTAGGCCTTCCCATCCCAGAGGATGTCACTCTCTTCGCAGGCGGACTGCTCGCTTATTACGGAGTGACGGAAATCTGGACGACTATCATCCTGTGTTTCGCCGGTGTGATGCTGGGGGATGCTCTCATCTTCATGCTGGGCGCGAAGTACGGCCGCAAGCTCACGAAAAAATGGTTTTTCCACAAACTTCTGCCTGACGAGCGGCTCAACCTGGTTTCGAAGAAATTCAAGGAGAAGGGCAACAAGCTTCTCTTCGCAGCTCGCTTCATGCCTGGTTTTCGCGCTCCGGTTTATTTTTCGGCTGGAACTCTTCACGTGCCTTTTCGCACCTTTATTCTCTATGATGGTTTGGCGGCTCTGATCAGCGTTCCTGCCATTGTGGGAGCCGTGTACTACTTCGGTGATGAACTGGACAAAGTCGTGCGAGTGATCAAGCACGTTGAAAACGGCTTGGTCTTCGTGACTTTCAGCATCATCGGACTGATGGCCCTGAAGTGGTATATCACCCATCGAAGAGTGAATCAGGCCAAGGCAGGATGAGACATCTGAGAAACATGAAAATTTTCTTAAATCGTGCTGCCAGCCCCTTGATTGCGTTGACCGCGGTGATTGCAATTGCGATCGCGTCTGCCGTACTTTGTACGGAGGCCTCGGCCGCTGAACCCAAATCATCAGTGGGAGAGCTCTGTGCCAGCATTTCAAAGACCATAGCACCCTTCAAATGGAATATGGACCCCTGCCAAGGCGTCGACTGGAGCGTTCATGGATCGTCAGTGCAGGGAAGACCACTCGTCTACACGGAATTTGGTGACCCGCAGTCGAAAAACGTGACTCTGGTTTTTGCGATGGTTCATCCAGATGAAATCACTCCGCTTTACATGGGCATTCAGTTGATTCGTTACCTCCAGGGACACCCGGCTGATCTGAAGGACGCTCGTGTGATCATCGCTCCTCTTGTCAATCCCGATGGTTTTTTCGTGAATCCCAAGATCCGCATGAATTCTCGGGGGGTTGACGTGAATCGTAACTTTGCCACTCATGACTGGAAGACCAACGCGCTCAGGGCCTGGAAGGTGCGATACAAATCCAATGCCCGGCGCTTTCCAGGTCACGAACCGGCTTCGGAACCTGAAACCCGATTTCAAGTTCAGTTGATTCAAAAGTTTCAGCCAAGAAAAATCCTTTCAATTCATTCTCCTCTCAATCACATGGATTACGATGGACCCTCATCTCTTTCGCTCGACAAGTTTCCAAAGGATTACATTCAGGAATGCCTGAAACTGCGCACTCAGCTCAATGCCGTCTCGACCGGTTTTTTTCCTGGTTCTCTTGGAAATTACGCAGGTCAGGAGCTTGGCATTCCGACGGTGACTCTTGAACTTCCGACCGCGAATGCGGCGAAGGCGAGCGAGTACTGGATCAAATTTCAATCGGGAATCCACTCGATGATCGATTTCAAAATTGAACCCTTGAGCCCGCGCCATGACCTTGCCATCGGGCTGCAATGAGCGCTGCACGGCGTGCCCACACCGGGAACTCCCGGTAGAAGAAAGTCTGGCTCAGAAGCATCAGTGGCTTCAAAGTCAGCTCAGCGAGTTCGCCAAAGTTGAAGAAGTGCGTTCTCTCCGGGGTGATGCTCGGTGGGGCTATCGCGGTAAAGCCGTTTTGCGCGCCCAATACCGGGAAGGGAGCTGGCGTTTCGGTCTCCTGAAGAAGATTGCGGGGACCTGGGATTATGAACTGATCGAGATTCCTGAGTGTCCCGTGCATTCACCGCTGATCCAGAAAGTTCTCTCAGTTCTCCCTGCTCTGCTCCATGCGGAGCTCGCGCTCGCCTTCGTGGTTTTTTCGGGCAGCATTCTCACGCTGGTGCTGAAGTCCCAAGCTCTGCCGGCGCTCGGCGCTCTGAGCGCCTACGAGTTTTCGTCCCTTGGACTCACTCAGGTTCATGTCAATCTCAACCCCTCGGCCGGGGATCGCGTCTTCAGCTCAAAAGCCTGGCACCTGATCTGGCAGGATTCGGCGTCACCTGATGCCGCGACCGTATTCGGGGAAAAGGCGTTCACTCATGGACCTTCAAGTTTTCAGCAGCTGATTCCAGATCTCTCCGCCGATGCCTTGAACGAAGCGGCGAATTTCCTCGATGTGCGGGAAGGGGATACCGTTCTGGATCTCTGCTCGGGCATCGGAGTGTCGCTGCAGAGGTGGATCCAGGCAACTCCTCGCGTTCTCGGTGTCGAACTTGGGGGAGAATCCGTTCGAGCTGCCGCAAAGAACGTCGGTGCGGGTTTCAGTCTTCAGGGAAAATGCTCTGAGAGAATTCCGCAGCTGAATGAGTTTTCGAAAGCGTCTGTGCGACTTCTGGTCTACGCCAATCCCCCTCGTCCCGGACTCGAGCCAGAAGTGGTGGAGTGGCTTTGCACTTCGCCTGAGATCCCCCGCCCCGAACGCATCGCTTACCTGTCGTGCAGTGCAGGAAGCCTGGCGAGAGATCTGTCGTTTTTCAAAAAGGCAGGCTATGGTGTGCACAGGATCATCCCCTATGACTTCTTCCCCCAGACTCAGCACGTCGAAGCTCTCGCGCTCCTCCAATTTGGCGAATTCGTATAGAGAGTCCGGGCAGTGGCTTGCGGTCGTGCTGTTTCTCGTTCTCCTGATTCACGGCGCGACTCTGGGACTCACCGATGATGAAGCCTACTACTGGGTGCTCGCGCAAAAGCCTGCACTGGGTTACGCTTTTCATCCTCCTGCCGTGGCGTGGACCGTCGCACTCTTTCAGAAACTGACCGGGGGCTCGCTCCCACGCCTGCCGGCCGCGCTTTTTTCAGGCTGGATCTGCGCGATGGGAATTCACTGGATGAAGATTGCCCAGGCAACTCCTGGCGGGCGAAAGTCTTTTGACAGCGTACGAGGCGGCCGAGTGCTGGTCGCTTTTGCCGGCCTTTTCGCCGCATCGTGGATGATCGTCCCGGATCTTCCACTGTTCCTCGGCTGGATGCTTCTTTTCGTCAGCAGCTGGAACTTCTGTTCTCGGCAGAGCTCTTCAAGTTCGCTCGACTATGCAGGACTGGTCGGAGGTTCCTTTCTTCTGCTGCTTTCAAAGTATTCCGGCGTGCTGGCGATCGGTTCCGCAGGTCTGGCAATCCTGCTCTGGGCAGATCGCAAAGACCGGATGAAAGCTTGCCTCGCGATCGTCGCGGGGACTTTTGCCGCACTTGTCCCCGTACTGGTCTGGAATTCTCAGCATGAATGGGCTTCACTGCTTTATCAGATCAGGGATCGACATGGCGGAGCGAGCTTCAGTGCAATTCGTTACTTGAGGTTCTGGTTGATTCAGCTTGTCTTCGCGGGCCCTGCTCTGGTTTTCTTCTTTGTTCGTTTTTTACCTTCTTTTTGGAGGCCTCAGGCAGCTTTGCGCTCCAAGTTCGTGCTTCTCTGGATCGCTCCCGCATTTATGGTTTTTTGCACGCAACCCGCCTGGTCTGACTTCAAGGCTCACTGGGCTCTCGTCGTGTGGCTTCCACTCTTTCTGGAATTCGGCGCCCAAGCCGGTGCCCATGCAGGTCCTTATGGAAGTCCTGAGTCCAATGCACCCGTTTCATCAGAAGACGCCAGCGTTCGAAAGTGGGGGCGCGCACAGACCGCTTACGGCCTGACCCTTCTCTGTGCGGCGCTGCTCTTCTGTCAGTTCCCGGCCATTTCCTGGGTCATGGAAAAAACGACTGGAAAAGTGCCTGATCCCAGGTGGGATGTGGGCAATGACATGTTCGGCTGGAGCCAGCTCGCACGTTTCATCAAAGCCCATCCGCAGTACGAGAGTTATCCCGTGCTGGGCTCTCGCTATCAGACGGCGGCGCAGGCTGCCTATGCTCTGCGCGATCAACCGGACAACCCCGTTAGCTTCATCCCTCGTGACCTCAAGCAGAAGGATGAATGGCCGATGCTGAATGTGACTTCGTCAGATGGACCGGATTGGCCGAGCCTGAAACGGAGCGTTCTGTTCGTCGGAGATCAGCGTTACGATGCCGGACCTGAGTTCAAAGACGCTGACTGCAAACGCATTTCGAGTGTCAGTACGCTCAGATCGCATTACATCGCCAAGAAGATCCTCATCTGGGAATGTCGCCCGAAGCCTCTGCCCAAGTCGTGACGTTCGAGTGCATCATCGCTCGAAGTGGGGTCATGAGTCCTGGTTTCGCACTCGACCAACCCCAGTGGCGACGGCGCACCGGTCTGCCGAGCTGCCGCGGCTCAAGGGAGAACTCGCCGCTTGCAGTGACCGGTGGTCCTCCGCCACCAAAGTCAAAAACGTTGAAGCGATGGGATACGGGGTCGAACAGGTGAAAAACGGAACCGCTCACGAAGCTCGTTGAAGTCCGGACTCAATCGCCCTCAGTGAACTGGCGCAGCTGACTGCCCTGGAGTCGCCGCAGGATCTGAGATTGATCCGGCGTTCAGATTTTTCTGATTCCGATCCGTCACCGCAGTGGGAGTGTTTTCAGAAGTGGGGCAGGGGACGCGTGCGAGATCGGCGAGGTAACTGCCTTGCTCTCGCGCACCCCCGAGTGACTCATCCTTGAAGCCGCCAAAGTATTCAGAGTGCAGGCACTTGATCAGGATCTCGCGGTCTTCCGCCAGGAGGCCGTGACTGCCGGGAGGCATCAGTCCGGCCCGAAGCAGAGTATCGATGGTGGTGCTGGCGAAAGTCTCCGGCCTGAGGACGTAGCCCACTTTTCCGACAACACCCCCATCATGGCAGCTCGCGCAGTTCATCGCTTTTTTGATCCCTTCCCGGCGTTCGGGCGCGAGTTTGCTTCCTGCACAGCGTTCGATGAAGGCGTCCGTACGGGAAGGAGTCGAAGCGGGTCCCAGCTGTGGCAGATGCAGATCCATCGTGTCCTGTTTGGCGAGATGAGCATCTCCCGTCTGGGAAATGACCGAATGGTTCAGCCAGTTCAGGACACCTTCCGGGTAGACCCGAGTCGAGTAGGAGACCACGGGTTGCTTGGGATCCGCCGCCACGGGAATCGCGCCGGCTCGGTGACAGAGGATGCAGCGGCCTGCATTCGTCTGAGGTTTGTTCGAACCCTTGAAGAATTTGAAATAGGCATCCGGTGAATAGATCGTCTGGCCCTTTTCATCGTGGGTCCTGATGGTCAGCGCGATTGCGTCCGTCTTTCCGCACGAATCAAAATGAACATACTGATCCTTGTCCGGTCCCGATTTCACGAAAATGACCGTATTGCATCCGGTATTTGAAGCCAGATAGCTGATGGCCTCCCAACCCTGAGGCATTTTGCTCAATGTCGTCTGAATGAGGGTTTTATACTCTCCACTCGCGGGTTTGAAGGATTTGGAAGTCAGCTTGCGGATCAATTTCATTTCATGGAGAGCATCGGGAAGATCCGTGAGCCGGCTGCCGTCCGCATTGACCGGGTCCACCGGGTCTTCGAACATGCCTGTGAACTCCGCGCCGTCTGATTTCACGAGTGCAGCGGTGGGCTTCTTGATGTCTCGAATGGACTTCATGCACGCTGAGAAGCGCGAGTCGTTGAAAAAGTCCTTCTGATCCGGGCGATCGCGGCATTCATCCAGCAGGTTGTCGGTGGCCAGATCAGCCGGACTCTGCAGATTGTTGAGGTAGAATGCACGCCAGTCATTCCATTTCCTGAAGGACTGTGGGCACTGCGACTTGTCCTTGACCGCATTGAGTTGTTTCTGAATTGAAGCGACGGAGGTGGACAGGCTTTTCTTCGCGGCAGCTTTCAGCGCGACTTGTGGATTCAATTTGAGCGACTTCGCTTCACTTTCTGACAAGGGATGATGGAAGTCGCTCCCGGAGCGAGCGTGAGCCGTCGCACCCGGCAGAGTGAGGAGTGCCTCAACGATGAAGAGAGCGTGAAGAGGTTTCAACGGAAAGGGCTCCGGATCGCTGCGGGTTTGGAACTGGAGTCACGAGATCATTTCTGATCCAGAGATTTTCTGAAGCCGCATTGGCTGCATGGTTCGCTTGAACGCGGAACCAGCGGTCCTTCCATTCCAGGACGCGGTAAGCATCTTTGGTCTGGGCAGTGGAGACGATCGGATGCTCCAATCCAGGGCCTGAACGCAGACTGATGTTCTCGGCTCGGGGACGGATCCACATGACAGGGGAAAGGCCGGCGGCAGGTGCTGGCGAAACGGCGACGGAATTGATTTTCGCCATGCTGGCCGGTTTATTGAGCTCGTTGATGTCCTGACGGATGGGAGCCATCGCCTGATGTGAAATCTGATCGCTGAGGCCTGCCGCGTTCGCATTCGTGGACCCCGTGTTTTGGGCGACGCTGAAACCAGGAGTCCTCGAAATTCCCAGAGTCGACGCGACGGTCTTGAGTCTCGGGTGCTGGATCAATTCGGCAGCGGGGGCAGTGCGAGCGTTGGCCAGTTTGGCCTTCTCCCAGATTTTCTGCCCTTCCATATAAAGGTAAATGCCCGATGCGATGGCAACCACACCCGCAAATGATGCCGCCACGCGCATGATCCGGTTCTCACGACTGATGGAAGGAGGATCCTGCAGGAAGAATTTGGGAAGTTCCGGCGTGATCGCGGCCAGCGTGCGGAGGGGGGCAGGACTCAAAACAGGTTCATTTTCCAGAATTGCAGCGTTCTGACTTTCGTCAGAGCGTGAAGAAATTGAAATATCCGCGGTGTCCACGGCAACGCTGGCCGAAGGATGACTGAATCTCGGGGGAACGGCCGCGGCTTTTTTCGCCTGATTGATGTTGGCGGCCGTGTTCGCTTTGCGAACGGTCGCACGCTTCACTTGAGTTTCAGTCTTCTCTTCGGGAATGATCATCGCGTTCGGAGCGTAGATCTCGTTCGGAGCCTGAATCGCCGATAAGGCGCGAGGCTTCGGGAGAGTCTGCACTGGGGTCGCCGTTCTTCTCACCATGGCGAATTCAGAACACTGATAGCATTTGGCATAGGACCAACCCGTATTGAGTCTGTCGTCCGCCACCGATAAAGCCACACCGCAATGAGGGCAATTCCAACGCATTTTGAAGAGTCTCCCGTTCATGAGGATCCCAAAACTGGCGTCTGATCTCAATGGGCAGAAGTTGCCGGAGCGGCTGGGTAGGCGGAATCTGCAGGCAGCGGAATCGAATCTGCCTTCGCGTCCAGAATCCGGATGACGACGCGGCGATTGCGGGCGTGAGATTCTTCAGTTTCCGCAGGCTGGCGTCGCGGAGTCGCATCGGCCGTCGCGGAGCCTGGGTCGGCTGTCGTGGGGCTGTCAGGTCGAGTGTCGGCGTAGCCGATGGCCACGAGGTTCTGAGGATTGAAGCCCTTGTCGACGAACATTCTCACGACCTGAGAAGCTCGGGCTCCGGAAAGTTCCCAGTTCGAAGCGTAAGCCCCGCCCAGGATTTGACGACTGTCCGTATGCCCTTCGACCACGATCTTGAATTTTTTGTTGTCCAGCTGCTGGCGCATGGTGATTCCATTCATGAGCTGACTGAGAACCTTCTGTCCTTCGGGTTTGATTTCGGCGCTCAAAGTGTCGAAGAAAGTCGCCGACTGAAACACGAGTGAGACACCGCTGGAATCATTTCGGATGGCGGCCTCCTTTTCGACTCCGGCTTCCTGAATCACCTGGGTGAGAAAGCGCGCGAATTCCTGCGAGG
The DNA here is from genome assembly GCA_014378465.1 of Oligoflexia bacterium. Lineage (GTDB taxonomy): Bacteria > Bdellovibrionota > UBA1018 > UBA1018 > UBA1018 > UBA1018. The sequence goes on along the minus strand of JACMNQ010000009.1, from coordinate 76,346 downwards.
GATTCTTGTATTCACCTTTGAAAGACTTGGCAACGGACTCCTTGACCTTTTCATACTGAGGAGCATCGAGTTTCGCCATGCTGAAAAGCATGATGAAAAATCCGCAGAGCAGAGTCATCATGTCGGCGTAGGAGACCAGCCAGTTGGATTCATCATCCGAATGCGCTGGAGGGCGGCCCTGCATCGAATCGTCAGGACGACGGTACTCGTACTGTTCTTCGGAATTCCGCTTGGATCTGAAGAGTTTGCTGAGTGCCATCTGAGCTTCGCCTTAAGCAGCCACTGCTGCCGCTTTACGGACCACACGTTCTTTGGGCATCAGAAATGAATTCAGGCCTTCTCTCATCGCGACCGGATTGACCTGGGACTTGAGCATGATGGCGCCTTCAACGATCATGCGCCGGAGTGCCATTTCTTCCTGGGTGCGTTCAGTCAGATTTTCTGCGATCGGAATGAAAAGCAGATTGGCCAAGGCGATGCCATAAAGAGTTCCGATCAGCCCGATTGACATGGCAGGTCCGATCAACTTCTGGCTGTCCGCCTGCCCGATCTTCTGAAGCACGGAAATCATCCCGAGCGTCGTCGCAAGCAGACCGAAGGCGGGAGGAAACTTTCCGATCGTGCGAAACATGTTGGCGTCATGGTAGTAGCGGCCTTCCATGGTCTTGATTCGCTGTTCAAGCGTGGTGCGAATTTCCTTTTCAGTCAGGATGCCGGTGCTTACAAGCGCGACGGCTTCCTTCAGAAACTCATGCTTGATCCCGGACAGAGAGTCCTTCAATGATCCGCCACCCTGAGCGGATTTCCTGTTCAATTCAAGCAGCTGGGAAACCGTTCCCTGAAAATCGACTCTATTTCGCCCAAGCACTCGCAGTGCGAAGACCTTGAGCAGGGCGAAGACCTTGACGATCGGGAAGGCGATGCTCGCTGCAGCCGCGGTACCCCCACAGACAATCAGAATTCCGTGGTAGTCGAGAAAGAAGCTCAGATCGGTGACCGTGGCATCGAGCGCCAGGTAAAACACTGCCATTCCGAAAATTACGCCGAATGCAGATGAAAAATTCATGGTCAGGCCGCCTCTTTGTTCTTCTTCAGGGTCGTCTGCCAGAGTTGGTACTGGCTGACGACGTAATTCTGGTCGAGGACTCGAAGTCTCGCGCAAAGTTCCTGAACGCAGGTCTCGTAGAAACCGAACTTCAGGGCAGGGGAGAAGTTCAGAAACGACATGAAAGCATGTTTGGAAATATAGAAGACCTGGCAGGGATCAATCGCCTTGACCGTCGCCGAACGGGGACTTTCGTCCACAAGCGACATTTCACCGAAGAAATTTCCCACACTCAGTTCAGCGACGTCATGCATGTCGCCCGTGATCTGATTGGCCTTGTAAATGCCGACTCGTCCATCGAGAATCACGTAGAGACCCCAGGTCGCTTCGCCTTCGATCACGATGTTGGTGTGCGCTTCAAAGGCCGCGGCTCTTCCGAGCGTGATCAGTTTTCCGAGTTCACCTTCGGAGAAGTGTTCGAGCAGTTTGACCGTCTTGAGCATCTGGATTGAGGGTCTGAGAGGAGTTGCCATGATCAACCCACTACCTTTCGCAGGTTTCTCTGAGTTGGAGCGTCCGCGGAGCCTTCGCCGGCTGGACTGGCCTGAATGTAGGCGACATTGCCCTGCGCGAACATGCGGTCGTTGATTTCCACCAGATTGATGAGACCGTCGCCGGCCATCACTTTCATCCGGTTGATGATCTTTCTTTCCACGGAGGCAAAAGCTTCTCTCGCAGGTGCGACCAGCTGAGAGAGTTCGTCTTCGAGGTCTCCCACGAGGTCGCGAGGCGCTTTGGAAAAGATCGCGCTCTTGATGTCCGCTGAGGTCGCTTTGAGGAAATTGAGGAGTTCGTCGTGCTTCAGGCTCAGAATCACTTCGAGCAACTGGCCATCGCGGAGGTGGGCGAGAGTTTCGATGCTCACGAGTTTGCTCTTGAGGGTTCGTGCGCTGTCCGGACTCGAAATTTCCAGATTGTGGATGATGGATTGCTGAGTTTCATCATCGCTTCGTTCGAGCAAGGTCAACAGAACCTCAGAACCGGGCAGAGCTTCCGTGTTGAGTCTTGGATTCTCACGACGTTTTCTCTTGAGGGCATTGGCCACATTGGAGATGAATTCACGCGGCAGATAATCAATGCGCGTGAGTTCGGTCATCAGGCTCATCTTCAGCTCGGGATCAAGTTTCGTGTAGATGATGTTTCTCTTCTGCGCGTCACACTGAGTGATCACGATGGATTTGACCGTCAGGGATTCGTTGCGAATGAGCTCCATGATCTGCACTCCGTCCATTTCGGAGAGGAAATCGAACTGATGGGATGAGCGGCTGCCCATGACGACCAATTTTCCTGAAACCGTTCGATTGTATGCCCTTTTGAGGAGATCGAGGCGATCTTCATCGCTCAGGTCCATCGGGTTTTTGGCGTGAAACTCCATCAGTTCAGAAATATCGGCCTGAAGACTTGGATCCCGGAGCAGGTCCATGACCACGCTTTCTCCGAAAATGGTGAGGTAGGCCGAAGTGGTCTCGATGCCTTCTTCAGTGAGGATGCGTGCGAAGACCTGTTTGGCGACTTTCGGCTGCTGAGCGTAAGTGGCCATGAGCTCTTCGGTCAGGCGTTCGGCCTCATAACGCCTTGCGATCAATGCAGCACGGCTGTTTGCAGGTCCTGAATCGTCGCTCGAATTTTCTGAATTTGCAGAGTGCGTCGATGCATTCGGAGTAAATGACGGACTGGGCTGATTGGCGACCTGGGGGGGCTTCTGTCTGAAAGTGGCGAGGGCGATGAAAATCAGAATTGAAAGGATGGCGCAGGCGAGTACCAGCCCGTAGACTTTGAACTTCTGAAGTTCGGCCTGGACAGCGTCTCCACTTTCGACGCGTTCGATTTTTTCAATGCGAGAGAAATTTTCCTGCTTGGTGTTGTTTTCTTCCTTGGAATTCTTTTCCTGACGGCTGTCAGTCGCGCGGTGGTCAGAAGTTTGAGTTTCCTTGTGATCCGAGCTCAGGGAATTTTTGCTTTCATTCAGAGTCTGAGACCGGGATTCGAGACTTTCGCTGTTTGAAGCCGGGCTGCGGTTCGTGCCCGCGATGATGTTTCCCTGAGCGTCGAACTGGGTGATCGGTTTGGGAAATTTCATCGCTTTGAAGCCCAGCGTGACATTTTTCAGAAAGCCGGTCTTGAGCTTCGCCATTTCAAGGATATTGGCGCGGTCTTCCGCAGGCAGCGATTCATCAATCAGGAGGGTGGCCGAGATGTCCTGAATGCGGATCGCCACTCCCTGGTCTTCCATGAACTCACCGACTGAGCCATACTGCGCTTCTTCGGAATTCACGACTTCGGTGGTCAGATCATAGTCGGCGATCATGCACTGGTTGGGGCAGAACTGCGCGAAGAGAGTTTCGAGGGTGGATTTGAACTGTTTGGTCACTTTTTCACGGAGCTCGTTGATCTTGCCCGAAGAGCCCACGGGAGAAGGAAAGCGCGTGACCTGTGTATTGATCCTGACGGGATAGTCCAGGGTGTCCAGGAACTGCTGCATGAGCTCAGTCAGCTTGGTGCGAGTGACTGGACCAACTTTTTCATCCATCAGAATCTTGATGTCAGCGGAAGTCGGCGCGAGCTCCTCCTGAGACTTGGGATCCACGTCATCGAAGCCTGGGGAAATCTCGTCAGCGGTCGCGAGGTCGACAGTCGCATGGATCGACATGATTTTGCACTCTTCGCGACAATACTTGTTCAAGAAGGGCTCGATGAGGTTTTTGATCTGATTTTCAGCCGTGATCTTGGTTGCGTCAATGGCGTTATGAGCACTGGATCTGCCCTTGAAAGCGGCGTGCGCGGAAGCCGGCGTCGCGGCAGCGAGGAGCAGGGCGGCGAGTGCCGTCAACACCCGGGGCGGATGATTCAAAATCTTCTTCACGGGTGTCTCCCCGAAGCCAGGCCGCGCTTCTGTTGCTTCTTCTCAATGAATTTTCTCAGGCTCGTGTTGCCCGGATCAAATCGCAGGGACTGATTCCAGGATTTCAAAGCCAGATCCGTTCGGCCCAGACGGTCGAGAAGGGTCCCGCGCATCTGGTAGATCTTCGGATCCGTCGGATAGAGGCGTGTCAGTTCATCGAGTTCAAGAAGCCCGGCTTCATAGCGAGCGCTCTTGTAGAGCTGTTTGATATGGTCGAGAGCAGCGAGGTAGCTCTGATCGGAGGCGGGAGTGTTGTCGTCCGAAGTCATCACGCCCAGGCCGCTTTCGATTTCCTGGCGCTTGCCTTCAAATTCAGGAAGGTTCTTGGGAAACGATCCGGTGATTTCACGATCTGATATCCCAGGCTTGCGGTCCTTGTAATTTTCCGGAGCGCTTTCGCCGTAAGCATTGCCTGAAAATGCGCTTTCACCCTTGAAATTCGGGGACACGGGCATCACGAGGTCACTCATCTCACGATTGCCGTTGGGAATTTCGACTTCGACGGATCGATCACCGCGTTTGCTGCGCAGTACGATGTTTTCGTGTTTATTGTCGTTCGAGTCATAGCCGCCGAAAGGATTTTGAATCGGACCTGCGCGGTCGGGTGATGTGTCCGTGACGAAGACGGACTTCAGGGTGGAGCAGCCCATCAGGGAGAGAATTCCCCAGGTGCCTGCCACAATCATGATCTGTCTTGAAAACGTCATTGAGTTTCTCATGTCAAAAAGTTGCGCTGATTCCCAGGCCGTACTCGACGCCTGAAACGGTTTTGGAAGTGTTGTCTGTGAAGAAAGTCGTTGATCTCGGGCGATAGCCCAGGTTTGCGTTCACGGCCCAGTGCTTGGCCAGACGCCACTCGTAGCCGCCGCGGACCAGGCCGCCCAGAAATCCGGCACTATAAGTCCCGCCCACTCCGGCAAAGATGTTTCCGCGGACGCGATTGTAGTTTTCTTCATTGCCGATCATGTTCCAGGTATGAAGAAAGAGAAGGGTGAGATTGAGGCCGCTGTACAGGTTGGCTGTGGTCGCAGCTGCGGGGTTGCCGGCAATGCTGGAGGAGTCCTTGAGGTAGTCGAGTTCAAAGCCGACTTCCTTCTTGCGGTTGTCGTAACGCTCAACCATCCTGAAACCGAAGTTCAGGCAGCCGGTCATGGTGCCGATGTTCGGCTCGAACATATAACCCACGGTGGCGCGGTACTGGATTGTGGGCTGATATTCCGTCTGTTTGCGAGCGTCATCGATCTGGGAGAAATCGACCCCGCGACGTGAAGCGGCGGCTCGGGAAGTTTCCGAGTTGTAACTTCTCGACCAGACCACGGCTCCGCTTTCCGGTTCAGTGATGTAAAGGGATAGTACCAGTCCGTTGGGCTGGTAAGTGAATGCGATGTCCATGAAATGCTGAATGCCTGAGAGCTTTGCGATTCTGGAAAGCTCAACGGGATTGGTCTCGGCCGAAGTGATGACCATCTGATCGCCGCTCAAGGTGGTTCTCTTCGCGCGACAGGGGAGGCACTGCACCACACGGGTCTTGCTCGTGTTGAGAATGCGTTCGGTGACGACGAGCTCGAGGTGGTTCCTGAAGGACGGTGGAATGTTTTCACTGGTCGCGATGTTGCGAACCGCAAGGTCACGCAGGCCGTTGACCTGCCCATTTTTCAGATCGTATTCGAAATCTCCCAGGAGATCCTCGAGCACTTCATAGAAATTGCGTTCCTTCGAACTGGTGCCTGAAGCCGCAGGTCGGGAAGGTGGAGGTGCCGGATTTGAAATGGCGGGTGCAGTGTCGGCGGCAACGGCTGGGGAACAGAAACCTGAAGAAGCAGTGAAAGCGCAAAGAAGCACGACGGCAGCGCGAAGTGTGGCTGCGTTGAGGTGGGCGATCAGGTATTGTTTCGAGCTTGCTGCTGATTGGCCCATATCCTTTGGGCTCCTTCCTTATAAAGCTTTTCGGCTGGAACCCAATAGTCTTGAACTTCTCTCAAACAATTCTCACAAATATTCTCTCAGGCAGTGGGCGGTTTTTGCCGATGGGAATTACAAGATGGCAATTTTTTCCCGGCAGCGCCGTTCTGCACTCGTCGCTGCAATCAGTTTCATTCTGCTCTTTGATGGGTGTTCAACCACTCAAGTCGAGCCCTTGCCTGAATTTCCAGCCGAATTGCCTCCTTACGTCCAGGTTCCACATCCGCCCGGACTGGATCTGGGCGATGTGCGCGGACTGTTTGCTGAAAAAGGTGCTCCCGATCGGGCCGCTTATGCAGGGTGCGATCAGGACTTTCTGAGGTTGCGCGAAAAGACTCAGAGCAAAATCGAAATTGACCGTGGGATCCGTGAACTCGTGAAACGAGATCCGGTGAAATACCACTGGTGCTTCTATTCCAAGGTGCTTGACCTCGAGGATCAGCTCGCCCATGACATTTTCATTGAAGATCGTCAAAAAGCGGTCGTTGATCACTATATCTTTCTGACCCCCGTCGCACGAAGCTTCATGAACGAGTTTCGCGATTCACGCTACCTGCGCTGGGCGGTCACTCGTTATCGCCGCGTGAGTGAGTTCGTGTTCTACCGCAAGGTTGAGGCCACGCCTCAGCTCAGCTCCGAGCTGATTCGGGTCTCCAATCCCTTTTCCGATGTGCGGCCGAGCCTGGATACCGAGGCCAGCATCCTGGAAAAATACGGTTTGATCGAAACCGCTCCCGCTGCAGCGCAGATGCCCGCGCCGCCGACGACCGTATCGTCGTTTCGTCCCACAGGGGTCGAAGCGGATGCAGCAATACCGGCTTTGATTTCTCCACCGTCTCCTTCCTTTGGCGAAGAGGATCAGGCTGCCAGAGTACCTGCTTCCGCAGCGATTGCGAAGCCGGCCCCTGAAAGAGCCGCAGTTCAGGCTTCCGAAAAATCAAAAGACACTTACGATGCACGTGAGCTCGAAAAGCAGTTCAAACTTCCGCCCGACTGAGCGCTTTCAATCCGCTTCTCAGGCCGCGGTCTGAGTTCTGATTTTGCCTGCATCAGGATGACTCATCTGGTCCAGCGCCTGGAGACGAGACTGCGTCAAGGTTGAAGTCTTCGTATCCTTGCGGAGATTGAGAGTTTCGAGTTTCTCGAGTGCGGACTTCAAGGCCTGAGGGGATGAACCAAAGCGTTTGACGCTGATCGCATCCGCTTCATGTTCATGCCGAAAACTCTGCTTCTTGACCAGCCAGAGCGTGGTGGTGACCGGCACGAGAAGGTTGAGCAGCAGAAGCGGTCCCTGAATCGGAACCTCGGTGATCACGTGAAAGGCAGCGACGAAGATACTGGAAAGGAAAGTGGCCGTCAGAAAACCGCCACACATCAGTGAGATTCGCTTGAAGAGGTGATTGCTCTGAAGATGTGCCATCTCATGAGTGAGGATGCTCTTGAACTCTTCTTCTGAGCAACCCGCGAGAATGGCTTCGGAGATGAACAGGGCGGGCCTGAAAATTCCACGGCCGAAGGAGAATCCGGAGATCAGAACAGTGTGCCCGTAGAGTTTCGACTCTTCATCTGAAACGAGAAAGACCTGGGGTGTCTTCATCTCCTGTCGATTGAAAGTTTCCTGAATCATCTCTCCCAGAGTGGTGGGGTGCTGGTTCAAACTCGCCTGTGAAAGAGGCTGTGCATGGAGGGTCTGCTTCAATTGGACTGGGCCCATGGCAAAATTGAAGAGCAGGCCGCCAAAGATGCCGACCAGAAGGCCAAGTGCGACGAATCCCGTGCTTTGTGCAGGAGTGGCGTGAAGAGCGGTGGCCAATGCAAAGGCGGCCACAAGACTTCCAAAAACGATGGTTCCGTAAGCGGCTGAAGTGGCCACCAGAAGCGGGAAGGCGTTCAGCCGCTTCAAGCTTCGCGGGCCTTGGGCCTGAATGCCCGTGCGAAGCTGGGTTGCAAGGGACCGGGTGATTTTTGAATCGGGTTTCATCTGAGTCTGGCCTCCATGCCAGCTTCATTCAAGGCTTCAGTGCGGGCCTGTGGACCTTGTTTCACGCTTATCGGGCCCTCGTGCACTCAGCTAAACGGGGCAGATATTGCCTACAGGCTTGAGCACCCGTCCAAGCTGTGAGAAAAGGTGAGCATGAACCGCTCCGAAAAACTCGTTCACGACATGCTTGCCGGGCATCGCCTGTCCCTGGCCCGGATCATCTCCAAGGTTGAAAATCGCGATTCGGATCTCGCGGCCATGATGCACCTTCTTTATCCTCACTCCGGGCATGCGCAGGTTTGGGGGATCACCGGGCCTCCGGGCGCGGGCAAGTCCACATTGGTCGATCGTCTCGCCGCGAATCTGCGTGCGGAAGGAAAACGCGTGGCGATCGTCGCTGTGGATCCATCGAGTCCTTTCACGGGTGGAGCGATTCTCGGGGATCGCATTCGCATGCAGCAGCATTCCGGAGACGAAGGCGTTTTCATCCGATCCCTTGGCACTCGCGGAAAACACGGTGGCCTTTCGCATGCGACCAAGGAAGTCGTGCTCGTTCTTGATGCCGCTGGTTTTGATGTGGTTCTCGTTGAAACGGCGGGAGTGGGGCAGACAGAACTCGAAATTTTGAAACTCGCACAGACCGTGATCGTCGTGCTGGTGCCTGAGAGCGGAGATTCGATCCAGGCGATGAAAGCCGGATTGATGGAAATTGCCGATGTTTTCGCCGTCAATAAAAGCGATCGTCCTGAAGCCGACAAGATGGTGCGAGAACTGATCAACATGGTGGGACTCAATGATCACGATGAGCACACCTGGATGATTCCTGTCTTGAAAACAGAGGCGGTTCGCAACATCGGAGTGACTGAACTTGTTGCGGCGATTGCGGGACATCAGGCGCACCTCACCGTTACGGACAAACGCAAACTGAAGACCGCGCAGTTTCTCAAGAATGAAGTGCTGGATATTCTGACGGAGCGTCTCAATCAAACCCTGATGGCAGCTTTTGAGACCAAATCGGGTCAAGAGCTGCTTCAGCAGTTGGTTCTGAGAGAAACCGACCCCTATCAAGCCGCAGATCTGATTTCCGGGATGTAATAGAAGACTAAAGTGCTCACTAAAAATAGGTCTCGAATGCAGTTTGTATTTAACGCAATGCATTATGTGCTGGATCAATCACAGTATTTTGCTAATCGAATAGTTGACTAAAAAAGTCTTAAGTTATCTTAATGGTGGACCGATTAGGTATTTGAACGAAGATTGATTCGGTAGATGGGTTCTACAGAGTCAGTCCTTCGGCAGGGGTACAGCATATTCCTGCCACACTTAATAAATTGGCGTTTCAAGTTCCAACGGGAACAGGCGCGGACTCACGTCCGCTCTTGAATCCGGTAGAATCTGGGGCCTCATCTTGGAGGATGGTATGGGTTTAAGAATTAGTACTAACGTACAGTCTTTGGCAGCACAGCGTAATTTGGGCATCAATTCGACCGCGCAGAAAGCTTCTCTCGAGAAGTTGTCTTCGGGTTCCAGAATCACCAAGGCGGCAGATGATGCCGCAGGTCTGGCGATCTCTGAAAAAATGAAGAGCAACATTCGCTCGATCCGCCAGGACATGCGAAATGCAAGCGACGGGATCTCCATGATTCAGACCGCTGAAGGCGCGATGAACGAAACTGGAAACATCCTGACTCGTTTTCGCGAACTCTCCATTCAGGGAGCTTCTGACACCATCGGCGACACTGAACGCAAGTTCATTGACAAAGAAGTTCAGCAGCTCAAGAGCGAAGTCGATCGTATCGCTCAGTCCACTGAGTACAACGGCGCCAAGCTTCTGAACGGCGAAGGAAAGAAACTTGAAATTCAGATCGGTCTGAATAACAACCCTGCACAGGATCGTTTTCAGTTCGATACCGCAAAGACCGACATCACCACCAACCGCCTCGGCGTTGGCGGCATCAGTGTCGCAAGCAAAGAAGATGCTCAGAACAATCTGGCCGTCGTTGACTCTGCGATTCAGAACCTTTCCGAAAACCGCTCTGAAATGGGCGCTCTTCAGAATCGTCTCCAGTCCAGCATCAACAACATGGAAATCTACCATGAGAACCTGTCAGGAGCCAACAGCCGCATCCGCGATGTGGATATGGCTTCCGAAACTGCAGAACTGACCAAGAACAACATTCTTTCTCAGGCAGGTGTGTCGGTCCTCAGTCAAGCTAATCAGAACAACATGATGGCTCTCAAGCTCATCGGTTGATCTGAACGTCTGGTAGTACACCACCCTGAGGTGGATCCCTGAATCAGGGATCCACCTCATTAGGGGTGACTGCATCAGTCAATAGTTTCGAATAGTTACAAAACAATAAAAATAGATTGTTAATATTATACTGTTTTACTCAAGTGCTAACGCGCCGCGTCCGAAGAGCAGATTGTCAGCCAGAAGAACCACCAAATTTCTTCTGGAGAGCTGACAACGTCTGCTACCTGTATTTGCTGTTACGCGTGGCGGAAATGACTTCGGCATAGCCGAAGAATTCAGTGTCTTCCAATTTGACTCCGGGCTGTTGTGACTCGGAATCATCGCTCAAGTGCTCACAATTCAGACGTTCCTAAAACTCGGAGACGGTTCTTCACCAGAATCGTCATTTCTCTAGAGGGACGTTTGTTATGGGCTTGAGAATCAACACCAATATGGCTGCCATCGCCGCCAACCGCTCGCTTTCCCACAGTTCACAAAACCAGGCTAAAACCTACGAGAGACTTGCATCCGGTCAGCGCATCACAAGCGCAGGCGATGATGCAGCAGGTCTGTCAATCAGTGAAAACCTCCGCAGTCAGATCCGCTCCATGGGCATGGCCGAACGAAACGCCAATGACGGAATCTCCTTTGTTCAGGTCGCTGAAGGTGGCCTCAATGAAGTAGGCAACATCCTGATCCGCATGCGGGAACTGGGCGTACAGGCCGCTTCGGACACGGTCGGCGACAAGGAGCGCGGCTTCATCGACAAGGAAGTGCAGCAGCTCAAGAGTGAAATCGACCGCATCGCCAACGTCACCAATTACAATGGCACGAATCTCCTGAACGGCAATGCCAAAGAGCTGCAATTTCAGGTCGGGATCAAGAAGGAGGAGGGCGGTGCAGACCGCATCATGTTCAATCCCGCCGAATTCAACGTAAAATCAGGTGAAATTGGGGTCAGCGAGCTGAATTTCGGTTCCATCGATGGCGCCCGAGACTCGATGGATAAAGTGGATGGTGCGATGAACAAAGTGCTCGAAGCACGTGCGAAACTCGGCGCGACTCAGAATACTCTGCAGTCCACGGTCAATAACCTCGGCACCGCGAAGGAAAATCTGAGCGCCGCTCGGAGCCGAATTGCCGACACGGATATTGCGGCAGAAACCTCAGAGCTCGTTCGGGGCAATATTCTGCAAAGTGCGGGTGTTGCAGTATTGGCCCAGGCCAACAACACTCCGATGCAAGCTCTCAAATTGCTCAACTGATCCCTCGGTTTTGATGTCCCATAGCCTGGAGACCTTCATGGATGCCGAGTCCATGGGGGTCTCACTCATTTCTTTTCAGGCAAGCTTGATGGACGCTTCTGCATGGCGAGTGCATCGCCTGGAATGGGCTCTCATGATGAGGGAAACAACTAGATTCAACTTTTGAGCCAAGAGTGGCGATAAGCATTTTGGAGGCCCCACATGAAAGTCATTCCTTTGACAGCAGCGATTCATTCGTTTACTCGAACCACGAAGGATAGAGATCCTGGCGGTGGCGCGTACGAGCAGCAGAAGAAGAAGAAGCCCGAGGATGAGAAGGAAGAAGAGCAGAAAAAGGCTGATCCCTTTGAAGTGGCAGCAGCCGCGGCAAGTTTCGGCCAGGATGCTCAGAGCCAGGCCAACGGCTTGAATGCCGAAGTCGAAAATACCCGCCTGGGTCTCAAAGTCGTTTTGAAAGACGGACGCGGTGCAGTCGTCAAGCAGATGAGTGGCGAAGAATTCCTCAAACTCCGTCAGGAGACGTCCCAGGACGGCCGCGTTCGCGGAAAACTGCTTGATCAGAAGGTCTGATCAAAACTGCTTGATCAGAAGGTCTGATTTCAGATACTTTTCCCACGCATGCGTGTGATCATCACTTCAGATCTGCATATCACCGGACCTGAAGATCCCCTTTACCTTTCCCTGCTCAAACTCATCACCGAAAGGGTGCACTCCGGGGATATCCTGGTTCTCGCCGGTGACGTCTTCGATTTCTTCGTGGGCAACAAGGAGCTCCTCACTTCACGCTATCGCAAATTCATCGAAGTCCTCGCGGCTGCCGACCAGCGAGGAGTGAAGATTCATTACATCGAGGGCAACCACGACTTTCATCTCACGAGGGCGTTCTCAAAAATTCCCGGTCTCCAGATTCACCCTGCCGACGTCAGCTTCGACTTGGCCGGCAAACGCTTCTACGTCGCCCATGGGGATCTGGTCGATCCCAAGGACTACGGCTACAAGGCTCTGCGAGGTTTTTTCAGAAGCCCCGTCATGAAGGCTCTGGTCAGTGTGCTTCCGGGCAACTGGCTCGACTGGGTCGGGAACACGAGCAGTGCTGCGAGCCGCAAGAAGAGTCCGCGTTCACCCCTTTCGCTTCCCACGGATCAAATCACGCGACTTCGCACTTTGTACCGCAACCACGCTGTCGAGAAGCTGAACCTTGGCAATGACTTCGTCGTCATGGGGCATTGCCACGATCTGGACGAAATGAGTTTCCGGATCGGCGATCGTTTTGGGCAGTACATCAATGTGGGGTACCCACGTGCGCACGGTTCATTTCTCAGCTGGTCGAAGGAAGACGAGAAGATTCAGCGCGAGCGGATGCCGTAGTCTATCGCGCCAGACTGAGCAACTCAGCCGCATTCTCGAGACTCTTTTTCGTGAGCTGAGGTCCACCCAGCATGCGCGCGAGTTCTTCTTTGCGCTCTTTCAGCGAGAGTTCCACAATCTCAGTCGCCGTCCGGTCAGACTTCGACGCCTTGCGAACGCTCAAGTGATGGTGTGCGAAGGACGCGACCTGCGGAAGGTGAGTGATGCAGATCACCTGATTGTGCTTGGCGACGGATCTGAGCTTCCTGCCGACTTCGAACGCGGTCTGGCCGCCGATGCCCGCATCGATTTCATCAAAGAGGTAAACTCCGATGCCGCCCTTGTCAGCGATCACGCGGCGAATGGCCAGCATCATGCGCGAGAGCTCTCCGCCAGAGGCGATTTTCCCCAAAGGCCTTGCGGCTTCGCCCTTGTTGGTCTGAACCACGAACTGAATGCCGTCGGCTCCGTGAGAGGTCCAGGAGTCAAGGTCTCCCTTTGGGTTGAGCTCAATCATGAACTTGGCGTCGCCCATCTTGAGGTCCTTGAGTTCGCCGGTCACGGACTTGGCCAGAAGGTCGGATACTTTCTTGCGGGAAGCTGAAAGCTTTCTGCCGTTTTTCATGAGCTTGGTTTCAGTCGCGACGAGTTCGGCGACGATTTCTTCAAGGCGCACTCCCGCTTCTCCAAGTTCCGAGTATTCCTTCTGCAGTCTTTCCTGGCTTTCGAGCATTTCCTGTACGGTCGCGCCGTACTTGCGTCGCAAGTCAGCGATGAGCGACAGGCGCTCCTGCACGGTCTGAAGTCTTTCAGGATCCATGTCCACCGAACTCAAGTAGCGATGGATCGCCAGGCTGCAGTCTTCGACTTCAGCGATGCCGCGTTCCAGGCTCTCGCGGATCGGGGTCACCCGGTCATCGATCTGATTGAGTGCGCGCAGTTTCATGAGCGCAGCGCGGAGGACGTTCATCGCGCCGGAATCTTCGGCTTCGATCATGTCGCGTGCAGCTTCAGCAGTCTGAACGCGGGATTCTCCGGACTGAAGGAGAATCTTTTCGGCGTGAAGCGTTTCATCTTCCTGCGGCTGCAGGTTCGCTTCCGCAAGCTCATTGAGCTGAAACTGGAGAAAATCCGATTTTCGAAGGCGCTCTGCTTCCGCGGTCGACAGTTCATCGCGTTCGCGTTTCAGAGACTTGAATTGTGAAAAAATCCGTGAATAAGCGCGAGAGTCTTCCGCGAGTCCACCATAGCGGTCCACAAGATCAAGCTGCGTGACGGGCTTCAGAAGGGACTGGTGTTCATGCTGGCCGCAGAGGTCGATCAGATCCTGGCAAAGCTCCTGGAGGGCGCTCAGAGTGCCGAGGCTGCCATTGATGTAGATGCGGTGCTTGCCATTCCTGTTGACCGAGCGTTTGATGAGAAGTTCACCGGTGTCGGATTCAAAGCCGAGTTTTTCAAGTCGTGCATTGATCCAGGAAATGTTCTTCGTGCTGAAAAGTCCTTCGACGACGGCTTCATCACAGCCCGAGCGGATCAGTTCGATGTTCGCGCGGCTGCCAAGAATCAGTGAGATTGCTTCGATGATGATGGATTTGCCCGCACCCGTTTCTCCAGAGAGAATGTTGAGTCCGGCCTTGAAGGTGATCTCAGCGGAATCAATGATCGCGATATTTTTGATCTTGAGGGTTTCGAGCAAGTGATGCCTTTCCTGATTTTTTTCAGCGATGGCTCAAGAATCTGTTGCTCTCGGCTGCTGCCTCGACTCTTGATCCTGCTGAAAAATCCTATTACCTGTTTTTGGCGAGCTATTCTCTGTGACCAAAGTTCAGCTTCTCCCTGAGGAGGCTGTAGTAGTCGCGGCTCGGGGACGAAATCAGCTGGAGAGAGTGCTTCTTGAAGCGCTTCACCACGACCACGTCGTCTTCTTTCATATCTACCACATCTTGTCCATCCAGCGTCAGAACGACGTGCCCGGGCCTACGCGTTAAGCAAATTTCGATCTCGCTGTCCTCGGGGATCACGAGTGGGCGTTGGGTTAAACTATGGGGACAGATCGGGGCCAAAATGAGAGCGGGAAGGGAAGGCTCGAGAATTGGCCCCCCTGCAGCAAGGGCATAAGCCGTCGAGCCCGTCGGAGTGCTGACAATGATGCCGTCAGCTCGGACGGTATTCACGTACTGGCCGTTCACTTTGATCTGCATATCAATGATTCGGGCAATCGCGCCTTTGGAGATGACAGCGTCATTGACGACCGGTCCCTGAAAGACGACTTTGTCCTTCCGCTTCAGCGTCACTTCGAGGAGAGCCCGCTGACTGATGACAGGAGCTTTGCCGTCCAGGAGCTGTCCCAAGGTTTCGAAAGCTTCGCTCTGTTTGATTTCAGTGAGAAATCCCAAGGTTCCCATGTTGATGCCCATGACAGGCACGCTGCGGAGCTTCATTTGACGCGCAATGCTGAGATAGGTTCCGTCGCCACCGAGCACAATGATGAGGTCCGCTTGATCGACCATTTTGGCTTTTTCGATGATCTGAATGCGGTTTTTGAATCCCTTCACTTTCTGGGTGATCTTGAGCAGTTCCTGAACGACCGGGCGGCTCTCGGTCGCAAAGACCACTTCTAGGCCATGGGTCAGAACCGTCTGGGCCAGCTCATTGGCCAGGGCCGCAGCCTGAGGGTGATTGTGTTTGATGATAAAACCGATTTTGCGGAGATTCAGCCCACTTTTCTCAGATTTCTTGCTACTTGTCTTTTCAGTTCTCGGGGTCGCCATAGGTTTTCCTGTTTCCTGGAGCGAGCATAAGCAAAGGAAGTACGGTTGTCATCATGTCAGATCTATTTGATTTCGGAGAAGAGCAGACCTCTGAAGGCGGGACGATAGGACCGAATGCCGGACCGCTTGCGCATCGAATGAGACCTCGCACTCTCGACGATTTTACCGGGCAGGAAAAAGTCCTGGGCCCAGGAAAGCCGCTGCGTCATTGGATCGAAACGGACCGGGTACCTTCGTTGATTCTCTGGGGTCCCCCCGGTTGCGGAAAGACGACTCTCGCCAAGATCATCGCGCAGCGAACGATGTCGGGCTTCGAATCGTTGAGCGCTGTGCTCTCCGGAGTCAAGGACATCAAGGAAGCGGTTGAAAAAGCGAAGCAGTCGCGCCGCATGAGTCAGCGAAAAACCATCCTCTTCGTGGACGAGATTCATCGCTTCAATAAATCCCAGCAGGATGCACTTCTCCCGCATGTCGAAGACGGAACGGTCACGCTGATTGGAGCCACCACCGAAAATCCTTCATTCGAATTGAACTCGGCACTGCTTTCCCGGGCCCGGACGATTCGTCTGGAGCGACTCGAAGTGGGTGCGTTGTCGCAGATCATTCGCAACGCGCTTGCCGATTCGAAGCGTGGACTCGGCGGCTTTCTCAGAATTTCAGATGAAGCGATCCAGTGGCTCGCTGAAACTTCCGAAGGCGACGCACGTCGCGCCCTCACGACTCTCGAAAATGTTTCTCTCTATGCGAGCGCTGCCGGCGGCGAGCCGATGACTCTCGCGCAGGTCAAAGACGCGCTGGAGTCCTCTCTTGAGCGCCAGCCCATTCCGTATGACAAATCAGGCGAAGAGCACTACAGCGTGGTCTCGGCTTTCATCAAAAGTCTGCGGGACAGTGACCCACACGCGGGCCTCTATTACCTCGCACGCATGCTCGAGGGAGGGGAAGATCCTCTTTTCATCGCGCGGCGAATGGTCATCCTCGCTTCGGAGGACATTGGTAACGCGGATCCTCGTGCACTTCAGGTCGCGCTTGCGGTCAAGGACGCGGTCGATTTCATCGGGATGCCCGAGGGACGGATCAACCTCGCGCAGGGAGTGACTTATCTGGCGATGGCGCCGAAGAGCAATGCAAGCTATGTCGGGATCGGGCAGGCGATCGCGGAAATTCACGCGACCGGCGCTTTGCCGGTGCCGATGCATCTGCGAAACGCGGTCACGGGCCTCATGAAAAAAGAAGGTTACGGCCAGGGGTACAAGTATGCGCACAATCAGGGTGATCAGCGCGCGATGCAATCGCATCTGCCCAAAGAGCTCGTGGGACGCAGGTTCTACGAGCCCAAAGACGTCGGGCTCGAAAAGCAACTGAAGGAAAAGCTCGACCGCCTCAATCCGGATTTTGACAAATCCAATTGAGCGTTCAGCTGTCTCTGGAACGAATCATCTCCGGGATGCCTTCATCTCTCCAGAGCTCGAGGTTGAGTGGGAGATGCTCACTGAGCAGGGCAGCGCGGTAGCTGAGATCCTTTGACTCATGCGTCTGAACGAGATCAGTGAGCACGGAGATGAGATCGGCTTCCAGAATATTGATCAGAGGCATCACACCGATGTGAAGGATCTTCTTCACGCTTTGAACGGTGTCGGCCAGAGTCTGGATGCCGTCGAGAAGTCTCTGAAAATCGAGTTCTGCTTCCGTTGACCCGATCTGTGAGGCAGTCCCGCGACTCAGGGTCGCGAGTTGATCCGTGAAGAGCTTCAGCGTCTGAAGCGTGTCTTCGGCGATCTCACGCGGGTGCGCGAAGGTGATCTCGACGGATTCAAGATCGGAGAGGATGACGGGAGCGAGGTCCTTTTCGTCGTTTTCGCTGATCTCCAGACCATTCACTCGGATCGAGGAGATCAGAGACATCTCGTTGACCATATTCTCATGGACGAAGTGAATGAGTGCGCCGAAATCCTGGTTCAAGGCTACGGGGGCCGGACGATCGACACCGTTGATTTTAAATCCGGTCATGTAACCTCCTCAAAGGGGTTGTTTCTGTCGTGCTTCGGACAGCGACGGGTTTGGCCAGCGTGAGAGTGTGCTTGACCCAGTCCCTGAGCAGGACGATGCCCTGGCTCAGAAGCTGATAGGATTCAGCGCTCTCTCTGCCGAGGTCAGCGAGTTGCTGACCCTGGAGATTGTGCATCAGAACTTTTGCAATCTGGGAGAAAGGCTTCAGAGCGGCCTGAGATTGCGAAAGTCTTTCGAAAAGCTGATCGAGATCGTTGAGCTTCTTGCCGAGATCGCGAAGCGTATCGCGGTCCCTCACGCTCATGATGCGTTCAGACGGGAGCTTGGCACTCTTCTGCTGAAGCGTGCTTGCGGCGCGCTCCGCTTCAGCACAGATCTTCATCAGAACTTCGGAAGATTCATTGAGCTGTCTCAGTCCCTGCATGAGTCCCGAGCTCAGCATCCTGCGATCGAGCTCCTGTCCAACCGGCGGCACCCAGCCACAGTACCAGGCACGGGCGATGTGGCCCATGACGTGAGAATTCCATTCCTGGAGTTCCATCGATCGCTGAACCATCGGTTCATAGAAAACGCCGCCACCGTCGTTGGCGCCGCGGATCTTGGAGCGGTGAATCCGGATATGTGAAAGCTCAGAAGACCAGCTGAGCTGCGAAAAATGCGTCTCGATCGGCAACTGTCTGCGATGAGCCCATTCACTCGAAGCATAGCTCCAGACGGCGTAAGCCCCTTCAGGAGTGATGGAGTCCGCACAGGAATGAGCCGCCGCTTTTCGCGAGAGCGACTCACACCCAGTGCAGGGGAGACTCGATGAAACGATGTAGTGACCGTTGCCATATGGACCGGTTTCATTCCAACGGACTGCACCGACTGATATATTCAGAACGCGGGTTCCCAGGACGCTTGCAAGGTGAATCACCGGCGCATCAGAAGCCATCAACCATTGGCAGCCACTGATCAGCGTGGTCCACGAGTCAAAGCTGAGCTTTCCGATCTTTGAGATCACGCGGTCGCGGGAGAGGTCTGGATCCAGCGCTTTGAGAAAACTCTTCTCGAGCGTCTTCTCCTTTTCATCGCCCAGCAGCACGATACGGTACTCTGGATGACGTCGCAGCAGATAGGAAGCCAGTTTCGCCCACTTCTGCGGACTCCACTGTCTGGATTCGCCTTCAGCCCCAAGCTGAATCGCGCCCCATTTCACGAAAGGATCGTTGAAATGAGCGGGCAAGAAAGCGGGATTCGGTCCACCCGCGTTCTTGCGGTCCTGAGAGCTGAAGAAGAATTTCGAAGCGCCTGAAGAGTTATTTGAAGACTCACTCTCTTCGGCAGGTTCACCTTCATGGATCTGCAGTGCGGTGAGGAGCTGAGTCGTCAGAATGTCCGTCAGATGGATATTCTGAACGGAGCCTTCCTGAATCACGGCTTGAACGTAATGACTCCAGCCATCGGCGCAGGAGAGCGCGTTGTCCTTGCGTCTCGAATAGCCAAGCTTCACTCGCGAAGCCAGAAGCCCGGTCAGAAAACTGCTGGCGTCCGAGAACGACCAGTTGAGCACGTAGTCCCAGCGGTCCTGAATCAGGGGAGCCACCCAGCGAGCCAGTTCACCCAGGGATTGTCTCTCAGTCAGCTTGCCTTGAAGAATGGGCGAAACGAGTTTATCCGTGGGCAGAGTGATCACGCTGGCAAGCCAAGGAACTTCTTTCGCGGCTGAAGAAAACGCTTCGTGAGTGATCAAGTGAATTTCGAGTTGAGGGTAGAGCTGCTTGGCCGCACGAAGCGCCATCAGACTCTGAAGGGTGTCGCCGAGTCTGCCGAGCTGAATCACCAGGCATCGCAGAGGTCTCAGTGGTGACTTCACTGAAGAGGGAGGTTTGATGTCGCTCATCGGGTCAGCTCCGGACCCTTGAGGGCCAGCGCCACAGGTGCAACAGGGAATGCGAGGGGGCTGGCTGACCTCGAAGCAGGCTGCGTCGCGGCCTGAACCGATTTTTCCCCCAGATCGCTGAAGTCATTGAGCTCCATGACCAGAGCGTGGAGAAAGCCGCTGAGCAATTGCTCAATATTTTTTTCTTCGCCCTGAGGATTTTCTGAAACTTCGCCTCTGAGTAATTGTCCGTCAACTGCCATGATGTCTCCCTGTCTTCCTGATAGGTCTTGCTGCCACTGCATTTTCCGCTGGGGCTGACTGCTTCTTCACCGGAACTTCCTGCTCCGGTTCACTGTCTGGTCTGAATCAATTCGTCTCGATCATCTGAATGAGCTCTTTGGCTCCGGCATGTTCCTTCTGCATCGTGAGGATCCGGTTTGCGGTCTCGCGTGCATCGCCGGTTCGCCCCAGGTGAAACTGAAGGCCGGCCAGGCTGTAAAGCAGATTTCCACTCACGGGAGCGATCTGAACATATTCTTCGAGAATTCGCGCGGCACTGGCATAACTCTTGATCTCATAGGCGCATTTCACGAGGTGAAAGACCGCGGTCGGATTGTTGAGACTGATGTCCAGCGACTTCGCGAAGTAGTCGTGGGCCTGGCGCTTGTCTCCTTCAGCGAGGAAGCAGGAGGCGATCCCGCAGAGGGCCTTTTCGTTTCTCGCGTTGGAAGCGACCGCATCTTGAAAGAATCGTTTGGCTTCAGAGGTCTGTCCCATCTGCAGGTAGAGCGCCCCCAGATTGGCCTGGATCGAATCAGCGGAGGGATCGATGCTGAGTGCGCGGCGGTAATGCTTTTCAGCCTTGTCTGCCTTTTCCGCACGCATCCAGCAATTGCCGGCAGCCATGTGAAGCTCAAACTGAATTTCGCGAGCCGTGTCCTTGAGGTTCAACGCCCGCTGCATGACTTCTGCAGCTTCGTGATCCTTTTTTGCGCGAATCAGAAGGGCAGCCAGATGCTGGTAAGCGTGGATCGCGGGCTGATACGTCAGAGACTCCTCGAAACAGGCCTGAGCGTCCTTTGGATTGCCTTCGGCTTCATGACACCTGCCGATCCAGAAAAGAGCGTGGCCGGACTTTTCGCCCGTGCTCAGAACGGTCTGAAAGATATTCTTTGCCAGAGCGTAGTCGCCAGCGGAATAAAGCAGATCGGCGTTTTGCTGAAGGTAAGCGACGTTGAGCTTTCCATCAGTGAGATAAATGCTGTCGTGCAGGCGATCTTCGGTGATCGGAGCCAATTCCTGGTTTTGTGGAACAAAGCACTGAGGCCCATCCTCGCAGGTGGGATCAAAAGCGGGGTACTGGGCTTCGGACTGCCTGGGCTGGGCGGCCGGTTGAGCAGGAGTGGGGCGGACCTGGATCAGGTAGCTCGTCGTCTGACCATCGGAATTGGCCTGAAAGTTTTCAAAATCCTCGAGCGCTTCCTGGAGCGTGCGGATGCGGACCATGCGATCCCCGTGAGCGGGAATCGGAACGAGGTCCACCAGGTCATAGCCTTCAGCGTTGAGCTTGGAACCCAAAATAGTTTCGATTTTCATAGGGTAGTATCCACTTCTTCGCCATTCTCGTTGACCCAGGTGCTTTTGAACTTACCGAGCACTTCCTTGCTCTTTCGGCTGTTCTGAATCTTCTTCGTGATTTCAGCCTGAGCTTCTTCAATCTTCTGGGAAATCGCGGCGTCTACCCTCACGATCTTTTCAACGAGCAGCATTTTTGCGTCGAGCAGGGTGGTGATCGTGCTGATGAGCTGCGAGGTTCTGGCGTCCTTGGGCAAAGTGGTTGCCGCTTCCGTGATCTTGCGATCAAAGAGCGAAATTCCTCGAAGGATGGTTTCGCGTTCCGCTTCAAACCGGGTCAGGTCGGGGAGAGCTTTCCTCGCATCGGCTTCCTTCAGAAACTCTTCCGAAAGCACAAGCATCTTCTCAAGACAGCGGTTCAGGCTCTGCATCAATTTCAAGATCGGGGATTCGTGAGTCTTCATGATTCTTGTACCCGTACTGCCTATTTGAGAACGTTCTGCTTCTGAGCATCCGCGACCGCCACTCGCCATCCCTGGAGAAGTGTTTCGAGGAGTTTCTGCACCGTCAGCAGAGGAGCTTTTGAGTTATCCATATTGGCCTTGATCAACTGCTCCGCCATGAAATTGTACAGCCGTTCGAGATCCGTGGCAATGGCGCCGCCGATTTCAAAATCGAGAGTGTTCACCAATTCATTGACGATATCGTGGACTTTTCCGATGTGGATGCCTTTGGCAGAGCGATCATTCTTGTCAACCGCTGCCGACGCTTTTTTGACATTTTGAATTGCGGCCTCATAAAGCATGATCAGGATCTGTCCGCGATTGGCGGTCTTGACTGACATCTGTTTGTAACTGTTTGCACCGTAATTCATCTTTTGATTCCCCGTTTGATTGCTGATCTCGTGATGTTCAACTTCTCTTCGTCTTTTTCAGTCATCGTAAAACTTGCTCACTCACCCATTCATCCGCCCAACAACTGCTGGACCATGTTTCCACCGCCGCCTCCGCCACCCATCGTGGCGCTGAGGTACTGTCCTTGCTTCTGCATGTTGCTCAGAGAAGACTGAAGTCTTGAAAATTGATCGGTGAGCGCCTGTGTGCGCTGCTCAACCCGTCGTTCTTTGGTGGCGATGTCCGAATCGATCTGCTTGATGCGGCTGCGGATCGCGGTCTCGCGAACGTTGACGAGTCCGTTGCCACTGCGAGTGTAGCCCGTGATGATTTCCTTGAGCTGATTGGCGATTCCGTATTCTCCGGTGATGCCTTCGGCGGTGCCGTTGAAATCCGCGCCGAGCGCCTTCGTGAATTTTTCTTCCTTGAAAGAAAGCTGGCCGTTCTTTTCGAATTCGATGCCCATCTGATTCAGAAAGATGAGGCGAGGGGTGCCTGGATCTTCCTTGTTGTCGAAGACGGGAAATCCTTCGTGCATCACGTTTCGAATCCGGTATTCCACCGACTGCAGGCTCGAATCGCCTGCGAAAGTGGCCTTGGTGTCGGACTTTTCATCCACCTGATTCTGCTTGTTGATGAAGTCGAGCACGCCGTTGACTTGATCCACCAGGCCTTTGACCTTGCCAGAAATCTTCTGATAATCCTCGGTGATCGTCATCGTGAAAGGGGCATCCGGCTTGGCCTGTTTGAGATCCATGCTCACGCCTTCGAGAAATTCCTTGATGCGATTGCCACCTGCTTCGATCTCAAAACCGTCGACTTTCATGAGAGCATTGCCGGCTTCGTGCTCTTCACCGATGCTGAAGTCCTCTTTACCGTCCATGAAATAGAAGTCAGGAAACTCGATCGCATTGCTCTGACCGTCGTTTTTCGCGGAAACGATCAACTTCCAGGGTCTCTCAGGATCCGTCTGATCCTGAATGACGGATGCATGCACGGGACAGTCTTTCCGGTTGTTGATGAGGTTGGCGATGCCCTTGAGGCTCGAGTCCTTCTCATCCACGAAGACCTCATCTGAGCCGTCTTTGGCAGTGTTGAGCACGACGTAACCGAGGCCGAGATTGGCTTCATCCGGACTGGAGAAGCCGTTGGAAATGATGGAAGAACGTGAGGCGAGTTGGTCGACTTCGATGGTGTAGGAGCCTGGCTGGGCGGTCTCCTTGTCGAAAGTGACACTGACCTGTTTGTCGCCTTCGCCGAGATCGACTTTGAGTTCCCGGAACTTCTTGATGTTGGAAAATTCGGCGAGGGTCTTTTCGAAACCCGTGAACTTGGATTTGAACTCCTGAAAGAGCTTCATTTTCGCTTCTTCACGGGCTTTGGCCTTTTCCAGATTCTTGATGGGCGCGCGTTCGGCCTCAATCATCTGTTTGACCGCTTCTTTAAATTGACCGCCGCCGACGGGGTCAAATCTCAAACCCAAAAGTCCTCCTGACCAGCCATCACGGGAAAATCCTTTTCCAGTGCGCAGAACCTTGAATCTGGTCCTCGGGCTATCTTTGAGTATGAGGACTCTTTGAAGCGCTGCCAATGGGCAGGCTTTGCCGAGAAATCACTTGAAAGATCAGTTTTAGCCTCAGGTATGAAAATGAAACAGTCAAAGCCCCTGGCAAGTCAAACTAGCCCAAGATTTCAAGGAGTTGTCTTCTAGGATGGATGAGGGTTGAAATGTCAGCCGAGAGAGACTATAGCGCACCGAGTCTTAAGTTAATTCAATGAAAGGTTCCGTTATCATGAAGTCAAAAATCTTATCCAGCCTGATTCTGGCCCTGAGTCTCACTTCGAGCTCAGCTTTTGCCCGCGACATCAACCCAGACATCACCTGTAGAAGCCGTGGAGCCACCTTCTCTTTCAATACGCGCAATCATGAGGCGGCTCAGGGGGATCCTGGCGTGAAAGATGACCTTGAACTCAAAGTCACCCGTTTTGCCACCGCCCGCTGCCCGGGCTGTTACTCCATTGAAGCTTCTCTTGAGAGCCTGTTCGATTACCAGATCGAACTGAGAGGCACAACCACCCCCAAAGGATTGAAGGAAACCCTCAAAATTTCTGCCAGAGAGCAGGGCTCCAAGGCGCCTTTCAAGACCATCCTTTCGAACGTGCCTTGTCAGGTCAAATGATCATCACTTCTTTTCGGCTTCGATGATCTGGCCCTTCTGGACCGTCAGAACGTTGAGCACGCGGTTGAAGTCTCCGTTCTGGAACGAAATCTTGCCGGTGATGCCGTCGAAATTCTTCACCTTGCGAAGTTCGTCCTTCAGGTCTGAGCGAGATTTCGGGCTCTCTGAAGCAAGAGTCTTCTCAAGTATGCTTGCGGCATCATAAGCCAGGGCATCAATCGGTCCGGGTTCCTGGCCGTAAGCGGTCTGGTAACGGCTGACGAAATTCTTGATGGCAGGAGCTTCACTCTGGGCAAAGAAAGCGTCAGTGAACACGGCGCCTTCGGCGAAGTTCTGAAGCCGCGCGACGAGATCAGGAGAGTTCCAGGTCGAGATCCCAAGAAACTTGATGTGATCGACGTCGCGGTAAGCGAAGGTCGGGAGAATCTGGCCGACGACTTTGGGTTCATCCGGGACGAAAACGGCTTCGTAATCCACGATCGGAGGAAGCGAGAAGTACTTTTCCGTCTTGCGAGTGCGCTTCTTGATTCCGAGCGCTTCACGTTCCTTGGCCATCTCCTGAAGTTCGCGCACACGGGTTTCGTTCGCATAGTAGAGGCCTGAAAGCTTGTCGATCTGATGACGGAAGTCAGTCTCGCCCGCCGCGTAAGTTTCTTCGCCAACGATTTGGCCACCCATGGATTCGACTGCGTCCCAGAAAGCCTGCGTGTACATTTCACCGAATTTATCCTTGGGATGAAGGATGGCGAATTTCTTCAGACCCAGAGTCTGGATCGCGTAACGGGCGATTTCCTGTGCCTGAAGGCGGGGGATCAGGCCGGATGGAAAGATGTAATCGCCGGCGATGCCGGGGTTCTGTGCGAGCGTGATCAAAGGGAGGCCGAGAGCCTGAGCTTTCTGCGTGACCTGGTCAATGCCTTTGCTGAGAAGGGGACCGACGACGCCAATGGCTTTGTTTTCATAGTAGAGTTTGTTAAGCGCCTTGAGGGCAGTCTCGGCGTCATCACCACTGTCCTGCACGACGAGAGTGAAGTGGTTGCCCGTCTTCTCTTCGAAGATCCTGAAGGCGAGAGTGATGGCCTGAAGGGCTTGATTTCCGAACGTGGCGAACTTGCCCTGCATCGGGAGCAGAACGCCGACGACTTTTGAATTGACCGGCGCCTGGGCGGCCTGGGCCTGGAACGGTCTGACTTTTTCAGAGGCGGCGGAGTAATGCACGGACTTCGGGTAGCGAGTCATCAGATTGCGAAGGTGCGCTTCTCCCGCTTCCTTGCGACCCAGGTCCATTTCAAGCATCCCCAGGCGAAAAAGCACGCGGTCGGCGAGCGATACGTCTTCGAAGCCGCCATAAAGACTTTCAAGAATGGCGAGATCTGAAATATTGGAAAGCGACTGCTCGAGCGGATCCACGAAAGGGGAACGCTGCTGGGCTTCGCTGAGAAATCTGCCAAGAGTCAGCGACTCACGCGCGGAATCCACGAAAGATCCCTGCTTCAGGTAATTGCGAGCGCGCAAGGAATGGTACTTCACGCGAATTTCGTTGTTCAGGGCGTCCGGAGAAATTTCAGTCAGAGTCTTTTGTGAGTCTTCGAGCTGATTGGCGTCCGCCTGTGCGGCTGCAAGATTGTAAGCGACATAAGGCCTGAAATTTTCACTGGGGCTCACTTCGAGAGCTTTTTTGAACTGAGTGATCGCCTGAAGAGGTTTCTTCGACAGCAGGTAACTCAGACCGTGAAGGTTTCTGGCGTAAGCGATGTGGGTGCTGTTGGGATATTTCTTTTCGAACTCCGTGAGCTTCAGAAGTGCGGCATCATAACCGCCTGCCGAGTAAAGCGTCTGGATTTCCTTGAAGTCGACGGCCTCCTGGCCCTTGAGTCCGACCGGACGATCTCCCAGTGCTCCGGCAGCATCAGCCGTGCTGTCCTTGCGGGACTTGGCCGCAGTGTCGCCGGGACGTGCCTTGTTTCCGCGAGCTCCGTCCCTGCCAGTTTTGGCTGAAGGGGAAACGGGAGCGCTCGAGCATGAACTCAAGCCTGCACCTGCTCCAAGGAGTGCAAGGAGCGCTGCAGACACAGCAAGCTTCACCGAATGCTTTTGGGTCAGCTTTTGGGCATGTCCTGGAGTGAGTTTTGGCATCCGGCTGACCTTAACTCCAAATGAGACCTTTTCATTCAAAAAAGTTGCGGACCCGCTCAAAGAACTGGTGGTGAATGGGGTGAGCTTCAGCTCCCATTTCATCAAACTTCTTCAGCAGTTCCTTCTGTTCAGCCGTCAGTTTCGAAGGAGTCTCAATGATAACGCGGACTAGCTGGTCGCCACGTCCGTGGGAGCCCAGGCGATTGAGACCTTTATGCTTCAGACGCAGGATCTTGTGAGACTGCGTCCCGGCAGGAACCTTCACTTTCACCTTGCCTTCGAGGGTCGGGACTTCGATTTCGGCGCCCAGGGCAGCTTGAACGAAAGTGACCGGAACGTCGCAGATGACGTCGAACTCCTCACGGGTGAAGAAGTCATGGGGGAGAATGTTGATGACCACGTACAGGTCACCCGGAGGGCCTCCGCGTTCGCCGGCCTCGCCTTCGTTGGTGAGTTTCAGGCGCTGGCCCGTATCGACGCCCCCGGGGATCTTGACTGCAATCTGGGAGCGTTTTTTCACATGGCCGGTGCCGGAGCAGCCGGAGCACGGATTGGCGATCCTCTGGCCCGAACCTTGGCACTGAGGACAGGGACGAGTGATGGCGAAGAAGCCCTGCTGAAAGCTGACTTCACCCCGGCCCGCGCAGCCTGTGCAGGTTTCTGGCTGAGTGCCGGGTTTGGCGCCGGAGCCTTCGCAAGTGTCGCAACGGACGGTTTTGGGAACAGAAATGACTTTTTCGGCCCCAAAGGCTGCCTCTTCGAAAGTGATATCGACCGTGGTCCTGAGATCGGCACCGGGCCTGCCGCCGCGGCGTCCGCCACGAGCACGACTGCCACCTTGGCCACCGCCAAAGATGTCGCCAAAGATATCTCCGAAGATGTCGTTGATGTTCGCGCCACCGGCACCTCCGAAACCTTCAAAGCCACCTCCGCCGCCGGCAGAACCCGCGTTGGCAGCGTGGCCAAACTGGTCATACATCTGCTTCTTCTGCGGATCCGAAAGCACTTCGTAGGCTTCGGAGAGTTCCTTGAATTTGTCTTCGGCCTTCTTGTCGCCCGGATTTTTGTCGGGATGATGTTGAACCGCCAGCTTGCGATAGGCTTTCTTGATTTCCTCGGGAGGAACTCCACGACTCAGACCGAGGACTTCGTAGTAATCTCTTTTTGACATAGGATCCTTAGAACTTGCGCTGGATAGTTGGGCAGATGATGAAGGCCAGGGACATCGGAGTGTTCAGACAGCTTGGATGGATGCACAATAAACGGCCCCGGACAGAACCTGGGTTCCAAGCCGGGGCCGTTGATCAAGACACTATCTGACTCTTAGACTTCTTTGAAGTCCGCGTCGATGACATCTTCATTCTTTTTATCGTCCTTGGTTTCAGTCTTCATCCCCGGACCTTGGCCCTGGCCAGCATGTGCGCCTGCACCCGCTTCAGCACCGGCTCCAAAGCCAGCGCCCATGTCCGGACCTGCTCCAGCACCCTGTGCTCCAGCCTTCGCGTACATTTCTTCAGCCATCTTGTTTGAAGCGGTAGTGAGCTGTTCGGTGGCTTTCTTGAGGGTGTCCACGTCCTTGCTGTCCAGGTGCTTGCGGGCTTCGACGAGAGCTTCTTCGACGTTCTTCTTGGACTCGTCGCTGATCTTGTCGCCGTTTTCCTTGAGGGTCTTTTCAATGGTGTAAACCATGCTGTCGAGACCGTTCTTGGCGTTGACGAGTTCTTTTCTCTTTTCGTCTTCAGCCTTGTGCTCTTCAGCTTCCTTCTGCATGCGTTTGATTTCTTCTTCAGAAAGTCCGCCGGAAGCGGTGATGCGGATGGACTGTTCCTTGCCGGTTCCAAGGTCCTTGGCGCCGACGTGAACGATCCCGTTCGCATCGATGTCAAAGGTCACTTCGACCTGAGGCACGCCACGAGGGGCGGGTGGGAGGCCAACGAGATCGAAACGTCCAAGAGACTTGTTGTACTCGGCGAAATCACGTTCTCCCTGCAGGCAGTGAATGGTCACGGCAGACTGATTGTCCGCCGCGGTGGAGAATACCTGGGATTTCTTGGTCGGGATCGTGGTGTTCTTTTCAATGAGCTTCGTGAAGACGCCGCCCAGGGTTTCGATACCGAGGGAGAGAGGAGTCACGTCGAGAAGGAGAACGTCTTTGACGTCGCCGCGGAGAACGCCGCCCTGAATGGCTGCGCCGACTGCGACCACTTCATCCGGATTCACGCCCTTGTGGGGCTCTTTGCCGAAAATTTCCTTCACACGAGCCTGAACACGGGGCATGCGGGTCATGCCGCCGACCAGAATGACTTCATCGATCTTGCTTTTTTCGATGCCGGCATCCTTCAAGCAGGTTTCACAGGGGCCGGAGAGCTTTTCGATGAGGTCAGCGACGAGGGATTCAAGTTTCGCGCGGGACAGCTGGATGTTCAGATGTTTCGGGCCTGTGGCATCCGCAGTGATGAACGGAAGGTTGATGTCCGTGGTGGTGGTGCTGGAGAGTTCGTGCTTGGCCTTTTCCGCAGCTTCTTTCAAACGCTGAAGAGCCATTTTATCGCTTTTGAGGTCGATGCCGGATTCTTTTTTGAATTCGTCAGCCAACCATTCAATGATGCGCTGATCGAAGTTGCCGCCTCCGAGGAAAGTGTCGCCGTTGGTGGCCTTGACTTCGAAAACACCATCGCCGAGTTCCAGGATCGAAACGTCGAACGTTCCTCCGCCGAGATCGAATACGGCAACCGTGTGTTCTTTGGCACCCTTGTCGAGGCCGTAAGCGAGTGCGGCAGCGGTTGGCTCATTGATGATGCGTTTGACTTCGAGACCGGCAATGCGGCCGGCATCCTTGGTAGCCTGGCGCTGAGCATCGTTGAAGTAGGCAGGAACCGTGACGACTGCTTCAGTCACAGGTTCACCCAGATAATCTTCAGCGGTCTTCTTCATTTTCTGAAGGACGAGTGCTGCGATTTCCTGAGGAGAGTATTCGCGGTCGCCGACCTTGATCCACGCGTCGCCGTTCTTCGCTTCAAAGACTTTGAAAGGAGCGTGTTTGACGAATTCCTGAACTTCCTTCGAGTTGAACTTGCGGCCGATGAGGCGCTTGGCTTCGAAGATGGTCTTTTCAGGATTGGTCACGGCCTGGCGCTTGGCGGTCTGACCGACCAGCTTTTCGCCAGACTGGGTGAATCCGACGATCGAAGGGGTGGTGTTCGCGCCTTCAGAGTTCGGGATCACTTTGGCTTCGCTTCCGTCCATGACGGATACGCAGGAGTTGGTGGTTCCAAGGTCAATGCCGATAATTCTGCTCATAAATTCCTCTTCATATTTAAAACCTTCAAGAAAGTGTTTTCTGTCTAAAAGGTGAGTTTCAAAAACGGTTCGTCAAGGGTTTGGTTGAAATAAAGTTCCAGAAAAGGCCGGGCGGCCTCAGTGGCACTAGTTTGTGTTGCCTGCGCTGATCACGACCTGAGCGGGTCTCAGGAGGCGTCCATTCAAGGTATAGCCGCTGGTCATCTGTTTCACGATCTGGCCTTGGGGCTGGTCGGATGCTTCCTGAGCCATTGCCTCATGGAGGTTCGGGTCAAAAGCCTGGTTCTGGGTTTCAATCTGCTGGACGCCCTGCTTCTGCATGGCCGCTTTGAACTGGTTCATGACCATCTCAAGGCCCACGCGAAGATTCTTGTCCGTGGCCTCAGGCATGTGGGAGAGAGCACGTTCGAGGTTGTCGACGACTGCGAGCAAGTCGCGAGCGACATTCTCCCAGCCATATTTCATCGCATCCTGGCGCTCTTTGATCGCGCGCTTCTTGAAGTTTTCAAACTCAGCGTAAAGGTAAACGTATTTCGCTTCCTTTTCCTTCACCTGAGCTTCGAGGGCCGCAAGCCTGCTCTCGGCAGAGTTCACTCCACCAGAGTCAGTGGACTGGGCGCCGGTCTGCTGTGGCTCGCCCTGGGTAGAGGACTCCTCGGTGTCGGCCGGCTCAACACTCACGTCTCTATACTCTTTTTTTCCCGGTTGGGTTTCAGTCGTCACAGATCCTCCAAAATCGCAAAAATCGAAATTTCGCCATCCCGCGCGACGCGTCGAAACTGGGGTTACCAGGGCACGGTCAAAGTCTCGGGGTCGGCTTAAAAGGCACTATGTGCACGTGAAAAGGGATGTCAACTTGGTTTTTTATAACTATCTGATATTAATGGTTAAAAATATGATCAGATTTCGGAGATGCCTTCGCGCAGGCAAGCCCGGAGGTCAGTGATCAGGCTGAATTGGTCTTCATAGGTCGTAGGAGAAGGGGACTCCACTTCGCGGTCACAGCCGACGAGCGTGATTCCGGACAGGCACAGGACCATCCTCAGGCACTTCATGACATTAAGCACCGTCTGCCTGTTGCAGATGGCGATGAATTGACTCGTTCGCTCCTGGTGGACTTTTAGATTGTCATGAATGGTTTCGCGATCAGCGAGGCCCGCTTGGACCAGAGTGGAAAGAACGTAGGAAATCAAAAGTTGTGGGTGGAGGTTCATTCTTTCGCGCTCCTGGTTCAGGAGCTCGGCTTTCCGGGATGCCGGAAGGCGCGCGCAGTTTTCGCTCTTTTCGGAATGGTCTGGCAGGAGGCGATCACGTCGGCAAAAGTCACGAGTACGATGAAAGAAGCCCCACAGTCTGAATGGGCTTCGACAGCATGAACGAAGTTTAAATGGAATCTCAGGGGTTTTCAAATGAAGAGGGAGCCCTGCCTCGGTGGCGCGCGTTCACTGGGCAAACGTTGCCCGCTGACGCACTGCCAGGATTGGACTACCATCAGAGATGAGGGTCACGATGTCTTTCATAACCAAACTGAATGTATTTCCACTTTTGGGCTTCTTCCTGGTGACTTCGCTCCTGGATACGCGGTCCTCCGCGCAAAGCGCTTCATGTGTTGCTGGAGGGCCTGTACCCTGCCTGAATCTGCAGAGGAATGAATACGATTCTGAAACTCGCGCCGCGATTTTCATGATGGGACTTTACCTCACGAAATCAGCCGGTGGAAAGACCGGCATGTGCGTGGACTATGATCGAGGGACCGGTGAAAGCCCTGAGCCTTCATTCAAGCTCGGCTTCAGTACTGATGCTTTCAAGACCGATGAAGACAAGCTTAAGCCCCACAGCTTTGATGTTCAGAAGAAGAATATCAGTCACATTCTCGGAACTTTTTCAAAAAGCCAGGAAGGCGAAAAAGTCGATATCGATGTCACTGGCTTCGCCGACCCTCAGCACAATCAAAGCTTCTATAAAGCTGGCGTGTCACCTCAGGATGCAGTCGAAAAAAGTATCGGCTACAACCAGTCTTTGGGTCGTAAGCGGGCGCAGACCATCGCGGATCTGTTCAAGGGCGATCCCCATGTTTTCAATGCTCAGGCGCACGGCAAGGCCAGTCCGCAGCTTGAGCGTGAGAATGCAGGCAAAGAACAAGGCCTATCATGCCCCACTCGACGCAAAGTGGTTCTCACCGTCAAAGCGCATCCGGGTGAGCTCAGTGATTCTGAGTCGGGCGGGACCTATTTTCCTCAGAACCAGATCTTTGATGTGAAAGCACGCAAAGAGATCATCGCGGGGTTTGACTCCGCAATGAAGTCCGCAGTCTCAAGTCTTCCTCGGCGCAAGCAGACTTCTGACGAAGAGGTCATGAGTGCGATGATGTCTCAGGGAAGCATTTCGGCCAGATGCACTCTCGCTGCAAATCCAGTTCTCTACGCGTTGACCCTGGCCAAAATCAAGGCGGATCGATCGAGTGACAATTCGCAGGTGAGAAAAGCGAGTTTGAGAGCCAGTCTCAACACGGAACCTCTGAAGTCTCTGGCTGACACCGTGGAAATCAAGGAACGTGGAATCGGTGATCCGACCATCGTCTACTGGTGTTTCAAAATGCCCCCGAGTTTTTTGAAGCGCAGTTATGAAGCTGACTGCAACGCGATGATGGGAACCGATCTCATCACCAAACTGAAAGGGGACAGCCTTTCCGACGATGCGAAGCTGAGTGTCGGTTTTGATCCTGCTCTCGTGAAGCCGGTCCATGTGCACAGAACCAATTACATCAATCCGAAAACTACGACGATCCAGGTCAAGCAGAGCGGCACGACGAAGACGACGACCGAGGAGGCCCGGACAGGAGTCAATTCGAACGATGCCAACAGTGGCAAAGACATCAAGGGATTTATCTGCGCGGGCTGTGGGCATGGGATTTCCTACGTCGGAGCACCGGGGCATGAACACATGCGCCTGGCTGACCGACTCTTCAAGGCCGAGGACCCTGGAGTAGGTCCGGATGGGAAAGACAAAGCTCCTCTCATCACTTCGCTGAATGACATCGCGTCAGATCCCACTTCGATCGCGGCTTTCTCCAAACCCCGTACTCTCATCATCTACAACTGCGCAAAGTGTGACTGCGACGTCAAACAGCGAGTGCTGGACGGCAAAGATATGGATGTCATCGATCCAGCCGCCCATCCTGAGCAGCCAAAAACCATGGTTTCAGTTTCCAAGCAGAAAATGGCCACGGCTTGCGCCTTCACACCACCGGTCCTGCCTTCCTGCATGATTGACCCGAAAGCGAATGCACGAGATGCAATACAGGATTCAAAAACATTTCTTCGCTACCTCAATCCGGTCAATGGCCTGTCTCAACAGGCGGAGAATCTTGCCAGTGCGGTGAAAGCGATCACGCAGACTCCCGTTCCGGGCTGTGACCCGAGCATTCCTCCGGTCGCTCCGAAGCTGAGCTACCAGGAAATGATCAACAGTGTGGCCTGCGCTTCAAACAGGGATACAAAACTTCCGAGCTTTGATGATGACGGCGAAAAAGCGGACTGCGCGACTAGGAAAGCGTCGAGATGACCTGATCCGACAGAGCGAACCCTTTGGGTGTGAGCCGGAGGTACTGGTCCTTCGTCGGATGACTTTCAAGAAATGCTTCGCAGATCAGAGTTTCCGCTCTCGCCTTCTGCGCATTCGTTTCCAACCAGGAGCGAGGAAAACCTTCGTCAAGTCGCAGGGCCAGCATCCATTTTTCGAGATGCTGCTGGTCTGCATTCAGTTCTTCAGTCCACTCCACGATCGAAGTGCCCTCATTCAGGCGTGAACCATAGAGGTGAAGGGAGGATACGTTCTTCCACCGCTTCAGCGCCTTCTGATCAAAGGAGTGTGCGGACGGACCGAGTCCCAGGTAGGAAGCACCGGTCCAGTACTTGAGATTGTGCTGAGCACGTCGACCGGGCCTGGCAAAGTTTGAAATTTCGTAGTGCTCGAAGCCTTTGGATTTCATGAAGCGGTCGATGAGAAGAAGGTGCGAAAGCTGTACGTCTTCATCGGGCAGATCCCCATACATCCGGTGAGTCTTGTGAAGCGTCAGAAGGTAACAGCTCAAGTGAGTGATCGGGTAGTTCGTCAAAAGGGTCATCGCGTCTTCGATGTCCCTTTCCGTCTGCCCCGGCACTCCGCAGAGAAGATCGACTGAAGCGTTCGTGAAACCGGCTTCAAAGATTGCATCCAGCGCTCTGAACGCGGCTTCACGGGAGTGCACTCGTCCCAGATTGACGAGCAGATCAGGACGAAGCGCCTGCACACCCATGCTGATGCGGTTCACTCCGAATTCGCGGTACTGCCGGAGCGATTCGAGACTCACGGAAGAGGGGTTGGCCTCCATGGTCCATTCGGTTTTTTCGGTCACTCGCTCCTGAAGACGAAGAGGGGCCAGCGCTCGCTTCATGGACTCCACCGGAGTCATGCTCGGAGTGCCCCCTCCAAAAAAGATCGTGTCAAGTTCAGGAGCCAGTTGATCGGTGGTGAGCGAAGCCTCACGGTGAAGAGCGGCCTCGAACTGGTCGGCGTCCCCGGCTTGGGTGCGTTCGACTCCGATCGAGTAGAAGTCGCAATAATGGCACTTCGCTTCGCAGAAGGGAAAGTGCACGTAGAGCGAGCGAATGTGACCACCGGATTGAGGCATGCAGCTTTCATATCAAATTTCAGCTCAGTCCGCCGCCAAAAATCAGGCACTGCACGCGAGAGGAGACGAGGCCCTGCGGGACGCCGGTAGTCTGTTGAAATGATTGGCGACTCATTCAGCAAACAGGTAATCTTGGGAGAGAAGGACAGTCTGATCTCATGAATTTTCGAGTTTTCCTGATCATCGCATTTTTCTGCGTATGCCTCCCAAGTGTGCGGAGTCGGGCTGAGGCCGGGGCCAGTCCGGAGTCAGCCCTCGGCATTTTCTCCGAACTCGGTCAATCGCTCAGTGAAAAACGAAGCGTCGACCTTTCCTGCGTCTCGGTTGGAAATGGAATCGAGACCTCAGCTTTTCCCGCCGTGGTTCACCTCAGTTTTTCGAAAGGCATGGGCGAAGAATCAGGGTGCTCGGGCACGGTGGTGGGACCGGGTCTGATTCTCACGGCAGCTCACTGTGCCTGCGAGTACGTGAATGCACACGGCTCGTTCCCGATCAACGTCAATGGCCGATCTTATGAATCGGGAAGCATTCATTTTCATCCCAAAGCTGCCGGCCACACCTGCGCTGCCGGTCATGACGACGGAAAGTTCAGAGCGGAAGATGTGTCAACAGATCTGGCGATCCTGCAGTTTCACGCACCCGAGGAGATTTCCTCACTTCCGAAAGTCGCCTACGCCCCCAGTTTCGTGAAGGCGAAGGTCAATTCGTCAGTGCTCATGGTCGGCTACGGAGCCAATCAATCGAGGAAAGTGGGCATCGATCGCAGTTACAGCGGTTCAGGCACTCTGCGCAGTGGTTCGAATCGGATTCAGTACGTCAGCGACCAGTACATCGAAGTGGATGGCGATCTTTCAAAAGGTGAAAAGATCACTCTTCATGGCGACTCGGGTGGACCAATGCTTCAAAACGGCAAGATCGTCGCCGTATGTTCAGAGGGTGGGTTCTCGAACAAAAATTCTCAATTCAAAATGAGCACTTTCGTGCCGCTTCACACTCGAGAAAACCAGGCATTTCTCAAACAGTACATTTCGCAGTGATTGGAAACTGAAAAACCCCTTCAGCCACCCGTGAAGGTGACGGAAGGGGTCTCGGAGTTCAACTCAGTTCAATATCTGCAGAGCAGGTCTTCGTTCGGATGATTTTCCCACGAAAGGAGAAGGCATCCATTGTTCATGCGGTTGAACTGAAAGTCATTGTTGGCGGAGCGGAAACTTCCGTGACTGCTGGCCAGATTGACTCTCCCAAATTCCGCGTTCATGTACTGGGCAACGACACTCCCGTAACCATCCGTGATGATGTTCAAGGTACGGATGGTTCCGTTCGCTGACCGGTAATATCCCACGAGTTCATTCGGATTGACCGGGTATGCGGATGCACCGGTCTGACAGAGTTCGTCTCCATTCTGAACGTTCGTGCCGGATGAGAAGCTCTTCCAGGAGAGCAGCATGCAGCCCCTCTGATTGAGGATGAAGGAGAACTCGTAGCCCGCAGAAGCGAAACTTCCGTATTGGTCACGCTGAAAGAGGTTTCCAAACTCACGGTTCAGGTACTGAGCCTGAAGCGCTCCGTAGGCATCACGAACGATGGTCACGCTTCGAGCCGTACCTTGGCTGGACTGCCAGAGTCCTTCGAGAGTGCGGGACTGAGGCTGACCCGGCTGTGGGTACGGTTGCGGATAAGGCTGTGGCTGGGGAGGGTAAGGAGCCGGAACTCGCGTCGGCTGGGGCTGAGGGCGAGTGGGTTGCGGCTGAGGACGGTAAGTGGGCTGGGGCTGTGGGTAACGGCCGGGAGGCGGCAACGGCTGTGGATACCGCGTTGGATAGGGTTGCGGTTGTGGCGGATAACGCGTTGGCTGGGGTGCCGGCTGTGGAGGCTGGTAAGTTGGCTGCGGCAACGGCTGTGGGTTGCGAGTCGGAAGAGGAGCCGGTTGAGGTGGGTATCTGGTTGGCTGAGGAGCTGGGTCATAAGTAGGTTGAGGGGCTGGGTCATAAGTAGGCTGAGGGAGTGGTTGACCACCGACGCCGCAGCTCTTCCACTGAAGTTGATAGACGATGCCGGAGCTGATGTCGGCGCTGTCGACGGTCATCAGGGTCTGTTCACCGCGAGCATTGCTCTGAGCGACGATGCTCGCATTGGTACGAAGATTGAGATCAGCGCCGCAATCGGACCAGACGACCGCTGCAGCCTGAAGTTCGTTGCTGATGGTGTAGTTGTCGGCGAGAGGTCCACTGAAAGACTTCTGATACCTGGGGCCGGTTTTTCCAGCGAAAAAATATTCGACGTCGAACTGATTCAAGGCGCCCTGGGGTGCTGAATTGAATCCGCGGTAATCCACTTTGAGAACTGAAATGCTCATGCCTTGGGGGACGTGCACCGGGATGGAGATGTTGCAGCTCTTGCGATCCATGGGTCTTCCGGTGTTTCCACCCGCTTCGGCTTGAAAAGCATCGAAGAGAATACTCAGGCTTTTATTGTCAGGACTGAGGGTCGCAGATGCGGAACCCGCAGGACAGCCATTGCCTCCATAACCTGGCTGCCCGAGACTGATGTCGTCTGCCAGAGCAAGCTGACTCGCGGCAAAGCCCAAAGGTAAAAGTAGATAACTCAGTGAAACCCAATTCTTCTTCTTCTTGTAAATCATAGTGCTCTCCCTCAAGCGGTTAGTGACCTGGACTCCCCTTGAGCAAGGGCAGTGCCATGAACAAATTTCAGGAAAATGCGACTAAACAGGCCCTGGGCAAGCATTTTTCGGATTGACTGGATCCAGGTGAAAAGGGACTGGAGACATTTTGGCCACGGACTCCCGGACGCAAAAAGGGCCCGGTACTTTCACGAAGTGCCGAGCCCGTCAGTATTTTTTGAACTGCGCCGCGCTTGGATTCGCGGCTGTTGAATTATCTGCCAAACCCACCGCGGGTGCCGCGTCCGCCGCCGCCGCCACCCATTCCGCCGCGGGGTCCGCCAAAGCCGCGATCGCCGCCGCCACCACCGAAGCCACCACGGTTTCCACCACCGCCGGGAAAGCCTCCGCCTTCACGGGGAGCCTGCTCGCGAGCTTCATTCACGGTCAACGGTCTGCCCATGAACTCGTGACCCTGGAGTGCGTCAACGGCTTTTTGTGCGTCGGCTGCATTGGCCATCTCAATGAAGGCAAATCCTCGGGAGCGTCCCGTATGTTTGTCGACCAGGATGTGGACCGAGGCGACTTTGCGTCCATCCGCGCCAAAGAGTGCTTCGAGTTGTCCTTCTTCGGCCGTGAACGGTAAATTCCCAATATAAAGCTTCGTATTCATATGGCCCCCTTCTACTCGTCTGCAGCAGGGATCGCAACGCATAAGTCCAAAGCTAACTCAGCGAGCTAAAGCCGGCTTGCCTCGGTGAGTAAAAGTCTTCTGGGTGCAAAACTCCCCAGTTCGGTAACTCTTTGTTATAACTCTGTATAACTTAAACGATGCGCCAGAGGTGCAGCTGTGTAACGGAGTCAAAGAGTTCGAGATTTATCTAGATTCTCCCAGGGGATCCATCTAGGCTTTGACCATGCCGAAGATTCAACGTCCTGAAGAATTCACTCTCTCCAATGGTATCCCCGTCATCATTCAGAATTACGACGCTCCGGTAGCGGCGAGCTACTGGTGGATCAGAACAGGGAGTGGAGACGAGCGCCCACCGGAAGCGGGCTTCGCGCATTTCCTGGAGCACATGCTTTTCAAAGATGCGGCTGCCAAGGAAACGGGACGCGCTTCCACGGGTCAGATGGCTACCGCCGTGGAATCTCTCGGTGGGGACATCAATGCTTACACTTCGTTTGACCAGACGGTCTACCACGTCACTTGCGCCGCCCATCACTGGGAAAAGGTCCTCGATGCTTTTGGTACGATGGCCAAGCCGCAGAAATTTCTGAAATCCGACTTCGAACGCGAGCGCGAAGTCATTCTCGAAGAACTGGCCAAGAATGAAGATTCTCCCGGCCGCGTTCTCTTTCAAAAACTTTTCTCCGCGACTTTCGCGAAACATCCTTATGGCAAACCCGTCATCGGTTTCGTCAAGACGCTCAAAGCTGCCAAGGTCACGGACCTCGAGGCGTTCTACAAGCGTCAGTACGTTTCCGGCAACATGGGTCTGGTCCTCGTGGGGCCTTACACTGAAGCCCGCAAAGCGACTCTCATCAAGCTTCTTGAAAAACATTACGGCCAGAAAGTGCTCCCGAAGAAGACAGCTCCTCTGGTCGCTCGCGCTTCCGAGCCGGAACTCCGCAAGACCCTGACCAGCGTGAAGAAGGGCTTTGACGTCAAGACTCCGACTCTGTCGATGTCCTTTCGCGCTCCCGGACTCAGACACCCTGACATCGCCGCTCTCGATCTCGCGGCCAGCGTGCTTTCGATGGGCGAGCTCTCGCGCCTGTATCAGAAATTGTTCTACGGAAGTTCAGTGGCGACGGAAGTCGGCGGAGGACTCTACGTCCCGAATGATCCCGGCATGCTTTATTTTCAGGTCGAGATGGACAGTGTCGCCAAAATCAACGCTGCCGCAACCGAACTTCTGGGTGAACTCGACCGGATTCGCAATGAAGGTCCGACGGATGATGAAATTTCCCGCGTGCTCGTCAATGCCGAGAGTGAACGTCTCTACGCCACTCAGTCCGCTGACGGAATCGCGGGGCGTCTGGGTTTCCTGAAATTCACGATGGGTGATCTCAATTACGATCAGCAGTACCTCGAAGACCTTCGCGATGTGGATTCCAAGACGATGAAGGAAGTTCTGAATCGTTACCTGGATTATCGGCGCATGAGTCTCTGTCTGCTTCTGCCGAAGGCTGAAGACGGCTTTGACATGAAGTCGATCGAGGAACAGTCCAGGAAGATTCTGAAGCCCGCTGCCGAAGCGGCTCCGGCCAAGAAGGCAAAGGCCACTTCGAAAAAATCCGGCGCCTACACGTCAGGTCAGGTTCGCCCGGAATTCTTCACGCTGCCTTCCGGCGTTCGAGTGATTTACCGCGAGCGTCCGCAGTCTCAAGTGATGAGCATCCATTCCGTCGCCATGGGTGGCCTGCGTCTGGAGCTCAACCAGCCCGTCAAATCCGCTGAATCGGATTGGGGTTCTTCCAATCTCATGGCCAATACCTGGACCAAGGGCACGGCGTCAAAAGATGCACGCGCGATTGCCGCTCTTGTCGAAGGCAGTGCGGCAGGCATGGACGGTTTCTCGGGACGTCACACCGTGGGAGTCCAGACCACCGGCCTCGCGCGGGACTTCAACAAGCTTGCGAACCTGTTCAATGAAGTTCTGATTGAGCCGACTTTTCCGGACTCCGAAGTGGATCATTCGCGCCGTGTGGTCGAAGAGTCCATCAAGAGCGTGGACGATCACTCGGGTCAGCTTTGTTCAAAACTGTTTCTGGAAACGCTTTTTGAGAATCATCCGTACTCGAAATTTTCAACCGGATCATTTGAAAGCATCAGGCAGATCAACTCCGCCAAGCTCAAGGCCTTTCACTCCCAGTGGATTCGTCCGGAGCGCCTGATCCTCACCGTGGTCGGAAATGTGAAACGCCGCGAACTCGATTCCTGGCTGGCTCAATTCGACAGCCACTTGAAAAGCAAAACGGCAAAACTGCCGGCACTGAAGCCTTTGCCTTCGCTCCGTGAAGAGCTTGCACTCAAGGCTCCGCGCTGGGTGGAGAAGAATCTGGGCCGTGAACAGGTGCATATCCTGGTCGGTGGCCTCGGCATTCGCCTCACGGACGAAGAACGCTACGGCGTGCGCCTGATGCAGACGCTGCTGGGTGGACAGAGCGGTCGCCTTTTCATCGAACTCCGGGAAAAGAAGAGTCTTGCTTACACGGTGGCTCCCGTCAGTTTTGAAGGGATGGAGAAGGGCTACATCGGCACTTACATCGCGTGTTCTCCGCAGAAAAAGGATGATGCGCTGGCTGGCATTCGCCAGGTGCTTGAGCTTCTTGCCAACAAGGGCCCGAAAGAATCTGAAATGAAACGCGCTCAGGAGTATTTCCTGGGGCGTCGAGCGATGGACCTGCAGGGCGATTCTTCGATTGCCGCAAGTTACGGGCTCGAATCGATCTACGACCTGCCTTTCCAGGACGATGCCGAGATCATCAAGAAGATTGAATCCGTGCGTCCAAAGGACATTCAGGAAATCTGCCGCAAATTCCTCGTTGAGCCTCATCTGGTCACGAGCGTGGTGGGCTGAGACACGAAGTAGGGGGCCCGGTCCATGCTCGGTAAATTTCTAGTCAGCTTCATGGCCATTCTGGTCGCGATGGACATCATCGGGACCGTGCCCCTGTATCTGGGGATGACTCGTGGAATGGAGCCAAAGGAGCGAAACCGAGTCGTGAACACTTCGATGCTCGTCGCTTTCGTGGTCGCGATCGTCTTTGTTTTTCTGGGGCGTGAGATCTTCAGGCACCTGGGAATTCAGGTTTTTGATTTCAAGATTGCCGGAGGACTGGTGCTGCTTCTGGTTTCCCTGGCGGATCTCGCCGGTGGTCCGGCAGCCGTGCACCGTGAGGCGTCCGGCTCCACCGGCATCGTGCCTCTCGCGGTTCCACTGATCACTGGTCCGGGAGTCCTCACGACTCTGATCCTGCAGGTGAGTACAGTCGGTTATTTCATCACGCTTGCGGCACTGGTCACCAATTACGCATTCGCATGGATCCTTCTGAGAAAATCAGAAAATGTCACTCGGGTGATCGGTCAGGACGGTACAGTCGTTCTCTCCAAGATCGCGGCCCTTCTTCTTGCGGCAATCGCCGTGTCCATGATGAGAAGCGGGATCTTCGAAGCACTCTCCGACTGGATGAAAGTCGCGCACTGAGGGATGGATCACTCTTCGGTGGAAACTGAATTCGGACCTTTTTCGCCGCCATCGTCAAAGGCACAGGTGTAGTGAATGTTCGAAATCTGAATGGCCCGGTGAAATTCTTCTTCCGGATGCGGCTGAACCACGCTTTCATACAGCGTCTTGAGCTGGTCCACGAAAGCGCCACTCCAGGGGGTGGACGTCTTTTCAGAGATTTTTCTGGCCTGAGTTTCAAAATCCTTCACTTTGCTTTCGAAGACATGCTCACGCACGTTTGCGAGAAAGAGATCGATGTTGGCTTTCTTGCGGGCCGCTCCGATGGAGTCCTGAAAGGCGATGAGCGCCATCATCCGCTTTTTGAGATGTTCCTTGTATTGATCCACCGCTGCCGGAAGCCCTTGAACGCCGCGAAGTGTTTCGAGGGCTTTTTTCAACTGCTCCGGAGATTGAAGGACCGGAATTTTCTCGGGGCTGATCGAATGGATCGCCGTCAGGATCGAACGATCCACGGGGCCGCTCAAAAGACAGGGCTGTTCAAAAAGAGTCACTTTGATTTCACTCGAATTGGCCGTTGGCTTGCCCTGCGCAGCAGAGCTCTGAGAACTCGCTACCGCGAGGCCCAGGAGTGTGCAGAGAATCACGGAGAGATTTTTTAAAGGGGGCATGAGGGTCACTCTCCAGATTCTAATCTAAGCGACCCGGTCTTTGAATCCAAATCTCTTCACTCGGGAATTGGCTCGGAGCTGGACCCGGTCGAGGACCCAAGGGGATTCGGCCTGAAACGCTCCTAAAACCGACCTGGCGAATCTTAAAGCGCAATGAGTCAAAAGTGACCTCCGAGTATTTGACATGAATCTGAATGGGTTTACCATGAGAGGAGGGAGTTCAGACAACATGGGCGACAAACCTGGTCTCAGTTTAACCCTCGTGACTCAGCCGCAGGCTTACTTTCATGAACTCGTTCAGGAGGCTCTTGGGCATCATCAGCTCAAACCCCAGCCTGAAACTGAAATGTACCTCGTCAATCTCCTCAATCAATTCATGACGACCGATCGTCTTTACGCTCGGGATTCAGAAGGCCACTTGAAAGAGGAGCCTCTGGCATTCATGGTGAGAGATGCTCTGGAGCAGGATAGGCCGGAAGCCCAGCGCATCCTTCTGCGCCAGGTCGGTGATGTCTCTCTTTATACGGCCGGTTTTTTTCAGGACAGTCTCAATCGAAAGTTTGTTGACCTCGATTACTACATCGATATGGGAGGCACTGCCTACAAGCAGGTCGCAGCTCGCGCGGAAGAGCAGGTTCTGAGATCACTTTATGAAGAACTGGCTCACAAGTTTGCGTCTTTCGTCGAAGTGCTCGCAGCAGTCAGTGACAGAACCGCGCAGAAATCCGAGAAGGATCTTCTGAGAATGTACGAGCTCTGGATTCGCACGAAGTCAGAGCGCGCGGCCAAAGCGCTCCAGGCAGCGGGAATTCTACCAACCGATTCCACGAACAAGAAGTGGCAGTAGGACTCAGTTGCTGATGGTTTCCAGTTGAGAAAGTGAGTTGAAGCCGTCGAGAATGGCTTTGACGCCATAGATCTGCCCGACGTTCATCATGAATTCGTGACATTGAGCGGACCGTGCAACTTCAACCAGCATCTTCATGGGGCGAACCTGGTAGCTGTATTCCGGCGCATCTGAACAGATGGGGCCGCCCTCATTGCTGTCCATCAGTTTTCCGTCAGCCGGGATCGAAGCGACTGTCTTCTTCAAGGCGAGGAGTGTTCCAGCTTCGAGAGTGCCAAGACGAGTCTGAGTGACCTCGCCCGTCCGCAGCTTCGTCGCGATCGCCATGACCCCGCCGTCATCCAGAATGGAAATTTCACGAGCGACCGGGTCGCGGGTGAAACCGGGAGAGATGCTCAGGTAAGCCAGAGCATTCGAAGGAGGAGCCGCAAGAGCCAATGATGCTCCTGATATTGAAGCCAGGACTGCAACCAGGGCGCTGGATCTGGAAACGGATTTCAAAAAGCTCATGAGTTTCTCCTTCGGGTCTTTGGTTCAGACTTCGATCACTCTCACTCAATGATGAGTGAAATCATCTTGTCCTCGGGTTGCAATTTCTTCACCACGTCCATGCCTTCGATCACCTGACCGAAGACGGTGTAAGAGTGATCGAGGTGGGGCTGTGGGGCCAGCGCAATGTAGAACTGCGAGTCGGCTGAATCCGGATCCTGCGCGCGGGCCATGGCCACGGCGCCTTCGACGTGTTTGCGGTCGTTGAATTCAGCTTTCAGTTTCTGGCCGCTGCCGCCGGTTCCATTGCCTTGCGGATCGCCACCCTGAACGACGAAACCTGGAACGACCCGATGAAACTTGAGACCGTTGTAAAAACCCTTGTTGATGAGTTCAATGATGCGGGTGACCGTGTTAGGAGCATCTTTGGGATAGAATTTGAATCGAATGACTCCCTTGTTGGTCGTCACGATCACGGTCGCTTTGGAAAGTCCGTTGCCGTCAATCATCAGATCAGGCGTCAGGTTGGTCGTCTTGGCTGCCTCGGGAGTCGCGCTCACTGAGGGAGAAGGGGAGGATGAAGTTGCCATCTCCGTCGTGCTTGCACCCGGAGAACCTGCCAAGGTGTCCTGTGCAGGCTTCTGAGATTTTAAATAAATAAGACCGCATATAATGCCGATAGCGATCAGTGCCGAGA
Source organism: Oligoflexia bacterium (assembly GCA_014378465.1). Taxonomy (GTDB): domain Bacteria; phylum Bdellovibrionota; class UBA1018; order UBA1018; family UBA1018; genus UBA1018. The sequence continues at coordinate 32,630 of JACMNQ010000009.1, read as the reverse complement.
TCCCATAAAGTACGCCGCGAGAACGCATAGTTGACAGACTCCTTTTAATTACGCGAATATGGCCTTTCACACCCCATGACTCAAGACAATTTTGGCCAAAATAATTCCCGCCCAGTTCAACACTCTTCTCAAGGCGGCTACCCGTCTTCCGGAGGTTCGGGGTCAGGCCGAGGGGCCAACGCTGCCGAAGCGGCCAAGATGGGATTTTTTGATCACCTGGATGAACTCCGTCAGCGGATCATGCGGTGTCTGTACGTTTTTTTCGCAGGGTTCATCGGCTGCTACTTCATGGCTGAAAAGGTCATGGAGTTTTTGCGTCGACCTCTCTTCAAGGTCATGCCTCCTGACCAGCAGAAGCTTTACTTCACAAGCCTGTTTGAAAACTTCCTGACCCATCTGAAGATTGCGGGCTACACTTCGGTATTCCTGCTTTCGCCATTTTTCTTCTTTCAGATCTGGGGATTCATCGCTCCCGGTCTGCATCACAGAGAGCGAAAACTGGTGGTTCCTTTCGTGTCGGCAGCAACTTTCTTTTTCCTTGCCGGCGCGTCATTCGCGTACTTCATTCTTTTTCCGGTCGGCTTCAAGTACTTCGTCACTTATGGGGGGCCCTCGGAAATCCCTTTGCTCACGATCGAAGCGTATTACAACACAGCCTTGAAATTGATCCTGCTTTTCGGGCTCGCTTTCGAAATGCCCGTACTCGTGGTTCTCCTCGGAGCGCTGGGTGTGGTCGATGCAGCCGCGCTCAAGGCGCAACGTCGCAACGCGATCATGGGAATCACGATCGTTTCAGCGATGTTCGCTCCGCCGGATGCGATGTCGATGGTCATTCTCGCCGCTCCCCTGATCATTCTTTACGAAGCTTCGATCTGGGTCGTGCAGTGGATGGGCCTGCGCCGAGCCGCCGCCCAGCCTCCGATGGATCCACCTGCGCCGCCCCAGAATCCGTTGCACGGCGGCTCGCAGTGAAGTCAGAATGATCCGCCGTTGAGTCTTTTCGCCACTTCGGCGGACTCAAAAATCACGCGCGAGTTCAGGGCGAGAGTTTTTCCAAAGTAACCCACCATGCGAAAAACAATCGTGTTCTGCTGGTCAGGACTGATATTCCGCCAGTCGAAACCACCTGTCTTCGGATAGGCATCAGAAGCGACCTGCTGGCGTTCAGCCGCACTCATCTGGTTGCCCGCCCAAAACCGGGCCGACTGACTGCCATGACAGGACAGGCAATCCATGGTCCCTGGTTGATGAGTGGCGGGGTTCTGGAGCCGAAGCGTGGATTGATAGATCTGAATGAGTTTGGGTCGCTCTTTAAGATCCGGATTTCGGGAGTTCCGAATCAAGGAGAGGATCTGGTCCGTCCCGGGCTTGCTTTCGCCCACGGCGACGTCAGTTGAAAGATACTCCCGGGGCCCGGCTTGATTCTGAAAGGATTCAAAACTCTGGCCTGTGATGGCGATTGAGTTCTGGTGCAGTTCACCGTCTTCGCTCACGCGATAACTGAGAAATGACCAATTGTTGCCTGGAGCGTTCAGTACGAGAAAAGTGATCTTTCTCAATCTCGGAAAACTCATGCGGGACTTCATTTTTCGCAGAAAATTCTGAACAGCGGGGTTCTGCAGTCCCAGTTTGGCGATGCCGGGATGAATCTGAAGCGGCATCGGGTGATCGGACGCAGTCGTGCCGTCCTTGAGTTCGCGAAACTCCGCGGTCAGAACGCGAAATTCGCTGTCAGTAGGCTCGTAGAAAGTATGGGCGGCGGCATCCAGCGCAACGCCGTTGAGCACTGGCTGCCAGACGACCCGGAGCTCTTTTTTGCAGGGTTCTGCCGGTAAATTCTTGAAGCAGGGATCAATGCGAAAGGCGAGCGCGGTCAGCGAGTCGTAGTGTTCATTGATGCGAGTCTGCTTCACCGCTGGAGCGATCAACCTCACCGCTTGGGTGAAAACCGAGTGGGGAATCAGGGATGAGCCATTTTCAGATGAACTGGGTGCCCGAAGGTAAAGGGGCAGCGTCGCAGCTTTGGGAAGAGGCATGATGACCGTCACGTCGTTGAGATCCCAGCGCGAATCCGCGCAGGAGTCCGATGCTGTCAGGGACAATCCAGTGGTGAGGAGGGCTACCAGTGCAGCAAAGAAGGGAAGGGAGAGGGAAAATGTTCGCATGGCGAGCAACTTCCAATATCACTGCGTCCGTGGCAATTTTTTTCTGGGGTCCAAATGTTGAATTTCATTACAGGAAACCGGTTGAGTGACGAAACATGCGCGGTAATTCCGCCGAGCAGAGGCATGACTGGTGGCGTTAGCTAGTCCTGCGAGAGCCCGTTTCAGAACCGTTTTAAGCCTTCCTTTCCTGGGTTGGCCCATGCTAGGACTGCGGTTCAACCCTTGCTCAAAAATGTCTTTCGAATCACTCGGACCACAGTTTTGGGCTTTTGGTGGATAGGATCCATCAATAACCGCAAGGAGCATAAGTATGGCCAACCCAATCCAGGGAAAACTTCCTGGTTACGAAACCACCATTATTACCCGCGCCGAAATGACCGATGAAAACCTCAAGACTCTCAACGAGCGCTTGAAGGCTGTCGTCACGAATTACACTGGCGAACTCGTTCTCTCTGAAGACTGGGGCAAGAAGAAACTTGCGTACACGATTCAGAAGGAAAGCCGCGGACAGTACACCTACATGGTCTACACCGGCACCGGCGACGTTGTTCATGAGCTTGAGCGTAACTTGCGCCTGCATGAGCACGTTCTTCGCTTTCTGACCGTCAATCTCGACAAAGAATTCGACATTGAGCAGTTCCAGAAGCGCCGTACTGAAATTCAGGCTGCATCCAAGCGTCGTGAAGAAGAGCGTGAAGCTCGTCGCGAAGAGCGCAATGCTGAGCGCCGTGGTTATGACGATCGTGGAGATCGGGGTGACTACCGCAAGCATGAAGCAGCAACTGAGTCTTTTGAAGACATGACCGGCCCGATGGCTGACGAAGAATAAGAGGATCAATCACAATGGCATTTACTAAAGGTGAACGTAGTGGTGGTGGTGGCGGTGGCGGTGGACGTGATCGCGACAGCGGTGGCGGCGAAGAACGTGGCGATAAGGACGGCGATGGCCGTCGTGGCGGTGGCTTCGGTCGCCGCAAGGTCTGTCGCTTTTGCGCAGATCAGGATTTCGTCATGGACTACAAGGACGTGCGAATGATGCAGTCTTTCATCACGGAACACGGCAAGCTTGTACCCCGCCGCATTTCTGGAAACTGTGCACAGCACCAGCGCAAGCTGACGACCGATGTGAAACGCGCCCGTAACTTGGCCTTGGTTGGCTATGTTTCGATGGGCGGCTGATTCAATCCCGTCAAAATTGCAGATGCAATCGACTGAAACCCCCGGCGTTCCCATGGAAAGTGCTGGGGAGTTTTCTCAATCCTCGCCTCAGACTCCTTTGAAAATTCCGATCTGGGTGAAAGTCGTTCCGTTGTTTCTGAGCGCCCTTCTCTTCATCAGCGGAATCTTCGCAGTCTTTTCGCCTCTCCCGCTTCTGCTTCTCTTTTTTCAAAGAGGTCGCAAGTGGGCCTGGATTGCGGCATTGACCAATGCGACTCTGGTTTACTTTGGGACAGGTCCAACTGCATTTCAATTTTACATCGTTTTTGTTTTGAGTATTTCGCTGAGTTTGCCTGAATTCTTGAAGGCGAGGCTCAGTCTTGAGAAGTCTGCCCTCAGTGCATTGGCGATTCTCATGGTCTCAGCGCTCCTTCTGATTTCAGTCTATGGATTCCTTCATCACATCAGCCCTTGGATGGAAATGAGGGCGCAGGTTTCCTCACTCGTGGATTACATGGTCCTGAACCTCTCACCGGAGGCCAAGGAGCAATGGATGGGGACTACCGACCCAGTCGAGTGGAAACAGAACATGCTGATCGAACTTCCTTCGGCAATTGGTCTGGTGGCTTTGGTACTGGTCTGGGCAAATCTCAGTCTGCTCTTGCGTCTCAATCCACAGCGGATTCGGGAGCAACTCGGACTGGATGCCAAGTTTCTTCAGAGGTGGAAAGCCCCCGGATTTCTCGTGTGGCCGACCATTCTGGCGGGATTTCTGCTACTGGGCGACTGGGGTGTGCCGAGCGAAGTCGCTTTGAACGTTTTCAAGCTTTTGATGGCCGTGTACGCGATTCAGGGCCTGGCAATTCTCAGTTTCCTGTTTGATGTCTGGAATATCAGGGGATTTTTCAGATCTGTCGGTTTTATCGTAGCCGTTTTTTTAATGATGCCTTTGCTTCTGAGTGTCGGTTTTTTTGACCAGTGGTTTGACTTTCGGGCCAAGTTCAGGCAATCGTAATTCTTTATTAAGGAGTCTCCTATGTTGGTTATCTTGCGCGAAAATGTTGAAAATCTGGGCCGTATTGGCGAAGTTGTGAAAGTTTCGAACGGCTACGCCCGTAACTTTCTTCTTCCGAAGAAGCTCGTTGTGGCTGCTGACGAAAACAACGTCGCGATCATTGAACATCACAAGAAGGCTCTCGACAAGAAGCGCCTTGCCGCCAAGTCCATTGCGCAGGAAACTGCCAAGAAGCTGAGCGAAGTTTCCTGCACCATCTCCCGCAAGGTCGGCGAACACGATAAGCTCTTCGGTTCGGTCAGCACGGCAGATATCGCTGAAGCCCTCAAGAAGGCTGGCTACACGGTCGAGAAGCGCTCCATTGAAATGGCCACTCCGATCAAGGCTTTGGGCGTTCACACCGTGACCGTCAAGCTTGAGCCAGAAGTTTCCGCTGACATCAAAGTCTGGGTCGTCAAAGAAGAAGAATAAGTAGAAGAATAATAAGAAGAAGAATCAATTGAACGAAGAGTAATCCACTCTTCAGGCTCGATTCCAAACTTTGAAACGTGTAGTCGCCCAGGAAAGTGATCGCAAGATCTGCCCTGCAAGCACTACACGTTTTTCATTTTTCTTTCCTCCATCTGGCCCGGTTTCATGATTTTTCAAATGCTTTTGTGATAAGGGATCAGAATGAATTTCGACGCCGATTTGAATCGCCAATCTCAGGACCAAGGCCGCTCGTCGGGCCGCCAGAGCGGATCCAGCCTTCGCATTCCTCCTCATAACTCTGAAGCCGAGCGCTCGGTTCTTGGTGCGATTCTCGTTCAAAACGAAGCCTATTACCGTGTCGTCGAAGTTGGCCTGGAGCCGCGCGATTTTTACCGCGAGGCCCATTCGAAAATCTTTGAGACGCTTTCGTACCTGGCCGGAAGAGGAGAGCCTGTCGATCTCGTGACGCTGACTTCGTCCCTGCGCGATCGTAACTGGTACGAGTCCATTGGCGGCACTGCCGCCCTCACCAGCCTTTTTGAAGACGCATTCGCCGTCAGCAATGTCGCCCATTACGCCCGCATCATTCGTGACAAGGCCCTGCTTCGCCGCATGATTGACACGACCGCTGAAATTGCAGGCGATGCTTTCGAGGGGGTCGAAGACATCGAAGCGTTCATGGACGAAGCCGAACGCAAAGTCTTCTCCGTTTCGGATGTGAAGCTCACCAAATCCTTCGCCAGCATGCAGTCCGTTCTCGTGGAGAACATGCATCTGATCGAAGAACTGTCAGCGAAGAAGGAGATCGTGACGGGACTTCCGACCGGATTTCATGATTTCGACAGGCTGACCAACGGGCTTCACCCGGGACAGCTGATCATCATTGCAGGTCGTCCCGCCATGGGTAAGACCTCGCTCGTTCTCTCTCTTGCGCAGAACGCAGCCGTCGGACATCACGCCGTCGTCGCCGTTTTCTCATTGGAAATGTCCAAGGAAGAACTGGGTTTCAAGTTTCTTTCCGGACTTTCACGCATCGATTCGAAACGCCTGAAGATCGGACGACTGGCTGATCGTGACTGGCCGAGACTGGCTCAGGCGGCGGATCAACTTTCCAAATCCAAGATCTTCATCGATGATTCCGGCGATCTCACGGTCATGGACATGCGGGCACGTTGCCGCCGTCTGCAATCCGCCGAGAAGAAAGTTGATCTCATCATCGTCGATTACCTCCAGCTCATGAAGGGCTCCAAAGCCGCGTCCAAGGGCGATGGGTCCCGTGAACGCGAAATTTCAGAAATTTCACGAAATCTCAAAGCCCTCGCCAAAGAACTCAAAGTGCCGATCATCGCGCTTTCTCAGCTCAACCGGGGTCTCGAAAATCGCCAGGACAAGCGCCCGATGCCCTCTGATCTCCGCGAGTCCGGTGCCATCGAGCAGGATGCCGACATGGTCGGTTTCGTCTACCGTGACGAAGTGTACAACAAGGACACTGAAGACCGCGGAGTCGCGGAACTCATCATCGGCAAGCACCGAGCCGGTGAAACCGGTACGATCCGCCTGGCCTGGTTGGCCGAGTACACTTTGTTCGCCAATCTCGCGAGCGATTCGCCGGGCACCCCTGTTCCGCAGGGACGTCCGGACCGCGGCGACGTTGGACTCTGATCCAGCAAGCAGCAAGCTGCGCGAGCGGGACTTACGGAGTATTGAAGTAAGCGGGTGGGAACTTGCCTGAGTCATCATCAAACCATTCAAGTTTGATGTTGGCTTCGCGGTACTGCAGGACTCGGTTTCCCCGGTATTCGAAGCTGTGGATCCTGACTTCGTCCCGGTAACCGTCGCGAGCAAGTTTGCCTGATTTTTCGATGTACTTCGGGATGCCGTAAAAGGTGCCAGTCTCCGCATCAAATTTGTTTTTCGACTTGAGCCAGCCGTTGTATTCCTTGTACTGCTTGAGCCAGAACGATTTCTGGGCCTTCGGCATCATGTATTCCGCGATGGACTGGTCCACGGTTCTGCCACGGAGTTCGACCCAGGTCGGGACTTTGTAGTACTTGACGTCGATGGCATCGGGTTTGCCGTCCTGATCCCAGTCAGTGACATCGGGCCACTCGAGAATGGTGATTTTCACGCCCTTTTTCTTTTTTAAAAGTTCGCCGAAGTTCGCGGGCAGAAGAGCGCGAAGCTCCATGACGTCGCTTGAGTCCATGCGAAAGCAACCGTGAGAGACGTAGTCGCGTTTGAGGTACCAGACATCAAGGCCTTCCTTGTTGGAGATCGGGCCGTGAAAAGCGACCCCAGCATCATTGATCTGGAGAAAAGGCATACCGCCGAATTCATCGCCCCAGATATTGCTCCACCAGCGAGACTCGATCGAGCCCTCGTCGCCGATGCCCTTGATCTGCTCACCGGGTTCGTCCATCGGGCCTTTGACCGTGGCCGCGATCGGGAAGACGAAGGTCAGGTAACCGACTGCGCCATCACGCGTTTCGGTATCTGGAGTGAAGATATCTGGAAAGTGCTGAGCGAACAGTACCTGAGATTCCTTCTGCGTCAGGAGCAATTTTTCCTGCGCCGTCTGGACGGGGGCTGCAGGTTCGACAGACGGTGCGGAAACCTGGGCACTCAGGACACCGTCTGGGGGAAGGGGTGGGCCGATCAATGAGGCCGCTGATGAAGCCGCATTCAATGCCGCTGTTGAGGAGGGCGTGTTCAGAGGTGCCCCGGAGTTCACTGCAGAGATCGGCGCTGGCGAAGCGCTGGCGCCTGGAGCGGGTGCCGGATTGGCAGCGGCCGCCGCCGCGGCGGCTGCATCATTGCGAACCTGGGTGAGGGAGGCGAGACGATTGAGGGCCTGTTCCTGGGTGATGGTCGGGTCTTTCAGGTAGGACTGGACGATCGCGGTCAGAATTTTTTCTTTGTACTCGGAGAAGTTAGCTTCAGCCGCATAGATGTCAATCTGTTCGGACTCGATGATGTGTTTCGCATACTGAGCGGCGACTTTGAGCCAGGCGCGCTGATTTCGGTCCTTCTCTTTTTCTGCAGCTTTGTTGAAGTCATTCAGCTTGATCATTCTCATTCTGGAAGTCTGGAAAGCGTCGTGAATCTTCTTCCAGCGCTGAAGCAGGAAGTACTCATAGTCGTTGGCCATGTCCTGAGTCACCCAGCCCTGAGCTCTCAAAGTGAGCGACATCTTGCTCACGGTGAGCGAAAGATTTTCGGATTTGAAGCGGGGGGCATCGCCCACATAGAGGTAGCGTCCCACAGTCGCGTCCTGGATCACGATGGGTTCGGTACCTTCAGAGGCCAATCCCGTCGCAGTGAGCGGGGCTGGCAGTTGCGTTCTTTCGTGAAAGATCGGACCGATCCCGGCGCTTGCGACCGCACTCAAGGTGAGAAGAGAAGTGAGAAGTGAACCCACTGCGAAGCGACTTTGGGTGAGAGAGAGATTTGATTTCTTCATAGGAACAACTGCCTTTGAACTTGGAATGACGAAAATGGCTTCTCGCGAATTGCGTGAATCAAGAAACCCCTGGTACCAAATTTAACGCTTTGTGTCATGCTTGTTTTTTGCGCGCTCGTTTAGTCGGCGACTGAAATGGAGAAACCTCAAATTGAACCAGCGAAATTTCAGACAGCTGACTGATCCTTGGACAGCCGTTGCAGACCACCAGCGCATATCTTCTTCCCAAGGGTGTCATGGCTCGGTACACATCTTGCTCAATGGGGCGAGGCGGAAAAACGTTTTTCGGGCCAAATAACCGAATTATCATCAGATTTTTCGTCGAAAATTCATCGGAAATTCAAATGAGACTGAAGCTGATTCCTACTTTGAGCGCAGGGCGCTCCCTGCGAAGCCAAATGAGAATGCGTCTGCATTCTCTGGCGGTGTTCGGACTCAGTGCTTCGCTCGTCATTTCACTCAGCGGCTGTTCCAAGGACATGTTCTCCAGAGGCGGGGATGACGGAATTGCCCAGGGGCAGAGTTACCACCGGATCAATCCCAACTGCCAGAACGTGGACTTGTCGGGCAAGGGCCTGAATCCGACCGTTCTGAAAAGTTTCGTGAAATGCCTCAATGCTTACGGTGCACTTGAACCCATCCAGCAGCTGATCTCACAGACTCCAGATTCGGATCTTGAGCCGGTGACCGCGGCCTTGAATCGTTACTTGTTCGAAAATCCAACGGCACTTTTTCAGATCGAAAACACGATTCAGGCTCTGGGCAACGCTCGCACCGCGGACAATCGAGTCGTCTATGACGATCTGCTGGATCAGGTCGGAAAGGTCCTGTCTCACCCGCAACTCATCACCAGCCTGCTTCAGGCTCTGGATGAAGGATCCAGCTCGGATGCGCTTCAGGCTCTCGAACAGTTCTCGAGCGATCTGACCCCTGAAGGCACTTTGTCGTTCCTCAATGCGACGGCTTCAGTCGTCGAGTCAGATTCGGTTCAGGGCCTTGAAAAGAAGCTCAGTCAACCGGGTGAGGGTAGCCGAGATCTCCTGACTCTGAGTCAGGGCATTCATCAGTTTCTCATCAATGATGACAAAGCGCAGAGTGCTGAAGTCAGTCGCCAGCTTCTACAGGCCACACTTTCAGGCCAGCTCTTTGAGTTCTGGGATCAGGTCATGGGGACTCAGCCCTCTGAATTCCGTGAGAGAATTCCTCAACATACCGCCTTGATGACCGTGCTTTTCGCGGACGAAGGACGGATTGTCCAGGACGTCGCTTCGTTGCATCACGTGCTCGCGGATCCGCTCCTCTGTCTGAATGGTGCGAAACAGGTTTCTGACCTCCCGGTGCATCTGCTCCGTGAATTGACTTATCTGAAGCCGAGTGAATCCGCCGCGGATTACATCGCCCGGGTCAATCTCCTCACCCTCATTGCCGTGAAGCCCTTCTGCCAATTTCCGAAGGAGCTCGGAAAATACTACGGCTCCATGGTGGAGCTCGTTGAAAGCACGGTATCTGATCCGGCAATCGACCTTCTGAAGAAACTTTACTCCTTCAACCTCGCGAAGCCGGTACTGGGTTTCATCGGCGGAACCGGACCGCAGAATCAGACCGGCTTTCACCTTCTCGTGCCCGTTTTCTCAGAACTCTCCAAGCGAGACGCCTGGGCAGACCTGCTTCTTTCACTCACGGTTCTGCATCCGCAGGATCGTGAGAAACTGACCGCTTCTCTGGGTACTCTGTCGGATCGTCCAGCGATTCACGGCAAGAACGTCTACGAGATCGCTTTTGATTCGCTGGGGCAGGTACGGCCTTCGACACTCCATTCCGTCCTGAAGAGTGTCAGTGAGATCTTTGGACAGTCAGAGCCTTTCCTTGCGCCGTTGCTCAAGTCGCTGCGCTCGGGCTATTACGTCAACGACGTGCATCCTTTCATTGATCTCAGTAAAAAATTTCTGAATGAAGCCAGCACTCAGCGGGCCGTTTTCTCCTCCATCTCGAAAATTTCCCAGCGTCGACAGTTCGTGCCCGCTCTGGAGTTTCTCGGCAAGATGTCCAAAGATGGGCAACTCAAGGAACTGGTCGCGCAGGGACTGACTCTGTTTCACAAAAACGCTCAACGGGGTCAGACCCGGATCAAACTCACTTCAGAGCCTCGTTTCTTCGCCAGGCGCGCGCACAATCTGACTTCGAAAGAGCTTTCGCGGTACGCGATCAAGTTCTTCAAAGATCCGACCGATCCATGTCGCAAACTGAGCATTGATGTCCGCTTTGAAGATCAGATTTCGGATTTCATGAAGTGTTCGAACCAGAATCACCATTACGACAGCCTTCAGAACGCCTTTCAGGTTCTTTCATCCAACAGGACCTCCGACGGTTCTCGCAATTTTCTTCAGGTCCCGATGGATCTGATCAATCGCTTTGATCTGAAAAAGGAGCAGGCCAACGAGCTGGTTAATTCAGCTCTCAGGGCTCTCAAAGACGGCACTTTCAGAACTCTGACCGCCCTCCTGCCTGCCACACTCACTCAAAGTGTTCTTGGGAAAGGGGCGATTCTTCAGCCCCTGCTTGCCGTCAACGCGGCAGTGATGAGAGGTGCACGCCTGCAGATGCGCCATCTGATGGATCTGGGTGCAAAAATGCTTGAACACAAGGATCTGCCGACAGTTCTGGCGTTCAGTGAAAAGATCAACCAGGCGACCGTGCATCCAGCACCCCGGTCTCCGGGTTCTCCCGTGAACCGTGACCGAGTGAGGCAGTGGGTGAAGGCTGCTGAATGCATTTCCGAGCCGACCACGCTTGATGCTCGTACCGACGAAGTGATCGACGACTTCAGAAATTCGATCGTGGGCTGGGAACTCACTTCGACGGGTGACTTGCGCCGAAACTGGACCATCCAGGAGTTCAAGGACAAGCTGGAGCCGGTCCTCAGCGAGTTCGGTGATCTCGATCAGAGCGCACCGGAAAAGACTCTGCTCCAGGCAGGCTTGAACGTGCTTCGATACTTCAGTCTGAAACCAGGTCAGGAGCCCAATCGCACCCAGCATTACACGGCCGCTGACTTGACCCGTTTTGTCCAGATGCGCTCGATTGATTATCAGCCGATCTCCTACTTCTATCCCGGTCAGAAGGTCCCAAGGCTCAGACTCGCCAGCACTCTGGATCGTCTGGAAATCGTATTGCTGAACGCGGACTTCAAATACGTTCTGCCTGAGAATTTCGCGATGAAATTTCTCGCGATGATCGGTAACGCGTGGGGTGACGAGCCTGATCCGAACAAGTGGCCAGTTCCCGTTCAGGAAGAGTACAATCGCACGGGTCGACGTTCTCAGACTTTGCGGGAAGCTTACAATACGATTCTCAAGATGGTCAGCCTGTTTGAAAAGGTGATCCGTTTTCCGAAAGTCGGCTATTGCGGTGAGTGGAATGATCCTGAAGGCGGCGCTGGGGACGCGGACGGCGATGTTCACATTCCGCAGACTCCCCATCCACGACTTCCGAAGTTTCCGGTCCCGTTTCGCGTGAAGACGGCCTTCTACAACATGAAGCAGGTCCTCTCCGTGCTCGAGGAGAATCTTCCGGACTCCACGAGTCCGATGGCGGGCGGTATTCTTCCGTTTCGCGATCTCTTCTATGAATTCTATTCAAGCACCCCAGCTCGCTCCCGAAACGCGGTGGATGTTCAGGGCAATCATCTGAATGTCGTGACCCGCCTGGTTCGACTGGGACTCACTCGAGAGTTGAGCCGAATCTTCATGCATCTGGATTCAGATGAAGAGACCAGTCGTGTCTCAGCCATGATTCGTGCCCTCACTCAGGTGGCGAACTCCCCTGATGCCGCGCCGTTTTTGCAGAATGTGCTTTCCCAGAAGGGCCAGCCTCTGGTGTACAGACTTCTGGATGAAGTCTTTCATGCGTTGAGCCGCGGCGAAGAGTCTCAGGATCATCTGCGGCAGCTGGCTTTCTATGGTCTGATCGACTTGAGTCGCATGGGGCTCATCAATCCAGGAATCAAGGCACTCAGTGAGCTTTCTTCGGACTCCAGAAACCTGGATTACCTGTCCTCGGGCAATTCGAGCTGGATCAGTTCCCTGCTCACTTCCCCGGAAGCCGCTCATGCAGCGCTTGCGCTTTATGAAGATCGAAATGACAGGGGAGGGCTTTCGACCGCTCAGAAGACCACGGCCGGGTTCATCACCGAAGTGATCTCGGAACCCGAGGGTGGACTGGATCTGTTCAGTGTTCTGCGATCGATCGATGCAGACAGCGCTGGCAGGAAGGGACTCGTGGAATTCATCGATCGGTCGAAATCCTTCAAGGAACTTTCAACTCCGAGTCGAGAGAGTGTCAAGGAGTTGGCGAAGGACCTTCTTCACTTCATGAACAACAACACCCCCGCGGCGACATTGACTCGTCAGCAGACGGCCGCCACGGTACGCCGATTCTTGGCGGACCGAATCCGGAGCGTTTCACCCCAGCATGGAAGTGGCGGGGCTCCCGGTGAGCTGGAAGAATTCATGCTGCTTGCGGCTGACAAGCCCGATGACTTTTATCAAATTCTGACGGGCTTCGCTGACTTCACTCAGTCGGTCGAGTTCGATGAATTCCTTGAGCTGCTCCAGCGCACGATCCATGTGGATTGAAGACCTGCCGCGAAGTCACCTGAACCTCATTAAAAAATTCTCATCTGCAGCGCGCGTTTCCGTCATTGACTGAAACCCCCAGAGGGCAGAAAATCAAGGGCATGTCCAATATCGATGTCCAGTCTCTGACCGAAGAAATTCGTGAACGCAGCAAGTTCGTCGACGAGGTGCTCGCCGAAACGGGCAGAGTCGTCGTCGGACAGAAAGTCCTGCTCGAGCGCCTGCTGATGGCGTTTCTCTGTGACGGTCATGTACTGCTCGAAGGTCTGCCTGGACTGGCGAAGACTCTCACGATCAAGACCCTGGCGGACGTGCTGCATGTGGGTTGCCAGAGAATTCAGTTCACTCCGGATCTGCTCCCGGCCGATCTGATCGGGACGATGATCTACAATCCGAAGACGGGTGATTTTACTCCGAAAAAGGGTCCAATTTTCACCAATCTCGTTCTTGCTGATGAAATCAATCGCGCGCCCGCGAAAGTCCAGAGCGCTCTGCTTGAAGCCATGGGTGAGCATCAGGTGACGATTGGTGACACGACTTATCCGCTCGGCGCGCCTTTCACCGTGCTTGCGACTCAGAACCCGATTGAGCAGGAAGGCACTTATCCGCTGCCCGAAGCGCAGCTGGATCGTTTTCTCTTCAAGGTCAAAGTGGGTTACCCCTCCCAGATCGAAGAGAAGAGCATTCTCAACCGCATGTCCGGTGTCGAGCCGATCAAGGCGCGAAAGATCTGTCAGCCGTCCACGATTCTTGAAGGCCGGGAAGTGTGCTCGAGGATCTACATGGATGAGAAGCTCAAGGATTACATCATCGCCATCATCTTCGCCACGCGATTTCCGGAGAAGGCTGGGCTTCCGGATCTCAAGAGCATGATCCAGGTCGGGGCTTCACCGCGTGCCACACTCGCTCTCGCCAAAGCCAGTCGCGCAAGCGCTTTCATCCGTCACCGCGGTTTCGTGACTCCCGAAGACGTCAAATCGATCGCCTACGATGTCCTTCGGCACCGCATTCTGGTTTCGTTCGAAGCGGATGCCGATGGCGTGGACAGCGAGCAGATCATCAAACGGATTCTGGAGCGAGTGGAAGTGCCGTAAGGCAGGGGCAGGGGATCGCATGCTCTCGGAAGAGCTTCGAAAGAAAATCAGACTCATCGAGATCTCCACACGAAAACTCGTGGACGATGCCATGTCCGGACAGTACAAGAGTCACTTCAAAGGGCAGGGGGTTCAGTTCTCCGAACACCGGCTCTATGTGCCTGGAGACGACGTCCGGCACATTGACTGGAAAGTCAGTGCCCGGTCTCGTGATCCGCTCGTCAAGAAGTACGAAGAGGAACGGGAACTCACGGTGTTTCTGGTGGTTGACGTCTCGGCATCCGAATCCTTCGGCTCCGCCGAGAAGACGAAATCTGAAGTCACGGCTGAAACTGCCGCGATGCTCGCATCAGCGGCGATTCATTCAGGCGACCGCGTGGGTGTTCTGCTTTTCGGCGGCGAAGTCGAAAAAGTCATTCCGCCCAAGAAGGGCCGTCAGCACATTCTGCGAATCGTGAAGGATCTGCTCACTTATCGTCCCCGCACGCAGGGGACGGATCTGGCGGGCGCGCTGGACGCGGCGGGAAGAATCATGAAGCATTCAGGCGTGATTTTCCTGATCAGTGATTTCATGGCCAACGACTATGAGTTCGCGCTCAAGCGCCTGGCCAAAAGGCACGATGTGGTGGCCATCACGGTGGCAGATGAAAGGGAAAGTGAAATCCCTGAAATCGGAACGCTCCTCATGATGGACCCGGAGACCGGCGATGAACGCCTGGTCGATACCAGTTCCTACGCTTTCAAAAAATGGTTTACGCAGTACAGGAACATGCATGAACAGAAGACTCGTCTTGCGCTCAAAGGTGCACGGGTTGATGAACTCAAGATTGTCACGAAAGAGGATTATGGCGAAGCACTGGTTCGGTACTTCCGAGCACGTTCGCGAAAAAGGCGCTAGAAGTCGCTTTCTGCAGATCTTTTTTGTGGGCAGCGCCCTTCTCCTGGTGCAGCCGGCGATTTCGCGCGCCCAGTCTCCCCTGCCGCAGTCCCCTCCCGAGGCAGAAGCTTCGCCTTTGCCTTCTCCCGGTATCTCGGGAGAACCATCCATCCCGTTTCTTGAATTGCCGGCGCTCGATCTGCAGAGGACGCGAAATTCTGAAATCAAAGTCGGGGATTCCGTCCAGCTGGAACTGATTCAGGCAGCGGCCCTTCCTGCGGGCTTGCCGCCGGCCGTAGAGCTGAAGCTTGCGGACTCCGGAGATCTCTATGATCAGGGTTGGAATCTGGGATCCCATTTCAAAGTGATCCCCCTCAAGACCGGCAGCCTGACCCTGCCATCACTCCCCATCCAGAATGGCCAGGGAAAGTCCGTGGCTCGCACCAATCCTTTGACTCTTCAGATTCAGTCGAGCATTTCGCCGAAAGATCCCAAGCCGCTGGAAGCCGCTCCCATCCAGCCTCCCGTGAAAGTGAAACTTCCTCTGGCAGTGGTGATTGCGCTTCTGCTCGGGGTACTGCTTGTCTTTGGCATACTCATTTTCTTCGTCTGGCGCGCTTATCAGCGAAGTCGCGAGCGTCAACGTCTGGCAAGGCTTCACAAACCGCTTCTGCCGGAACATGAGAGAGCGCTTGCCGCGATTGAGCTCCTGCTCAAGGAAAGATTGATCGGTCACGGCCAGCACAAGTCCTTTCATTTCAAGCTTTCTGAAATCCTGAAGCATTACCTGGGCGAACGGTATGGCTTTGATGCTCCTGAGTCGACTTCGCAGGAACTGACGGATTACCTGAAGGACTCGCGTGAACGCCTGTTGATCTCCCCTCAGACCTTTGACCTCATTCAGGATCTCTTCAACGGCCTCGACCGGGTGAAGTTTACAGACTACGTTCCAGAGGATGCCGAGTCCCTGCGCCGTGCCGAAGACGCGAAGTCCGTGATCTTCACGACGCGGCGGCCTCCGGTCCTTTCGAATCCATCCCATTCGAATGCCGGAGTACCGGCTGTCACCCGCCCTGAGGTGAAGAAGTGAGAGTCGCTGAAGTCTGGATTCTTGCACTGCTCGTGCTGCTGCCTCTGCTTCATCGCTGGTGGGCTCAGCGCAACAAGCCTGCGCGCGTTCGCTTTTCCGTCCCGTTGCCAGCCAGTTTTTCATCGTTCAATCCGCTGAAGTGGCTCATCCTTCTCAAGTACCTCGGAATCGCCCTGATCATCTTTTCTCTGGCTCGTCCTCAGAACAGTTTCAAGCAGACTGAGCGGACCGTGAGCGGAATCGACATCATCATGCTGATGGATTTTTCAGCGAGCATGAACATCGAGGACATGGGTGATCGTTCCCGCTTTGAGCTCGCCAAGGATACGATGGAAGGATTCATCAAGGGCAGGCAGAACGACCGGATCGGACTCGTCATTTTCAGCGGTGAAGCGATCACGCTGGCTCCTCCGACCCTGGATTATCCACTCGTGATGAAAGCCCTGAAAGATGCCCAGATCGGGATTCTCAAAGATGGAACTGCCATCGGCGATGGGCTTGCACTCGCGGTCAACCGTCTCAAGAATTCGAAAGCCAAGAGTCGTGTGGTCGTGCTGCTGACGGATGGGGATAACAATGTCGGACAGATCGATCCCGCGACCGCAGGTGAGCTGGCTGCCGGATACGGGATCAAAGTCTATACGATTGCCATCGGCAAAGAGGGGCGCGTCAAGATGCCGATCCGCCGGCAAGGCGCCTTCGGCAATGCGGTCACTTCTTATCAGTGGTTTGACAATGCGCTGAACCCACAGCTTCTCCAGCAGATCGCGAAGGAAACGGACGGACGCTTCTACCGGGTCGAGGATGAGGGAACCCTCGACCGAGTCTTCAAGGAAATTGACCAACTCGAAAAAACTGACGTCAAATCCTCCGAAAAAGTGAAGTACGAAGAGAATTATCAAAAGCCTCTCAAGTGGGGAGCCGCCCTTTTGATTCTTGAAAAGATCCTGTCTTCGGGCGTCTGGAGGGTGTTGCCATGAACACGTTTCAGTTTGCCTCTCCACAGTGGCTCTGGTTTCTGACCGCTGTGCCGTTCATTTATATCCTGATCGTCCTGGAGCAGTCTCAGCGCCAGAAAAGATTTGAGAAATTCGCAAATCGATCCGTCTGGCAGAAGATCGCACCCGAGCTGGATTGGAATGCCACTTTGAAAAAGTCGCGCTTCTGGTTGCTCGGAATGATCTTTCTCCTGCTGACGCTTGCACGACCGCAGTGGGGAGTTCAGGAAGAGTCCGTCAAAGCCACTGGACTCGACATCATGATCGCGCTCGACGTCTCCCGGAGCATGGAAGTCGAAGACGTGGTTCCGAGCCGACTCAAGAAGGCCAAGCATCTGATTCGTTCGCTCGCGGATCGACTCCAGGGCGACCGGGTCGGCGTGGTCGCGTTCGCAGGCGGAGCCTACCTTTCCTGTCCGCTCACCACAGATCTGGATTACATGCTCGAAGCTGTCGACGTTCTGAGTCCAAGAACGGTGACCAATCAGGGAACGGATATCGGCCTGGCTCTTGAAACCGCCGCCAAGGCATTGGAGCGAGGCTCGGTTCAGGGCTCCGCCAAGGAAGAGCCCAAGGCTGACGAAAACGCCCCTTCCAAAGTCGTCATCCTGATCTCGGATGGAGAAGATAACGAAGAAAAAGTGCTCGAAGGAGCTCGAAGACTCAAGGAAAGTGGCGCGCAGCTCTTCGTCTTCGGTGTGGGGACCGAAAAAGGGGGACCTATTCCCGTGCGCGATGAGACCGGGCAGAACGTGGGTTTCAAGCGCAATCGCTCCAATCAGGTAGTCGTGAGTCAGTTCAAGCCCAACGCGCTCATGCAGCTCGCGTCCGCTGCCGGCGGCCGGTACTGGAACGTCACACCCTACGAAGCCGAAGTCGAAGAACTTCTCCAGAAAATGGGCGCCTTGAATCGCACTCAGTTTGCGGAGCGAAAATACCTGATCCATGAAGAGAGGTTTCAGATCCCGCTGGCCATCGCCCTGCTTCTCTTTCTGCTTGAGCTCTCCGTCGCGGCTCGCAGAACTTTCAAGGTGACCCCAGTTCCTCCTTCGGCCACTCCGCTGGTTTTGCTCCTTCTTGCCGCAGGACTTCTGAGCGGAACTTCGGCATCTGCTGCACCCATTCAGGGTTATTTTGAAAATGAAAAGGGCCTCAAGGCATTCAAGGAAGGCAAGACCGAGGAAGCTCAGAAGCACTTCGGTTCCGCCCAGGCCCTGGATCCCTCTCTGCCTGAATTTGAATACAATCAGGGTGTCGTGCAGATGAAAGAAGGAAATTTTGAGGCTGCCACCGAAGGTTTCGGAAGTGCGGCGCGTGACGCCCTCAAAAGTGGGGACGATGGGATGGCCGCCAGGTCCTTCTACAACCTCGGATCGGCGATGACGCAGAAGAAGGACTTTCGCGGCGCTGCTCAAGCCTATCTGGCAGGTCTTGAAGCCATTGCCAGGAGTGGCAAAGAAACCCCTTTGACCGATGACATTCGAAAGAACCTCGAACTCCTGGCTCAGGAACAGCAGAAGCAGAAGAAAAAAGACCAGGACGAAAAACAGGATCAGAAGAAAGACGACCAGAAAAAAGACGAGAAGGACAAGAAGCAGGAGTCCAAGGACCAAAAGGGTGACAAGAAGGAAGACAAGAAAGACGGCAAGCCTGACCCGAAGAAGGATGGTTCAGGCAAAGAGAAAGAAAAAGATTCCAAGGATCAGGACAAGAAGGATCAGAAGGATAAAGACGGCAAGGAAAACAAGCCAGGCAATGAATCTGGCGAGGTCGAAGATCCGGCCGTCAGCCGCAGGAAGCAGGGCTTCAAGTCCGATAAATTCTCAAAAGAAGATGCCAAGCGCGTGATGGCGGAACTTTCCCAGCGCGAAAAAGCACTTCAGGAAAAACTCAAGAGACAGGGTTCAAGGCCCCCGCAAGGCCTGGAGAAGGACTGGTGATGAAGCCCGTGATTCGATCCCTGCTGTGGACAGCGTCCATTCTGATTCTGAGCACTTCTTCAGTTGTGGCTGCCGCATTCTCCGCTGTTTCAGGACTTCCGTATCTCATCCATGAAGCTCACGCCGACGATGAAGTGGATTCCGTGCAGTTCACGGCGAAGATCGACCGGAAGGAGATCACCCTTGATGACTCCGTGTCGGTCAAATTCTCGATCCAGTCCGACGGCAAGCTCACGATCGGAAAACCTCGCTATTCGGCTCCTGGGTTTGAGCTCGTCAATGAGTACAGTGGAACCTACGTCGAGTCTTACTACGTGAATGGCCGCTTCGGTGTGAAGCACAATCAGGAATACACTTACATCCTGAGGCCGGTGAAAACGGGAACCTTCACGATCGGTGATCTCGAAGTTCGAGTGGGCAGCCGCACTCTCAAGGCTCCGCCGATCACGGTATTCGTCCGTTCAGGGGGAGCGGCCACTCCTCCACCGAAAAATTACGGCGGCGGCGGGGCGGGGCTGCGCGGCTCCGGCAAGCGGGTCAGCAATCTGCCTTTTTTCGTGCGGGCCGAGATGGACCAGCAGAAAATCTACAAAGGGCAGCAGGTCATCGTCAGCTATTACCTTTACCAGCGCGCTCGCACCTTCAATCTGCAAGTGGACAAGTACCCGGTTCTCACCGGATTTCTTCGCGAAGATCTGGAAATGCCGATTCTTCAGGGACGTCTGGATTCAGAAGCGGTCGTCCTCGACGGAGTCGCCTATCAGCGCGCTTTGATGGTTCGGTACGCAGCCTATCCTCTCAAGGAAGGCAAACTGACGATTGATTCGATGTCCGTGAAAGCGAACTACTATGCGCCGCGACAGGGGCTGGGAGATGATGAAGATCCTTTCACACAGTTCTTCCAGCAGATGGCGCCGCAGGCCTCGAACAGTCAGAGCGACCCACTCATCCTCGAAGTCCTGCCGCTTCCGACGGACGGAAGACCCGCGGATTTCTCGGGAGGAGTCGGAGATTACAATCTGACTGCGTCCGTGGACAAGTCAGAAGTCCGAGCCAATGAACCTGTCTCGTTCCTGGTCAAACTCGAAGGCAAGGGCAACCTTGCCACGATCGAAGAACCAAAGCTCAATCTGCCCGCGAATGTAGAACTTTACGAATCCAAAGGTCAGACCAAGAATGGTCAGGGTGGAATCGGGGAGAAAATCTTTGAACTCCTCCTGATCCCTCGAGCTCAGGGCCAGGTGACCCTCCCGTCGGTGGAGATGAGTTTCTTTGATCCACTCCAGGCCAAGTATGTGAAGAAGTCGACTTCACCCATCCTTCTGAATGTGCTGGAAGGGGCTCCGGGATCCAACGTCGCTCTTCCGCCCAAAAAAGAAGGCTCTCCTTCAGCGGTGCCTGGCGCCAATGTTCCGATGCAATTGACTGGGATCAGGCCTCTGAAGTCGGAATCGGTGGTGAGTTCATCAGACCGAGGAATGGATCCCAACCTCTGGGCAGCGCTGTTCTGGGCCGGAATCGCGGCGAGTCTATGCGCCTTTGCCACACTTGTTTTTCGAATGCTGAAAGGTCGCAAGCCCCGGGAGCAACTCGATACCGGCGTTGGAAAGATCCGAAAGAATGCAAAGGAATGGGCGAAGCTGAAACAGACCACGCAATTGGCCAGGCAGGGCCTTGCATTCAAAGACGTGATCGAGTCGTATGATCGACTCTCGGATCTGGTCTATGACGCGCTGGATGCCGTCTACCCTCAGGAAAGCATTCGAAGTCTTTCTCGCATCGAGTTACATGAAGTCCTTGTCCTTCAGAAAAACCTGTCTGAAGCGGTCTGGCAACGCACTTGCCGACTTTTCGAATTCACTGAAGCCGTGCGCTTCGCCAGTTCAGCGGGGGCCGTGTCCGAGCAGGTGGCTCGCGGGGATCTCGAAAAATGGGTCAATGAAGGTCAATTGCTTGAGAATGAATTTTTAAATCGGTATAAATGAGTGCAGGGGCTGACATGGCGTTCACCCCATTTAACGCAGTCCATTTGGAGATAACTGGAGTTTAAAGATGAGTTACGGAACTGGAGCCACGTCTCGGTTTGAAGCAATTCGCGAAATCATTTCGCGCACCCCACGCAAGTTCGATCCCCCCAGGGATGAGAACGGCAAGCGCCTGAGAATTTCTGATTTCTATGGTATGAACACTTTCGATCTGCATCAGATGAAAGACAAGTTGCCGAAAGAAGTTTTCCAGAAGCTCAGCTCCACGATCGAAAAGGGCAAGAAGCTGGATTCTGACATTGCCAACACGGTCGCTCACGCCATCAAGGAATGGGCTCTGGCCAAAGGCGTCACTCATTTCTGTCACTGGTTTCAGCCCCAGACCGGCACGACCGCTGAAAAGCACGACGCCTTTCTGAGCTACGATGACAATGGACGCACCATCGAAAAATTCTCCGGCTCCCAGCTCATTCAGAGCGAGCCCGATGCTTCGAGCTTTCCGTCCGGCGGAATGCGCACCACTTTCGAAGCCCGAGGCTACACCGCCTGGGATCCTTCGAGCCCGGTTTTCATCATGGAGACGGCCAACAGCAAGACTCTCTGCATTCCCTCCGTTTTCATCAGCTATCACGGCGATGCGCTGGATGAAAAAACGGCGTTGCTTCGAAGCATGGAAGTTCTGTCGGCCAATGCCTGTGAACTTCTCACGCTCATCGGCACAAACGGAGTCAAACGCGTTCTCCCAAACCTCGGTATCGAGCAGGAGTACTTCCTGATCGACCGCGCTTTCTACACCCAGAGACCTGACCTTCTTTTCACGGGCCGCAGCCTCATGGGCGCGCAGCCTCCGAAGGGTCAGCAGCTCGAAGATCACTATTTTGGAAGCATCCCGGCCCGTGCCCAGGCCTTCATGAGCGAAATGGAATATGAACTCTACAAACTCGGGGTGCCGATCAAGACCCGACACAATGAAGTGGCACCGAGCCAGTTCGAAACCGCTCCGATCTATGAAGAAGCCAATATCGCGACCGATCACAATCAGCTTGTGATGGAGATCCTGAGAAAAGTGGCGCTGAGACACCATCTGTCCGTGCTGCTGCATGAAAAACCCTTTGCAGGCGTCAACGGCAGCGGCAAGCACAACAACTGGTCTCTCGGAATCGCCGCAAGTTCACCGGAGCTGGACGGCGAAAACCTCCTGGACCCTGGCAAGACTCCTCATGAAAATCTGCGGTTCCTTCTGGTTCTCGCGGCTGTTCTCAAAGGCGTGCACAAGCATTCAGGCCTTCTGCGAGCCAGCATCGCGTCTTCGGGCAATGATCATCGCCTCGGCGCAAACGAAGCTCCCCCCGCGATCATTTCCGTTTTCCTCGGAGATCACCTCAGCCGCATCCTGAATGAAATCGAAAAGGGCGCGGGCAAGGATCAGAATGTCGAAGCCGCAGTCATCAAACTCGGTGTCAGCAAGCTGCCTGAAGTCATGAAGGACAATTCGGACCGAAACAGAACGTCGCCGATGGCTTTCACCGGGAACAAGTTTGAGTTTCGCGCGGTGGGTTCTTCAGCTTCAACGGCCTTCCCATGCACCATCCTCAATGCGGTCGTGGCCGATGGAATTGCCGAACTGACTGAATCCCTCAAGGAAAAGATGAAGACCGTGAAGAAGGTTGATGTCGCCATCCTGGATGTGGTTCGCGACGCGATCAAGGAAACACACGCGATCCGTTTCGAAGGCAACAACTACTCCGACGAATGGGTCACCGAAGCTGAACGCCGCGGACTCCCGAATCTGAGAAAGACTCCCGAAGCTCTTGCCGAGATGGTCACGCCCAAGTCCAAGTCGATGCTGACGAAGCTCGGTATTTTCAGCGAAGCCGAGTTGAATTCACGCTTTCACGTGCGTACCGAGATTTTCATCAAGAACCTCATCATCGAAGTGGATACCCTTCGCACGATGGTGGACACCATGATTCTTCCGGCCTGTTACGCTTACCACGGCTTTCTGGCTGCCTCAGTCGCTTCTGCAAAAGCCGCTGGCGTGACCGCACCGCAAACCGCGGATTTGAACCGGATCTCCGGGCTGATCGTCACGCTGCAGGGCAAACGCGGTGATCTCGAAAAGACCTATCACAAGACCGAGAGCGTTCATTCGGAAGAGGAAAAGGCCCGCATGCTCTCTCGCGAAGTGTCCGAAGCGATGCTTGCGGTCAGAACACAGTGTGATGAGCTTGAAGCCATCGTCGCGGATGACTACTGGCCGTTGCCGAAGTACCGCGAAATGCTCTTCCTCTCCTGAGAGGACCTGATTTGCCCGACTTGGGCTGAATTGAACAGGGGAGAGAGGCTTGAGCCTCTCTCCCCTGTTATTTTGTGCCTTGTCCGGTTCAGTTCACAAGCAGTTCAGGGAGCGCAGCTGTAATTTTTCGCTTCGAGGTAGAGGCGGGTCTGGTTGATGATGAAAGGGCGCCAGTTCATCGGAGTATTTGCGAAGACGCAGCCCTTTCCGTCGAAGTAGCGACTTTGTTCACAAGGCGTGAGATCGGTCGGGGTGATCGGGCGAGCAGGGTAGATCATCTTGCCGCCGTAAAGGTTGTGAGATTCAGTGGCGGGTCCGCGAGGGGCATCGCCCACCACACAGTTCCAGCTGTCGTAAGTCGTTCCGACCGGGCATTCGGCCCCTTTGAACTGGGTTGCAACCCGCGTGTTCGGCGTGAAGTAGAAATGATTGTTGTGGACGAAGGGTCTGTTGCCGTTGGCAGGAGTCGTGCGACACTTGCTGCCATCAAAAGAGTCACCGGCAGCGCAGGGCTGGTTGCCCGCACGGGGGGTGTAGTAGAAGAAGCCATTGGCTACGGATGCGGTGCCGAAAGGAGCGGCGCCGACGTGGCAGTTGGCCCCGTCAAAAGTGGACGGTGTACCGAAATTACAGACATCGCGAAGAGTGGCGGTGCCGCAGGCGACGTTGGATTTCTGGAAAGTGGTATCAGAACTGATCGTCAGAGTGCCCACTCCTGCGGTGACCGTGGGGGTCGGAGTCGGAGTCACGCTGGGCGTTGGTCCCGGAAGTCCCGGACCTTTCAGGTTCATGCTGAGAGAATTCTGAATGCTGCCATCACTGTTTGAAAAGGTGACTGCGACGGAGCCGAGTTGAAGGCTGGTGGTCGTATTCAGAAAGCTGATGACGATGTGACATTTCTCGCCGGGAAGCAGCGAGCTGCGATTGCAGTCGTTCGAAATCTGGGAATAAGCCGATCCAACGTTGAGGGCGGAGGAAAGATCGTAGGCTCCGTATCGTGAACGGTTGGTGATCTCAAAAGAGGCGGGAGCATTTCCGCTTGAAGCCGGAAAGAAGTATTGAACCTGATTGACGGTCAATACGGGCCTCTCCGTCAGCGAAGTGATGGTTGAATTGGTGGCGTCCGTCACCGTGGAGCCTGAAGTGACTTTCGAAATCCCACCCTGTCCGGGAGCTGCGGAGCATCCGAGCATCGCGTCCATGGTCAATCCCAGAATCAGGAATCGAGTGAGGTTGGCGAGAAGGGCTTTGGAATTTGAAGAAGTGAAGTTTCTCATATGCAGTCTATGAAGCAATGAGAGTGCCAGTCGCGTCAAAAATCGTGGAATGCGAATTGTTCCATCGGAAAAGATTGTGTCGAAAAAGACGCATGATTTCAAAGTGACTACTTTTTAGTCAGATGTTAGTGTCTGGCCAATGATTATTGTTCGCGGCTCCCAGAATCTACCGCCCGTTCTTGCCGGTCTGAATCCAGCGACCCGGTCCGTGGTCACGATCGGCAATTTCGATGGGATTCATCAGGGGCATCGGCGCATCATGGATCTGGTCATTCAGAAGGCCAAGGCGGTGCAGGGCATTGCGGCAGTCTACACTTTTCGCCCTCATCCCCAGGAAGCTCTGCGTCCGAACTACCCTATCCAGCTTCTGTCCACTTATGATGAGAAGCTGGAGATCCTGGCTTCACTGGGAGTCGAGCTGACTGTGGAGGAGACTTTCGGACCCGACGTCTTCTCGCTGAGTCCTGAGGAGTTCTTCACGGATATTCTCCTCGGGCGCTTCAAGGCGAAAGCCATCGTCGTGGGTCACGACTTCGCTTTCGGCAAGGATCGCAAAGGCGATCTTGCCGCTCTGGCATCTCTCTGTTCGGAAGCCGGCGTGGAGCTTGATATCGTCCCGGCGTTCAAGATCGGAAATCACACCGTCTCCAGTTCCTCGATTCGAAAAAGCCTGCTGGCGGGGGACATTGCTCTGGCCACTCAACTTCTGGGGCGTCCCTTCACCTACCGAGGAGTGGTGATGCGCGGAGATGCGAGAGGTCGCACGATCGGTTTTCCGACCGCCAATCTCAAGCTCGAGAACAAGCTCGCGCTTCCACATGGCGTGTACGCCACGCAGGCCTGTCTGAAGCGAGGCGAAGGAAAGTACCAGGTTCTTCCGAGTGTGACCAATGTCGGAGTGAGACCCACTTTCAAGCCAGCCGAGTCCGAGTTGCCTGTCGTGGTTGAAACTCATGTCCTGGATCAGGTCTTCGAAGACTTCAACATCTACGGCGAGACCCTCGAAGTCCGTTTCATTCAGAAGCTGCGCTCTGAATTGAAGTTCTCTGGGATCGAGAGTCTCAAGATTCAGATTCAAAAAGACGCCGAACAGGCTCGACAGCTTCTCCCTCAGTCAGCAGTTTGACGATTTCCCGGGTATTTCCTGCCCGTTGACATTAATTGTCACTCCAGTGAAGATAAAGGAAAGTATTCTTCAACCCTAAGGATGGGGTTCAACATGTCTCGGCAACTCGCTGAACTACTCGTCAGAGATCGCATCATTTCTCCCGATCAATTCGCACAGGCCATGGAAGCCGCGAAAAGTGGCGCGACCAGCGCGGTACACTACCTGATTGAAAAGAAGATCGTCGCCGAAGCCAAACTGCTTCAGCACCTCACCAAGAAGTACAATCTTCACAGCATCAATCTGGCGCGTTTCGAGATCGCACCCG
The DNA here is from genome assembly GCA_014378465.1 of Oligoflexia bacterium. GTDB lineage: Bacteria > Bdellovibrionota > UBA1018 > UBA1018 > UBA1018 > UBA1018. The sequence goes on along the minus strand of JACMNQ010000009.1, from coordinate 6,737 downwards.
AAGTCATCAAACTGATGAATGCCGAGACCGTCAAGAAGATTCAGGCCATACCGATCCAGTCCAAGAACGGCACGCTGATCGTGGCGGTTTGTGATCCGACCGTGATTCCGATGCTCGACGACCTGAAGTTCAAGCTCAAGCAGAACATTGAGCCCGTGTTGACCCTCTATTCCGCCTTTGATGCGGCCATCGCCAAAAACTACAGCGGCTTTGCGAACGTCAGTGTGGCCATCGCGAAGATGACCAAGGAACAGCAGAAGGAACGCGAGAAGGACGACGCTTCACCGTCTGAAATGGTCATTGTCCATGATATTGAGTCTCCGACCACGCCGCAGGACGCACCGGTCATCACGATCGTGAACGGAATCCTGAGCGAAGGCATCAAGCGCGGAGCCAGTGATATTCACGTGGAGCCCTACGAGAAGAGATTTCGCGTCCGCATGCGAGTCGACGGGATTCTCCATGAGATTGTGGAGATCCCTCTCGAAATGAAACGCGCGGTGATCGCACGATTCAAGATCATGTCGAAGATGGACATTTCTGAATCCCGAATCCCGCAGGATGGTCGAATCAAGCTCAAGGCCAGCGGCAAGGAAATCGATTTTCGCGTGAACAGCCTGCCCACTCTGTTCGGCGAAAAAGTCGTGCTGCGCATGTTGAGCAAGGGAAACCTGCAGCTGGATCTGGCGAAGCTCGGCTTTGAGCCGCAGCAGCTTGAAGTTTTCAAGAAGGGCATCTACATGCCCAACGGGATGGTCCTGGTCACGGGTCCCACGGGTAGCGGCAAGACCACGACCCTCTACTCCGCACTTTCAGAACTGAATCAGATCACCGACAACATCTCGACGGCGGAAGATCCGGTCGAGTACAATCTTGAAGGCGTCAACCAGGTCCAGATCCACAAGGAAATCGGTCTGACTTTCGCCAATGTCCTTCGCGCACTCCTGCGACAGGATCCGGATACGGTCCTGGTCGGAGAAATTCGAGATTTCGAAACTGCCGAAGTGGCCGTGCAGGCGGCTCTTACCGGACATCTGGTGCTGTCGACTCTGCATACGAACGATGCTCCCAGCACCATCACTCGATTGATGAACATGGGGCTCGAACCGTTCCTGGTCGTCGCGTCACTCAATACCATCGTCGCTCAACGTCTCCTGCGGACGATCTGCGCGAAATGCAAAGTCGAGGTCACGGTCCCGAAGCCTCGTCTGATTGAGTGCGGCTTTTCTGAAGCCGTAGTGGCCAATATCAAGCTTTATGAAGGCAAAGGCTGCTCGGCCTGCAACAACTCGGGTTACAAGGGGCGAGTCGCGATTTACGAAGTGCTCGACTTCAGCAACGCTCTCAAGGAAATGGTCCTCAAAGGCGAAAGCGTCATGGACATTCGCAAGCAGGCGATCAAGGAAGGGATGCAATCCCTTCGCTCTTCGGCTCTGAACAAAGTCGGCGAAGGCAGGACAACTCTCGCTGAAGCCCTGACTTCGACCACGGAAAATTAAGACGGAGAATCATAGAAATGGCAAAGATCGGTTTACCCGCACTTCTCAAGACGATGGTCGATCAGGAAGCATCCGATCTTCACATCGCCGTTGGCGTTCCTCCTGAATTTCGAATTCAGGGCAAGATGGTCAAGGTGAAGACGGACAACATGACTGCCCAGGACACCAAGGAGCTCTGCTACTCGGTGCTGACGGACGCCCAGAAAGGGGAGTTTGAAAAACACCTCGAAATTGATTTTTCTTTCGGCATCAAGGATATCGCCCGCTTCCGAGGGAACCTCTTCTATCAGCGCGGAAATGTGGGCGGAGTCTTCCGCCGAATTCCTCTCACGATTCCGGATTTTGACAAATTGAACCTGCCTCCCATTCTGCGCCAGGTGATCAAGAAGCCCAATGGATTGATCCTGGTCACGGGGCCCACCGGAAGCGGCAAGACGACCACCCTTGCCGCGATGCTGGATGTTCTGAACCGCGAAGAATACGGGCACTTGATGACGATCGAAGATCCGATCGAATTCGTGCATCCTCACAAGAACTGCATCATCAATCAGCGCGAAGTGGGGGTGGATACCAAATCCTTCACTTCGGCGCTGAAACGCCTTCTGCGACAGGATCCGGACTTCATTCTGGTGGGAGAGTTGCGTGATGCTGAAACCATCGAAATGGCTCTGACCATGGCGGAGACGGGGCATCTGGTCTTCGGAACCCTGCATACGAACAGCGCCATTCAGTCCATCAATCGAATCATCAACGTCTTCCCGCCGCATCAACAGACTCAGATCCGCTCCCTGCTTTCTTTTTCCCTGCAGGCCGTGGTCTCTCAGACCCTCATCCCCAAAAGCTTTGGTCCTGGCAGAGCAATGGCGTGTGAGATCCTCATTCCGAACATGGCCATCCGAAACCTGATTCGTGAGGACAAGATCCACCAGGTCTACTCCTCCATGCAGGCGGGTCAGAGTGATACGGGCATGCAGACGATGAATCAGGCCCTGGTCATCCTGGTGAAGAATGGAGTCCTCTCCAAGCAGGATGCACTTGAGAACGCCGTCATGCCGGACGAGCTGTTCAAGACTCTTCAATCCATTCCGGATCGAGCCAAATAATGCCGCAATTTCAATTCGCCGGTGTCGACAGAACCGGAAAAAAAGTCTCGGGATTGATGGACGCAGGCAGCGAAGGAGAACTTCGCGTCGCTCTGAGAAGTCAGGGGATTCGTCCGACGAAGATCGCGGCACCCAATCTTCTGAACCGCGACCTGGGAAGCATCCTTCAGGGATCAAAGATGTCCGTCCCGCAGGAGCATGTGGTCACTTTCACCCGTCAGTTGCAGGTGCTCATCGGTGCGGGGATTCCGCTGGTGCAGTCTCTGGACATTCTGACTGAACAGGCCGCGCATCCGAATCTCAAGAAGATCATGATTGAGCTTCAGTCCAAGGTTTCAGCAGGGGGCTACTTCTGGGAAACTCTGTCCGGTTACCCGAATGTTTTTCCGAAGCTTTACGTTGCACTGATCAAGGCGGGGGAATCATCCGGCGCCCTCGATCAGATGCTCAAACGGCTCGGCCGTTATCTGGAGGATTCCGAAAAACTCAAAAAAATGCTGAAATCGGCGATGATGTATCCGATTATCGTCATCTCGATCGGGATCGGGGTCATCGCCCTGATGCTGATTTTCGTCATTCCTAAGTTCGAGGAGATGCTCAAGACCAGTGGAAATTCGTTGCCGGCTCCCACTCAATTCGTGATCGACGCTTCTCATTTCATCATTGGAAATTTTCTCTACCTCGTGGCGGCTGGAGTCGCGGCGGGCTATATGTTCGTCAAGTTCAAAAAGTCGGATGAAGGGCGCATCATTCTCGATCGCCTCCTGTTCAAAATGCCCTTGTTCGGTCCGCTTGCCCAGAAGGCGGGGATTGCCCGTTTCTCGCGCACGATGCAGACCCTGCTTCAGTCCGGGGTCAATCTGATCGACGCCATCGACATCTGCAAAGCGACGATTGACAATGCGGTACTCGAGGATGCAGTGGCGACGATTCGATCCGAAGTGGAATCGGGAAAGACTCTGGGTATGGTGTTCGGTCGATTGAAAGTTTTTCCAAAAATGGCGATCCAGATGATTTCGGTGGGTGAGACCACGGGCTCTCTTGACCGAATGCTTGAGAAAGTTGCGGATTTTTACGAAGCCGAAGTGGAGACCCTCGTCGGAGGGCTCACTTCGTTGATTGAGCCGATCGTGCTCGTTTTTCTGGGTGGAACGGTGGGAGGGCTCATGATCGCCATGTACCTGCCCATCTTCAAAATGGCTGGCGGCGGGGGCGATTGACATGAGTAGTGCGAACAAGAAAATTTTAGGCGAGTCCCCTGCAGTCAAGGAACTCCTCGGGCTGATTGGCAAGGTCGCAGCGACCAAAACGAATGTTCTGGTCATCGGAGAAAGCGGTACGGGTAAAGAACTCGTCGCACGCATGATCCATGACTCCGGCCCTCTCAAAGGCAAGCCCTTCGTCCCCGTCAATTGCGGTGCGATCCCCGAGTCCCTCATCGAAAGTGAAATGTTCGGACACAAGCGAGGCAGCTTCACGGGCGCCATCGCGGATAAACCGGGCCTCTTCGAAGCGGCAAACGGGGGCACCTTATTTCTGGATGAAGTGGGGGAGCTGCCTCTCTCGATGCAGGTCAAGCTTCTGCGCGCCATTCAGGAGAGAGTCTTTCGAAGAGTGGGCGGCAATGACGATGTTCGAGTGGATATTCGCATCATCGCCGCAACCAACCGTGACTTGGCGGGAGAAGTGGCCAAAGGCCTCTTTCGGGAAGATCTCTATTACCGGCTCAATGTGATCCTGATCCGAACGCCGCCGCTCAGAGAGCGGAAAGGGGACATCGAGCTTTTGGCAAACGCGTTCCTTCAAAAGTTCAATGTGAAACTCAAGAAAGAGCTCACGGGCTTTGAAGTCGATGCGATGCTCGCGATCAAGAATCATCCCTGGCCGGGCAACATTCGTGAACTCGAAAATGTTCTCGAACGCGCGGTCACGCTTGAAAACGGGACGACTGTAAGTCTCGAGTGCTTTCCAAGCAACATCATGGCGAGCGCGCTGCAAAGAGCGGCAGTCGCAGATGCGGCCACTGCTGCGAAAGCCGCGCGCGACAACCGAATCACCGCGCCCGAGATCAGACTTCCAGCGCCGGATTTTTCGAATGGTGCAATCTCCCTCGATGACATCTTGGGTGAAGTCGAAAAAACTTATCTCCTGAGCGCGCTCGAAGCTTCGGGGGGAGTGAAGAAGAAAGCCGCTGATCTGCTGGGCATCACCTTTCGAAGCATCCGCTACCGATTGACCAAATTGGGCGTCGAAAGTGGAGATGCTGAAGTCAGCGAAGACGAGTCAGAAGCCTAGTTTTCAGTCGATTTTCAGTCTCACGCCTTAACAATGTCGTCCAAGATCTGGACACCTCATCGTCAGTTTTATGACGGATGATGAAATAAGCCCTGTAGATCAAATGGGTTCGGCGAGTGTCATTCACTGCACTTAATGCTCCTTGCGAAAGCCATCAGCAATGCTAGAATTTATAGAAATCGACAGAGATCAGGCAGAAAAAATTATAAATAACGAATCAGTCTCGGGAGGACGTATGCGGAAACAATCAATTTTAAGTCAGAACACTTCAGGTTTCACCTTGGTCGAACTCATGGTCGTCGTCGGGATCATCGGGATCCTTTCCGCGGTTGCGATTCCGAACTATCAGCGGTTTCAGGCGAAGGCGAGACAGAGCGAAGCGAAGATCGGGCTTGCCGGGATCTACACCACGGAACAGGCTTATATGGCTGAGTTCTCCACTTTTGGTGGAGCTTTGAATAACATGGGTTACACTTCCACTGGAACAGCGAAAAATTATGCTATCGGAGTAGTAGGTACGTCCGCAGCAGCCGGGCAAACCATTTGCTTTAATAGTTCGGTACCTGCAACTCCCGCAGCATGTCTGGGAGTTCCGTCAGGGCCTGTCGGTGCCGTTAATTCCTGGGCTGCTAATCGAGGTGTACTCGCAATTCAAACCGTAGCGCTGTTCAATGCTGCACATGCTGCAGCGTTGGTAGGAAGCGGAGCTTTTATTGCCGGAGCCGCTGGGAGTATTTCAAATTCCGGTACGGTTGATCTTTGGACCATCAATGAAGGTAAAGATCTTCAAAATACCGCCGTCGGAATTTAAGTCATAGGCCCTGTTAGTGGCTGTCAGAAATCGAGGCCCGCTTTCTTAACTGAAAGTGGGTCTTTTCACTTTTTATTTGATGATCTATACTTGTCATTATCTATGACCATGACTCAACCTCTCCCGTTTCTGGCTCTGATTGCGTGCGGGGTCACCGCGATCGGGATCAATTTCAGTTTCAGCCTGCTTAAAGCGCATGCCGAGCACCGGCCAGTTCAAATTCTGAAGTCTTATTCCCCTCTTCAATACCGAATCCTCTCGTTTGGAAACTTGCCCGCAACGGTGGATTGGTTTCTCATCCGGTTTCTGGGTGAGTCCTCACTGGAGCATGTAAAGGCAGGCACTCATTCTCAGGTCTACTACGATCTCGATCTGACGACAGATCTGGATCCACTTTTTTTTGAGTTGTATCACCATGGTTCGAATTTTCTCACGGTGGTGCACGACGACAATCTCGGAGCGGTTGCAATTGCAGAGAAGGGATTGAACTTCAGTAGAGTGGGACTGGCTCAGTTCCCTCCTTCTTTTAGAAGCAGGTACTGGTCACAGCCTTGGCAGCTTTCAATGGTCCTTGTTTACCTTTACCTGTTTGAGGTCAAAGATGTAAAGCTGGCTGCCCAAACTCTCAATATGGTCGCTATGCAGTCAAAAGCGCCGGCTCATATGAGCTTTCTTTCCAAGCGCCTCCAGACCATCGAAGGCCAGTACGAAGTGGGCTTTCGGATTCTAACGTTCATGCGCATGAGCGCCGAGACGCGCGGAGATCAAACAGTGCTTGAACAAATGGACGTCAAGCTCGCTTCACTCAAGGCAAGCCATTTCTTCTACGAACTCAACTTGAAGTTTCAAAGCGCCAAAACTCCGCTTCCAAAACTCCAGTCGCAAGGCTTGATCCCCGTGACGGATCCCTGGGGAGGAAAGATCTATTTCGACGAAGCGAAGAAGAAGATCACTTCGACCACTCCGCGTGATAATGTGATGGGGCTTGAGTAGAGGGTTCGATTCGTTTACCCTTTTTGTATGCTCGAG
>JACMNQ010000082.1 GCA_014378465.1 Oligoflexia bacterium | reverse complement strand
GCAAACGGGTCTGCAAGATCAATGTTCCCGTCGCGACCGAAATTGACTACGATACGGTGACCTTGACGGGCGCAGAGCACTCCAGCTTCAAGGCGTTCGCGCTGGTGCCTCATCCCTGTGGGCGGCCTGGGCTGCGGGCGTTGTCTGCGGCGTGAGTCTCACGGTGAGGTCCATCAGCTGACTTTCCGCTGAGGACTTCGAATCATCGCTGTCGGAGAAGACCCAGAGTCCGATGAGGCTGAGGGGACGTACGGCGATTTCCCTTTTGGCTTCCGGCTCGAGACTTTTGAGGAGATCCCCCAACGGAAAAACCTGCACTTCCTGCATCTGGGGTGTCGAGGGGAGCAGACAGTACAGAATTTTGGCGTCATAGGGGCTTGCGCCGCAGGAGTGCGTGGGATCCACATCAGCGACGGCATTGTAGAGGAGAACCTCCGAGACTTCATGCCGGACCTTCAGTTTTTTCTGGACCCCGTCCATGGCTGAAAGCCGATTTTTTCCATCGCTCCAGAGAAAGCCGACACGCACCGCGAAGTCGTCATTGTTTTTTGTGACTGGAATCTTCGGCTGGGTTTTCGGGAGTCGCAGAACTTTCCATTTCCAGGTGGCTTCAAAAACCTGCTTCAAGTTTCCGCCATTTTCGTCAGTCACGCGTAAGGGTTCCGGGAGCCAGTACACGTAGCCTCCGGCACTGTGCGTGCTCTGGAGTCGCCACGCGTTTTTCATTTCCGTGATGACTGGAAAATCCTTGCCGGGCATCGGAGCCTTCTGCCACTTCGCAAGGTCCATGGGGATGTGGAGCGTCATATTTGCCGGAAAAATGGCAACCGCCAGGAGTCTGTACGCCCACTTTGAGTTTGCGCGCAGTTCAGGGCTGCCGATTGATCGTCCAGTCATAGAGGATGAATCCAACCTCGTAATCTGGTGGGATCGGTGATTTCCGATACCGGTTGATGTACGCGATCAGCGAGGGAGCTTTCTTCAGAAAGTCCTTCGTGTAGAATTTCAGGATGGAGGAGACCGCGACTTTCCTGTGGACGTCGTCCACCTGGACGTTCCGTTCCTCATTCAGGAAAAAGCGCGTTTGATCCTCGAGCTGCTGGTTGAGGTCAATCGAAGTGAACGGGACTCGCGGCAGTCGAGGGCATCCCCGCGCCATGCAGTTCAGAGCGAAATGAACGCGTTCCTCGCCCATCGGGCGGATCACTTCGTTCTCATATCGATAGAGAGTGAGGTACTCGGTGCCGATCTTGAATCTTCGCAGTTCGAAGAACTTGAGAATTTCGTGACCTGAGAGTTTCACCGGAATGCCGAACTGGATGACGTTGTACATCGCCAGGGCGTTATAGGAATTCAAAGAGTAGGCAATTTGCGAATCACGGTCGGGGAAAAGAGCGGGATTGGAGCGCGGACTGTAATCCCCGATGGTGTTCAGGAACTGAAAGAGGCTCTCCGGGTGATCCCGCAAGTGGGCGAAATTGATCTGTCCCACGTCATTCACGTTTTCCTGCAGAACGCGCTGCCAGGCAAGTGTCGGACTCACGGAAGTGTCAGCCGCCACCTGAGGGTAGGGCACGATGCTGGCACAACCGGACGCGGCGAGCAGGGCAGCGCCCGTGATCATCGCGAACAGAAGCCTTTTTGAAGAGCTCGGTCTCACTCGCTTCACGCCTCGATTCATTTCAAATACCATTGAGTGACCAATCATAGTCGTTGTATTCTACGTCCGTATCCTTGCTTGCGATCTCAGCGATTTCCGCCGGAGTCTTGCCCATGCGAGGAGCCACGAAGTTCTGCACGGAGCCGAACTTTCGTTTGAAATCGTCCCCGTACCAGTCAAAAATCTTGCCGATGCGAATTGTCTTCTTCGCGGCGTCGTGGCGATTGCGCTCAGGATCCTGCAGGAATACGCGAGTCACGCTTTCGAGTTGCTGCTCAAGTTGTTCCGCCGCATAGCCTTTGAGCGCAGGACAGCCTTTTGAAGCGCACACCAGCGCCAGGTGGACGCGAGGCTCCTGAAAATCCTTGCGGATGATGTCATGCTCGACCTGATCGAGACTTCTTTGGGTACCAAGGAGAGTGAAGAATTCCATTTTCCAGGGCTTGCCGATGTCCTTGATGGATTTCAACGGGAGATGATCGACGATCAGTTTGATCGTGAAAGCATTGTACGCATTGATCCAGAACGTGAGTTTCTGATCCAGGGTGAATCTGTCGAAGTCTTCCTTCTTCAGGTCTTCGAGAGTCTTCAGATAGGCGTTGAGCGCCGCAGGATTCGCTTTCAGTTCGGTATATTTCACGATCGTGTGAGAGCCCTGAGTGGTCGAGTTCTTTTCGAGCAGCGCTTTGAATGCAGCATGTGAATGATCGAATCCCTGGTTGACGGGCTGAGCCGGGGTCACGACTTTTTTCAGATTTTTGTTCAGTTTTGCTGCTGGAGTCGTGGTTTTGCCGCCTTCCGCCCGCGCACCGGGTTCGACGAGAAGCGTGAAGCCGAACAAAAGGGCGAGAAAGATCGCTGAGGGTTTTTCCGGGAAGGCGGATTGGAAGTGAGTTCTGCTGGTCATGGTCTTGATCATTGAGGGTACCTTCATGCCTTTCAGGGGCAGACTTTTCTCGTTGAAGCACTGTGGAATCCTTATGAAACTCGGGTGATTCTTGATATCACCGTCATGCATGCAAAAAAAAATTCCTGTGATCATCTTCATCGCCTGCATTCTTGGAGTCGCCTTTTTCAAGTTTCATCTCAACGAACTGCTCACTTTTGAACGGCTCAAGCAACACCAGCAGGAGATCGTAGAGTACTCACAAACCCACCGTTTGCAAGCGTTCGGGCTTTTCATGGGGGGATACATTCTCGTGGCCGCCCTTTCACTGCCGGGTGCGACAATTCTGACTCTTGCGGGAGGTGCGATCTTTGGCCTGGGCTGGGGGTGGGTGGCGGTATCGATCGCCAGCACCCTCGGCGCGACCTGCGCTTTCCTGATCGCCCGATTTTTCATCGGTGGCTGGGTGCAGGAAAGATTCGGGGACAGGCTCAAGAAAATGAATGAAGGCGTCAAGAAAGAAGGCGCGTTCTATCTTCTGACTCTCAGACTCGTTCCGGTCTTTCCTTTCTTCATCGTCAATCTGCTGATGGCGTTGACTCCCATTCGAGCTTTCACATTTCTCTGGGCGAGTCAGCTCGGCATGCTTCCGGGGACTCTGGCGTACGTCAATGCTGGCACGCGGTTGTCTCAGCTGACGTCCCTCAAAGGAATTCTGTCCCCGGCGATTCTGCTCTCGTTCGCCGCGCTCGGGGTCGTCCCGATCATCGCGAAGAAATTCGTGGACGGGCTGAGAAGGAGTCGGAAAAATCGCAAGTTCGCGAAGCCCGCGAAGTTTGATTACAACCTGCTCGTGATTGGAGGAGGCTCCGCCGGACTGGTATCGGCTTACATCGCGGCCGCGGTCAAAGCGAAAGTCGTTCTGATCGAGAAGGACAAGATGGGCGGCGATTGCCTCAACCGCGGCTGCGTGCCGAGCAAGGCACTGATTCGCTCCGCGAAGATCCTGTCCTATTCGAAGCGTGCCGGCGAATTCGGTTTCAAGTCCGCCTCCGTCGATTTTGATTTCGCGCAGGTGATGGAGCGCGTGAGTCGGGTGATCCGCGAAGTCGAGCCTCATGATTCCGTGGAGCGTTACACGAAACTCGGAGTCAATTGCGTGCAAGGTGAAGCGACGGTGCTTTCTCCTTATGAAGTGCAGGTGAAAACCCAAGAGGGCACTCGCACGCTCACCGCGAAAAATCTCATTCTCGCCACCGGTTCCTATCCCAAGGTGCCACCCATTCCGGGACTCAGTGAGATCCGGCATTACACGAGCGACACGATCTGGGACCTGCGCGTGCAGCCCAGGCGGCTCCTGGTGCTCGGGGGAGGCCCGATTGGCTGCGAGCTCGCGCAGGCATTTCATCGACTCGGCTCCCAGGTGATTCAGGTCGAACGCTCCGCCCAGCTTCTCGAACGCGAAGATTCAGACGTTTCCGCCTTGATCGCGGAAAAATTCAGGGCTGAGGGAATTCAGCTCCTGACGGATCATGAGCCCGTGCGGTTTCAGAAATCAGGGGACCATTTTGAACTTTTCTGCAACCATGCGGGGCGTGAGATCAAAGTTGAATTTGACGAAGTGCTGGTGGCGCCCGGCCGCCAGGCCCGGGTCAAAGGTTTCGGACTTGAGGCGCTGGGTCTCGAGATCACCGAGCGAGGCACGATCGCCTGCAACGAGAAGATGCAGACTCAGTATCCCAACGTCTATACGTGCGGGGACGTGGCGGGACCCTATCAGTTCACGCACGTGGCGGCTCATCAGGCCTGGTACGCCTCCGTCAATGCACTCTTCCGGCCCCTGAAGAGTTTCAGCGCCGACTACCGGGTGATCCCGGCGACGACTTTCGTGGATCCCGAAGTTTCCCGGGTGGGACTCAATGAAAAGGAAGCCAAGGCTCAGAACATCGCTTGCGAAGTGACGATCTATCCCATGGCTGATCTGGACCGCGCCATCACGGACAATGAGACGGAAGGCTTCGTGAAAGTGCTGACGGCTCCGGGCACGGACCGTATCCTCGGAGTGACCATCGTGGCCGACAAGGCCGCCGAAATGCTTCCGGAGTACATCACGGCGATGAAATATGGCATCGGACTGAACAAGATCCTCGGCACGATTCACATGTATCCGACTTTTGCGGAAGCGAACAAGTACGCTGCCGGAAACTGGAAGAAAGCGCATGCACCGGAAAAAGCGCTGCAGATGCTTCAGAAATACCATCAATGGAGGAGATCGTGATGTCCAAGTCCTATTACCAGCCCGAAGACCTGAAGAAGTTCCCCCAGATCACTGAATTCTCCGAAAAGCTTGGAAACAAGTTTTTTGATTATTATTCTGAAGTCTTCGCTGAAGGCGCTTTGACCGCGCGGGAGAAGTCTCTCATTGCCCTGGCCGTCGCTCATGCCGTGCAGTGTGCCTATTGCATTGATGCCTACACGACGGATACGCTTGAAAAAGGCTGCAACGAGCAGCAGATGATGGAAGCCGTCCATGTGGCGGCAGCGATCCGGGGCGGTTCGACGCTCGTTCATTCCGTGCAGATGATGAACAAGGCCAAAGAAATTTCCATGTGAGATGAGAAAGCCATGAAGAATCTCAAGAGCCTGGTGAGCCGTGGGAGCGAGCTGGTTCATGGTGCAACTCAGCTGACCCACCTGGGGCAGGCCACGGAGCGACTCCGGGGGCTTCCGCGTTTCACGGAAAAGCTGAAGTCGAGCTCTCTCAGTCCGTTCAAGCCGCTTCAGCTGGAAATCTTTCAGATCAACCTAGGAAAGATGTGCAACCAGACCTGCAGGCACTGTCACGTGGATGCCGGCCCCGATCGCAGGGAGATCATGACTCGCGAAACGATGCAGCTCTGCCTGGACGTTCTTCAGAATCTTCCAGTCAAGACCGTGGACCTGACGGGCGGCGCTCCAGAAATGAATCCGAACTTCCGCTGGTTCGTCGAAGAGATCACTCGCCAGGGAAAGACTGTCATCGATCGCTGCAACCTGACCATCCTTCTGGCCCATGAAAAGTACAGGGATCTGCCGGAGTTCTTCGCTCGCCACCGGGTCAAGGTCGTCTCTTCGCTTCCGTACTATCAAAAGGGCTTCACGGACCGGCAGCGGGGAGATGGAGTCTTCGAACGTTCGATCCGTGCGCTCAAGATGCTCAATGAAGTGGGATATGGCAAAGAGGGAACCAGTCTGGAACTGGATCTCGTTTTCAATCCGAACGGCGCTTTTCTGCCGGCCGCGCAGGCTTCTCTTCAGAATGACTTCAAACGTGAACTCAAGCAGCTCTTTGACATCGAGTTCAACCAACTTTACGCCATCACCAATATGCCCATTTCCCGGTTTCTCGAATACCTCGTGACCAGCGGAAATCTTGAAGCTTACATGGAGAAGCTCGTGCAGAGTTACAATCCGGCGGCTGCGCCGGGTGTGATGTGCCGAAACACGCTTTCCATCAGCTGGGACGGAAAAATCTTTGACTGCGATTTCAACCAGATGCTCGATCTGGCAGTCGGCTGCGCGAAGTCCAGGCATCTCAGTCAGTTCAATCTTGCCGAACTCTCCGAACGAGAGATACAGGTCGATCAACATTGTTTTGGCTGTACGGCCGGTTCAGGCAGTTCTTGCGGAGGAACGCTCACATGAAAAATGAAGTCTCGAATTCAACAGTTTCTGCCAATTCTTCGCCTGATTCTTCCATGATCGGCATCATCGGCGGCACAGGCCTCTATGAAATGCCCGGCCTCAGGATTCTCGAAACTCAGATCGCGGACACTCCGTTCGGCCGCGCCTCGGGTCCGGTCGTCACCGGCAAGTTCGAAGGCCGCACGATCGCCTTTCTGGCCCGCCATGGCGGGAGCCACCACCTGCTTCCGTCCGAGATCAATTACCGGGCCAATCTCTGGGCTCTCAAATCCGCGGGCGTGAGGCGTGTGATCAGTGTTTCGGCAGTGGGGAGTCTTTCGCAGGAAATCATGCCCGGGGATCTCGCCATCCCTTCGCAGTACCTGGACTGGACCAGTGGCAAGAGATCGAAATCCTACTTCGGTGAGGGGATCGTCGCGCATGTCTCCACGGCAAGGCCCACCTGTCCGCACCTGACTCAGATGATTGTCAAGGCGACTCGAGAGCGGGGAGATCAGATTCACACCGACAGGGCCTACGCCTGCGTTGAAGGGCCGAGACTCGGAACTCAGGTCGAGAGTCATTTCTTTCGAACGGCTGGTTGTCACCTGGTCGGCATGACCAACGTGCCTGAAGCCTTTCTCGCCCGCGAGGCGCAGCTCTGCTACTGCACCATCACGATCGCGACTGACTACGACTGCTGGCTCGATGATCCCTCTCAGCACGCCACGGTGGATCAGGTCATGTCCCTTTACATGAAGAATCTCGACCGTGTGAAAGAGACTCTGAAATCAGTTCTCAGGACTGCGGACAATCACTTCGAATGCGAGTGCCGAACAAGTTTGAAAGGGGCCGTGCTCACGCAGCGCAATTCTCTGAACGTGATGCAGAAGAGCTACCTTTCGTTTCTCGAAGTCTGAACGGGCGAATGGGATCCGAAATGAATTTCTCCGGCCTCTCCATCATCATTCCAGTCGCTCCTCGGGACGAGTCGTGGCGGTCTCCGCTTCAGGATCTGGATTTCCTTCTGAAGGCTTCAGTGCATGAACGTCCTGAAGGAGTGAAGTGGGTCACCTCGCCCATTGGACGCGCCAGGCAGCTGAACTCAGGAGCAGCCGTGGCCGAGCGAAAGAACCAGAAGCAGGGCTGGCTCAAAACTACTGGCCGACACTTGAATTTGACCGCAAAACAGTCTTTTACTGGAGCATTGAAACTGCTTCGTCCGGGGCTTTCAAGGAACTCCGAATGACTGGAAAACGCTGCGCAGTCGCCATCTTCGTCAAGACACCCGGGCTTTCACCGCTGAAGACTCGTCTGGCCGAAGGCATCGGAAAAGAAGCGGCTGAAAAATTTCATGAGCTCTCGGCGCGCGCCACGGAAGAAGCCGTCGAAACCGCGGCGGTGCATCTGGACGACGCTGTCGAACTTGAGCTGATCTGGGCAGTTGCGGAACAAGAAGGGCTGAATCATCCGCTCTGGGCAAGGCACCCGACTCTTCTCCAGGGTGAAGGCGGGCTGGGTGAGCGATTGGCTCAGGTCTATTCAAGCCTTCTGCAAACCCATGAAGCCGTGATTTTTCTCGGGGCGGACGCGCCTCACCTGGTGCCGACGATGGTATCGCGTGCGGTCACTTCCTGCCTCCAGTCTGAAGGTTATGTCGTCGGTCCGGCCTCAGACGGAGGCTTCTACCTTTTCGGATGCCGCCACCCGATTGCACCCGCTCAGTGGCAGAGCGTGGGCTACAGCAGTTCAGAAACTCTCAGTGCTCTCGAACATGCGCTTTTTCCTTACAACCGGACTGAAACTTTACCCGTCCTCGGTGACGTGGATACTCGCGCGGATTTTCAGGCGGTGCATGACCATCTTTCCGCATTGACGGATCAAAAGCTTCTTGCTTCTCAAAAGCAACTTCTCACATTCATGGGTCACGTTCTTCAAAGACAGTGACTTTCATCTTTTCTTGAGTTCCTTTGCCGTACTTTCTTTCGGAATGAAAGTCGAATCCTGGTTTGCCTTCAGCCCGCGCACACCGGCAGACTGCTGCAGACTTCGCCACTTGAGCTTCATATCGGCCCATCGGTGGCTTGGAGCTTCGTGACCAAAAGCTCGAAAGCGGCCCGGCTTCACTTCACCTTTTTGCGCGACGTGGCTTGAAAAATCTTTTACCCAGCGATCGAAGTTTCCGACTACTTCAGAGTTCCTGAGCATCTGCTCAGATTGATTTTCACTGTATTTCTCTCCTTTTCCGAACTCGTCGTACTTCCAGAGCGCATCGGGCACCTCAATCCCCCCGTAGCGGCACTGCCAAACGAGCGGCGCGTAAGCATTTCTCATCTCCTTGAAGGGTTCCTGCCCGGGGTCAAAGTACTCTGGATGTTTCAGTACCTCCGGACGTCCTTCAGAGTCCAATTCGTCTCCGCCACCGTCACCATAGCAGTAGAAAGCGGCCGTGCGACCCTCGAGATGATTGATGCTCAGCTCCTTCCAGAGTTCGGTCTTGTCCAGCGCCATCGCAAGTTCCGGATTCTTGTGTTCGATGAGATCTTCGCGCGGATTTCCGCCGTTCATGCAGACCAGTCGATCGAAAAGGAGCTTGAGGTTGCTGGTCGGAGCGTACCAGTTCACGGGTCCGATCACTGCCCAGGCGTTCGCTTGATCGAGACGAGAGTAGAGATCAAGATCCCACATGAGGTCAGGTTCTGAGCGACTGTCCGCCTCATAGCAGTTGCAGGGCCAAACGCAGAGCGCCATGGAGGTGGAGACGCAGGCGTTGCAACTTTGAATGCGAGCTCTTCCATAGACGTTGCCCAGGTCTTCGGTATCAATTTCCCAGGCCTTGGGGAGAAGTTCCTTCATACGAAGCAT
Source organism: Oligoflexia bacterium (assembly GCA_014378465.1). Classification (GTDB taxonomy): domain Bacteria; phylum Bdellovibrionota; class UBA1018; order UBA1018; family UBA1018; genus UBA1018. The sequence goes on along the minus strand of JACMNQ010000082.1, from coordinate 108,778 downwards.
CAGCGTTCGAGCTTTGGAATCCAGACCAGGGCAGTTGTACTGTCTACGTTGGGAACCGGCAATGAGGAGTACTCGCATGAGAGGGACGTTGCTTAAGGTGTGCCGAGGGACTAGGATGGAGCACTGAGCCGAACCTCAAAGTTTTGATAAACATGACACGTGCTTTACTTTTCATCACCCTGCTCGGGGTCGGTCTGGTTCTCGAAAAAATCCGACCCCTGAGGAAAGCCACTCAGTCCAAACGGGATCGCTGGATTCGAAATCTCTTCATCGCCGCGTTCTCCGCTTTGCTGATCCGGTTCACGGCCGCACCCTGGGTTCTGAGTCTTTCCGAATGGACTGCGGATCAGCGGCGAGGACTTCTGCCTTTTCTTGAAGGTCAGTTCGGCTGGCTGACTCCAGGATTTGCACTCGTCCTTTCGTTTTTTCTGCAGGACTACGTGATCTACGTCTGGCACGTGGCGAATCATCGAAATACGTTTCTCTGGCGCTTCCACAACGTCCACCACGTGGATCTGGATATGGACGTATCGACTGCGACACGCTTTCATTTCGGTGAGCTCTTTCTATCCGCGGTGCTTCAGTGTGCGGTCGTCGCTCTTCTGGGAATCTCGCCGAAGAATTTCCTGATCTACCAGGCGACTCTCGTGACTGCCACGCAGTTTCATCACAGCAACCTGCGCCTGCCGGATTTCATGGAAAGAGTTTTACGACTCATGATCATCACCCCGAAGATGCACGAAGTGCATCACGCGGCGGTGCTGAGTGAGACGGACTCCAATTGGGGCACGGTGTTTTCGTTCTGGGATCGCCTGCATCACACTTTTCACGAAGATGTTTCGTCTCCTGACGTGAGAATCGGTGTCCCGGCTTATCGTGACCCCGCTGAACTGACCTTGCCGCGTCTGCTTGCGATGCCTCTGAAGACACCGCGACCCTGGCCGGTCGAGAAGTCCATTTCAGAGAAGGCTCAGTAAGCGGGACCCAGGGGTCTCTTGCCGATCCTCTTCAGGACGCTGGTTCGAAACCTGAGCCACGGGATCTGAGCGGCGCGCTCGGCCTGTTGACTGATCGCCGGCGGGATGTGCAGGGCCTGAATCCAGGCCTCGGCATGCGCCAGCGCTTCTCCCACCAGAACGGATCCGGCGTCGCCGCCCGGGCCCCGGATCCGGGAGCTCAGATCCAGCGGACTTTCAATGAAAGCGCGGTAATGAGGGTAAGCCCAGAGGTGAAATTCGAGAATGGCCGGCAGATTGAAATCGAGCACCGCACCCTCGAGTTCCGCGTAGGCGAGGGCATTGATTTCGGAGACCGAGGGCTCAAGCCATTTCGCCTGAATTTCAGAGGGTTTGAATTGTACGGACTCGCCGAAGTCAGGAAGCTCAGTCGCGTCTTCGAGAAGTTCAAGAAGCCGCTCTTCTCCAAACAGTGCTGCCAGCCGCTGCAGGGTCTGTGCGTGGGCTTCCAGCAGCAGGATGAGGAAGTCGACGAGTCTCATGAGTTCGAGACGCTCCCGAAAGTCATGAGCGGTGAACCAGAGTCCACTGCGGTGGGTTCGGAGCGACGATCAGGCCCTTGACGGAATGAAGGGGGACCCGGCGGCAATCAAAGCCAGGCTCTGAAAGCAGGAGCCATTGGCCTGGCCAGATCCCTTCCTGAAGTTCATTGGTCTCCGCACTGTCCGCAAAAAGCAGGATGCCGCGGTCTCCAAGCTCGCGGGTGAGACCGTTTTCGCAATCCTGCGCGGCTTCAATCCGGACATTGGCCTTGAGGAGCCAGATTTCCCAGTGAAGTTTCATCGCTTCGCAGACCAGGGCTTTTTCCCAGTGGCGATCGAAACGTTCAATCTTCTCGGAAGGCAGAATGCCCTGAAGTTCCTTTGGAAATTTTCGGCGACTGCTCGATGCGAGAACTCCAGTGACCGGGTCGGGGTCCGGCAGCGCTTCCGCTTTCTTCAGGATGTCCGAAAGGGAGCCGGAAAGATCGTCTTCGTTGACCAGCTTGTCCGCTGCCATCTCGTATTCATGGTACTGCTGGGCTTCATCGGGAAAACCAGTGGCGAGGCACCAGGACTTTTCAGAATGCAGCGTGCGCGTGAGTTCGCGCAGCACGACGACGCGAAGAAGATTTTCGCGGGAACTGGCAGCGCAGGAGTTCCAGCGCGTTTCAAAGCTTTGAAGGATGTCCTGAGCTGATCGAGGGGTCTGTTTCATTGCATTCGTCTCATGGTGCGGCTTCTCATTTTTTCCGGAGGACGGGGCTGGAGCCCGGATTTCTGGAATGGGGAGTGTTCTTGGTGAAGGATTGATCTTTGGGCGTGGTCTCGGTGGGTGCGATCGTGGACTGTGCAAAGCCCTTTTGAGCGGCCTTGCGGCGAGACTGGGGGCCGCTCGTGCGACCTGAGGCGAGAGTGGGAGCGGTGGCCTGGTGGTAGTCGAGCAGCGCCTGCACGACACCCGGGTCCTTGAGCGCGGCTTTGTACTCAGTGCGGGCGTCAAATTGAGGGGTCGGAGTTCGAGCGGCGATGGCAGCCTTTTCCGCGGTGTGAGCTTGAGTCTGGATCTGCGCTTCCGCGAGGTTTCTTGCCGCTTCAGCTTTTTGAATGAAAGGATTCATGCTCAGCTGCGTGGTCTGCTCGAGTTTGCCGAGAGTCTTGAGCGCGTCCATGGGATGCGGCCGATGACCCGGGACAAAGGGTTCGAATTGCGCTGAGTGGACCAGGAGTTCCTGCGCGAGCTGTTTCAAAAGGTCTAATGTACGATCCAAAGGGAAATTCCTTTCACGGTCTTCAGTAAAAAAGTCTCAGCGGCGTTTCCAAGATCGGAAGTCGAAATGCCCATCTCCGAAAGTTTCAGGCTTGAAAGGTTCTTGTGGACCGCGTCGAGGGTCTCCTGAGGCAGCGGACCGCGCTTGCCGCCCGCATCGAGCTTTCCGGCTCCCGCGAGAATGAGGTGATAAGTCCGCTCATTTCCAGTGGGCCCGTCAGGACCGACATTGGGCCGGGTCAGCGGCATGTAGACGCATTCGCCCGCTTTTCCAGTGAGAGCGCCGCTGAGCAGACAGCGCGAGAAAGCACCTTGAAAGCGCCAGTCCAGAAGTCCCGCAAGTCCCTGAAGGGGACGTTCATCCTCGTAACAGGCCACAACGAGACCTGAGATGCGACCTTCGAAAAGGGCATGTTCGGCGTCGAGATCGATCTGATGTCTGGCATTTCCCACATTCCGAGTTTAACTGTCAGGAGCTGCGAGGTGCAAGAGACAGAATTTTGACGGAGAATCTGGCGGCACAGTTGTGCCTAGCCTGGAATTGGATCGGGAGCTCGCGGCAGTCGTGTCTATAATTGAAACATGAAGTGTTCACTCGTGAAGTACCGTCTGCTGTTGGCCGCTTTCGGGATCGTCCTCCAGTTTCATCCGGTCACAGGCCTCGGTGCAGGACCGTTGCCCGATGCCGCTCTCGTTCAGAATCTTTCGGCCTATTATCCAAACCTCAGCTGCACCGCCCTTGCGGCCAAATCTCAGTTCGGCGGAGAAGGTTTCAAATTTTTACGGACGGAGATCCCCTGGTACTGGGATCAACTCAAGAAAGATCCGACTCAGCTGCTGACTTCGAGTCAGCAGGAGAAGTTCAGAAACTTTCTGGGTTTCTGCGCAGGTGACGCTCATCCTGAAAATTTCGCGATTCAGACGACTTCAACGGGGCAGCCGATTTTCGCGATCAATGACCGCGACGACGCGACTGAAAATTGCCCGGTACTGGCGGATTTTCTGCGTTTTCTCGTCGCTGCGAAACTGAGCGGCAGGCCGGTGGATGCCACTGCGCTCACTCAGACCTATCTCGCCGCTCTTCAGGCCAAGCCTGGAAGTGCCGAGGATTCTTTCATTCCCGCTGACTTTCTCACGAGTGGACTTCCGGCCATCCAGACGGAGGACGACGATGCGGCGCCCGCGCCAGGGGACAAGACCAAGGGCTACTGCGATGAAAAACAGCTCGCAAGTCTCACGCAGGTTCTGGCCAGTGTTCTGAAGGTCGATGCCGCAAAGATCAAATTCAAAGGGCAGGATAAAAGTCATGACAGTGGAAATGGCAAAGTCAAAGGCTGCAAGACGGAGATCAAGACCACGGGTGGCTCGGGTGGGGTGATCCGCTATGAAGTGAAGTATTCAGTGGCGGGAGTCGAACAGCCGAAGATGGAATTCAAGAGCACCCAGGCCGCAGGGCCGACTTTTTACACAGGTCAGGCGGCACCGACTGAGCAGCGCTATCAGCTGGCCTGTCAGCTCGAAGCCCAGAAGAGTGACTGTCGTCTCACGAAAATGGGGGATCTCACTTTCCTTCTGAGGGTGAAGGACAGGAATGACCGTGCCGTGAGTCTTGATCCGACAAAGGATCAGCAGGGAAAAGAGCAGCTTGCGAACATTCTGCACAATGAAACGGTCGTGCTCGCGCGGCTGCACCGCTCGAACCTGACCCAGGGCACCGCTGCGGACTATGCACAATCCTTGAAAAGCATGGAACAGAATCCGAAAAACTCACTGGCGGCACTCGCATCGAGAGTCGCCCAGCGTGCCCAGGAAGCCGCAGCCCATCTCAAGAAAATTTCGCCTTCAGACTTCGTGAATCAGTGCGAGGCTTCTCGAAGCTTGCTACAGATCCCCTCAGGCACAGCTCCGGCTGCGGTTTCAGGCGCAGCGTCAGGTTCAGGCGGCTCAAACGCGCGCGGTGTGAAGTGAGCGTGCTTCAGAGCGCGCCGGCAGTGACCGCGGTCAGCCGCTGAAGGTTCAGGCCTTGCCGATCTCTTTCTTGAGAGCGTCCAAAATACCATTGATGAATGCGGAGCTGTCGGCGGTGCCGAACTGTTTCGCGAGCTCAATCGCCTCATCAATCGTGACGGAAGCGGGGATGTCCGTGAAATTCGTCATTTCATAAATCGCCATGCGCAGCAGGTTGCGATCAATGAGCGCCATCCGGGAGATTTTCCAGTTGGTCGCGAATTTCTCGACCTGCTCGTCCAGGGCGGGAGTCTTCGAAAGGGTTCCGACGACGAGTTCCGCTGCGAACTGGCGGACTTCTGCAGCCACCTGAAAGTGCTCGAAATGCTTCTTCAGATCGTCTGCCAGAGCCATGTCCTTCGGAGCCACACCACCGCCGGACTGGGTGTTCACGTCATAGCGGTAAAGAATCTGGAGTGCGATTTCACGAGCGATGTGGCGGGATTTCATGACTTGGAAGTACCTTCAGGCGTCGAGTTGTTGGAATCTGCGAAAGGAAACATGAGGTCCAGAGAGTCTTTGGCGGAAACGCCGGAAGGCGGCTCCTGAAGTTCAGCCACGAATTCTTCGACGTCGCGAAAATCGCGGTAAACCGAAGCAAAGCGAACATACGCGACCTTGTCCAGCGCGTGAAGCTCAGCCATGACCATCTGACCGACGGTCTTGGACGGAACTTCCTTCAAGCCATAGGACTGCAGGCGCTTTTCGATGCGAACGATGACTTCTTCGATCTTCTGCGCGGGGACGGCGAGCTTCTGACAGGACTTCTCGAGGCCGCCCTGAATTTTTTCACGATTGAAAGGCTCTCTGCGGCCGTCTTTTTTGATGACCAGAGGCATGACTTCTTCCACGCGCTCATAGGTGGTGAAACGTCCTTCGCAGCGGGGGCATTCGCGTCTGCGGCGGGTGCTGTCGCCCGTCTGGTTCAGACGGGAATCGATCACTTTGGTTTCAGGGGTGGAGCAGTAGGGGCATTTCATCGGTTGGCCCTCTTCTACCTGATTTGACCCGGGGCTTCAACAGTTTGTATTGGAGGGGTAAGTCGATGAAACCGTTTGCGAAGTGGCATTCAGGGTGCTACCCCGACCCGCATGAGAATGAATCCTCCGAAAGTCGTCGTCCTGGGTCTCCTGAGTCTGATGCCAAGTGTTCTATTCTGTGTTTCCGTGGTCTGTTTCACCGCGTGTGGAGTGAGTGTCGGCGGGGGAAGCGTGGAGAAAGACGGCGGGCAATCGCTGGATGGGAGGTCTGGTAAACACGTGAGCTCTGCCTGGTATGGAGTGGTTCGCAAATGCTTGACCGGCGCTGAAGTGGTGCAGGGCAACCTCAGGTTCAATGTCGCCTGTTCACCGGTCTTCACCTCAGACAGCATGGAGAGTGTCAGAGCTCTGATGGAAAATTGGAAGTCCGCAAACTGCCCCGCGACGGTCAGAATTCGAAATGCTTCGGGTGGCTGGAGAGGGTGCTTGATGGAAGCTTACTCCACGGGCGTGACTATTTCGACTGACAAGAAAAAGATCGAACAGGACTTGAGAGATGAGCCCGAACAGTGTGAAGAGAAACAGGGCAATCTCTACGGTAACCCGCGCTGCTGACTCACGCGCTTCTGATGATATCTTTGCGTTTGAAGCGGTAGTCTTTCCCGTTTGGCTTACGGTATTTGATCTTTCCCTCGCGAATTCGGCGTCGAAGAGTCGATTCCGATACCCCCAGCAATGCACACGCTTCCTTCAGATCGATCTCATCATTGCTCGAGAAGAACTGGCTTGAATCGGTGATGTCCAGACCGATGACATTTCCCTTTGCGTCGAGCCTGACGATCACCCCATTTTCGAGGTAAGATTTCGCCTCAATGCCATCCTTGAAGTCGATGGATACAGAGTCAATCTCTGGCTGATGGATAATTTTCATTTCTTCACCTCGAAATTCACAAGGACGGTAATGACCTCGATCACGCCCGTAGGGAGTGTTTCGACGACAACAGCCGCAATCAGGTTATCGGTCCTCTGAGTGAGCCTCTAATACAGGATGCTCTTGTCTTTGCTCTGCCGAGTTTTTCCAGGCAGAGCGAGTCAAATAACCGACCCTGATCGATCTTCAAGCGTAAAGCGGATGCCTTTTGCAGAGCTCTTTCACTTCATTGCCTATTTGCGCGAGTTTCGCCTGATCTCCACGAGCCTGGATGGCCTGATTGATCCATCCTGCGACTGACTTCATGTCCGATTTGGTCAGGCCACGAGTCGTGATGGCGGGAACGCCGATTCGGATGCCGCTCGTGATGAAAGGGCTGCGCTTCTCATTGGGGATCGTGTTCTTGTTCACGGTGATCCCGGCGAGGTCCAGCCACGCTTCGGCATCTTTGCCGGTGATGCTGCCGTCACCCGTGGCCGTCAGGTCAACGAGCATCAAATGATTGTCCGTACCGTCCGTGACGAGTTTGAAGCCCAGAGCCATGAGCTCGTCCGCCAAAGCCACCGCATTGATCAGGATCTGGTTCTGGTACGCAAGAAACTCAGGCGCAAGAGCTTCGCCAAACGCGACGGCCTTTGCGGCGATCACATGCATGAGGGGTCCGCCCTGAATGCCCGGGAAAATAAGGGAGTTCACCGCTTTGATCTTGTCGGCTGCGCAGAGAATCACGCCGCCGCGAGGTCCGCGCAAAGTCTTGTGAGTGGTCGAAGTCGTGTAAGTCGGGTGGGCAATCGGGGAGGGGTGAAGGCCTGCGGCCACGAGGCCCGCGATGTGAGCCATGTCGACGACGAAGTGGGCGCCGCATTCTTTTGCGATTTCACCGAGGGTTTTGAAGTCAATCGTACGCGGGTAGGCGCTTGCACCCGCGACGAGGACTTTGGGCTTCTCTTTCATCGCGGTCTCGCGGATCTGGTTGTAGTCCAGACGATGCGTCTCGGGATGCAGCCCATAAGTGACCCCAGTGTAGATTTTCCCGCTGAAATTGGCGGATGACCCGTGAGTCAGATGGCCGCCGTCGGAGAGACTCATGCCGAGGAGTTTGTCGCCGGGAGCCATGAGCGCCATGTAGACGGCCATGTTGGCCTGGGAGCCCGAGTGGGGCTGCACGTTGGCAGCTTCAGCACCAAAGAGTTTACAGAGGCGCTCGATCGCGAGAGTCTCGACCTGATCGACGAACTCACAACCCCCGTAATAGCGCTTGCCGGGGTAGCCTTCGGCGTACTTGTTGGTGAGGACTGAGCCTTGCGCCTCAAGAACGGCCTTGCTCACGTAGTTTTCAGAAGCGATGAGCTCCAGGCCTTCTTCTTCTCGGCGATATTCTTGCGCAATGGAGTTAAAAACCGCAGGGTCACTGACCTGTAGACTTTTCGTGAAAGCAGCCATGAGTGGTGAGTCTCCTATTTGAGGGGCTTTTTAACTGGGGGGTTAACGGGCTGGTTAACGTGTCGGGATTCGATGGCCGAAATTTTCTGGATCCGGTTCACATGTCGCAAATCCCCTGAGAAAGGAGTTTCCAGCCAAGTGCGAACGATTTCAACTGCTAAGTCTGGTGAAGTGAGGCGAGCACCCAGGCAAAGCACGTTTGCGTCATTATGTTCTCGCGAGAGCTTCGCCGCTCCCGAGCTTTCGACGCCTGCTGCGCGCACGTGCGGAAATTTATTTGCCGCAATGCACATACCGATGCCGCTGCCGCAGACCAGGACGCCTTGAAGGGCTTCGCCGTTGGAAATTTTGAGGGCCACTTTTTCGGCGAAGTCCGGATAGTCGACTCGGTCGGCAGTCTGGGGACCGAGATCGACCCAGTTCCATTCAGGAAGCTGCTTCTGGAGATGCGCCTTGAGGTCGACTGCCGCGTGATCGGCTGCAATGAGAATGGTTTTGCGGTCAACTGGAGCACTCATGGACTCACCCCTTCAAAGTTTGCCGAAAAGCAGGCTGGCGTTGGTTCCGCCGAAGCCAAAACTGTTCGAAAGGGCGTACTTCACCGACTTTTCGACGGCGCGGTTCGCGGTGAAGTCGAGTTTGAGTTCCGCGCAGCCCGGGTCGAGCGACTCGAGGTTGATGGTCGGCGGAATGAGGCTGTTCTTGATCGCCAGAATGCAGAACATCGCTTCAATCGCGCCAGCAGCTCCCAGCAAGTGCCCGGTCATGGACTTGGTCGAGCTCACGTGGAGGTGCTTGGGTCCGTTTGGAAAGTTGCGCGCGATCGCACGGGATTCTTCAACATCACCGGCGGGAGTCGAAGTCCCATGGGCATTGACGTACCCCACTTCATCGCGGTTGATGCCGGCATCGGTGATCGCGAGATTCATTGCGCGGCCGCCACCTGCGCCTTCAGGGGCTGGAGTGGTCATGTGAAAAGCATCGGCGGAGAGTCCGTAGCCGAGCATTTCACCGTAAATTTTAGCGCCACGCTTCTTGGCGTGTTCATATTCTTCGAGCACCACGACGGCGCTGCCTTCTCCCATGACGAAACCATCGCGGCCCTGATCAAAGGGACGTGAAGCCGTTTCGGGCGTATCATTGCGAGTGGAGAGTGCACGCATGGCTGCGAATCCGCCAATGCCCATTCTGCAGACCACGGCTTCAGCACCACCAGCCAGCATCACGTCGACTTCTCCGCGCTGGATCTGGCGAAAGGATTCACCGAGACTGTGAGCGCTCGAAGTGCAGGCAGTGGTGTTGCAGAGATTCGGACCCTGGAGATTCAGCAGAATGCTCAGTTGTCCGGCCGCGAGATTGGGGATGGACTGAGTGATGAAGAAAGGAGTGATGCGGCGGTACCCTTTGGCCAGGTAGTCGTTGTGAACCTCTTCAATCTCCGGGAGTCCGCCCATGCCGACGCCGATGTTGGTGCCCATGCGAGCGGCGGAAATCTTGTCGCGGAACTGGTCAAGGCCGGAGTCCGTGTAAGCTTCAATCCCGGCCACGAGGGCCAGGTGGGTGAAGCGGCCAAATTTCCGGGCATCTTTTCCGTTCGCGGCCTGCGTGAGCTCGCTTGCTCCCGTGACTCCGCGAAAGGGATTCAGAGGGCCACCCGGGAGAGGACGGGTGACATCGAAGTTTTTGACTTCGCCTGCGATCTGAACGGAACAGTCGGTCGGATCGAAAAGAGAGATCTTTCCGATGCCTGAGCGACCTTCAAGGGCGTTTTTCCAGGTTTCCTGAGCAGTGAGGCCAAGGGGCGAAACCGCTCCGACTCCGGTGATCACGACGCGCCGCTTGTTATCGGATGCTTTCGCTGAATAACTCGTGGGGGTGCTCACTGGAATCTCCTCTCCGAATCAAGTTCCCGGGGACGGGAACCTGACGATGCAGGGTCAGATGATCAGGCGGTCGCTTTGGAGGCGATGTACTTGATGACGTCGCCGACGGTCTTCATTTTTTCAGCGTCTTCGTCTGGAATATCGAGATCAAACTCTTCTTCCATGGTCATGACGAGCTCAACGATATCCAAGCTGTCAGCTCCCAGGTCGTCGATAAAAGAAGCGGTCAAGGAGACCTTGTCAGACTCCACGGCAAGCTGGTCACAAACGATCGTACGGACTCTTTCTTCAACTGAAGCGGACATCGAATTCTCCTCGTTAAACAGAACATTTAAAACAAAATAAATTACATGTACATGCCGCCGTTGACACCGATCACCTGACCCGTGATGTAGCGGCTCACGGGGGATGCCAGGAAGGCCACAAGTTCTGCGACGTCTTCCGGAGCACCTAAAAAACCCAGTGGGATGCTGCGGAGAATCGCCTCTTTTTGCACTTCAGTCAAGGCCCCAGTCATGTCGGTTTCAATGAATCCGGGGGTCACGACATTAACGCGGATCTGACGGCTTGCCAATTCCTTGGCCACGCTTTTACTGAAGCCGATCAAGCCGGCTTTTGCCGCCGCGTAAGCGCTTTGCCCGGCATTGCCGGACTCACCGACCACCGAAGAGATCTGAATCACGCTGCCCTGGCGAGCGCGCATCATCTGTTTGGTCGCGGCACGCGTGCAGAAGATGGCCCCTTTGAGATCCACATCGAGCGTCTTGTCCAGATCCGCATCTTTCATGCGCATGAGAAGGGAGTCGATGGTGATGCCGGCATTGTTGACCAGGACTGCAACGGGACCGAAAGTCTTGGCGATCCAGTCGAACTTTTCATCCACCTGGTCGGATTTCGAGACATCAAAGCCACAGAGTTCGACTTTCCCGCCCGCCTGCTGAATCGCGTTCTGGAGCTCACGCGCCTGGTCTTCATTCGAGACGAAATTGATCAGAACAAGAAAGCCGTCTTTCGCCAGGCGATGGGCGATGGCCGCGCCGAGTCCTCGCGAAGCTCCGGTGACCAGAGCGATTTTTGCGGTTTCACTCATACGAGGCCTTTCCAGATCGTTTCGAAGGATTTGAAATTGGCGACGTCATTCACTCCGGACATGGCGAACGGTTTCTCAAGAGGCGCGGCGATTCGCTTGGAAAGTCCCTGCAGGACCTTGCCCGGGCCGAATTCCACGCCGATTTCGAAACCTTCCTGAATCAAGGCCGTCATCGATTGTTTCCAGAGGACGGGATGATCGACCTGTTCGACCAGGAGTTCAAAGATCACTCCGGGCTCGGAACTGATGCGCGCAGTCCGGTTCGGAACATAAGGACAGTTCAGAGCGGCTGGTTTCTGATGGGCGGCGAAGAGGGAGGCCATGCGGTCGCGAGCGGGTTTCATCAGGGAGCAGTGAAAGGGGGCGCTCACGGAAAGCGCGATGGCCTTGGCACCTGCGTAATCGCCTCCGGCCCCACTTGATTTGATCAGAGTGATGGCTTCAGCGACGGCATCGGTTGAACCCGCGATCACGATCTGCCCGGGAGCATTGAAGTTCGCAGGTTGCACGATGGCTTCGACTTTGAGTTCCGGAGAATCTCCGCTGGCGCGCTTGGATTTCGCGATCGAGGTCGCTTCATGACAGAGAGCTTCGATTTTGGAATCATCGAGATTGAGCACCGCTGCCATCGTGCCGTTGCCCGCAGGAACGGCTTGCTGCATGGCTGCGCCGCGAGCCTTGACCCAGCGAACCGCGTCCGAGAGGCGAACTGCATGGGCCGCAACGAGTGCTGAATATTCACCCAGAGAATGTCCCGCCACGACTGCCGGCTTGAATTCAATTTCCTTCTGGGCAACTCGAAATGCCGCGACGGATGCGGTGAGGAGGCAGGGCTGCGTGTTTTCGGTCAGAATCAATTCGTCATCCGGACCTTCAAAGCAGAGCTTCTTGAGGTTGATCCCGATTGCATCCGAAGCTTCTTCGAAAGTCTCGCGCACGATGGCGAAGTTCTCATAGAGCTCTCTGGCCATGCCCACATGCTGAGAGCCTTGCCCTGGAAACAGGGCGACCACTGGTTTTTTCATGTCCTGGATTCTCCCGTGAGTTCAGTCGTTGCCGGGCCCCATCTCAGGAGGAGAGTGCCGTAAGTGAGTCCCGCGCCAAAGACGTCCATGAGAAGCAGCTGCCCGGGCTTGATCTTCCCGGAACGGACCGCTTCATCCAGAACGGTGGGTACGGTGGCCGCCGACGTGTTGCCGACGCGGTCAATGTTCACCAGAAATTTTTCGGAGCTCGCGCCCAGACGTCTGGCAACGGCTTCCATCAGTCGGAGATTTGCCTGATGCGGGACGATCCAGTCGATGTCAGACTCGGCCAATCCGTGAGATTCAAGGGTCTGGGCGGCAAAGGTGGCCATCGTCTTCACAGCGGCCTTGAAGATTTCCGTACCCTTCATCTGCATCTTGTCGAGGCGGGCCGAGTGCATTTCCTCGGTGACTTCCTGATTGGAGCCTCCGGCCCGAATCTGAAAAAGATCCCAGGCCTCGCCGTCTGACTTGAGATGACTCGCGAGGATGCGGTTCCGGGCATTCGCCGGTGTGCGTTCGACGATTGCGGCTCCTGCGCCGTCGGCGAACACGATGCAGGACTTGCGGTCCTCCCAGTTCGTGAAAGCGCTGAGCACGTCCGCACCGACGACAAGCGCAGTTTTGACCTGGCCGGACTTGATGAATTGATCGGCGGTCGAAAGTGCGAAAACGAAGCCTGAACAGGCCGCGTTCAGGTCAAACGCGAACGCGTTCTTCGCGCCGAGTTTTTTCTGAAGCCAGCAGGCCGTCGAAGGGATGATCGTGTCAGGTGTGCAAGTCGCGTAAAAGATGGCATCGATATCGAGAGCGGTTTTACCGGCCATTTCGAGAGCCCGAAGCGAAGCTTGCCAGCCCAGCGAAGAATTGAAATCCGCTTCATCCCCCGGGGTGCTGAGACCACGAGAGCGAATTCCGGTTCTCTCCTCGATCCACTGAGGGCCGAAACCGGGAAGTTCCTCAAGTCCGAGTTTTCCGAGTCGTTCGCAGAGCGCTTCGTTGCTGACGCTGTTCTTTGGAAAAGCGGATCCCGTGCCGGTGATGGTCGAGCCGAAAGGCGAGCGGTAAGGAGACTCTGAAGGCGAGCTCGAACTCCCGATGTTTCCAGTCATTTGGCCCCTGTCAGATCAGCGGATCTGGCGGCTGCTGCAGACGAGGCCGCAGTGGCAGCGGTTTGGGCGGCGATCGCTTCTTCCATGCGCTCCACGAATTTGCTGCGAAGGGCAGTCTGCGCGCTGAGGAGCGCATTTTTGATGGCGCGTGCGTTGCTCCGGCCGTGGCCCACGAAAGCGTAACCCGCGATCCCCAGGAGAGGAGCCGCGCCGGTCTCCGCATAGTCGAGTTTCTTTTTCAGTCTGAAAAACACGGGGGCCGCGATGGCCATGCCGATTTTCGCGAGCGGATTCTTCTTCGCCTCGGCCTTGATCATGTGAACGATCGCGGAGCCGAAACCTTCAGCTGATTTCAAAATGAGATTGCCCGTGAACCCGTCTGTCACGACGACGTCAATGTGTCCTTTGAAGATCTCTTTGCCTTCGGTGTAACCGTGAAATTCGCCGATGGCGTCAGTACCCTTGAAACAAGGCAGTTTCTCGATGAGTTCGACGCAGGCGCGGGTCAGGGGGGTGCCTTTGGTACGCTCTTCTCCATTCGAAAGAACCGCGACTTTCGGGATGGCTTTGCTCACGCGGCCGACGTGGGAGTACAAGGCACCCATGACCGCGAAGTCGCGAAGATTTTCAGGAGTGCATTCAATGTTGGCGCCGACATCGAGAATCACGCAGCCATCAATCGACAGGGACGGGAGTTTGACCGCGATTGCCGGACGCTCGACGCCTTTGATTCGGCCCATGTTGAGCAGTGCCGAAGCCATCATCGCGCCGGAATGTCCGGAGCTGAGAAAAGCGGCCGGCTCTTTGCCCTCTTTTTTGTAGGCTTGCCAGGACTCACGAGCCAGCTTGCAGCCGACATTGATGGAAGCTCCGGGTTTGCTCCGGATCGCCTTGATCTTGTCTTCCATCTCGATGCTTTCGGGAGCATGGGAGATTCGAACGATGCAGGGAGCGGTTTCAGCGTTGAGCGCCTGAGCCAGAGGCTTCAGATGGCGATCCTGAGCGAACGCTTCCAGGATCAGTTTCTCATCGCCCACCAGAATGAGTTCGCCGGAAAGTTCCGGAAGGGCCTGAAGTGCGCCGTCCAGATTTGCGCGAAGGCCGTAGTCGCCTCCCATCACATCCAGAATGAGTTTAGGCATTCAGTCAACGCTCCTTGATTTTCAGATCCTTCAGAGCCGAAAAGGCGTTCGAAGCTGTGATCTTCGCGCAAGCGCAACGACCCACATTGAGGTCCGCCCCACATTGAGTGCACATGCCTTTGCAGTCGGCTTTGCACAGGGGCTGAAAGGGGACCTGAAGCTGGATCTGCTCCGTGAGCACATCCGCCAGATCAATGTAATCTTCCGCGATGTAATTGATGTCGAGATCCTTGCCTGATTCGATGTTCGCGTCCTGTCCGAAATCATGTTTGTGACGGGCAAAGCCCTTGTTCTGTCCCACCGGTTTGCCGGGCGCCCGCTTGTCTTCGGGATCTGCCTGCAGATGGGCGACTCCGGCCATGTCAGGATCCTTGCAATAGAGGGCTGAGATCGAAGGCTTCACGGGCATGTCATAGACGTTCGCGCAACGACTGCACACCAGTTCGATGTGCGTTCTCAGTTTGCCATCGATCACGACCACTTCATCGACCTGCCGAAGATTGAGTTCGACCAGGATGGGGCGCGGGTTCGGTGTCGAAGGCTTGATCTGGGAAAGTTCGTCCAGATGCTCGTCGGCACGAGAAATGGCATCGGCCACCCATTTCTCGTTTTCATTGAAAGTGAGTTCGGTGCCGAACTCGCTGATTTCATGCAAATAGATCTTCATAGTGGTTCTCTGTAAAATAAACGGGAGGCTCTGGGTTCAGCATCGGCTGACACTGCGGCCTTTTCGAGTGACTTGAGGCCAGCTGCATCAGCACCGCTGCTTTCGCTTCAAAAAAAACTGAAAACTGAGGTTTGCGGTCGGACACTAGCTGCCGACCCCAACTGAGTCAACTGAGTTTTGGGAGGCATCTCATCGGCATCTCGAGCCAAGCCTCACAGCGGGTGTATCGAGAAATCGAAATTATTCAAAGGGGTTCGGCGCGAATTTGTCCGCGGTCTGAAATCGTCCACTGGACGCGCAGGTGGGAGAGCATGCGAGCCGAAATCCCGAGCGCTCGCAAAGGTTCCACGGTAAGTGAAGAGACGCTCGATTTGAAGATTTCTTCTGCAGACCGGCCCGTTTCTCGAGCTTCAGTGGCAAGCCAGAGCCGGTAGGCTTCTCCCAGGAGCAGTCCGCCCCCGGCAAGTGAGCCATCCTTGAGGCGGCAGGCACCGTCATGAAAGCGGGTTTTCAAGATCCCGAAGTCCACCCAGCGGCCTCCAGTGGTGGCTGCTGCGGGTGCACAGTCCGAAACGAAACAGACGCCTTTCGGATGCAGTTTTCGAGTCCAGCGAATCACGGTGGAATTGACGTGGATCTGGTCGAGGATCAATTCGACGTAAACGCCTGGGCGCCCGAAAGCGGCTCCCAGAGGGCCTGGAGAGCGGTGATGAAAGGGGAGAGCATTCCAGGCATGGGTCACTCCGGTAAAGCCGGCCTTGAACGCCTGACCCGCCTCAGACTCGGTCGCACGTGAGTGCCCGAGCGAGAGGATGACTTCATTTTTCTTGGCCCATTGAGTTAAATCCCTCAGAACGGCCGGAGCGAGAATTTCAGGAGCGAGGGTCAGGATTTTGAGAGTCTTCTGACTGCCCTCCCAGAGTTCTTCGAGCTCGGACATTCGAAACTCGCGGATGGCTTGAACGGGGTGAGCGCCGCAAGCGTGAGGATGGACGTACGGACCTTCGAGATGAATCCCCAGAGGCAAAGCACCCTGAGCTTCTCCGGATCGAATCCATGCGCCGAGTCGCGTTACGGTTTTCATGAGCTCAGAATGGGTTGCCGAGAGTGTGGTTGCGCAGAAGCCGGCGACGCCCTTTTTCCAGAGTGAAAGGGAAAGCCGGTTTAACTCCGCTCGACTTGCGGACATCAGATCCACACCAAAAGCGCCGTGAAAATGGAGGTCCACGATGCCACCGGTACGGGCAATCGGGCTGAAACTCTTGAGTTTACGCTTGACGGGAATTTTTTGGCGTGGCACCCAACTAGCTTAACCTACTCACTGATTTGGTTAAAGAATTTGCTTTTAAATTTTCCAGCGGACGTTGAAAAGTGCAACTGCTGGCAGAGACTCCCCCGAGATTCTAAAGAGATTGAGAAGGATACTCATGGCAAAACAAGCGCCTAAAAAAGATTTGAAGAGTGCGAGTCTGAAGTCGAAGAAATCTTCCTCTGTGACTCCTCTGAAAGCGACCAAGCCGGTTGCAAAAATGGCAACCGAGACCCAAGGGTCAGGGAAGGCTGCGGTCGCGCAGAAGTCCAAGCCTGTCGCTCCAGCTCCTTCGAAAGCTCACAAAGCTTCTCCTAAAGAGCCCCGGAAAGAGCCGATGATGGCCATGGCTCCGCAAAAGCCCAAGCACGACAAGAAGCCTTCGAAGATCTCGAGCCTGAAGAACCTTTTGCTCGGCAAGAAAAAGACGGGTTCACACTCGAAGGAGACCGCGAAGGAAGCTGCCAAGCAGGTCGGCAACAAAGCCAGCAAAGGCAATGTGAAGACTTCCGTCAAGGCCTCTGCCAAAAAGCACGAAAAGGCTCATGCCAAGGGTCATGAAAAAGCTCACGACAAGCATCATGGCAAGCCTGCCGACAAGCATGTGGGCAAGCCTGCCGACAAGCAGGTGGGCAAGCACGGCGACAAGCATTCCGAAAAGCATGCTGACAAGCACCCGGACAAGGGACACGACAAGGGACACGATAAAGTCAAAGCCGCTGTAAAAGCGACGGTTCACGTCCCTGCACCCGTCAAAGGAAAAGGAAAGGTGGAAGCGCCCGCTCCGAAGCAGGCAGTGGCCCCCATCCTGACCAAACCAATCGCCGTGGCGAAAGTGAAGAAGGCGAAAGGTCCGTCTCGCAGTGATCTTGAAAACTGCCGCGAAGTAGCCTGTGAAGGTCTCCAGACCACGGGCGGTTATTGCCGCATGCACTACATCAAGAACTGGAAGAAGATCAAACGCAAGGAAGTCATTCTCAAGGAAGGCAAACTCAATCAGTACATTGAAGAGTTGGTCGTCAAGTATCCGGACAAGTACATCGAGGCGATTCGCCAGGATCTGGCCAACGACAAGGATTTCGCGAAAGTGATCTACGACCTCGACCTCGACGAATCCGTTGACGACTTCAGTGAAGACGGCGAGTCCTCGGATAACATCATCGACAACATCAAACGTGAATTCGAAGACGACGGCGATTTCTGAGCCCTTCTCAAAGGTTGAGAATTTGGAGATGCTCTCGCCAGCGAGTGCGTAACTTCGGATCTTCTGATTTTTCGAGGATGAAGATCATCTGAATTTCTCCCTGGGGCGCGAAAGCGGTGACATCCAACGAGAAGCCCTTCTGCCGGGTATTACGCTTCTGCCTGAAGCGTAGCGCGTGGTTCAGGATGAGTCGTCTTTCGAGGGCCGTATATCTGGCCAGCGCCGGTGGACGTGCATCCTGAACTTCGAAGTGCACTCCCTGAGGAAATTCGCTTCGAAAACGACGAGCCAGTTCCAGCCGTGTGAAGGCAGTTCCACCCGAAGTCGAAGGTCGCTCGGGAAGTTGGGAGTCAGGTGGGAGAAATTTGCGCTGCCTGAAGTTCTCCAGAGCTTCTGCCCCATTGGCGCAAATCGGTGTGTGTTCGAGTGTCTTGAGCAGGCCACCCGTCGTGAGGATCAACTCTGCTTGCGTGAGGGGTGGGGCACTTGCCGTTTCGTACCAGCAGAGGACCTTCTTTTGCGGTCTCGTCACAGTGCCCGAGATTTGCTCAAGCAGCGTCTCGATGACTCGGCGAATGGCTACGGTCTGATGCACTTCCAGCAGTGTCGCAGTGCTGAGTCGCACGGGTTCTCGAAGCTGACTCACTCGGTGAATCCAGTTGTGCAAGGTTTCCTCCTGCGGCGTCGGGGTCTGCTGTCGAGCTGCCTGCCTGGGTATTGCCAGGAGTGTGAGGCCGTAGCTCAGTGCGAACAGTGCTGACACATAAAGCATGCGCTGGACCGTGGTGAGTTCGAAGGATCTCTGAGCAAAGAGTCCGACCCCGACGAGTGCGTTGATCCAGAACAACAATTTGTAATTTTCCTCGGTGAAAGCTTTGACCTGCCAGGTGGCGAGTCGCGCCCTGAATACGAAAAAGAGGGAGAGCACGCAAAGGGGCGTCAGCGAGCCGCTGCCGAAGTAGAGCAGTCCAGCCACGAGGGAGAGAGAGGAAAAGATCACACCGATGAAATCGGCGAGAGAATCCACTTTTTTTCTGAAATACACCGCGAACTGTCCGTGGGTTTCCGAAGCGAGCTTCTTGAAATCAAAATAGAAGATCTGGGCCCAGTCCACTCCCGCGGCGATGAGCGGATTCAGAAAGTGGAAGAGGAGATACAGTGGAACTCCTCGGGAGACTGCCGTCCCGCTTTTGACGCCGGCAAATGCGATGACCAGAAAGGAGCCGAGGCGCATGAGCGCATAGGACACCCCCGGTACGATCAGCTGAGGGAGAGCCCGCCATTCCTCGCGGGAAGCCCGGATCAACTTCCAGCGAAAGGGACGAAGGCGAATTCGCAATTTCTGATAGGTGTTCCGGATGTAGTGATAGGCCAGACCTGCGGAAAAAACGGCGGTCAGGCCGGACGCAAGCGGAAAGCCGTAGATGCCGACGAAGCGCCAGAAGATGAGGATCAGCGCGAATCCCAGAAATTCGATCGCGAAGATCGCGAAGAGGGGTCTGTAGATCCTTTTGATCGCAAAGGCTCCGGAGTGAAAGGTGCGAATCGGAATTTCCAGTGACAGCCGAAAGGCGTAGGAAGCGATCACCCATCGAAGAATGGATCCCGACTGTGAGAGAGACAGGTAGATGCAGGTGAGGGTCAAAATGAGGGCAGAGGCGGAAAGGGAGCGATAGAGCCAGCGACTGAGCAGGAGCTCAACCTGTGGACGTTCATGATAATGGGACATCGACCGGATCTTCGTTCGAAGCGCTTCGAGCGCTCCCCACCAGAAGGCGGAGACGAGAGTGAAGGAGTTCTGAAGTACGAGGACCGAGACGAGCTGTTTTCCCGAAAAAATGCGGTAGAGAAAAGTGAACTCAATCACGTGCAGAAGAGTCACGACGGATCTCTGCAACAGAAAGATCCGGAGGCGCGTGAAGGCATATCTCAGAAAATTGCCTCCGATCAGTGCGTCTTCCAGAAAAATCCTGCTGCGATTGCGGCGTGCCCGAGTGGCGATCCAATGGGCCAGATTTTTCATCGATGGAGACCTGGCCCTTGCGCGAGTTCACGGTTCTCATGGGTGTTTCGGATCTTGACCAGAGACTTGAGCTGCCACTTTTCGCGCAGGGTCCGGTAAGCGACCGTTCGAAAGCTTCTGACTCCGGATACGCCCGACACGAGCTGAGAAATGTGAAGGGCAATGGTGTAGTCCAGCTGCTTCAGCTGCTTTCGGTCATTGAGAACGCGCGTGAGAAAGTGGGAGTAGGGAAGTGCGAACGGGTGACTCGGAGTCAGGGCATCGTTTGCGATCTGGCAGAGAACTTTTCCTCTTTCGGTGGGAACCAGGCCCATGAGGTTTTTCCCTGAAGCGGACAGGCGACTGCAAAGATCTTCGATCGTCTGATGGAGTTTCTCGGAGTTGAGCTGTACCGCTCCAGTGAAGGCAATTCGGTGGCCCAAGAAATTGAGGTACTCGGTGCCTTGAGCTTCAGGCCAGTGGGGAGAAGGCCTTCCTGCGCCATTGAAAAACAGAATTTTCTGTTTCTCCAGATTGGCTTCGAGACCCAGCCGCTTGAGTTCGAGAGATACTGTTTGCAGAACTTCCCGGGTGATCTGAGGATCCGGGTGGGCGAAGAGCAAGTCGTCTCCGAAACGCGCGTAAAAACCGCCTTCAATCGATTCGAGAGCCCGGTCGATGGGTGCGAGGTACAGGTTCGCGATGAGCGTACTGATGGGCGAGCCCGTCGGAACTCCGAAAAGCGGCGTGAAAAGAGTTCCATCGTCATTTCTGACTTCGGGCCTGACCACGGATTTCAGAAGGGTGAGGGTTTCCTTGCGAAGCGTTTGTGGACTGACAAGTTGGACCAGCTGGTCCCAGAGCGGAGATGCCTGGCCGACCGGGATCATCTCCGTATATTTCTTGACGTCGAAGCGCAGCACATACTGGCCCCGCTTCTCCACCTGAAAGACGTCACTGCGGTGCTTGCGGATGAACTTTGAAAACTCGTGGAGGGGAGTGAGCGCTGAAATGCCGGCGAAATAGGAATACAGGTGTCTGGATGATTTTTCTCGCAAGGTGACCATCAGTGCGTCCGCAACCACCCCATGAATGAGCAGATCCAGGAGTTCAAAGCTGTAGATGATCCGTTCTTTGTCCAGATGAAGGGTCTTGAGGCGAGCGGGGGAGAGCCGGTAGCTTCCGTCCCGAACGGCACTTGCGATGAGCTGCGCGAGCTTTTTCTGATCATCGATGAAGTCGATGAGGTAGGCTCCACCCTGGTTCAGCTCATAAGCCTGGCCTCGAGGACCGTATTTCTTTTGAAGTTTTTCGAGGCGATTCCGGTATCGCCTCGGATCACTGATGAATTTTTCCAGAGCTTCCTGCACTGTTTCTTCCCAGAGTAAAGCCATCGATGGCGACGGCGATTTGACGAAAAAGCGCTACCCTGGCGAGGATTTGAATGCTTAGCCGACCTATCGCCGACTTCGGTATCCAACTTTTCGAAATCAACCAGACCGCGATCTCCGCTGATTTCACTGCTTTTGCAGAACTGAATCTGCAAGAATCACCAGGGTAGCCTGAACAGAATACCTCAGTTTGATCAATCTGGAAAAACTAACCCCTTGGTTCTGAAGATAATGTTTGAGTCGGAGTTCGGCTCTCTCAGCAGTTGACGAAAGGCTGAACGGTAACCCGTGAACTTCGCCTGGGCATCGAAGCAGGCTGCATCCCCTGCCGCATTGAAGACCACGGTGGAGCATGCGACTGTTGAAGAGTTCCAGCCTCCGCCGGATCTGTGCCAGTTCAGGCGCACATGGTCCACGATGCTGCACTGGCCAGAAGTGCGGGAGGCATAGTTTCTCTCGAAGAGGATCAATTTTTTGTCGCCAGACATTTTCATGGATCTTCTCAGGGTTTTGGTGTCTCCCATGCCGCCATCACTGTAATCGACGTGAATTTTTGGATTGACGAGAGTCGTCGCGTTCCCAAAAAGGGTCGAAGTGTCGAGGTAGGTCGAGGCCGCCTGAAAGAAATCGTCGTCTTTGGCAAGTCCGCTCAGATCACAAAGCTGTACCCCGACGAGTTCGGAGTGCGCGTAGAAGTCCAGCCGCACGCTGGCGCCGTAAATTCCCTGCGATTTCGCGCGTGCTTCAATCGTGAAAGTTCCGTTGGCCGTCAGAGAATTGGCGGCAGCATACTCCGGTTGTGTGCCGGTACTGCCATCACAGGGAGCGTAAGTGGCGTTTGCAATGCCGGTCGATTTGAGAGCGACCCGGCATTCATAGGTGACTGAGGTTCCGGTCACGGGCAAAAAAGTCATTTTGATCCGGGAGCCATTGGGCTCAGTCCAAGCAGTGGGACTGCGAAACGGTTGATTGATCTGCAGGGCCGCCACGGTGACGGCTGCGGCGCCCGTGGCATTTCCGGAAAGGGCCAGAATCGCGAAAGTGGGCCCGGCGCCGTTGTCGTAGTTGATCTTGAAGGTATCTGACTTGGCCCCTGTGCTGTTCGGATTGAATTTCAGGCTGACCGAGCAAGTGGCGGGGGCCATGAGTGAATTTGCAGTACACGAATCCGAAACGATCGAAAATTGCGTGCCCGCGAGAAGGGAGCCCAGCAGTGAAGCTGCCGCTGACTGACCGGAGTGGGAAACGACCACACTGAGGGTGCTGGTGGCGCCGGTGGCGACGCTTCCAAAATCGAGTGAAGCGGGGGTGAAACTGAGCTGTGCGGGAACCCGAGCGTCCGCCGAAAAAGAAGTCGTGGCATTGGCCAGAATTGCTCCATTCGAGTAACGGATCTGAAGCTGGTCATTGAAGGTCTGCGCAGCGAGAGGTGCGAACGTCAGTACGACCGTGCACTGGGCGTCTTTGACCAGGTTGCTCCCGATGGAGCAGGTGCCGCCGCTGGTTGAAAAGGGGACGCCCGTGAGCAGAGTCTTGCCGGTAATTGTTGCTGTGGCGCTTCCGGTATTGGTCACCACCACAGTCATGCTTTCGCTGGCTCCGGCCGTGATGGCAGGCCAGACCACCGAGCTCAATGAAAGCAAAGCGGGGCTCACTCCGTTGGCCGAGAATGACCTTCGGGCTTCAATCGGCGATTTACCATCCGAATAAGTGATGGCCAGGTCCGAGGTTCGTGTGCCTGCCGTACTCGGGGAGAACACGAGTCCGAGACTACACGACTCAGCGGGATTGAGAAATGACCTGGTGCCACAGGTTCCGCCTTGAATCTGAAACTGGTTGTTCGACATCAGAGAGGGGGCGCTCCATTCCGCCCGGCTCTGACCGAGGTTCGTGAGCGTGATGAAACTCGCCGCTGTTTGAGTGCCGACGACGGTGTCCGCGAAAACGGCGGACGAGAAGGCGAGCTGTGCCGGGCGAAGACCTTTGGCAGAAACGGTGAGGGTTTCGGCGCCCGCACCCTCACGGCCACTGTACTGGATGCTAATCTGATCAGAAAGGGAACCGGAAGCGGAAGGAGAGAAGTTCACGACTGCGTGACAGACTTTACCAGCCTTGAGAAGCATTCCCATGTAGCAGGTAGTGCCGGCAACTCGGAAGTCGCCGCCAGCTTTCAGTCCGATTCCGACGATCGTGAGGTCGGAACTGCTCGTATTGGTGACGGTCAGGCTGGATCCAGACGACGTGTTTCCAATCGTGGTATCAGCCCAGCCGCTGATATTGAATGTTAGATTCTTTCCGGAACTCGAAAAATTGCCAGGCGTGCTGGGAGTGACACTCGTGACCCCGGTCGTCGACGTCTTTTCGAGGGTCTCACATCCCACGAGCAGTGAGGTTGCGAAAGCCACGGCAAGCGTCCATGAATAGCGATTTAAAGTTCCAAGTGTTGTCATCCATTAATTATTGACTATATTAGTCAAGCTTACAAGAATTAAAACAAAGTGATTGATATCCATGGATTATGACGATTTAGGCGAAGTCAGCAGCTTTAGGCGAGTCAGGTGATCCTCTTCAATGGGGCAGCTTGCTTCTTCCAACTTTGCCCACTGTGCTGTTGCCACGAGCGCCGTTGTCATCATCTTCATCGGCGTCGTCGTCAATTCCATCATCTGCTTCAGACTCGTCTTCTTCGAGATCCGCTTTGCCCGCTGCGGCCTTCTTCGCCTTTTCTCCCGTCACGAAGAGGGCGGCAGTGTCCTTTTCATTCTGCTGCTGGATGTGATCTTCCTGAGGATCGTGCTTCTCCAGCCATTCGTCCGCCAGTTTTTCGAGTTCGGGGTTGGATTTGTCGACTTTCACGAAGATCTTGTAGCGATCGAGTTCAATCCGGGTCCATTCAAACGGAATTTCCTCAAAGGCTGAAAGGCTTTCTGACGCGAGCTGTTCGAGCCGGTCGGGTTTCGCTGGATTGAGGAGATCTTCATAGATCGTTCCGATCGCGTCGACACTTGCTTCAAGCAGGTCCTGCGCGGTCGGGGCGCTGGCCTTGGGATCGAAGTCCACGCTCGACATCACGGTTGTCGCAGCGAGGGCGCCGTCCTGAACGAGGGAAATCGCGAGGATGATCTCATTGGCGTAGATGGCGCCAGTCACCGCGAAGCGGCAGGAAGGGGCATGCTTGCGGTAAGCTTTGAGTCCGTCGCCGAAGTTGGTGCTGAAGATGTCCTTCACGAGATTCGTGTAATCAGGCGGCAGCTCCGCCGATTTTCCGATGCGTCCCACACGGGTCGAATTGCCTTTGCGACTTTCCATTTCAGATGATTCCTTGCGGGAGTTGATCGAGGTTGGGGAGTTCCGTGAGTTTCACGTTCAGTTCAAGAACTTTTCGGCCCCGGTGAATCTTGAGTTTCGTGCTCTCATTGGCTTTCTTGCGGTTGAGAGATCTTTCGAGGTCATTGGGCTCAGCGACGGTGTCGCCATCGACGGAGACGATGATGTCACCTTGACGAATTCCCGCGTCGTCGGCCGGGGCGGACTGCACGAGGTTGATGACGATGACTCCACTGGCGATCGGCAGGTTGTAGTACGCCTGAAGCTGCGGCGTCATCTGTTGAGACAGGATGCCCAGCCAAGGGCGGGGGACTCGGCCGTAGCGTTTGAGATTGTCGATCACGGCTTTGGCAGCGTTGATGGGAATCGCGAATCCGAGGCCGCCGCTCTGCCCGGTCTTGGAGAAGATGACGGTGTTGATCCCGATCACTTCGCCCTTGAAGTTGAAGAGCGGACCCCCGGAGTTGCCCGGATTGATTGAAGCATCGGTCTGAAGAAAATTGTCGAAGGGTCCGATGCCGATGGTGCGGTTCTTCGCGCTCACGATGCCGGTGGTGACCGTGTGCGCGAGACCAAAGGGATTTCCGACTGCGAAGACGGGTTCCGCGATGCGGACAGTGTCTGAATTGGCCAGCGGGACAAACGCGAAATCTTTCGACATCGGCGCAGTCCTGACGGGGGCTTCCCGGTCGGCGCTCCTGCCCCCGGCCTTGCCGCCTGTTTTGTCCTGAATCTGCTCCCGAATCTGAAGCAGGGCCAGATCACTCTTCTGGTCCTTGCCGATGATCTTCGCTTTGAACTGACGACGATCAATCAAAGTCACGATCACTTCAGTCGCCTGGTCGATGACATGATGGTTGGTGAGAATGAAGCCCTGTCTGTCGATCAGAAATCCTGAGCCGAGCGAAGTCTGTTTGTGTTCCTGGGGCAAACCCCAGTGCTGGAGGAAATCGTTCATTCCATAAACTTGATAATTGATGACGGTGGTGGAGCTGATGTTGACCACCCCCGGTAACGTCTTTTCGACGAGATCGGGCAAGTCCGTGGCGAACGCGGCCGCGCTGGCGAAAGCGGGATGGGGAGCGGCCATCAGACTGCAACTCGCCGCAGCAAGCAGCGTGCAGGCAAACCGGAGGTTCGACAGGGGGCTTCTGAAGGGGTTTCGCATGCCCTCTTCTAAACCGAAGCGGCTCCCGGAGACAAGATCAAAGCGGAGAGCTTGCCTTTGGCCCTGGAGGGTGGGGAATCCTGAAATTTCTGTGGAAACTCCGCCGTTTTGAGGGGTATGACTGAAGTGATTCAGACACTTGCTTTTCCCATTTTGATCAAGGAGCCAGCCATGCGTGAAGTCGTCATTGCCAGTATTGCCCGTACCGCCATCGGAAGTTTTCAAGGAGGTCTCTCCACGATCCCGGCCCCGAAGCTCGGAGCGATCGTGATCGAAGCTGCTTTGAAGCGCGCTGGCATCCCTGCCAGTGCAGTTTCAGAAGTCATCATGGGAAATGTCCTCACTGCAGGTGAAGGCCAGGCCCCCGCTCGGCAGGCTGCCCTTCACGGTGGAATTCCAAACTCCGTTCCTGCCTTGACCATCAACAAAGTCTGCGGCAGCGGAATGAAAGCGGTCATGCTTGGCGCTCAGGCCATCCTGCTCGGAGACGCGGACGTCGTCATTGCCGGCGGAATGGAAAGCATGAGCCAGGCTCCCTACCTTCTGGCGAATGCGCGCTCAGGCCTTCGCATGGGCAACGCGCCTTTCATTGATTCGATGATTCATGATGGACTCTGGGACCCCTACAACGATCAGCACATGGGCAATTGCGCCGAACTCTGCGCGAAGGAAAAGAATTTTTCCCGCAAGGAGCAGGATGATTTCGCAACCCAGAGCTTTCAGCGCGCACAGGCCGCGCAGAAGGCCGGCAAGTTCAAAGACGAGATCGTCCCCGTCACCGTGGCGGGCCGAAAAGGCGAGACCACTCTTTTTGACACCGATGAAGGTCCTTCGAAAGTTCAGTTCGAAAAAATGGCCGGCCTCAAGCCCGTTTTCGACAAGGCAGGAACCGTGACCGCGGCCAATGCGTCCACTCTCAATGACGGCGCTTCCGCACTGGTGCTCATGTCGGCTGAAAAAGCCAAGGAGCTTGGCGTGAAACCTCTTGCGAAGATCGTGTCCTACGGTTCGCACGCAGCCGCTCCGGGGTGGTTCACCACCGCCCCGACTGAAGGCATGAACAAGGCACTCAAGAAGGCCGGCTGGGCCGTCAAGGATGTTGACCTCTTTGAAATCAACGAAGCGTTCGCGCTCGTCGCGATGTCCGCGCAGCGGGATCTTGAAATCCCGAACGAAAAATTGAACATTCACGGCGGCGCGATCTCACTCGGTCATCCGATCGGTTCAAGCGGCGCTCGCATTCTGGTCAGCCTCGTTTCCGCGCTGAAGCAGAATCACCTCAAGCGCGGCATCGCCGGCATCTGCATCGGTGGCGGCGAAGCCACCGCCATTTGCGTTGAGATGCTCTGATGATGTCGACTCATGCGATGATTCTCGAGAATCGTGCGAAGAACCCCCAGCTCGATCCTATGAAAAAGGTCGTCGCGGATGCGCGTGAAGCGGTCCGGGACATTCCTGACAACGTCACGCTCGCGCTCGGAGGCTTCGGACTCTGCGGAATTCCCGAGAATTCCATCGCGGCACTCGTTGAGCTTGGCATCAAGGGTCTGACCTGCATCTCCAACAATGCAGGCGTGGATGGTTTTGGAATCGGCCTGATGCTTGAAAAAGGTCAGGTCAAGAAGATGATCTCGAGCTACGTCGGCGAGAACAAGCTTTTTGAAACCCTGGTTCTGTCGGGCAAACTCGAAATTGAACTCACTCCTCAGGGCACACTCGCTGAAAAGCTGCGCGCCGGGGGAGCCGGGATTCCGGCATTCTACACTCCAACGGGGTATGGGACGCTGATCGCTGAAGGAAAAGAGATCAAGGAATTCGACGGCCGCCCTTACGTTCTGGAGCATGCGCTCAAGGCCGACTTCGCGATCGTCAAGGCCTGGAAAGGGGACGCGATGGGAAATCTCGTGTTCCACCAGACTGCGCGAAATTTCAATCCGATGATCGCCACTGCCGGCAAGATCACCATCGCCGAAGTCGAAGAGCTCGTGCCGATCGGAAGTCTGGACCCCGATCAGGTTCATGTCCCGGGCATCTACGTGAAACGCATCTTTCAGGGCAAGGGCTACGAGAAGCGAATTGAAAAAAGAACGCTTCGAAAGGGATGATCTCATGGCAACTCCACTGACTCGCGAACAGATCGCTCAGCGCATCTCGCTTGAACTCCGCGATGGTTACTACGTCAATCTCGGCATCGGGATCCCGACGCTCGTCGCGAACTACATTCCGAAAGGGATCAATGTCGTTCTTCAGAGTGAGAATGGACTTCTGGGCATCGGGCCTTATCCGACGGATTCAGAACTCAGCGCGGATCTCATCAACGCGGGCAAGGAAACCGTGACCGCCCTTCCGGGCTCAGCTTTTTTCTCGAGCGCCGACAGTTTCGCGATGATTCGTGGCGGCCATGTGGACCTTACGGTGCTCGGCGCGATGGAAGTCGATGAGTCCGGCAGCATTGCCAACTGGATGATCCCTGGGAAAGTCGTGAAGGGCATGGGCGGAGCGATGGACCTCGTCGCGGGCTCTCCGCACGTGGTCGTGGCCATGCAGCATGTGGCGAAGGACGGCTCGAGCAAGATCCTTCCGAAGTGCACTCTACCGCTCACGGGAGTGGGAGTCGTGAAGAGGATCGTCAGCGAACTCGCCGTGATCGATGTCACCCCGAAAGGTCTTGTTCTCAAGGAGCGCGCTCCAGGTGTGACGGTCGAAGAGATTCGCGCGGCAACGGCCGCAAAACTGATCATCGAAGGCGACGTTCCTGAAATGAAATTCAGCTGAGCTCTGGGGTCGGTCGGCAGCGTTCCGGTTCAGAGCGATGAGAGAAGTTCACCGGTCAGGAAATGAGACGGCACCTTTCGGGTTCCATCTGATTTCCTGGCCGGTGAAGTTCAAGTCTTGAAGGGGGAACGGTTCAGAGTGATGAGTGCAGGGTCTGCTCACGTGCTCAGTGCGAAGCCACGGCACCCGCCGGCTTGAATTTCACATCGGCAGTATCATTGCCGACCAGTTTGGCAGAGCCATTGAGTCTGATTGTGTAGCCAGAAGTCCTGTTCATGAGCACGGGACTGTCGATCGCGTATACGTCCGACTGGTAACCGAGGTAGCTCCAGCCGTTCACACTGTCGTGAGGGATCTGAATCGTGGCGCCACCCGAGTACTTGGTGACCTGAATGGTGTCAGGGTTGGCGTCCTGAGCAATGAAGAGGTAACTGGTGACGAAGTTGAGTCTCTGGGCCTTCAGGTCCTGGCTCAGGGTCGCCAGAGTCGTGGTCAAGGACTGCTTGCAGATATCGAAGCTCGCTCCGCCGAGTTCAGCGGCGACTTTGGAATACCGATTGCCGTCGCTCGGAAAACGGTTCGTGCAGTCAGACTGTCCGACGGGCACGTTCGCGTAGAATTTGACCTTGGCGGCACTGTCCTTCTGCGCTTTGAGCTGAGACACGAAGAAGTTCAGCGAGTTCTGATAACTGCCGTCGTTGCAAGGCATGGCGTAGCCGCGGTCGTAGCAGTAGTTCACTCGTGAAGTGTCTTCGCCGTTGCTCAGCACCAGGACGACGAGCATCGCATCGGGGCGAAGGAAGTTCGCGCTCGAAGAGGCGTTCAGGCTCTTGAGGATGGTTTCAAGACCCGGT
Source organism: Oligoflexia bacterium (assembly GCA_014378465.1). Taxonomy (GTDB): domain Bacteria; phylum Bdellovibrionota; class UBA1018; order UBA1018; family UBA1018; genus UBA1018. The sequence continues at coordinate 79,703 of JACMNQ010000082.1, read as the reverse complement.
TCGAGTCCATTCGAGGAATTGTTGATCGCGATTGAGGCGAAGTCCGAGTAATTGCCCGGCTTGCGAAACAGGGAGGAAAGCACGCCTGAACTGGAAGAGGCTCCCGGAAAAGCCGGGGTCCATTCGGCTCCCCAGTTCGAATCGTATTTTGCCGGGACGATCTGCGCGATATTCCGGTCACGAGTGAGCGGGATGGAAGCGAAACGGTAGTCCCATCTGCTGTCATCGAGCGTCTTCAGGAAGCTTGGAAATTGCGCATTGATCTGGCTGCGAATGGTGCCTGAGGAACCGGTATCATCCATGGCGACCAGAACATCGACCTTCGGAGGGATGATGTAAGTGCCCGGGGACTGGAGAGCGCTCTGACTCTCGCTGACGTCGAAGGCCTGTTTCCCGCAACCGGTCAGGGCTGCCCCGACCAGAATCATGGAAATCATTGCGGCCCATTTGGATTTTGATGTCAGTTTCATAAGCTACTCTCTCTCGGGTTGTTTCCGGGTGTGTCTGGCCTAGTCCTCAGGCGCAAAAAACACTTCTCTCTGGTGGAGATTAGAGCAATGAAGATGCCAGCCGGTGGCAAAACAGGACTGTTTCGGAAAATCCCCGTGAAAACAAAAGGGTGGAGCAGGGGTCTCAGCCCTTTTGGAGCCGGGCGTGTTGAAGCTTCAGCCGAAGCGGAGTGACAGGTGCTCAAAGTTTGGACAGTTTCCCGGTTGGGGATTTTCGCAAGCGAGTGTCAGAAGTGACGCACTTACGAGCTTCGCCCGAGTGCCGTATCCTTTCAGATAAGTTCAATTCAAGGGGTGATCCAATGAAAGTTCAGAAAAGTGTTTCCACCGCGATGATGGCACTGGTCGCAGTGACTTCAGTTTCTTCAACCGCCTGCAGTCCTCGGTCTGAATTCCAGAAGATCAGGAGCAGTTCTCTGGGGCTTCAATCTTCCTCTTCCACTTTGCCAGGTTCGGGTTCGCCCACTTCAGGCGGGGACAATAGCAGCGGCTCAGGTCCAGGAAGCGGGACCGCGCTTCCTCCCGTCGCGCAGGATGACGGCCCCTTTGAAACGGCAGAACTTGTACCTCTGAAAATTGAAAATTCTCAGCTTCTCAATAATGACTCTGATCCCGCGTCCAGCGCGCTGCGAGTGACGGGATTCAAGGATCTCACCAGTGGTTCGCTGGTGATGGACGCGACTTCGCTGACCTTCACTCCTGCGGACCATTTCTCAGGTCAGGTGACCTTCACTTACACCGTCAAGAATGCAGCCAATCTCGCTGCCACGGCGACCGCAACGATCAACGTGCGAAAAGCGGCAGTTGAGGTCGCGTACGCGAATTCAAGTGATACCCTGTACCATTACGACCCGGTCACGCATACGAACTCTCGCATTGGGGGCTTCACGATTGATGGGGCTTCTGCCGGGAGCGTCTACGACATCGCCATCACTTCGACTGGTCTGATGTATGCGATCATGGGTGGCACGCTCTATTATGTGGACGCCAGCACCGCCGCAATGACTCTCGTCACCTCGACTGGCTTCAGCAAATTTGGAAACATCGCCGGACTCACGGCGCTCTCAGATGGCCGGATCGTTTTGGGCGGAAATGGTCTGGGCCTGTTTGACATCGCGACGGGTGAACTCACGACGTTGATTGAACCGGGGCACTATCAGACCTCGGGAGACGTGATTGCACTTCCGGATGGAAACCTCTACTGGAGTGTGTTCGGCAACGGTGGCTACAATCATCTCATTCGTGTCGATCCTGCGACCAAGGCGATGACTGACGTGGGTGCGCTCGCAGGCGGCGACATCTACGGACTCGGTTACGCCAATGGACACCTTTACGGCTTCAGTGGAAGTGGGGACGTCTGGACGATTGATCCTGCCACGGGCCATAGCGTGAACGCCGGTCATACGCCTGGAGCGATGTGGTATGGGGCGACGACCAACCCGGTGCGCTGGTAAGCTGTCAGTAGACTGGCCGCGATAACGCTGCGCGCATTTTGGGGTGATTTCCTGACATTTTTCAAGGTTGGAGGCAGAAGGCACTGGCACCTGCTTGCAGTCCCACTTACACTTAAGCCATGGAAAACACAGTCAAGGTTCTCTTCGAAGGTGACAACACTCCTCAATGGTACATCGCTCAGGGCGACCGCTGGATCGGTCCACTGACCGCTTCTGATATCTATGAGAAAGTGATCGCTCAGGAGATCACCTGGGCCCACTTCGTCTGGAAGCCGGGACAAGCCGAATGGCAACGCATCTGTGACATTCAAACTTTTCAGGCCGCGGTGCCCACGCTGCCCGCGAAAAGCGTCGTCGGTGATATTGAGAAAACTCAGCCTGGGATCACGAACACTCGCGTTTCGGCTGCCGGCTCGGCGGCGAGCGCCGCTGCGGCAAGTTTCACTGCGGCTTCAACCTCTGCTTCCGCCAGTCCCAACTCCGCTTCGGCATCTTCCACGAGTATTCCCGTCGCGACGTCCCGGCCTGAGAAGGAATGGTTTCTCCATTACAACGATTCTCAATTCGGCCCTTTCGCTTCTGAAGAAGTTTCCCGATTCATCTCGATCGGAAAAATTCATGGTCGAGTGTATTCCTGGAGAAACGGAATGTCGGACTGGCAGAAGCTTGAGACGATCCCTGAATTCGTGAAAGTGATCCAGGCTGCGGCTGCCACCTCAATGGCTGTGCCTCCTCGCAAGGGCCCACCTGCAGCTCCTGCGGCGGCCAAAGCATCTGTCGTGGAAGCTTCGCAGATCGCTGCGAAGGAAGCCGCAAAAGTCGCGGCAGAAGAAAAAAGAGGCACGCCCAGACGTCCGCTCATCGCCAAGATCTTCGTGGCCAATGAGCAATCGCTCCACGTCGGCGTCTGCCGTGACGTGAGCATCGGCGGCATGCAGGTCCTCACGGATCAGATTCCGGGAGTGGCCGGGGACAAGATCAAGATGAACGTCAGTCCCGCCGGCGATTCGAAGTCTGACCAGGTGGACCCATTCGTCGCCGAAGGCGTCATCGTTCGAATTCTGGAAGATGGCCTTGGCTTCAGTTTTCGTTTCAACAGGCTGGATGACAACGCGAAACGATCCATTGAAAAACACCTCGGCACTCGCGAAGGAGTTTCTTCATGACGGGTACTCAGGTTTCTGAACTCAAGACGGCGCATGCCACCGGAAGTCGCGAACCTGCCGGAATCCTGCAGCCTGCGGGTTTTCCGGGACTCCCCGCAGGCTGGACGACGAAGTGGGAAACATTTCCTGACTCCGACGGAACTTGCACGTTGTTCGCGACTCAGTATCAGCGTGAAGATCTGAAGAGTCTCAAGAGCGTTCGCGCGCTCATCGTGCTGCATGGTCTGGGTGAACATGGAGGCAGGTACATGCATCTGCCCCATTACCTGAAGGACACGGTCGATCTCATCTATTGCCATGACCACCGCGGCCATGGCAGATCCCAGGGACCTCGAGGTCACATTGAACGGTTTGATGCGTTTGCCGAAGATGCAGGAGCGGTGATCCGTCGCCTTTCCGATCAACTCGCTCGCGAACATGCGAAGTCGGAAGTTCATCTCCTGGGACACAGCATGGGAGGCCTGATCGCTCTGCGAGTCGGCATTCTCAGTCCCGAGCTCCCCATCGCTTCGCTGATCGTGACGGCGCCTCTTCTTGCGGTGAAAGCACAGGTCCCGGCCCTGAAGAAAGCGGCGGCAGCACTTCTGACTCACGTCTGGGGATCTCTGGCTCTGGACACCGGTTTTGATCCTTCTGTGCTTTCGCGCGACAAGAATGTCGTGGATGCGTACGTTTCGGATCGCCTCGTGCATGGCAAGATGACTTCGGTTTTCTATTCGCAGATGAATGCGGCGATGGCCGCGACTCTTGCCGCGGTGACTTCCGGCAACTGTGAGATCAAGCCTCCGATCGAGATTCTGGTTCCGCTCGATGACGGACTGGTCGATGCCGACAAGGCTCTCTTTTTCAGCGAAGGCCTGAAGCACACCGACAAAAGACTCAAGGTCTACGAAGGTTTCAAGCATGAGATCATGAATGAGCTTGGCAAAGAGCAGGTTTTTGAAGACATCGCCGAATGGATCACGAGCCACAGTGCGCTCAAGCCGCAGGTGCCTTCCTCCACTTCGGGGCGCTCATGAGTCTGCAGAATCTCAAGAAGGATCTGCTGAATCTCATTCGCGAGAAGAGTTACCGGGAAGGGGACTTCACTCTGGCTTCAGGGCAGAAGAGCAACTTCTATATTGATCTGAAAGCGACCACCTTGCATTCCGAAGGCGCGTATCTGATCGGGAAACTCACGATCCAGACCCTCAAGGACCGCGCGGCTTCGCTCACTTCTAAAATTCAGGGAGTGGGGGGGCTCACTCTCGGCGCTGATCCTCTGGCCACTTCCGTTTCTCTCGCTTCTCGCGAGGCGGGCCTGCACTGGCCCGCTTACATCGTGAGAAAGGAGCCGAAAGCTCACGGGACTTCCAAATACATCGAAGGGACTGAGAACCTTCCGGAGGGAGCTCAAGTCCTCGTCATCGAAGACGTCGTCACGACCGGAGGTTCAAGCCTGAAAGCCATCGAGCGCCTGCGCGAAGCGGGCTATCGGCCGGTCGCGGTCCTCACGGTGGTTGACCGCGAGCAGGGCGGAGAAGAAGTTTTCCGCAACGCCGGAGTCGAGTACTTCTCGCTTTTGACGATCACTGAGATTCGCTCTCGCTAGATGACTGTATCTCTCTTGAAATTGACATCATCGAGCTCGGGGTAATCGACCGTATAATGAAGGCCTCGGCTCTCTTTTCTCATTTGAGCGCACTCAATGATCAGTTCCGCCACGGTGATCAGATTTCGAAGTTCAATGAGATCCTTGGTCAGAAGGTAGTTCCAGTAGTAGTTGTTCACTTCCGTCTTGAGCAGCTCGATTCGGCGCTTGGCCCGTTCGAGCCTGCGATCGCTTCTCACAATGCCGACGTAATTCCACATGAGGCTTCGGATTTCGAGCCAGTTGGCAGCGATGTCGATCTGCTCTTCAAGCTCAACCGCACGGCCTGAATCCCATTCCGGAAGATGAGGCGGCAGGGTCGGAGCGGTTTTCAGTTTCGCGAGTTCAGGGACGGCATGTGCGACCGCACGGTGCGCGAAGACGACGGCCTCCAGCAGAGAATTGCTGGCCAGACGATTGGCGCCGTGCAGTCCCGTGCAGGCCACTTCGCCGACGGCGTAGAGCCCTTCGATGCTGGTGAGTGCATGATGATCGACTTTGACTCCGCCGCAGGTGTAATGCGTGGCCGGAACCACCGGAATCGGCTGCACGGTGATGTCGATTCCGTAGCGCAGGCACATTTCATAGATGTTCGGAAACTTCATTCGGATATCCTCGGCTGACAGGTGAGTGCAGTCGAGGAGGACGTGCTTGTCGCCGGTGCGTTTCATCTCGATGTCGATCGCGCGCGCAACGATGTCACGAGGGGCGAGGGATCCCATCGCGTGATGGCGGCTCATGAATTCTTCGCCCGCCACGGTTTTCAGAATGGCGCCTTCACCCCGCATCGCTTCGGAGATCAGAAAAGTCCTGGCTCCCGGATGGTAAAGACAGGTCGGGTGAAATTGCATGAATTCGAGGTTCGCGACCCGAGCTCCCGCACGATAAGCCATCGCAATTCCGTCACCCGTCGCAGTGTCCGGATTGGAAGTGTAGAGGTACACTTTTCCCGCTCCGCCCGTGGCGAGCACCGTCACGTCCGCCGCGAGGGTTGAAATCTTTGCGCTCTCGGTATCGAGGACATAAGCGCCGAGGCAGCGTCCGGCCTTGCGCCATTTTCCGAAAACTTTTCCTTCAGTGATCAGGTCGATCGCGACGTGATGATCCAGCATGCGAATCTTCGGATTCTTCGCGATCTGGTCCAGCAGCGCTTTTTCAATCGCCCAACCCGTGAGGTCATGCGCATGGAGGATTCGGCGTTGCCCGTGTCCGCCTTCGCGGTGAAGGTCAAACGCGGCTTGAAACACTTCGGTCGGGTCAATCGGGGGAGTTTCTCCTGAAATAACACCTGAAGTCATTGCCTCACTCGGCAGCATTTGCCCACCCAGGGGTGACGCGGGATGCGCCGCTTTTGTGAATTCGACACCGAACTCAATCAATTCTCTGACACGGTCCGGACCTTCGCGAACGCAGATTTCAACGGTCGCTTCGTCACAGAGACCGGCGCCAGCGATCAAAGTATCGCGTTGATGCTCCTCAAAGCTGTCTTCCTTCGACCAGACCGAAGCAATGCCCCCCTGGGCGTAGCGAGTGGAGCCTTCTTCGGGTTCCGCTTTGCAGACCAGAGTGACTTCGGCATGAGCCGCAAATTTCAAAGCGGCACTGAGCCCGGCAATTCCGGTACCCAGGATCAGGACTTGAGGATTTCGCGTGACGGCTGCCATACCCATGCTTCCCATAACTCAATTGGCCAGGTTATACTGAGGATGAGGGCTGTATATCATGTTCCGTTTTGGGAGTCACGGAAGGCTCAGCATTCTTAAAATCTTCTTGATGGTCTCCGTGCTCAGCGCTTTCACGCTGATTTTGGGAGCCACGCTGGCCCTCGAATGGAACCAGAAACTGGCCCAGACCCACGAAATGGCGCAGCTGGACCAGGCTCGGGTCCAGAACCAGCTTCTGCTTCAGAGTTTCTGGGCGGCGCTCGACCGACTCAAATTGGAGACGGCTCAATTCACCGCTCGGAATCAAAGTCCGGGACCAGTCCTGTTTCCCCAGTCGATTCTGCACTGGTCACAGCTTGAACTCAAGGCCGGTCTCATTCCGACCGTCAAACGCTCCATTCGCAATCCCGAATGGCCGCTCCCGAATTTCCGGAGCACGGTCCCGGGCTCGGGTTTTGAAAGCCAGTACCTTCAATCCGTGATTCATGTGCTTTCGGAGCCGGGAGTTCGCAGTGAATTGTCCCAGGACGGCTTTCGGGTCATCGAAGTGCGGGAGGATCCGGAACTGAAGCCCAGGTACCTCGCGTTCGCTTTCAAATTGCAGCCAGCCAGGGAGCACGGCCTGCAACCCGCGCTTTCCACGGCCGACTCTCCCGAGCTGAAGGACCGAGTTGACCTGGTCCTCGTTGATCCTGTCGATGCTTTTCCGATCTTCAGGGATTTCTCGAAACTGCTGCAGGAAAATTCGTACCGCGCCTACCTTCTCAGTACGCAGGGAATCGTGCTCGCTCATTCCAATACGTCGTATCTGAATTCGGATTTCAGTGGACTCCAGGTCTTCAAGAAGGGAATTCATGAACTTCAGATTCGCGAGCCGGCGGGCGTGGCAGGCGCCGGGACTTACCGGGCAGTGGATCATCTCTCTGCTCTGAGCTCCTATACGCAGCTGGGCAAACTGCCTCTTTACGCCGTGATCGAAAAAGTGAAAGCACGTTCTGACCTGGAACTGGGCCAGATCTGGAGCAGCTTCAAAAATCATGTCGTCGAATGTTTCTTTCTGCTGCTGGCCTGGGCTGCGGCCGCTTTCAGTTTTGCAATCTGGATTTCCCGCCACGGGGGGCCTGAAAAAGGAAAAGAAAAGGGCATTGAAAAGAGAATCGACTTGAAGAGCGAAGTCGAGCTGGACCTTCCTTCACTCGATCCCGAAAAGCCGGTGGCGAATGCCCGGGGAACTCCGGCTGCACGGACAAAAACGGAAGTCGAAGTGAAAGCCGTGGATGCCCGAACGGATGCGGAGCTGTACCGGCACATCCAACAGGCGGCAACCGAGCGTGAGAAAGTCGCGACCGAGAAGAAAGTCCAGATTCGGAATCAGGAGCAGCTCCTTCTGGACCGGTTCGAATCGGATGTCTTTCGCTTGCGCAGTGGCGGAGACACTCGAGCCATTTCTGAAAAGATGACGGCAGTCGCCGCCAAAATCTGCAGAAGCCCGACGCTCTATTTCACCTATCAGGAGTCCACGCGGCTCGCGATCCTGAGTTCAGACGCCGGCTTTGACCTGACCCACTCGCTGGGCGATGCTCCGACCACTTTGACCTTCCCGGTGACCGCCGATGCCCTGGATCAAATGATCCGGGGAGACAAGCTCGGAGAATGGATCACACTTTCAGAATACCGCCCACTCGGTCGCGCCATCCTGAGCAAGCTCGGAATCGCTCATTTCGAGGCCTGGGCCGTCATGGGTGAACCAGGAAGGGGTCGCCTGATGGGTGTGCTTGTGGTTCTCCAGTCGGGAGTGGACAGTAATTTTCATCAGGATTCGCTCGGAAGAATGGTCCGTACGGCAGGTCTGGGATACACTCAGAATCATGAAGCCCCAGAACTCACCGCTGGCCAAAAACCTCGACAAGCTCAAGAAGCTCCAGAACAGAAAGTCGCTCCAGGACCCGGATGGACCCTCCCTGGAAATCCCCCCTCGGGTCATAGCTGAGTTCAGCGCCAAGGCTCTGGTCGGAAATTACCGCGCGATTCAGGAGCTGGTTCCCAAGCAGATGCTTCTGCCCATGATCAAGGCCAATGCTTATGGCCACGGCGCAGTCTGGGCAGCCGAGAATCTGATGGATGAAAAAGGTCTGTACGGGTTCGGAGTCGCCACGCTCGAAGAAGCGAAGGAATTGCGCGATGAGCTCGGTCCCGAAGCGAGAAATCTCAAGATCGTCATCGTTTCGGGCTGTGTGCCCTGGACTGAAGAAAAAGGCCATTTCTGTGAAGCTTACGGTCTGACTCCGATCATCGGATCGGATGAGGACTGGACTCGATTTCTGAAGGGCGGATGGCCGGGACGAATCCCTTACCATCTGAAATTCAATACCGGGATGAATCGACTCGGCATCAACCCCGCGTTCTCCTCTCAGGTGATCAGGTCCCTCAAAGCGCTCCCGGGAGACTCCCAGCCCGAAGGAGTGGGCTCTCACCTCGCCATGGGCGAGGACCCGACACATGCTTTGAGTCTTCAGCAGCTCGACCGCTTCAAAGCCCTGCGCCGTGAGTTTTCGAGCGTTTGTCCAGCCGCACTTTTTCACCTCGCCAACAGTTCAGCGGTCTGGAATCAGAAGTACTGGGGTCTGGATGGCATGACTGATTTCGTCAGGCCCGGCATCTCGCTCTACGGCGTTCCGCCCTGGCAGGGAGCGCCTGCGCGCGGGTTGACTGCAGTGATGACCCTCAAAGTTTCAGTGATCATGACTCGCAGGCTCAAAGTTGGGGAGTCCCTCGGTTATTCGGGCACTTTCAAAGTTCCGGGGCCTAAAAAAGGGCAGAAGGAAGAAGCGGTTCATGTGGCACTCGTGTCCGCTGGCTATGCCGATGGCTTGAACCGGGCCCTCGGAAACTCAGGCCATGCGTTATTAAATCAGCGGCTTCAGAAATTTCTGGGTATCGTCAGCATGGACCTCGGAGCGATTGAATGTTCACCTCAGACAAAAGTTGGAGAGTGGGCTCAGGTGCTCGGGCCCGAAATGGATCCGTGGATTCAGGCAAGAGCCGCGAACACGATTCCTTATGAACTTTTGACTTCTGTTTCAAGAAGGGTAAAAAGGATCTATGGTTGAAGCTTCGACACTCTCCAGCCGCAAGGGCACGATCCGGCTCGAAAACGTTTTCAAATCTTTTCGTGGCGGCCGGGATCAGGTCCTCAAGGGAGTCAATCTGGATTTCCCGGCAGGCAAACTGACTTACATCCTGGGCTCCTCGGGCGCCGGCAAGTCAGTGACCTTGAAGCACATCCTCGGGCTTCTTCGCCCGGATTCCGGCTCCGTGTGGGTCGAAGGCAAGGACATGGCCACTCTGACCGGCAAGGAGCTTTCTCAGCAGCGCCTGCATTTCGGCATGCTCTTTCAGAATGCAGCACTCTTTGACGACATGACGATCTTTGAAAATGTCGCATTTCCGCTGCGTGAGCACACCAAGATGACCGAGCAGGAAATCTCTGACGAAGTCAAACGAGCCCTGAGCGTCCTCGGGATGCCCGAAGGGTACGATAAATTTCCGAACGAACTCTCAGGTGGAATGAAGAAACGCGTGGCTCTGGCTCGCGCGATCATTCGCCATCCGGCCATTCTGCTCTATGACGAACCCACGACGGGCCTGGACCCCGTCACTCGCACGACGGTGGATGAACTGATCGAGACTCTCAAGCGTGAACTTGGCCTGACTTCGATCGTGATCAGTCATGATATCCCGTCGGCCCTGTTGCTGGCGGATCAGATCGCCTTTCTGCACAAAGGAGAGATCGTGTTCTGGGGAACTCCGAAAGAGTTTCGTAAAGCGGAGCATCCGGCGATCCAGGCCTTTTTGAAAGCGGAACAGCGCACGGTGGATGCGCTCACGGCCACATGACTGATCAGCATCTCTGGCTCATCCGCACTTCAAAGAACCACATCATGGGCCCGCTGCCACGGCTCGCGCTGTGCGAAAAAATTCAAAACGGAGGGCTGGTCCTCCAGGACGAGATCTGCCCGGCCAATGGATATTGGATCTATCTTCACGAAAGTGAAGAAGTGAGTCGGCATCTCGGGATTCTTCCCAAGCCTCTGGATTCCGAAGAGTCCACTGAAACGGAGACGGAGACTGAAACCGCCACGGCCACTGAAAAAATCGTCGCGGCACCTCCTCATGCCGCACCCCCTCCCCATTCAAATTCTCCGAGTCACGAACTGAAGCCCGAAAGTGTTTCGGGCAAACATCCTGACCGTGGACATCCGCCTCAGATGACGGGCTCACAGATGCACACGGGCTCCGTCACCGGCGCCAGAGCCTCAAACGCTCAGCGTGCTCTGGATCTGAACCGATCCCGAGTGGAAAGCCCTTCCTTTCTGAAGGGCCTCCTCTTCGCGTTGATTCTCGGAATGATCGTCAGCCTGATCTGCGTTCTGCGACTGACCAGGGGTCACTAGCCGCGGCTGAGGCAGTTCACGAATCTGAAACGGATCAGAAGTAGAAGCGCGCGCCGATACCGGCTTGAAAGAAGCCAACGATGCGCGGAACGATCGTGATTCCCGGAGTCAATTCCAGAAAAAATCCGAAGGGGATTGAATCAGCCAGGTACTCGATTCCGAAAGGAACGCGCGCTCCGAAGGCTGCGCTGTTGCGTCCGAAACTTCGTCCATTGCTGTCATAGAAGATGCCGTGACGGTTGTCGTTGTCCGCATTGAAGAAGAGCACGCCACCGAGGCCGATGTAGGGCAAAAAATTGCTGCTGACCTTGCCGTTGGTCAAGGATCCGACGGAGCCCGTGAAATGCCAGAGGTAATCTCCCATGACGACGCCGCTGTCTCCGAAGGAAGAGCCGATGTGACCGTCGAATGCGGTACTGGAGGAAAGCCAGTATTTGAAAGTGAGAGTCGTCGGATCTCCAAGCATCGCTCCGAGGCCCAGTCGTCCGGAGGTGGCGCTGGCTCCACGAGATGCGGCTTTGACCATCGGTGCAGTCATCGCGGTGACGGTGAACAGGAAAACAAGAAGCGACAGGACGGAGAGCTTTTTCATGAAGGACCTCAGGTTGTAGTTCAGATTGAAGACGGTTGGGAAGGCCGGGGGAATGCAACACCCGGGCCGGGACACTCAGCGCTTGATCATTATCGGGATTTAAAGCCTGGCCTCGAATCGATGAAAAAAAGATCCTTGAGAATCTCATGGTCTTTCCTCCCTTGATTCAGAATTTCGAGGATTTGTCTTTTGCGGTGGTGCAGTTCTGATTTCCAGATGGAGTGATCCACTTCGACCCAGAGAACGGCGTCCACCACTTTGATCGCCCGTGAATGCTTGGCAATGCCTTGGCCGACTGCAATATCCCACCGACCGAGCGCTTCGGCTTCTTCGAGTCGTTGACCGAAAGCGGGATACCTGGACTGGACCCGCTTCAGAATATCCATGAGGTTGTTGAAGGCCATGCCAGAGCGGTATCTCACAAAACTTCGTGCTTGCCAAAGGAGTGCTCAGAATGGTTCTTTTGGCCTCACATGAGTCACCTTTCCTTCGTTCATTCGCCCAATTTTTTAACGCGATGCGCTTGCAGCACTCTGGCTCTGATTTTGGCGGTACCGGGGTGTGGGTACACTTTGCAGAATTCCCAAAATCCCGCGCTGGTTCGGCAGGGGGTCCGAAAAGTTTTCGTTTCACCGCTCGTGAACAATTCTTATAAACCCGGTGTTGAAAATCTGCTTTATAATGAACTCGTCCGCTCGCTGGCTTCCAATCGGCGGGTGAGTGTCGTGCAGAGGCCGGAGGAAGCGGATGCAGTGCTCGGAGGCACCATCAGGAGTGCGACTTACGGAATCACGGCGGGCACTTCGTCCAATTCGATTTACCCCACCAATCGTCCAACGATTGAAATCACGGTCGCCACCGAATATCAGGCCATCCTGGCATGTGACTTCAAACTCACGCGCACTCATGCACTTGAGCTCTCCGCATCGGCTGCCGGGGCCCCTGTGGCGAGCGCACGGGAGACTTCTCGTTTTCCGGTCAAGACCGCTGCGGGAAGCGTGCTCTGGAATGCCGCCTTCTCGAGGGTCAAGCGCTTTCCCGGAAACAATCAGAAGGATGAATTCGGCACGACTTCACCCTTGATCAATGAAAGTGAATTTGATCGGGCGCTACGGGACATCGCTTCAGGAATGATGGGCGATGTGAACGAATCCATGCTGGCGATGTTCTGATGCCCAGACTTGAACCCAAAGTCGTCCAGAAGGAACTCGAAGCGGGACAGCTCTGGCCGGTGTACTGGCTACACGGCCAGGAACAGATGAAATCGCGGGAACTCCTCAAGCGCATTCGAAAAGCCGTACTCGGCGAGACCGCGGACGCGGCTGCGCAGAGTTTCGCCAGCAGCTTCAATGAGGAGCTGCTGGATGCGTCTGAAGTCAACGCTTCCCGCGTGCTCGACGCGGCTCAGAGCCTCTCTCTCGGTGGGGGCACGCGCCTGATCATCGTGCGGGACGCTCATCTTCTGAAGGAAGCGGATATTCTCACGCAACTCCTCGGTCCCCGGGTGACGAAGGAAGAACTCAGCAGCGTCTGCGTCTTTCTTTCGAAGGATCTCGACGGCCGCAAGAAATTTTCCAAAGTCCTCGTTGAACAGGCCGCAGTCGTTCCCTGTGATGAGATCCCCGAAGAAGAACGCGATGCCTGGATCACCTACCTTGTGCGCAGAAAGGGCCTCGAGATTTCGCCGGAGCTCGGCGCCCAGATGCGTTTTCTCGATCCGTGGAGTCTGGACATCATTGACCAGGAGCTGGAGAAGTACTCGCTCGCCCAGAGCGCCCTGGGTCCCGAAAGCGCCCAGGATGCGGCAGCGGTGATTCAGGGAGGAGTGGGCCCGGAGCTGGGAGGAGACTCCTTTCTGGAAGCTTTTTTCACGCGTCAGCTCAAGACGTCCCTTCACGCGATTGAAAGTTTCGCGGATCATCCGGATCAATCGCTCCCGCTTCTGGGACTTCTCGCCTGGAATGCGCGTTTTCTTTCGCTCGTGATCTCGGACCGTGAAAGAAACTCGCGAGAAGTGAAACTGAGTCCGTTCATGCTGGATCGTTTCAAGCGCTGGTCGCGGACCTGGTCCATGGCCGATGCGGTGGACCTGCAGAGCGCACTCGCTGAACTGGATTTCGGGATCAAACAGACTCAGCGTCTCTCGCTCGGTCTCTGGACTGACCTCGTGGTCCGGTTCTGCAGCTGAGGTTTGAATTGCGTGTCGTGATTTCAAGTTCGTGAAACTGAAAAAGGCCGAAGGATCTGTCCCCCGGCCTTTTCAAATTCTGAATCGCTGCGAATCGCTTCGCGAACGTGGCTCTTGAAATTACTTCGTGAGCTTTGGGGACTGCACTGCGCCTGGCTTGATCTTCTTTGCAAGAAGAGTCAAACGGCTGATCTTGCGGGAAGCGCGGCCCTTGGGGATCGCACCTTTGGAAGCCGCTTTGCTGAGCGCTTTGACAGCGGCGTTGTAAGCGTCTTTAGCCTGGGCATCGGCTGCGTTCTTGAGAGCATCCATGGCGCCACGGATTGCGGTGCGGGTAGAGCTGCGAACGATCGTGTTACGTTCCTTGCGTTTTTCTGCCTGACGCGCGCGCTTTGCAGAAGTGAGTGTATTTGCCATTGAAAATTCCTTCGATCACCGGCGGTGAGAGGCTGCTCATGCAGGACCCTATGATGACATGCCGGTTCGTTGACTTTGATAGAGGAAAAACCGTTCCGTTTCAACCCTTTTCCTCGACAAAGCGAACTGCCCAAGCTCAAATTGCAGTCTGCTTTCTGCACTTGGCCCCTCTCCCAAGGCACGAAGTGAGAAGGCTGGGGGAGCTCTATTACTTCAATTTTCTCGGTTGGTTAGGCCACTGGAGCTGTCCTGCGAGAAGGACGGATTGCACGAAGGTGCGGTCTGGCCTTTGCAGTTTTTACCGATGCAGCCTGGTGGAGCACTACCGTCCGGCAGGAACCCGTAATGATGAGGATCCAGTTTTCTCTGCCCGAACCCATTTTTCAACCCTGTTCAAACTGAAGCGGACCTACCATGATTGAAAAGTCCAAGCCTGCAGCCGAACTCTCCACCGCTTCATCCGAATGGCTGGTGACCGATCAACGGGGCGCCTTTGCCATGGGAACGCCACAGGGTTTCAGGACCCGCAAGTACCATTCTTTCTATTCGGGAGTGGCGGGGCGATCGGAACTCAATTTCCTGACGGACATTGAACTTCACTGGGGCGAGCAGGCACTTTGGCCTCATATCTACTCGGGTAACGGAACTGGCGGCGCAGCTCCCGTGCCGATCATCCACCCAGCCGTCAGTGCGGACTTCATGCAGCAGCCTCATCCGACGTGGACCTGGAGGCTTCCTGAGGGGATTTTGACTCTCCGGGTGCAGGCGCGCTCGCCAGGGGGGATCGCGCTTGTTTTTGAATTTGAAATGAAACCCGGTGGGAAGCCGAAGCCGAAGTCGAAAGTGAAAGCGAAGTCCAGATCGAAAGCCAAAGTCAGTTCAGCGTCGGCACTTCGCGCGCAGCTTCCCTTGCTCAGGCTTCGTCCGTTCTTCGCTCTGCGCGATCTTCACGCAACGGGTGGCCAGCTTTGGACTTTGCACAGAACTTCAGCGGGCAGCGCCGGAGGTGTCGTGAAAATCACCGCGGGTTCCGGGAACGAAGTTCATCTCGGAATGAAGGGACCGTGGCACTGGCAGGAAGAGCCGTTGTGGTACCGAAATTTCTTCTACCCCGAAGAGAGCCTGAGGGGTTATCAGGATCGGGAAGATCTCCACTCGGCCGGCGAGTTCAAGTTGGATTTCAATGCTTCCAGGTCCTCCGAACTGACGGAGTTGGGGTTCCTGGTTTCAGAGGATCCGGCTGATGTGACTCACTACATTTCCTCCCCTGAACCTGAAGGAAAGAGCCCGCCCTCCTTTGCCGCTCAGGATTTCATTCTCACGCGTCCGGCAGGCATCGTGGCCGGGTACCCATGGTTTGGCGAATGGGGTCGGGACACTTTCGTTTCTCTGCCGGGACTCGTGGCAGCGTGGCTTGGGGCCGGTGGTTCCGAGACTGAAGTCTGGGACTGGGCTCATGAAGTTCTCGGGCGCTGGGGCGAATGGATTCAGAAAGTCGGTATGCTTCCCAATCTCATTGAGAAAGAGGGGAGTCATCAGTGGGAGTCTTCAGACGCCACTCTGTGGTGGTGCCATTCACTGGCGGCACTCTGGCAACTGACTCTCGCAGATCGGGAGAAGGCTCGATCCAGGACCTCCAGTCGCAAAATCACCCCTGGGCTTGACCCATCCCTGGAGTTTCAGAAGCGCTATGTTTCCTTACTGAATCTGGCGATTGATTCCATTCAGGCCGGGCGTCACCCTTTTCTGAAGCTGAATGCGGATGCCCTTCTGGAAGTGACTGAAGCCCACACGACTTGGATGGACGCTCGTTTCGAAGGCGCTCCGGTCACTCCGCGCACAGGAGTGCTTCCTGAAATCAACGCGCTCTGGTTTCAGGCCCGTTGCCTTCAGGCCCTCTGGGCGGATGAAAAATCTCCGTATGACTCGACCGAGAACTGGCAGGAACTTGAGCGTCTGGGACGCGCTGTCCTGAATTCAACCCATGAAGAGGAGCGGCCCAACCGGATCTTTCTTCACAGCATCCCGCTGGCGCCGTCGCTTGCTCTGCAGGATGAGGAGAGCCTCCTGCGAGACTTCACTCAAATCTATGAAACTCTTTGGACGCCTGTGGGCCTGCGGACGCTTGAACCGAAAGATTCGCGATATCGACCGGAGTGCTGCGGCTCTCAGGAAGAACGCGACATGGCTTATCATCAGGGTCCCGCGTGGGGCTGGCTGGGAGGACACTTCGAAATGGCAAGATCACGACTGGGAAAGCGCGGTGAACTGCAGGGGCGCAAAACACTCGCCCGCAAGATGTTTGACGACAAGGCGCTCGAAAGAATGCCGATTCGAGGCCACATTGCCGAACTTTTCGATGCCGAAGCTCCCTTCAAGCCCCGAGGAGCGCCAGCGCAGGCCTGGAGTCTGGCCTGCCTCGAGGAAGCGAAGGCACGCAAGAAGTTCGGGCTCGTGAACAAGCTGACCGCCCTTCTCGCTCAGCGCTGGCTTGGACGTCGAGAGCGCAAGAGCATTCGCGGCGCATCTGCTTCCAGCCCGGAAGCGGGCTCAAGTGAACCCGGGAAGTTCAAAAAGAAAATGAAGAAAAAAACGTTGAAGATTTCCGGTGCTGTGGGACTTTGAAACAGTGCAATCGACACCCAAGAATTCCAGAACGGGATCAGCCCAGGTGACACGACCCACTCGTGAAAAGCATTCTTCGGGAGGGCCGCGAGTCCTGATGCTCGGTTGGGAGTATCCGCCTCGCTACGCGGGTGGCTTGGGAAAAGCCTGTCGCGGATTTTCTCAGGCGCTGGCCCGTCAGGGAGCTCAGGTTCATTTCGTTCTTCCCACATTTCCCAACCGAATTTCGGAAGAACGCCTCGAAGTCGTAGGAGCCCGGGAATGTCTGATTGAGGCGGGCTGGCCCGACACCGAAACGCCCACCGAAGTGCCCACCGAAGTGCAAAGGAAAGCGGGGAGCATCACCCATTCGAAGTCGCCCGCGGAGCTTCTCCCTTACGGGCGGGCACCCGAAACTCCGATGCCTGAGCACATTCGAAAGATTTTCGAGTCCCGTATTTTTTCAACGCCCGGAAACTTCGGAAAAGCTCTGAGAGACGCGGACCCTGAGCCCAGCGTGTCCGTGACCGAGGCGTCGAGCGCTGATGACTACCTGGGTACGGGTTACGAGGATCATGAATTCAACGAGGATACGGAGGCGGTGGCGGCTTCTCTGCGCGAGCGCATTCTTGCAGCCCCCCTGTCTGAAGCTCAGGTCCCGCCCCCCGAGCTTCTGGGCGCGAATGCTGAAATCTATGGCAAGAACCTGTGGAGCGAGATTGAGAAGTTCTGCTTCAGCGTGAGGCAGCTTGCCGAATTTCATGAAGTGGATGTGGTCCATGCTCATGACTGGATGACTTTTCCGGCCGCTTTTGAATACCAGAGAATCACCGGAGTCCCCGTGTTTCTTCATGTGCATGCCACCGAGTACGACCGTTCCGGAGATGTGCTCAACAGTGACGTGTTCCGGATCGAACGCGAAGCCTTCAATCGCGCGGCTCACATTTTTGCGGTGAGCAAGTACACTGCAGGCATCATTGAGCGTCTTTACGGCATCCACCGCAGGAAGATCAGTGTGCTTTACAATGCACCGGATGAAGCGACTCAGACTCTTCTCACTGCTCCCGACGCTGAAAGGGAGCCGATGGTGATTTTTCTGGGCCGCATGACTTTTCAGAAGGGCCCTGACCATTTTCTCAAGGCGGCCGCCCTCGTGGCCGAAGTCATTCCGGAGGCCAGGTTCCTCATGATCGGGACAGGGGATCTCAACGAGCAGATGCGCGCGCTCGCTCACAGTCTTGGAATCGAGAAACGCGTTCAGTTCACGGGCTTCATGAATCCCGCTCAAGTGGACGCCATTCTGGGACAGTCGAAAGTGCTGGTCATGCCGAGCATTTCAGAACCCTTCGGCCTCGTCGCTCTCGAAGCCATTCACAACGGCATCCCTGTGATTCTGTCCAAGCAGTCCGGAGTGAGAGAAGTGCTCAGTCGCGCCCTTCAGGTCGATTTCTGGGATCATGAGAAATTGGCGGATCAGATGATCGCCGCCCTTCGACTTCCGGAACTGTCGAAGCAGCTGGTCGAAGAGGGCATGGCTCAGGTTCGTGCCTTGAGCTGGGATGATTCAGCCATCAAAGCGCTTCACACTTATGAGCGCTTCACCACTCCGGCCGGAAATGTCCGCCAGAAAGCGCCGCGGGGGAGCCATGGCAACTGACCTCTGCTTCTACTTTCAGGTTCATCAGCCCTGGCGATTGAGGCAGTACCGCTTTCGAGAAGTGGGACGCAGTGAAAGTTACTTTGATGAGGAGCTGAATGCGACGATTCTCCGCAAGGTCGCGAACAAATGTTACTTGCCCATGAACAATCTCCTGTTGGACCTGATTCAGGAGCACGGTTCCGCTTTCAAGGCCGCTTTTTCAATCACCGGCACGGTGCTCCAGCAGATGGAGGAATACGCGCCCGAGGTGATTCCTTCCTTCAAACGTCTTTTTGAGACGGGCCAGGTTGAATTGCTTTCTGAAACTTCTCACCATTCACTGGCGGCACTGCACAGTCCCGAAGAATTCAGGGAACAGATCGCGATTCATCGTCAGCTCTGCACTCGGCTCCTCGTTCCTCCGTCCCGAGTGTTCCGAAACACGGAACTCATCTCGAGCAGTGGGATCGCCCGGCAGGTTCAGGAGCTGGGTTTCGAGGGCATGCTCATGGAGAGCGCGGATCATATCATGCGGCGGGGGCAAGGCAGCTCTTCTCCTGGTCCTGCTTCGAACCGAAGCCCCCTTTTCAAATACCGGATGAAGGGCGCAGGCGAAGTGGTCGCGCTCCTCAGGAATTACCGCCTGAGTGATGACATCGCCTTTCGCTTCTCGGACCGGGACTGGGCCCAATGGCCCCTGACCTCGGAAAAGTTCGCGCAATGGATCCGTTTCATCGACGCTGAAAATCCGGTGGCAGCCCAGGGCGGAAATCCCTTCGTGGGTCTTTTCATGGATTACGAAACTTTCGGTGAACATCAGTGGGAAGACACGGGTATCTTTGATTTCATGCGAGCCTTGCCCGGCAAACTCCTGAAGCGAGGTTTTCAGTTCGTGACCCCGACTGAAGCCGTGAGCTCCGCCCGGCAGGCGGGCATGGCTCAACTTCATGAACTCGATGCGCCAGAACCTTTCTCCTGGGCTGATTCGGAAAGGGACCTCTCTGCCTGGCAAGGCAATGGGATTCAGGACTCTTCCCTTCGAGCGGTCCATGCGCTGGAGAAGGCCGTGAAAGAGGAGGCGGAAGCTCTGGGGAGGGCCCCCGGTGAAAAAGGAGCACAGCTGCTCGAAACCTGGAGGCGGCTGACGACGAGCGACCATTTCTATTACATGTGCACGAAATATTTCAATGATGGAGACGTGCACAAGTACTTCAGCCCCTATGAATCTCCCTACGATGCGCATATTCTCTTCATGAATGTGATCGCCGACATGGAGCGTCGGGTGAAGCACCTTCACGAACGATCTGACGAAAGTGAGCGAGCAACGGCATGAGTGAATTCAGAGCGGATCCGCTGTTTGGCAACCCCTGTCTCATCGTTCCTGAGAAAGCCACGCGCCCGAACCGGGTGAGAGTCACCCAGGCTTCTCCCCGTGCGCAGTCCGTGCATCTCTCGCATCCTCTCGAGGACCAGCTGGATTATCCAGGACCTTGTCCCTATTGCCCGGGCAATGAAGCTTTTTCATCTCCGGAGATCTACCGGACACAGGATCTGGCAAGCGCGGGTCCGAATCGGTGGCAGACCCGCGTTTTCGCTCATCGCCATCCCGCCATGAAGCTTGAAGCTCCCGATCTATTCACCGATCTCAAGGCACTCGGGCATTCAGAAGCCCTCAGCGCTCTTCTCACTTCCAAACCCGGGTTCGGTGTGCACGAAGTGATCGTCGAAAGTCCCAATCACAACGCTCCGTTCTGGGAAATGGATGTGGAGCGGTCGATTCAGGTGTTCAAGACTTTGCAGAAGAGAATGAGTGATCTCTATCAGGACCGCCGACTCCTGTACGTTCAACTCTTCAAAAATCACCAGACTGCCGCAGGCACTCACCACGAGCATCCCCATTTCGAGTTGCTCGGGATGCCGTTCATTCCGGAACCCGTGATGCGTCTCAACTCCGCGCGTGAGTGCCAGGTCTGCGAAGTGCTCAGGAAAGAGGAGCCGGATCTCATGGGTCAGGCCAATCGATCCACTCAGAACGAACGAATGTCCACTCCGCCTCCCCGGAAAAAGAAGGCCGACCTGTCGTCTAGGCGTGCTCATTCCGAGCGCTTCATGACCGCAACCACTCAGTTCGTGGCGCTGATGGATTATGCGCCCGAGTATGACTATCAATTTTCGATCTATCCTTCGCAGCATCATTCCAATTTTCAGGATGCGACCGAAGATGAACTGCGCGATCTCTCGCGGCTCGTGTCTCAGATCTTCACCCGACTCAATCGACTGCTGGGAGAGTTCGCTCTCAATATTGTCATTTTTTCCGCACCCAATCCCCTTGGTTTTGCCAATCCCGGCAGTTCCTCCATGCACTGGTTCGTGCGAGTGTACCCGAGACTGATCAGAAAAACCGGCTTTGAGATCGCCACAGGCATCCCGGTGGTGCGAGTCGCGCCAGAAGATGCGGCAAGAGCATTTCGGGAGAAAGAACTGTGAACGGCTGGGAATCAAGAGCACCTTCAGAAATTCAGATGGGCAACGGAACGCTGCTGGCGACTTTCGATTCCATGGGAGAGATCGAACAGCTTTTCGCTCCCAACATCGATGCTTTGCAATCGAAGATCGGCGTTTTCCGTTCGGCGGTCCTGCTGGAGAAAGCCGGAGAGCCGCTTCAGATCATTCCGGTGATTCCGGAAGAATTTGAGACGCACATCCGGCTTTTGAGCGGCACGCAGATTCTCCACGCGGAGTACCGCCATCGAAAGAGCGATCTGACCGTCGTGAGAAGGATCGGAATGCATCCCACCGACGCGACGATGCTCGATACCTGGGAAATCTCCGAATCATCGGCCAATTCCGGCGAGAAGAGAGCCGGTGTCTGGCACCAGTGCATCCCCTGGATGGGAAATTCGACTTCCGCACACTGCTCGCTCTTTCATCCCGATTTCAACGGGATCGTCCATCACCGCGGCAAGCGCTGGCTTGGGATCTTCGCCAAGGAACGCATTCAGTGGGTGAGAGTGGGGCACCTCAATGAACATGATCGCTCCCGGCTGTGGAGTGGGGAGAGAATCGCGGCTCCGATCGGTGCGAGTGACCTTCACGATTTTCCTCATGGTTCTTCGCCGCTGGGCTGGGATCAGGTGGTTCAGGGACCAGCGACCTGGGGCTCCTTCGCGGCCCTGGCTCCTCAGGATGATCCTCTCCAGCCGGGTGGCAATTCCCGCATTGAATTCGTGATCATCTGCGCGGAAAGCGAACCCGTCATGGATCAGATGCTGAAGAGCACGAAGAGTGTGCCGGCGAAAAGTTTCTTTCAGATGATCGACGGCATGTCAGCCAGACGACTGGCGCCGGCCAATGACATTCTTGAGCGGATCTCGCATGCGGGGGTGCGTGCGCTGGCTGAAAGATCCATTGATGTTCTTCATGCGCTTCAGGACACGCACACGGGCGCCCTCATGGCGGCAGCCGAAGTGGATCCACACTCGCGCGTATCAGGCGGATACGGGTATAGCTGGCCTCGAGACGGATCGTACCTGGCGAGCGCACTGGGAGCTTTCGGGTTCCGAGAACGAGTCGAGCATTACTTCAAATTCTGCCAGGACACGCAGGATCCTTCAGGCACCTGGTGGCAGCGTTACGCGGCGACCAAACACGCTGGACCGAGCTGGGGCCGAATTCAGATTGATGAACCTGCTACCGTGATCGGGGCAGCTTACCTGCACTTTCGAAAAACTCAGGATCTTTTCTGGCTCGAAAGGATCTGGCCCAATCTCAAAAAGGGCCTGACGTTTCTGGAGCAGTTTCACGGCCCCAAGCACCCCCTCGGGCGGCCTTCTCACGATCTGTGGGAAGAGCGCATGGGAATCCATGCCTACTCACTGGCCGCGGTCTCATCGGCGTTCACGGCGGGGTCGTTCCTGGCGCATGAATTGGGAGATCAGAGGCTTGAAAAGCATTACCGCGAGTGGGGTCGTGCGCTGGCGCAGATCATCTCGGAAAAATTTCTCGGGGCGGAAGGACCGATCCGCCGTTCGTTCGTCACGAGCTCCTGGAATTACGAAGATCCGAGCGGTTATTGGGATGAGGCGGCCGATATTTCAATGTTGGGACTGATCTATCCCTTCGGAATTTTCAAGAAAACTGATGTGGCCGCGAAACGCGTCGTTGCGCAGTTGCGGGAGAAGTTGTGGAATCATCAGGTCGGCGGCATCATCCGGTATGAACAGGATACCTACCGAGGCGGAAACCCCTGGATCCTGACGACGCTCTGGCTGGCAACCGTGGATCTGGCGACAGGCGACCTCGCTCACGCCAAGGAGAGCTTTGACTGGGTGATGGAGAAGGCGACTTCGACGGGCATGCTCGCCGAGCAGGTCCACCGCGAAACGGGACAACCCTGCTGGGTCATCCCGCTGGCGTGGTCGCATGCCATGTTCCTGCTCTTCGTTCGAGAAGTGCTGGATCGTCATCTCGAAAAGGAAATCTGGGGATGAGCGATTTCAGTGTGAGCACTGGAGTGGAGTCGCCGCGATCTGCGCAGTCAGCCCCACACGCAGACTTCTGGCTTACAGAGCTCGGGTCTTCGTCGACTATCTGACGGCCGAGGCCAGGACCTGGAGCTTTTGATTTGCGCATCGGGTGGGGTCTGGTAATTTATCTCTCATGCTCAATCTCAATCGCGTCGGTATCCTGATTTCCTCCCTAGCTCTAATTTTTCTCGGACACTTCGGCTCTTCCCTTTCGGGATTGTCCCAGGCACTGGGCGCCTCTCCGGTGAAGCTCGACCCCGCCTTCGGCAAAGCGGTGGCCGAGTGCAGTTCGCCGGCCTCGAAAACCTCGAAACAACACGTCTGGTTCTTCGAGCAGTGGCACCTGGCTCCCGACGTGGTCACCAAAGACACCGAGAATTTTGTGGAGCCACCTCAAACAAAAAATCAGGTGGCCATCTACCAGCAGCTCGACCAGTGGATCACGGCGGGGCAGCTCAGGACGATCTATGCCGAAGGCTGCATGGGCGAGATCTCGCACGGCTCGAAGCTCAAATTCAATGGTTGGACTCTTCCGGATCTGGAGAAGATCGCGAAGTACCCGGACTACGTGCGAGTGATGACGAGCATTCCGCTCAAGCTCGAAGCCAAGCATGGCAAGAACCTTTCCACTCTCTGTGGGGATGACGAATCCCTGATCAAGGAGTCCAATCTCGCGTTTTCAGATGCTCGCGGAACCTTGGGCTTCATCCTGCGCCTGGAGCAGTACCGCAATGATCCGACGCGTGCGAAAAATTACCTGGATGGCGTGGTGGAGCGCTTCAAACTGCCCAAGACCACCACGGTTGATCAGGCCATTCACATGCTGAAAACGGAACTGAAATCAGCGGTCGCGCGTGCACAGGCGGGACTGGAGAAGCGCAATCAGAGCCTGGTTCAAACGATCGCGAAAACCCTGTCAAAATCCAAAGACACGGACATAGCCGTGATTTTCGGCGGGCTTCATGCGGCTGGAGTTCTGAAGCTTCTCGAAGAAAAAGGACTGGGGTGCACCGTGGTTGAGCCGGTAGGATACCCGACCGATGGCAAGGGAACGGACGCAGAACTCATGAAGAGTCTGAACGAAGCACTGGCTAAACTATAAGGTCAGCTTCATTTCAGAAACGAGTATGCCGGGAATGGCGGCGCTCCCCAGGCTTCGCATTCCGTAAGTATCCGTGTTCGAAATGATGGCAGCCTGATCGCTCACTTCCTCAAGCGCGTCGCCGAGGAGTGAAAAGAGCGTGTCGTCAAAGCGCATGTTTTCAATCGGCTCGATGATTTCACCATTTTCGACGTAAAAACAGGCGTAACGGGTCATGCCGGTGATGCGCGCTTCGGCCGGATCGCTCCAGTTCAGGTAGTGGAGGTTCGACAGGTAAAGACCCGTTCCCAGACGCTTGAGCATGTCGGAACTCTTCAGGCTCCCGGTCTTCACGGAGGGTGACCTCATTGTTTCATTGGCCGAAGCTCCGTTCGGAGTCAGGCCATACTCCTTTGCCGAGCGAGAGCTGATGAGGGCATTCGTCAGGCGACCGTCCTGAATGAGGGCGAGCTTTTCTTGAGCGAGTGCGCCCTCTTCGTTGAAGCGCGGCGTGTCCCCGCGACTGAAATCTTCGCTCAGGCTGAATTTTTTTGAAAAGTGGGTCTGCCCGCCTCGAAGTTTCTTCAAGGGGCTGAGGCCCTGCTGAATGGAAGCTTCTCCGATGCAGTTCCAGGAAAACATGTTGACCAGATCATGCACGGCTGCAGGCTCGAGATAAGCCCGGTAGGATCCCCGACCCAGTTTCCGTGCCGGGTGATCCAGGCGTTTCAGTTTGTCCTGTGACAAAGTGATCGAAGCTGCATAGGCCGCAGTGTCCCAGTGAGTGCCGGAATAAGTGGCCTTGACCGCTCTTTGGGATGGGGTGAAAAGCGAATAATCAAAGTTGAAGGTGTCCGTCGAAAACCAGTGAAGAAGGCCTGCCGAATTGGCCATGGCTCTGACCATTTTTCCGGAACTGTAGATGCCAGCCAGATCAACCGAGGCAATCGGTGAAAGAAGTGCTTCAGGAGCCTCATGAATGGACAGCAGCTTTCCCGTCTGCTCCTTTTCACTCGAAGTGAGCCTTTCAGGCAACTTCGCGAAAAGATCCTGCCGGATCCTGGGAGTTTCGGTCTTGAGGTAAGTGATCGTGCTCTGCGCGTGGTCCCAGTCCTGGCCATAGTCTCCGCAGAGAGTCACTGTTCTCACATTGCGGTGAAGAATTCCGGGCGCCGACTCATGAATGTAGGTGCAGGTGAGCAGCGCTTCTTCAACGGTTCCAATCTGTCTGATTCTTGCGCCCGTTTCCTTCGTGCGGACCTGATGCCCGTTGATTCGAATGAACTGAGTCTGTTCGGCCGCAAGGCTCAGGTAAAGGTGCTGGCCGGACGAGAGTTGACCCATGAGGTCGGCCTTGAGTCGTTCAAAATAGTCGCGAGACATGAAAGCCGGCAGCGCATTCATACGGCACCTCCGCCAAACACTTCAATGCCATCAAAGAGGCATGCGGGTGAAGCATGGCCCACGCGAATCGCCTGGTTGGGTTCACCTTTTCCACAATGAGGCGTGCCGTAGGTTCCCACGGTCTCGGCATTTCCGACTTTTCGGAGATTGTTCCAGAAGGGTACGGTGACTCCGCGGTAGTTCGGATTCTTCAGGGTGCGCGTGATCTTTCCGTTTTCGATGAGCTGTGCATACTCGCAACCGAACTGAAATTTGTTGCGGAAGTCATCGATCGACCAGGAGCGATTGGACTCCATGATGATGCCTCGTTCAACCGAAGCGATCATTTCGTCAAGAGTACTGGTTCCAGGCTCAAGATTGATGTTGGCCATCCGGTCAATCGGCGCGCGGTTCCACGAACTTGCCCGCGCATTGGCGACTCCGGCAAGTCCTGCACGGAGTTGGCTTTCCATTCCGCCCAGTGGGCGTTTCAGCACGCCGTTTTCGATCAGGTGTTCGCGAGTGGCGCTGCAGCCCGTATCATCCCAGGCATAGCTCGCGTATTCCTTCTGGACGGTCGGATCGAACGTGACGTTCATCAGAGAAGAGCCGTACTGAAGTTTTCCAAAATCCTCGAGCTTCACGAACGACCAGCCGGCATAATTTCTTTCGTCGCCGAGAATCCGGTCGAGCTCAAGCGGATGGCCGATGCTTTCATGAATCTGCAGCATCATCTGGTCAGGCAGAAGAATGAGGGGTAGAGTTTCGCTTGGGCAATTTTCAGCGCTCAGGAGTTCGATGGCCTGTTCGGAGACGCGCTCGATGCGGCTCCAGAGTGCCGGATCCCGGATGAATTCCCAACCTCCCTGGTAACTTCGGCCGCGGAGACCCCCGTCGGTCCGGGATTGAACGAGCGAACCATCGCTCGCCGTCGCTTCGAAATCAGCGGTGAGATAGGAAAAGTTCTGGTGCGCGTCCGATCCATTGGAGCTCACGAAATGCACATCGGTTTCGATGGCCTGCACGAACGCTTCCGTGCGGACGATCTTCGGTCTCTGCAGTTTCTGACAGATGCTGATCAGGACGTCATTGAGCGTGCCGGCTGAGAATTCCGAGAGAGGGTACTGCACGGACGACGAGTAGTGAGCAGTGGTCACGGGTCTCTGCTCCAGGCTGAAACGATGAATTGCCCAGCGCGACGCTTGCATTGCCTGCGTATGAGCACGTTCGACGGCGCGCCTGAGGCTTGCGCCGTCGCGACTGGAGCTGGCGGCGTAGCCGAACTGCCCGTTGGCAAGGACTTCGACCATGATCCCGTGCGAGTCCTGCACTTCGTTGATGTAAGGCTTCTCATCACGGGCATGGCAGATCGTCGTTTTCTCGCGAACTTCCCGAAGTCCGATCCACTGGACTCCGCCTGAGGTTCCGGATGAATCATTCAGAGTCAGGAGGGAATTTACGGATGCCAGCGCTTCGCGAAGGTGTTGGGCCATGAGGGGATTAAAGCAGAAAGTCCGCTCAAGCGCCACGTCTGAGTACCCCGGAAAGCGCACGTTCAGCGCCCCAGAAATGCCTGGCTCATCCCGATCTCAGCCTCTTTTACTCTTCCGCTCTCAGGTCGCCCTTGGCGGCCAGGGCCTGATTCTTTTGGAGCCGAGCGACATAGTCGGCGACCCCTTCTTCGATGGAAGTGAAGGGCCGCGCATATCCTTCGGCTCTGAGGCGGTCCATCTGTGCCTGTGTGAAATACTGGTACCGCTCTTTCAGGTGTTCAGGAGTCGGGATGAAGCTGATCGCGGGGATGCGCCCCATCGCGATGAAAGTCGCATTCACCAGGTCCAGAAATGTTCTGGCCTGACCCGTGCCGAGATTGAAGATCCCGCGGGGGATGGGTTTTGAGAGTGCGAAGTGAATCACTTTCACAAGGTCCTGCACGAAAATGAAATCCCGCTTCTGTTCGCCGTCGGCGATTCCGTCCTTGTGGCTCTGAAAGAGTTGGACTGAACCGGACTGAGAAATCTGATCAAAGGCGTGAAGCACGACGCTCGCCATCTTCTTCTTGTGCCGTTCTCCGTAACCATAGACATTGAAGAATTTGAAGCCGGCCCAGGACGGAGGGTGGTTGCCTTTCTTTTCCTCATCCAGCGCCCAGAGGTCAAAGAGGCGTTTGGATTCGCCGTAGGGGTTCAGCGGTTTCAGTCGCGTGATCAGCGATTCGTCATCATTGTAACCGAGTTCTCCCTCGCCGTAGGTCGCCGCGCTGCTTGCATAAATGAACGGGATCTTGTGCCTGGAAGCGTAATTCCAGAGCATCTTTGAATACTCCAGATTCATTCGATTGAGGTAGGCGACGTCCATTTGCGTCGTGTCCGTGCAGGCGCCGAGGTGAACGATGGCCTGAAGATGAGGCTGTCTCAGCTCCAGCCAGTCAGACAGCCCGTCGCGGTCCACCACGTTGTCGAACTCAAAGATGTGGTGCTCGGTGCGGTTTTTGAAATGAGTCAGAAGGTCCACGGCAATCGTCGGGATATCCCGCTCCGTGCAGGTCTCGACGAAACGTGCACCGATGAAGCCAGCGGCGCCGGTGACGAGAATTCTGGGTTTGGAATCTTTTGCATGCGGTGCGGAACTCATCATTGTTCTCCTGGTTCTCCTGTTTCTCCTGGAATCGGCGGCTTTACGCTTTCAGAGTGAACGGATTGAAATCAGTGTCGCGGTCAAAGTAGTCTTCATTCTCAGCGCGCTTCAGAAAACCGACGATCTTGTAAGTGACCGGCGTCATGACCACTTCGACGATGACTTTCAGACAGTAATTGCTGATCATGACCTGCACGACGAGCGCCGTGCTCCAGGTTCCCAGAAATGCGATCGGGTAGAAGATGACTGAATCGACCGCTTCGCCGACCACGGTGGAACCGATGGTCCGCAACCAGAGGAACTTGCCATCCGTCATGATTTTCATTTTAGCCAGCACGAAGGAGTTCGCGAATTCTCCGACGGAGAAGGCCATGAGCGATGCCATCACGATTCTGAAAGTCGAACCGAAGGCGACTTCATAGGCCGCTTGATGGGGCCAACCCTCGGCGGGAGGCAGGGCCACCACGACGTAGCTCATGAGCGAGGCGAAGATCATTGCCGCGAAGCCGGCCCAGACCACTTTCCGGGCACGGGCGTAACCATAGACTTCAGTGAGGATATCGCCAAAAACATAACTGATCGGAAAAAAGAGAATCCCTGCTCCGAAAGTCACTCCATGAAAGGTCGCGACTTTTGATGCACCGATCAGGTTCGAGCAGAGAAGTACGGTGACGAAGGCCACCATGACGAGGTCATAGTAGCGATAAGTGCGTCTTCCACCTGAGGACGTTGCCACGTGAGCGTCTTTCAATGTTCCGTCTCGCCTTCACTCACATGGCTTTCGTCGAGGGCCGCATCTGAACCTTCATTCCGCGCCTGAACCGCGCCCAGGGCGTCCAGTGCATCCTGGGGATCCAGTGCGGGCTGCAGGTCCAGAATGTTCTTCACGTAGGCAACTTGCCTCATGCCAACGAGAACGCAATGAATGCCGGGGATCGAGCGGTAGATGCGGACGGCTTTCTGCGTGAGAGTGGGCGAAGTCTTCAACGCGGGCACGACCTGGTCCAGATCCGCTTTGGTCTGCTGGGAGCGCATCGCGGCCTGGGACTCGAGAAATGCGGTGAATGCCAGAAAGAGCACTTCCGCCACGCGGACGTACTTTTCAGTCCAGTCCTTCATCTCGGCATGAGGCGCGAGTTTTTCATAAGCCTGCGCCAGCGTCGGGCGGATCTGGTGGGCGAGGACCTGTTTCCAGTTGTCCAGATCTGAAAGCTTGGAAATGTTTTCCTTGATGATGTGGCCCCAGGCAATGTTCTGTGCGGGCAGGACCGCTTTGCCCGGGTAACGAGCCTCGAGCTCCATCGCCGCGGTGAAAGCGTTCTTGAGGAGCCCCACCGTATCCATTCCATGGTGCGAGGGAAAGTCCGCAAGACGAATCATCTGTTTGCCGAAAAACGCGTTGAGGGGACGGTTGACGAGAGTGCCGATGTTCTCTTCGCGCGCCATCTCGACCACGCACTGGCCGCTGTTGTTCTCTTCAAGCACGGCTCCGGGCTCGTACAGATTCATGGGAAATTGAATCACGGCGTAATGGTTGTCGTGCGTGAGTTCTTCGGCTTTCGTGAGCGTGGTTTCAAACGAAGTGTAATGAGGGTGGTCTTTAGGTTCGACGAACGTGTTCGAGGAGATGCCGTAGTACTGGATGCGGCCCGCAGCCACTTCAGTTTCCAGGTATTCAAACGCCTGCTGAATGCGGCGGTAGTATTCCGAGTGATCCGGATTCTTCTTCAGGAAGTACTCTGGATTGTGCAGGAGCAGAACGTCGATCTGGTCAAGCCCCAGGCGTTTCAGGGAGCGAGTGATCTGATCCTTGAGAAAGTCTGGAGAAATGCAGTGCCAACAGTCTTCATGCACTTCGACCATCTCACTGAAGGGCTGACGCTGCGCCAGGCGAGCCTGCACGTGCTCCATGTTTTCACCCTGCACGTACCCGATCTTGGTGACGACGACGACCTGTTCGCGCGTGATTTTCTTTTCAGCGAAGAGCTGGGCGAGAACTTTGCCGATCGCTTTTTCAGAGGCACCGTTGGTGTAATTGGTGCTGGTGTCGATGAGGTTGCAACCGGATTCGATCGCAAGTTTCAGAGCAGCCGTGTGGTCGGAATTCGTGTCGTAGACCCGGTAGCCCCCAAAGCCCACGGGGGATACGGAAAAGCCCGTTTTGCCCAGGACGACGGGAGGTTTTGCAGCTCCCGCGAGAGGGTGAGTTTGAAAGTAAGTTTTTGTTCCTTGTAATGTGGCGCCCATGGAGAATACCTATAACAATGATGGATCGGGATTCAAACACCATAAGCGCAGGGGTGGACGAGGAAGCGAAGCGTGCACTCAAGGCGGCTGCGGAGCGGGGGATTGAGCTCTTCAATTCCAGCCAGTACTGGGATGCACACGAGGCCTGGGAGCAGGGGTGGACGAAACTTTCACAGCCTCTCAAAGCCCATTTGCAGAGTCTGATCATGGGGTGTGCCGCTTTCATCCACCTCGAGAAAGGCCGCTTCCGACCGGCGATCGCCGTCGCTCGGCGCTGCCGGGAACTTGCGGAACAGTCGGAAAGTCAGCGAGCCTCTGGCGCCTCCCAGCCTGCACTCTGGATAGAGATCCCGGGACTGCATCAATTAATGCAAGACGTCGTGAAGTTTGAGCAATCACAGACTATTCCTCAGAATGAGTGTGCAAAGCTCCTGAATCAGGCTAAAACATTGAAAGCAATGCGGAAGGTTTTCTAAATGGCTTATCTCAATTTCACTCAAAAACCGATCGAACTCAAAGCCTCGACTCATCCCCGGTACGAGACCCAGCTGGAGATGAAAATCGCGAAAGAGGATCTTCAGCTGATTCGCGAGGGACTGCAGGCGATCCTGGCGTCGCCGAAGTCTGAACTTCGCGTGGATCTGCCTCAGAAATGGACGATTTTCTGGAAACTTCGTGAAACCGAGACCCGTCAGCTCCTCGCCCATCCGGAAACGGATGCCTGGGTGGCATCTCTCGCTCTGACTCCAGAACACTGTCAGGCCGTGATCGCGGCAATGGGGGCCGCAACGGATTCCGCAGCAGGCGAAAATGCCAACGTGGGCGCCATCAGCCGACTGGGCAACACGAGTCGAATCAGTAATTTTGAAATGACTGTGAGTCGAATTTGAGCAAGCCCAGGTCCATCCCGAACCCATTGCAGATCCTGATCGTCGAAGATGTCGATGCGATGAGGGAGCTGCTGGACCTCACGCTTCGTGAAATCCCGGGAATCAAGGTCTCCGGCGCAGTTTCCAATACTTTTGAAGCGCGCGTGGAATTGACTCGGCGGCGCCCTCATCTGGTTCTGCTGGATGAGATCCTGCCCGGTGAATCGAGTCTGGATTTCCTGGCTGAAGTGAAGGCCCTGGAAATTCCTGTTTTACTCATCACCAGTATTGTGGGAAGAACACACGCTCTGGCAGACGGAGCGGTCGGGAGAATGGTGAAACCCACTTGGAATACACTCGACGAAGACCGTGTTCGCATTCAGAAGACTCTTTTTGACCTCGCCACTACGTTGTTTGCTTAGCTTCATGCTTCGCTTTTGTGGTTTCTTTTGCCGATTCAGGCAAAAAGCACAAATAACTCAGTTGACGGTCCCTGTCTAAGTTGTTAATTAGCTAAAACTTTCGAAAGGAAATGTAATTAAATGGCCGTAATGATCCGTCTTCAAAGACAAGGCGCTAAGAAAAATCCACAATATCTTGTAGTTGCTATCGATTCCGCTAAAAAGCGCGATGGCGAGTACCTGGACAAATTGGGCCACTACTACCCAAAAGCCAAAGAAACTGCCGACAAACTCAAGGTCGACCTGGCTTCAGTGAACAAATGGCGCGCAAACGGCGCCCAAGTCACTAAAACGGTTGGACAACTCCTTAAAACTCTTGCAAAATAAGGCTTAGCGTTCCAGTCAGACCTTCATTTGAGGGTCTGATGGCCGCTGGGCTTGCTTAGGCATTGGCTTAAGTCAGCTTGGATTTGATGCAACGGTGCCGGGTTCCGGTTCCGCTGACCCAAATGGCAAATGATGAAGCTAATGTAGTGTGCTGCTAACGCTGTCCTACAAGGGGAGAATTGCACATGGCGCAAGAGTCGAGTGGTGGAAAACAGCTGGGAGAACTTTCAAAACTCATCGAGTACATGGCTCGCATGCTTGTGGATTTTCCCGATCGTGTGGAAATCAACGAGATCATCGGCGAGAACACTACGGTGATCGAGCTGAAAGTTGCCAAAGAAGATCTGGGCAAGATCATTGGCAAGCAAGGCCGCACAGCACGTGCAGTCCGGACGATACTCAACGGTGCCTCAACCAAACTCAGAAAACGCACAGTCCTCGAGATCATCGAGTAACTCTCTGCCTGAAGCCTCGGCCAATGTCGCTTCTGCATCCGCGCGTTTGCAAATTCATTTTTTGACTTTGTTTCCAGAGGTTTTTTCAACCCTTTTGGATTTCAGTCTGATGGGCAAGGCCGCACAGAAAGGCATCGTGTCTTTTCATGCGACCCAGATTCGCGATTTCGCGGCCGACCGGCATCACACGGTGGACGACACCCCATATGGCGGTGGCGAAGGCATGCTCATGAAAGCGGATGTCCTGCATGCGGCTTGGAAGTCCATCACCGGACTTGAGAAAAAGCCTGAAAAAGGCGCAAAGACTCTGACCATCATGACTTCTCCCCAAGGGCCACGCTTTGATCAGGGAATGGCCAAGGAGCTCGCTGGCTACGAAAAGATCATTTTCGTATGCGGGCATTACGAAGGCGTGGATGAGCGTTTCATTGAGCTCTGCGTGGACCGTGAAGTGTCCATCGGCGATTATGTCCTGACCGGTGGGGAGCTGCCGGCGCTGGTCATGGCCGATACCATCACGCGCCTTCTTCCCGGGGTCGTCGGCAATGATCGCTCTCTGACCGAAGACAGCTTGGAGAATGGTTTGTTGAAATACCCCCAGTACACTCGTCCTCGCGACTTCGAGGGCCTCTCAGTACCGGATGTACTCTTGAGCGGAGACCATAAAGCCATTGCCCTCTGGCGAAAACAGCAGATGCGGGACCGGACCGCCTCGAAGCGTCCGGACCTGCTGAAAAAGTAGGGATCCGCGGCAGGCTCACCCTCATGATTGATTTGATGACTTAATGCGTTTCGATAACGCCGGCGAACAGGAATTGAACTTCTGCTGATCAAAAAGTTGCGGCTTTGAGCGGAGGTGTGCTATCCAAAAGTTCTCGTGGCTACGCCTGTTTATCTAGTGCTTCTCCATTATCCGATGACCAATCGTCTTGGAGAGCTTGTGACTACGGCTGTGACGAACATGGATATCCATGATATTTCACGTTCGGCTCGAACTTATGGGATCCGCAAGTACTTCATTGTGAACCCCTTGGAGATTCAGCACGAGCTTGTTGGGAGACTCCTCGGCCACTGGCAGACGGAGCATTCCAGGATGCATCACCCGGACCGCGTTTCTGCGCTTTCAGTGGCCCGGCTTGCTCGTGATTTTGACGAGGTGAAAAAGGCGATCCGTGACGAGCATGGGGAAGAACCCGAAGTGGTTCTGACCGATGCAAGGCCACTTCCCAATTCCATCAGTTATGCCGATTATCGGCAGGAGCTCATGGATCCGAAACGAACCCGGCCCTGTGTGCTGGTGTTTGGAACGGGCTGGGGAGTAGCGGAAATCTTTCATCCCGAGGTGCACCGGATTCTAGCCCCGGTGTACGGGCCGAAAGATGAAGAGGGAGAAGGGTACAACCATCTCTCGGTTCGATCAGCGGTTGCGATCATTCTCGATCGACTGTTCGGACACTAACCGGCTCAAAGTGACGACCACGGATTTTTCGTGACGGAAGTTTGAGTGGCTTGAGCGCTAGTACGATTCAAATGTTTCAGTTATCTCAGGTGACTTATGGCAAAGAAAAGAATTCATCCCAAGACCCTTTCCCGCGGTACCCACATCCGTATCTCCGGTCTCGCTGATCGTGTGAAGCTGGCCTCCCAGGCGACTCTCCGCACTGATTTCCCACAGTTTCGCGCCGGCGATACCTTGAAGGTTCACGTCCGAATCAAAGAAGGCGAAAAAGAACGCGTCCAGATCTACGAAGGTCTTGTCATCGCTCGATCCAACACTGGCGCAAGCAAGTCCTTCACCGTTCGCAAGATCTCTCACGGCGTGGGCGTCGAGCGTATTTTTCTCGAAACCTCCCCAAAGATCGCGAAGCTTGAAATCGCTCAGCAGGGTAAAGTTCGCAGAGCGAAACTCTACTACATCCGCGGTCTCGAAGGAAAAGCGGCTCGCATCGAACGCGACATCGAAACTCAGGCCTCTGCTGCCGCTTCGAGCGCTGCACGCGAAGCCAAGGAAGCCAAGTCCAAGGAAGCCAAGAAGTAAGCTTTGGTTTCATATTCTTCAAATTCAGGCAGAAGCGGCTTCGGCCTCTTCTGCCTTTTTTATTTTCAATCGGGTCGGCGGATCAGTGTAGGTTAGCCTCATGACGGCGCCCCCGAAGTCCAGAAAATCCAAAACTCTCACCCAGGCTTCTCCGAAGAAGAAGATGATCAAACGTCCGCGCCCGGATGTCTCCTACGAACGCGAAGTGGGTTTTGAGCT
This sequence comes from Oligoflexia bacterium, assembly GCA_014378465.1. Taxonomy (GTDB): domain Bacteria; phylum Bdellovibrionota; class UBA1018; order UBA1018; family UBA1018; genus UBA1018. The sequence goes on along the minus strand of JACMNQ010000082.1, from coordinate 45,143 downwards.
CCGGATCGTCGCCGGTGTGGATGAGGTGGGTCGGGGTTGCCTTGCAGGTCCCGTCGTCGCTGCCGCCGTGATCCTTCCGAAGGATCCTGCGCTCTATGATAAACGAAAAGTTTCCTGGCTCAAGAAGGTCACCGACAGCAAGCTCGTTGATTCCGATACCCGCGCGGAGCTCGCGCCTCTGATCAAGGCCTGGGCGAGAGGCTGGTCCGTTGGGCAGGCCGATGTCGCCGAAATCGACCGCATCAATATTCATCATGCTTCGCATCTGGCGATGGTTCGCGCCATCACGACGCTGCAACATTCTGCCGAACACATTCTCGTGGACGGAAAATTCATCCCGAAAGACCTGCCCTGTCCTTCCACTGCGATCATCAAGGGAGATCAGAAGAGTCTGAGCATCGCTTGCGCTTCGATCCTGGCCAAAGTTCACCGGGATGAGATGATGCGAGCTTATGACGCGACTTACCCCGGTTACAGTTTCGGGGTTCACAAGGGCTATGGCACTCCGATGCATGCTCGTGCGATTCAGTCTCTGGGGATCTGTGACATTCACCGCAGATCGTTTGCTCCAGTCGCGCAAGTCGTCGCGGCCCTGCTTCAGATGGACTTGCCGCTGGCGCCACGTTCAAGTGAATCACCGAACTTCGATGATTTCGAGGACGAAGCGCTGGCGGTCACTGAAGACGAAGAAGAGTGATGCGCAGTCAGTAACTGTAGCCGCCCGTACCTTTTCCCGAAGGTGAGATGTTCGACGTCGCGCTCTTGTAGGAGATGAAGTCATCGGCTTCGGTTTTGCGGGGCTCGGCAATACTCATGTGGCGAGGACCGGCCGCCACTTCCGACGGGTGATAAATCACGTCGGGAGTGCGGGGACCATTGGACGGATTGCTGCGATAGTTCTGAAGGAGTTTTCCGTAGACGCCCGCGAGCAGCAGTGATGGAGCCCAGAGGCCTGCCAATGCCCAGGCGCTCTTCCGGTCAATCCGCTGAAGCCTGCGAAAAGTCATCGCACCCGAAAAGACAACGCTCCCGACGGTCAGTGCGAGAAACGGAGTGGGCGGCATATGGGATGTGGTGGTTTTGACCTTTTCAAGCGCGGCCGGGATCTTCTCGCGCACTTTTTCCATGGGATGAGTGAGGTACTGGTCTGCAACGTGATGTGCACTTTCCATGAGATGAGAAGGGGCGAAATTTCGGGTGGTTTGAGGCATGAGTTACTCTCCTTTTTGAATCGGCAGTCAGGGTAGATCAGGGGTAAGGTAAGAGGTGTGACGCAGAAAGTCTTCCTGAGATCTGCCATAGAGGTGCCAGAGCCATGCCAGAAACCCGGGTGTGAAAAGTTAACATCACAGAATTCAAAGGGGTCTGGTTTGAATCCTGCTCTTGCTTCGCCTCATGAAGGCGCCAGATGCTCCACGTCCGAAACTCGTCATCCCGTTAAACGGCCCTGTTCGGCGCATCTGGCCAGAAAAAAATGCAAATGATGGAACTTCGGCTTCGACGAAAGTCCGCGGGGACCGAATCGAGCGGCTGGCGCGGGACTGGTGGCTTTCCGAGTATCCCGGGATTTCAGGCAAACTCGTCCGAGTGCTCGCTCAGAACTACCGCAGTCGTTTTGGGGAAATTGATCTGGTAGTGGAGGAAACTCACCCAGCCGCAATCCGCGAACTGGCCGGTGGCCGTGCTGGGGTGGGGAGTCGTGTCGAGCTCGTGATGATCGAAGTGCGCGCTCGTGCAAAAGGAAGCTGGGTGAGCGGGCTGGAGAGCGTGACCTTCCCGAAGCAATTGCGTTTACGAAAGGTCATTGAGAAGTTTCTGGCCCGCTATCAGGGGAAAGCTCAGAGCGTTCGTTGTGATGTCATGGAATGGGACGGAGAAAAGCTGACTCACTTTCCGAACGCATGGCGCATTCAGTGAGGCCTTGAGGGATCGGAGATTGTCCATTAGGCTCAAGGAGTGAATGCCTCGCGCCTGCTCCTCATCCTCCTTCTGCCCTGCATTTTTCTGAACTCCCGGAGCGCTCTTGCGGCCGAAGGCGCAGGTCCTCGCAGGTCCAACTTCCGGTCGGTGGTGACGATTGCCGGATATGGAGCGGTGGCCGGGACCCTGGTCGGACTGGGCACCTATCCGTTTTCCAAGAGCACACGCGCCATTTTCATCGGAACGTCCGTGGGACTTTACCTTGGGATCGTCGCAGGGATCTATCACATCACGCACCGGGATGATCCGGAGAATCCCTTCAACTCGGAGTACGTGCCGTCGAGGTATGGACCCAATGGAACTTTTGTTCTCAATGGCGCAGGGGCAGGCTACGGCAGCGGGGGGGACGTGATGGGCATTGCGCCAATGCAATCGCCGGCTCTTTCGGGTGCGCCCGGGGGAGCGGTTTCTCCTGGAGCTTCATTTGAAAGAAAACCGGCGACGTTCTATACGACTCTGGCGATCTATCACTTCTGACGAAATCAACTCAGAAGGTGTGCTGGCTCACTCATCAGCTTACTGGTCAAAACTTTTTTTGGCACGGTCTTCATTTTCAAAGAATTCGAAACTGTCGGCTTCGTCAAACGCTTTCATGACCTTTCGGAATTCACTCTTCACATTGCAATAGCGCGGCTTGGTCGGAGTGCGATTGCCGAACTCCTTGAGAGTCTGGATGAAGGAAGAGATGCCGCTGGAGCCCACGAACTCAAGGCCTTCCAGATTGAAGATGATCTTGGTCGGGACGGAGTCCGTCTTGTGGTTGCGGATCAGTTTGGAGAGATCCTCGCGAAGCGGTTCCTGCATCTCATAGTCGAGTGTGCCGTCCATGGTTACAATCATCGTATCGCCCAGCTTTTTCACGTTTGTCTTCATCTCAGTTGGCCTCCAGCCTGCTTTCAATTATGGTGATCCCCATGGATGAGAAAAAGAGGAAAGATTTGCCTGCGCAAAAGCTGCAGCCTGGGCTTTGGGTCGTCGCAACGCCCATCGGCAACCTGATGGACTTGAGTGAAAGGGGCTGCTTCGCGCTGAAATCCGCTGACGCGATTCTGTGCGAAGATACCCGCCGGACTTCCAAGCTGCTCGCAGTGCTTGAAATCACGGCATCGCTCTACCGATTTGATGAGCACGCCACGGCGATCCAGTTGGAAAAGGCCATCGAGCGACTGCAGGCAGGGGAGTCGCTCGCTCTCGTGAGTGATGCCGGAACTCCCGGCATCAGTGATCCGGGTGCGAAGCTCGTTGCGGCGGCGCACCTGGCAAGAGTCCGAGTCACACCGATTCCTGGAGCTTCAGCGGTCGTCGCGCTCCTGAGTGTGGCGGGGTTTGAAGATACGGCCTTCACTTTTCGCGGATTTTTCCCAAGAAAAGCTGCAGAAAAGCGGAAGGAGTTTGAACAGCTCCGCAAGGCTCTCCCGGTTTCAAAAGTTTTCGTCTGGTATGAGAGCCCCGAACGCATGAGGGAAACTCTCGAGTTCATTTCGGAATCGGAGCCCGCACTGCGCGTGATCGCTGCAAAGGAATTGAGCAAGATTCACGAAAGACTTTTCGTGGGAGATGCGATCTCCGTGAGAGATCAGGTCAAAGAAGAGCTGATTTCCGAGGGAAATCTGGGAGAATGGTGTTTGGCCGTTCAGTTCCATGGTGGCACTCGGGCAGAAATTGCCGAGCGGAGTGGGAGGGAAGCGCATAGTTCAGATTGGGTTAAGACTTTACAATGTCTTTTAAATGCCCGTGTAAGCGCTTCAGATGCGGCTCGCGAGGTGAGCCAAAGTTTTGGTGTCGCAAAAAAATCGGTCTATGAGTGCGCTTTGAAACTCTCTGGGAAAAAATAATGGAAAAATGCAATTGGGGGGTTGACCCGGAATGGAACCTCCGTAGACTCATAAGTGTGGTTGTGGAATGAATCCATGGATGGGTTCGGGGAGAATAGATTACAAGTTCTCGTGGGCCTCAGTGACGTCAGGATGATGTTCACTGAGGCATTTTTTTTGGTTTGATCCCACCGGGGTCTTCTTCGATTCTTTCTCAGATTCACAACTGAGCTTTCCGAGCAGCGCGAGTTCAAAGTGCCGAAAATGATTTTCAGCACGTTCACAGGGCCCCGGGCCCGGAAGTCAGGAAGACGCCTGGATGATCGAGACTCAATTTCAGCTCCGTTCCGTTCCTGCACTTTCCGCCTCACCAGAAATGTCCCGCGTGCCTGCTCCCGCCACCCCCGTCGTCTCGGGCGTTGCAGTAGGGCGCACGATGGTGGAACGACTCGAACTCCTCAATCGATTTTTTGAAGCACTGCGAACTTGCACCTCCGTCGTGGAACTCGAAAAGACAACGGGTCCTCTGGTCCGCGAACTCCTGGGTTGCGAAGTCGCGACGCTTTCGCTGAACACGGATCTTGATTTCAGAATGCAGACTGAAAATCTTCTTCTGATTCCGGTTCGCACCCGTGACCGCGCTTTGGGGACCCTCTGTGCCGCACGCAAGATCAATGGTTCCTTCGGACTCGAAGACCATCAGCTGCTGCGAGGTCTGGCACATCAGGTGGCCACGGCCTGGGACACGCTCGATACCCATTTCCACGGGGCCTTTGAGGCACTGGCCGAAGCGATTGAAAAGAAAGACCGTTACACCGGCGGCCACACCAAGCGCGTCGTCCATTATTCGCTCTGCATCGCCCGGCATCTCGGACTCGGTCGCGAGGATCTGGAAAAGGTGCGCTTCAGTGCTCTTCTTCATGATGTGGGAAAAATCGGTATCGAAGATCGAATCCTCAAGAAGGAAGCTTCGCTCTCGATCGATGAGTGGACGCTCATGCAGTCTCATCCTCAGTTCGGTTTTGACATTCTGAGTCGTATCCGCGTTTCACGAAGGCACTCCAGCGATCAGCAGATCCAGGATTTTCAGGATATCGTTGATGGAGTGCGTTACCACCACGAGCGCTGGGATGGACTGGGATACCCGTCAAAACTCCAAGGGGAGCAAATCCCCTTGATCGCTCGAATCGTCGCGGTTGCAGATACCTATGACGCAATGGTGAGCACCCGACCCTATCGAAAGGGCCAGGCTCCCGAGCTCGCCTTTCAGGAAATCGTCCGTCATGAAGGCGCTCAGTTTGATCCACGTGTGGTGCGGGCCTTCAGAACTGCCTATGAGACCGATTTCAAGAGCAAAAAAACCCTCGTCATGGAGTGAACTCTATTTGCTAACAGGCATTTGCCTGTTAGGTTTGCGCCATATCCTATGGCATGGTTTGACGACTTAAAAACACCTCGCATCAAGGCTCAAGTTTCGGAGCGCACTTCCAAGGTTCCCGAAGGACTTTGGGTGAAATGCGCGAGCTGTGGTGAAATTCTCCAATCGAAGACTCTCAAGGATTCCCTTCAGGTCTGCCCGGAATGTTCTCATCACTTTCGAATGTCAGCGGCCGAGCGAATCGCGCTCCTCACGGACGAAGGCAGTTTTGAAGAATACGCCGAAGACCTGGTCTCCACGGATCCCCTGGAGTTTGATGATATCAAACCTTACCGAGATCGCCTGCGCTCAGCCGCAAGCACTACCGGCGTGCGTGACGCTTTCATCGTGGGACGTGCGAAAGTTCTCGGACTGCCGTTTCACCTCGGGGTCTTTGAATTCAAATTCATGGGCGGAAGCATGGGAGTCGTCGTCGGAGAAAAAGTTTCGAGGCTTTTTGAGGCTGCCCTGCAGGATCGTCTCCCCGCCGTGATCGTGTCCGCCAGTGGCGGTGCTCGCATGCAGGAGGGAATTCTTTCCCTCATGCAGATGGCAAAAACGAGCGGTCTCATTCAGCGCATGCGCGAGCAGGGACTGCCTTACATTTCACTTCTGACTGATCCGACCACGGGCGGAGTCGCTGCCTCGTTCGCGATGCTCGGAGACCTCATGATCGCGGAGCCCGGTGCCCTCATCGGTTTTGCGGGACCGCGCGTGATCGAGCAGACGATTCGTCAGGCTCTGCCCCCGGGCTGTCAGCGCAGCGAATTTCTCCTGAAACATGGGTTCGTCGACCGCATCGTCGCCCGCAAGGATCTCACGACGGAGCTCCGTCAGTGGCTCTGGCGACTGGGTCGGGAAACCTGCAAATTTCCTTCAGATCTGAAGTCGATCTAGAGTGCTTCGAAAACGCTGATGACACCATGAAGCACAATTTCAAGCAGTGGACTCTTTCACGGTGGATTTCAGAACGAACGGTCCTGGTCCCCGTTCCTCTGCTTGCCGCTCTGGCGATTGGCCTGCCTATGGCCGCATGGGGTGCACCTGAATCTTCGCCCATGCACTCGTCTGGAGACAAGACCTACTGGGATCGCAAGTCCAATCGCGTGACGCTGACTGGGCACGCAGCCGTCAGTCAGGTGGGAGAAACTCTCACGGCCGATGAGATCAAGCTGGATCTCGACAACCGGACTCTGGACGCCAAAGGCAACGTCATCTACATCGCCACGGGATCAGTCATTCACGGCGATGAAATGCACTTCAATCTCGACACTCGAACCGGGACGATCATGGGAGGGCGAGTCTCCAATGAAAATTTCACGCTTTCCGGTGAACGCATCAACAAACTGGGCGAAGGACGCTTTCAGACTCACCGAGGCGAGTACACGACCTGCAAGGATTGCCCGCAGAGCTGGAGTCTGAACGGAGCCGACGTTGACCTGCAGATCAACGGTTACGCTTTTCTGAAAGATGTGACGGCGAAGATCAAGGACGCACCGGTTTTCTGGCTGCCGTACCTCGTCGTCCCGCTCAAGACTCGCCGGCAAAGTGGCCTGCTCTTCCCCCGCTTCGGACTTCAGAACGGGGGAGTGACTTTCGTTCAGCCTTTTTTCTGGGCGATCAATCGCAGTTCAGACCTGACGATCGGCCTGGGGACTTACGGTGGCCGCGGCCGAAGAGCCGAACTCGAAGGCCGATATTCTCTGGGGGACCGGAGCTCCGGGATCGCGAATTTCTATTACCTGAACGATCGCACTTTCGCGGAGTATCTCAACGGCATCGGACTCGGCAATCAATCCCGTCGTTACGCACTCAATGTCTCGCAGTCGCAGGTCCTGCCCTTCGAAATCGACGAAAAACTTCGCATCATCGAAGTGAGCGACAATCTGTATCCAAGCAAAGTGGGAGATCTTCCCAATCAGCAGGAAGCGTTTCTCCCTTCGATCCTGAGTCTCTCGCATGCGACCAATCAAGTGAGCATCTTTGCCAGTGCCCGACGATACCGCAACATCATCAGCACGGACCCCGATCCGCGGAAGTTTGACGTCAACACGGTGCAGGTCTTTCCGGAAGCGGTCCTGACCACCAACGACAAGTTTCTGTTTGAAGGCCCCATCGCGGCCGGCATCACGCTGGGAGCGACGAACTTCACGCGCGCCGGACCCGATTTCGACCGGGATCAGCTCAGCACTCCTGGAGCCGTCTTCGCGACAGGCACGCCGCCTCGTCTCGGGATTGATCCACTCCGAAAAGCGACCCGCGTCTCGATCACGCCTTCGCTCTACACGACGTTTCGTCCCTGGGACGTGCTTTCCTTCGTCCCTTCACTCCAGTACAAGCAGTACTTCTATTCCTTTCACAACGTCGCGCCCAATCTCTCCCGGAGTTACCTGCTCCTGCAGCTCGATCTGAGCGCTCAATTGGAAAGGATCTACGACACGGACGATGTGAATGTGCCGAAGGTCAAACACCTGGTCCGGCCGCTCCTGAACTATTCCGCCATTCCGGCCTACACGAAGCCCCGGCATCCCTTCATTGATCAGATCAATTACGCCAATGACAGAAACGTCTCGGGCTACAACTTCGACAATGAAGACATCGTGCCTCTGGACAGCACGAGCGTCGCTTCCAATTACTTTCCTCCCCAGGGCAATGCACTCTCGTACGGATTTGACACCCAGTTGATCCGGCGCAAAGGAAATGTCCTCAGCGACGGTGCGAGTTATCAGCGCTCGATCGACCTGAGCGCCGGTCAATCTCTCAACTTTCGCCAGTTGAGGGAACAGGAAGGTTCAAGGAAACCCCTCTCGCGCTTTTTTTCCAACCTCGGGCTGGAGTTTGACAAGTGGAGCGGTTCTGCCGATTACTTCTACATCCCTTATCAGCCGATCACGGACAATACGAGTCGGCACCTCTTCTCCGGTTCGGCTGCCTACACCTTCGAAAAGGCGGTTCGGCAGAATGTGCTCCAGTTTGAGCGCAGCATCGCGGTCAATTACGCGTACAACCGGGCTACCAGTCAGTCGCAGACCAAGAATTTCCGAGGCAGTTTGATCTATTCCCTCAACGACTATGTCATGCCGTCGATTTCGATCTCGTATGACCTGATTCTGCGCAAGTGGCAGGAAGCGATCTCGAGAGTGAGCTTTCAGAGCCCTTCGCAGTGCTGGAAGTTTGATGTGAGCTTTGCCCAGAGAGCGGCTCCGATTCTGAACAAGGACCGCGACACGGGCTGGGATACTTCCTTTGGAGTGGATCTGTCTTTGAATCTGACGGGCAGCGGTTTTGGTGGCGTCTCCGAAGTGACAAGCAAAACGGCGGCGCAATGAACGGGCACTCCAGCCAGTGTGGCCAGTGAAGCAATTGAGGAATGAAACGATGAACCAGAAGAATAGTGCAGAAATCACGGTGAAATCCTATTCAGAAAAGGCCCTTCCGCATCTGGCGTCGATGCTCGATCGGAATACGGTCGTGATGCAGAGTCTCGTGGATCGCCTGGTTTCTGACGTGAAGGCCGGAAAATCCCTTTTTGTTTTCGGGAGCGGCCATTCCGGGCTTTTTCCGCTGGAGCTCTACCACCGCGCAGGCGGGGCATCGTTCGTGATCCCGGTCGTCGCCGACTACCTGCTGCCCACGGCGGGTCCATCCGTGGTTCGCGTCCTGGAGAGGACTCCAGGCGCAGCCAACGCCATTCTGAGTCGGGCGCAGCCAAGGGAAGGGGAGATGATCTGGATCTCATCTCAGTCGGGAGTGAACAGTGCGGTGGTGGATTTTGCACTCGACGCGAAGAAGCGCGGCCTGCACACGGTGGCGTTCACGAGTGTGGTGCACAGTTCAGGTGTTCCTTCTCGCCATGCCTCCGGCAAGCGACTCTATGAAGTCTGCGATGAAACCGTGGATCTCGGAGGACATGTCGGTGACGCCTGTGTTTCGCTGAGTGATACCTTGCGCGCAGGCCCGCTCTCGATGCTGGGCTCCGTTTTCATGGGGCACTCGATTCTGGTCGCTGCTTGTGCGGTGCTCGAAGCTTCCGGCACGAGTTGCGTGTACACGAGCGTCAATACTCCTGAAGGGGAGTCGCGCAATCAGGAAATTGAGAAAGTGGCGTCTCTTCGCGATCCGCTCCTGCGGTGAGTTTGCAGAATTCGGGCTGTAAAACAGGCATTTAATGCAGCGTCCGCCAACGCGTTGACGGCGCTGCGCGGCATTTTAACGTGGCAGTTTTCGAGGGTGCACGTATCATCTGGGGATGCGCATTCTTCTCTCCAATGATGACGGTGTACACGCAGTCGGTTTACGCGCGATGTACCAGGAACTCAAAAAACTTGGACAGGTGTATGTGGTGGCCCCCCTCGAGGAGCGAAGCACGATGGGGCACGCGCTCACCCTCGACAAACCGCTGCGCATGATCCCGATGGCGAAGGATTTCTACGGTGTCAGTGGTTCTCCGGCTGATTGTGTCTACATCGGCATTCGCGAAATCATGAAAGGCATGCCGGACCTTGTGGTTTCCGGCATCAATCGCGGGGCCAATCTGGGACAGGACGTCTATTATTCGGGCACGGTGTCTGCAGCTCGCGAAGCATGCATACTTGGATTGCCTGCGCTTGCAGTGAGTCTCTCCGTGGACTTCTCGAAAGCTCCGCTCGAGTCAAAATTGCATTACGCCACGGCGGCAAAACTGGCGGTGAAGGTCTTGAAAAATTTCAAGAAGCTTGAATTGCCAAAGCACACCCTGCTCAATCTCAATTCGCCGGACCTGCCGCTCGCGAAGGTGAAGGGAATCCGGCTGGCCCGTCAGGGTTTCCGGTACTACAGCGGAGAAATTCTTCGGCGCAAGGATCACCGCGGAAAAGACTACTTCTGGGTCGGCGGAGAATACCGCGGTTTTCACAGGGAGAGAGACACCGACTGCCTTGCCGTCGATCAGGGTTACGCTTCTCTCACGCCCCTCAATCTGGATTCGACCGATTACTCTTTTCTCAACACGCTTCAGGAAGACTGGTCCATGGACCCGGTCGGTTCGGGCGCAGCCAGGAGAAAGAAGTCTTGAGAAAATTCAATCCAGGCACTTCACTGACGCTGCTGGTTTCACTGCTTCTGATCGGATGTTCCACCGTGCGGCCCGCGCCTCCGGAGCGTGAAGGACTGTTTCAGTACTGGGGCAAGATGAAGACGCCGCGCTACGCCCGAGATGCGCGGGACAACCACTTGGTCGCGCGCAAACCCGCCTCGCCTTTTGGCCCTCGCCACAGCGGTGAAACACCTGTCCTCGTCGAAATTTCGCGAGAAACCCGCACGCTCACTTCAGACTGGCAGTGGCCTCTTCAGGAAGTCGCCGTCACCTCGAATTACGGTCAGCGTGGTTCAGACTTTCACGACGGAGTCGATCTCAAGGCAAAAGTGGGGACTTCGGTCTATGCCGCTTCTTCAGGCCAGGTGCTCTACGCGGATTCGAAGATTCGCGGTTACGGCAAAATGGTGGTGATCAAGCATGGAGGCAAGCTTTCCACAGTTTATGCCCACAATTCAAAACTGCTCGTTCGACGGGGCGAAAAAGTGAAACGCGGCCAGAAAATCGCGATCTCGGGCAATACCGGCAAATCGACGGGTCCCCACCTCCATTTTGAAGTTCGAGATGGAGTTCTGGCCATGGATCCCGTGGCTTTGATCACTCCCCGGGGCTTCAATCCTGTGGCGCGCAAGACGCCTCTGGGCCGTACCGTGGCCACCCGCGACCGATAGTCTCTCCAGGGCAGGGCTGTGGTTGCCTAATTCTCAAGCTTGTACTAGAAATGAAAGCAGTGGCCTCATAGTTAAATGGATATAATAGACCCTTCCTAAGGGTTAGTTCGTGGTTCGATTCCACGTGAGGCCACCACTTCTCAACCTCAACCCCCCCCACCCGTGATACGCTCGGCACTGGAGCGACTACCCTTGGAGCACGGACATCCTGTCCTCTATATCCTCACGCCTCGTCCGTTGGGATTTGATCCTGCGAGGGTGATGGTACTCATGATCTCGGGCCTGGCTTCATTGACCGCTCATGGTCTTCTGGCAGCTGCATCCGTCGATCAGGCAGGTTTCTTCGCTGGGTGAGATGGCCGCAGTCAGAGGGGCTCAGCGATGATTGAGTTCCGAGTCGCGGGCGAAAATTTCCGCCGAAGTCAGCGATTTTTCGCTGGAATGCCTGAACTTGACGCTCAAGAGATTGAGAAAGCCCTTTGGGCGAGGAGAGTCTCCGAGGTGGCAGCCCCGTTCCCTGAGGTCACTGTCCACATAACGGCCGATGCGGCGTGAGAGACCTGAAGGGTAGTGAGTGCGTTCCAGAATCCCGATGAGAATGCTCTCACTGCAATCCGCGATCGTACCCGCTTTCAGCAGTTCATCGCGAAGACCCGTGCGGTCTAGGCCGGCGCGTTCGATCTCCGCCAGAATCAGAGATTCCGAAATCCCATAATGGGCGGCCACTTCCCTGATCTCCCGATCAGTTTCCAGTGAAACGGAAAAAGAGGGCGCCGGGTTGTTCATGAGCGGGAGGTTGAAGACTTCGGCGATGCCGTTTCGACGTTCAATGAGTTTGTAGACCCAGGCCTTCTGGCCGATGTCCGCCCATTTTGAAAGGGCGACCGCAGTTTCGATATCTCCACGACTCAGCTCGGTGATCTTGCGTGCCATCCAGAGGGCGTCCGCGTAAGTCGTGCGCCGCCAGGCTTTGGAATAGAAAGCCATCGGAGCCTTGAAGAAGATTCGTTTTTTTCCTAAAATCGAACGGATGGAGATGAAGTCCTTTCCAGTTTTCAGATCATTGGGCGAACCCTGGGAGATGAAACCGCCGAGACTCGCTCCCAGGTCATACTGGGCCTCCACGTATTCCGGGTGAACAGCCGAAGGGATACCCGAATGTTCATCTGAAAAGTTGGAAATCAGGTAATTCTTGGTGTTGTCTTCTTTGGGATCCAGATTTTCGATCCAGAAATTGAAGACGATCAGCCCGCGGGTGACACGGTCCTCGAGCGCACCGAGGGAACTGAGCGGAACCGCTCCTTTTCTCAACATCACGCCTTTCATCGGCTCGAAGCGAACTGAGCTTTCATGGAAAGTGACGAAGGAACGCCCGATGAGCGAGCGCGCTGACGCGGCGCCGGTGGCGATCCGGCTTTCGCGGGGCAGAAGTTTCAGGACTGAACTCAGGTTGTCGGCGGTGATCTTTCCCGAATGGCGGACGTAAGGTGCCAGGTTGAACTGAAAAATGGACCGTTTCAGGCATTCATTGAGCGTCGATGCCTGAGCCGGAGCCTTGCACGTGCCTGCCTCTGAGGTGGTGCTTCCGGCCGGGAGGGCCGGGAGGATGAGCACCACTTCGTCCGTCGAACCATTTGAAAAGACGGGCTGCGCGAAGCGCGCTCCGAGTTTCAAAATCAGGCTTTGAGCCACGGGTTCAGTCTGCGCTTCGATGCCCCACTTCATCTTCCAGGCGACACCCAGGGCGTCTTTGACGAGGATCTTCGCCGAAGTGTTGGTTTCCTTGATGCGCTCAAAGAACAGCACGTGATCGGCTTGAGTGAACTGATAGGAGATCGGACGCCCACTTCTGAGAGAGAGTGCATGGCTGACTGATTTTTCCAATTTTGCGGTCAGATCAGCTTCCTTGCGGGGCTGGCGTTCATCGGACCACATCGGATGCGCGGGATCGGGACTGAGCTTCGAAAGCTCCAGGACACTGAGCTCGCTCAGATCGGTCGGGTTCAGGAGCTTGCCATCGCGGTGAAGGTTCGTGGCTTCTCTCTTCATGTCCGCGGAGCCCATTGGAACGGAGAATGCCCAGGATTTCAGCACGAGCCGTTCCAGCAGCTTGAAATCTCGATCCAGTCCCACGAGAAAATCATGGGATTTTCGCAGAAGCTGTGCGGCCTTGCTTTTTGGAGTGGTCAATTCTTCAGAGATCATGCTGTAGAAGATTCTTTTTGGAACGAGAAGATCCAGACTCCACTGCCCGGGAACGCAGGAGTGAGGGGAGACTTTCGCGAGACGTTCAGAGGCGCTTTGAATGAAAGCTTCGTCAGTGCCGCGTTGGTCTTTTCGGGCGGAGCGTAGTTCAAGGTCCAGGGCTTCCCGAATGCTCTGAAGGGCTTCAGAGCTGCAGCCCGGCAGAATGCCATACCGGGCCCTGAGATAGCGATCCACCTGCGGGATGACTTCGTCACGCCCCGAAGCCCGGGGAATTGGCTCAAAGCGAGGGCTGGCTGACGGAGAGTCCCCGCCTGCAGAGGCGGCGTGGATGAAAAGTGCGCAAGCGACACTCAGTGCAAGCGTCAGAGTGAATTGGCCGGGCAGGGGGTTTTTCATGACGGAATCACCTTTCGCTGCGAGTTGCAAAGTGGCTCTCAAATCACGCGTCGGAGCAGCGCGCCCAGCAGGTACTGCATCACTCTGACTTCGATGACTTTGAAGAAAGGCTGACGGCTTCTGCGCACGGACGGTACGGGAGCATCATCCGTCGGGGTCAGTTGTGTGGCATGTTTCAGGTTTTCGTTCATGGACTGCAGCACCTTGGCCGCAATCTGTTCGTCATCGATGCAGGAAATCGTTTCCGTGTTCTGCATGCGGGAAAGCTGATCCAGGTTGTAGCTGCCGATGATCACGGATTTTGAATCAATGATGTACGATTTGACGTGCAGGTGATCGTCACCGTTGTATTCCCAGAGATCAATTCCGATGCGGCGGAGACGGTGCCTCATGCTGAGGTATGCCGCTTGAGCCAGGGGTTCATCCGTGGAGCGAACCGAGTTGGTGAGAACTCTCACCGTGACACCGCGGGCAATCGCCGCCTTGATGATCTTCAGCATTTCCGGTGAGATCACCAGATAACCGGATTCGATCATCACGGATTTTCGGGCTTTGGAGATGAGCTCCATGAGGCGCTCAGCGATCTGGGGAGTCGATTTGACGATTTCGGGAAGATTGTTGTAGAAGCTCAGTTCTTCAGCGACCGAGGATCCCACCGTGTAGTCGCCCAGTTCGGTCGTGGTGTAGTCTCTCGCCTTCAGTTCCTCAAGCGCCTGATCGAGCACATCGGAGGCGTCATCAGGCGACTGTTTGAGTTTCCGGATGCGCTCCATCGAGGTCGGCAGTTCCCAGAGTTCATCAAAATAGTCGGTTGCGGCCTGAATGGGCTTCGGGCCCTGAACCAGGATGTCACGGTCAACATAATTCTTGTTCGCGAAACCGAAGTAGCTGTTCTCGATGTTGCGGCTGCCCATGATCATGGTCTGATGATCGACGATGAAGAGCTTCGTGTGCATGCGGTGCAGGTAGCTGCTCAATTTGAGGAATTTAGGTGGATTGTAATCCAGGATGGGTATGCCTTCGTCCAGCAGTGTGGAGCGAATTGCAGCGGGAATTCTGTTGTACAGACCATCGACGATGATCCGGACACGAACTCCCCGGCGCGCTGCCTCGCGAATCACGGCGAGCATCTGCAAACCGACAGCGTCGTTGGCCCAGGAGTAGGACGCGAAATCAATGGAGACACGGGCCTTTTGAATGAGCTCGATCCGGGTACGGAAGCCTTCTTCGGGCTGGTCGATCACGCGGTAAATGCCGGGCGGTTGCGGCGGCAGGTCTTCCGCCGCACAGGCGGAGAAGCACGCAAAACCTGCGAAGACAGAAACAGTCAAAAGGAGCAGCCCGGAATTCTTCATCTTACTACTCCACCTTCACAGAGGTCACTCCTGGACGCACTTTTCAAGACAGTCAGCATAGACATCGCGGCAATCTTCGAACTCACCGAGAATGCAGATGAGGTCGCCAGAACAGGTTTTGGATGCCGCCTTCTTGCAGGCGTGCTTGATAGCTTTGCATTCGTGCTTGCACTCATCAGCGGCCAGAGCCTGTGAGGCTCCGAAAGTGGAAAGAGCGGAAAGTGATACGAAAGACAGGACAAGAGCCAACAGTGTGGTTTTTTTCATGAGCCGGGATCCTTTCAATTTGAAGATCAGTTTGAAGCCTGTTTGAGGCACTGCACCTGTTCAGAGCGGGAAAAGCTGTTTTCCTGGCAGGCTTGAGCGGTCTCCGGGGCTACCTGACCCTGCAGGCAGAGGCGTTCCTGGCGAACCGTCCGGGTGGTCTGGTTGCAGGCGACCGTCACGAGAGGCTCTGAGCGGAGGTGGCGACAGAGGCCTTCATTGGCAAGACTCTTCGTATAATCGATGCACGCCTGCATGCCGTTTACGGCGCTGAACTGACTTTCGGTCATTCGGTTGTCATCCGAAGCGAAGGCGGACAAAGAAACAAGAGTAATCAGGCTGAAAATGGCGGATTTCATGAAAAGTTCTCCAGTCCTCAGGGGACGGCGATGGGTGATGGGGTCATTTACCGGGAAGCGTCATTTTTGGCAACTGATTTAACGCATCACATTAATATAGTGACGTGATTGAGCCACGAAGGGACGAAATCCCGGTTTTTCATGTCCTTCTAGATGGGATTGGAGAAGGAAACGCTAGGGGAGCGAAGTTGGCTCAAGAACGAAGCCCAATTGGGTGGAAATTTTCACAATTCAGTACAAGGGCCCCCGGAAATGGGGAAAGATGGAGACATGAAATCCAAGATCCATACGGCCCCGATGCGAAGCGGAAAAGAGATTCAATTCGTTCGCCGGGAAGAGGGAGTTTTTCAGGTACTGGTGGGAAGAGTGGCTTCACCGACCCTGAAGCGGGGTTTCAAGGATATTCGGGACGGCCAGATCCAGGACAAGGACAGCCCGGCCTGGGCGAAGCTCAAGATTTCACAACATGTGAAATTGACCCATTCCGAGATTCAGGTGAATGAAGCTGGCGAGGTGCTCATCACCTGCGAGAGGATGAACGATGCCAAGGTCGCCATCGCTTCAGTCACGTTCTGCGATTTTGATCCGGCTCAACTCTAAGCCGATTTTCTCCGGCTCTGCTCGCCACCCTCTGGATTCTGAATCGACTCGGGTTTCAGTCCCGCGCACCGAGCCTGGCTCAGGAGTTGAATCTTGCGTTCCTGCATTCGTGTGGCCAGTTCGACAAGTTTGGCGCCCATGAGTCGCTCAGCGAGGGGAACAACTCCTTCTCCTCGGTGGCGCAGTGGAGCTCCACGGCTTCGCGCATTTCGATGAGTGCGATTCCCGCCGCTGCGGTTTTCGGTGCACTTCGGATACACTGGATCCAGTTTTCCATAGCGGTGGGATCTTCAAAACTCTTTTCAATCAGTGCTGCGGCATCATCAAATTTCTGAAGTTCCGGATAGAAAAGTTCCTCCTCAAGAGTGCTGTGAATTTCCAGAAACATGAGCAGTTCATTCAGAACCCCTGCCTTCATCTCTGGCGCACGAAGCTGGGTCGCGTCGAATTTTGTCATCATGATTGAAAATGCAAGACATGTCCCAACCCTGTCGAGCGGCAGGGGCCAATCTGAGGTTCTGCCGCTCGATAGGGTATTGAACCGTCCGCTGTCTGGGAGTAGGATCGACTCATGAAGACGAATAGACGCCCTGGTTTGATGGTGATCGGGTTCCTGCTTTCATGCTGCGTCTACGGCGCAGCTTATGCCGAAGAAAGTGGACTCGGGCTGAAAGGGATCCCTGCGGACAAGGACACGCAAGTGGTGATTCGTCATGGAGACCCGGGTTCACTGGATCCGGAAGATGTGAAAGTGGTGGAGGGCACCGAAGAGATCATCGGAGACGAGTCCGCCTCCGTCGCCGACTCACTGGCCAGCTGGAAGAAAGCCTGCGCGGAGTGGAAGAAAGAGTTGAAAGAGCTCAATCCCGGCCGAGTCCTCTCGGCCAATTGTGGAACTCCGAAATTGACCCAGGATCCCAAAAATTTTTCGAAGTCACAGACTTCAACGGCCGCTTACAAACTCACGCTGCAGGTTCGCAATCGAAAATAGTTTGAAATGGAAGGATATCCAGGCGAAGTGCTGCCTGGATCATTTCAGGACTGAAATTCATGCGTTCCCGGAATGTCGAACACGAACTCCGCACCGAACGCCAGTGAAGGAGTGGTGGCACCCGGGGTCGGAGCTTTCAACCGAATGCGTCTCACGCATTCGAGAGCGCTCAGTACGGTGAATGGGTAGCCTGCGGCCACCTGGATTCGTGAGGTAACGGTCTGCCCGGTCAAGTTTCCGGCTTCTCCCCAGATCCACGAATTGCCAAGCTGACGTGTAGTTTCGTCAGGGCCGGAGATGTTCCGGTTGATCCACGATTCGGCAAGTTTGTGAAACGGCCTCAGCTTCGCGACTGCTGAAGCGATGCGCATCCCGGTGGCTACGAAATTTGGATTGGCGATGAAGAATTCGATATTGGGAATTCCCGTAGAATGAAAAGCCGTTGAAACATCCCCCCAAGGAGCAAGGATCGCATTCTGACTTGAGCTGAGGCTTCCTTCAAACGCGATCTGACGTGACTTCAGTCCGAAGGGGACAGTCTCGATTCTTCCTTCTCTCCGAACCTTGCAACCCCTGGCAAGACCTTCGAGCATGCTTTTGGCCGTGCCTGGACTGAACTTTCCCGCAGACCTGAAAGCCATGCTGAGGTGAGTGGCGTCCGGGAGTTTCTTCTTGAGGCCGGCTGCAAGGCAGTCGGTGGGCACGACATCAAAGCCCACTCCCGGCAACGCCGTGATTCCGGCTCTCGCGATTTCAACACTTCGCGCATGAATCGCTTCAAAGACATCAATTTCTCCGGTGATATCCAGGTAATGAGTTCCAGTCAGAAGGCACGCGTCGAGCATCGGCCGACAGGTTCGTGAAAAGGGCCCTGCACAGTGGAGCACGAGATCGATCCCGTTGAGGTGCGCCGCGATCTGCGGGCTCTCCTCATCCAGGGAAAAGAGCCGACTTTCCAGCTTCAAGCGTTGAGAGAGTTCGGTGACTGCAGCACTTCGTCCTGCGAGAATGGGTGTGAGTTTTCTTCGCGCGGCTTCTTCGGCGATCAGTTTGCCCGTGTAGCCGTTTGCCCCGTAGATCATCCAGTTATGCTTCATGCAGGAGTCCTGTCGAATCAACGTCTGGGTTCAACCTTCGCCGACTTCTTCGCCGCGATCGAGGTAAATGGTCTGCTTGTCAGCATTGAAGCCGAAAAGTTCTCCGTAACGGCACCACTGAATCAGAGTGTCCAGAACGACGGAAGCCGGTTCGTTCGGCAACCAGTCCTGAATCAGCTGGATGGCCTCTTCACGCTGGATGGAGAAGTCTTCGGAGGACTCGAGTTTGCCCTTGAGAAGCTTCACCATCTGCAGCTGTTCGAGCTGAGAATGGAGCATTTTCTTGCGAGTGTTCACGTCGCCCCTGGCAAAGCGCCTGCCGAGATCGGTCGCGACGATCGCGTTTTTGGGAGTATCCACGAAATCCAGAAGTTCAGCCGCTTTCGCCATCAGCAGAATCTGCACGGAATCCTTCATGAGCGTGTGTGCAAGTGCGAAGGCGTCGAGACGCCCGCCCTGATCACAGACCATTTCGATGAGTCCGATCACTTCATTCATGGGTACTGGAGGAAAGGATTCGGCCACGGAGGCGGCAAGTGCAGGAGGAACCCACTCCGGCGCGTCGGGAATGACGGACTCGGTGATGACATCATGGATGTTGTCGACGAGTTCCTTGAATTTTCCGCTCTTTTCGTCACGAGGGTAGGGCAGATCGTTCTTGATGGCGATGCGGATGTGCCCTGGATTGGCGCCCATCACGAGAATGCGGCCACCGAGCGAAACGGCCTCGAGGATATTGTGGGTGACGAGAATGATGCTCTGGATGGAAGTCTTCTTGGAGATCCAGAGATTCAGCACTTCCTTGCGGAGAACTTCAGCGGTGAGGACGTCCAGCGCGCTGAAGGGTTCATCCAGGCAGAGAATCGGGCGTTCCATGACGAGCGCGCGCGCGATGCCCACTCGTTGCTTCATGCCGCCGGAAAGTTCGCGCGGGTAAGCTTCTTCGAAACCTTCGAGACCGACCAGATCGATGGCTCGTTTCACGCGCTCATTGACTTCATCCTTCGAGAGGCGAAGCGGCTCAAGTCCGAGGGCGACGTTTTCAAAGATCTTCAGCCAGGGGAGGAGCGCGAAGTTCTGGAAGACCATCGCGATGTCGGTGTTGGCGCCATCAAAGGTGTGACCGTGGCGCTTGGCCTTGCCCTGAGTCGGCTCCTGAAGTCCGGCCATGATTCGCAGGCAGGTTGATTTTCCCGAACCGGAGGGGCCCAGCAGAGTCAGAATCTCATTGGGCATGAGACTCAGGTTGATGTCCTTGAGGACCTTGATCTTCTGACCGGAGCTGAGCTTGAAGGTCTGATGAACATTTTGAAGTTCAACCAGGGGTGAAATCGTGGATGCAGGGTTGGGAGGGGACATCATGCTTCGACCTTTCTCATTACATCATTCAGCTGCATTCAGCGCTCAAAACGGAAACGGGTTTCCGCGATCTGGTAGACCCTCGACCACCCCAGACGATTGATCGACACCACGGTGACGATCATCACGATCAGGCAGGCGGCCAGAATGTGAAAGTTGCCTGAGTTGGTCGCTTCACTGATCATGGCGCCCAGGCCCCGCGTCTTCAGAGTATGGCCCTGATAGATCACATATTCCGACACGATGCTGGCATTCCAGGCCCCGCCGGCGGCAGTGACCCAGCCCGTGACAAGTGCAGGAAAGATTGAAGGCAGGTAAAGCTTCATCCATTTGGTCCGGTTGGTCAGGCCAATCAGGCGAAAGGATTCACGCAGGTCCTGTGAGATCCCGATGGCGCCGGCCAGCACGTTGAAAAGCACGTACCACTGAACTCCGAGCAGCATGAGAAAACTTGAGCTGATGGACAATTCAAGCCCCATTGCGTTGAAGATCCCCAGTGCGAGAGGGTAGAGCATGGGAGCGGGAAAGGAAGCACCCACCTGAATGAAAGGCTGAAACGCGCGTGTGAGCTTGGGAGAAAGTCCGATCCAGATGCCGGCGGGAATGGCCCAGAGCGAGGCGATGAGGAGTGCGGCAAGCACGCGCATGAAAGTGAACGAAGTCGCCACGAAGATGTCGCGCCAGTCATTCCAGTGCAGCGTCTCCACCAGCTGGTAGACTTTTCCGGCGATCACGAAGCCGATCACGATGAGGGCCGCGATGATGAAGAACTGAAAGAATTTTGAAGCATTGAAGTAGGCGATCAGCTTTTTCAGGCGGCGTCGCTGACCTCGTGGGTTCTTGGCGATGAAGGTTTCAAGCGGATTGGGAGTCGAAGTCCGGTCCTTGATCCTGAAATTTCCGGCGCGGATCAGCACGGTATTGAGCAGATCGATCAGCCTCTGAAAAAATGGAGAACCCTTGAGCAGCAGTGACATGAACGGAATGTCGGAATGGAGCGATTCGTTGCTCTCGGAAAGTCTGAAGCGCGCGGTCCAGGCGATGATGGGGCGCCAGATGACGAAGTCCATGAAGACGATGATGAAGATCATCAGAAAGACGCCGGCGAACATCGCGCGGTGATTGTTCTGCTCGATGGCGAGCGCCATGTAGGATCCCAGACCCGGCACGCGGAAGTTCTTGTCCCCGAGAGTGAAGGCCTCGCAAACGGTGAGGAAAAACCAGCCTCCGGCCATGGACATGAGACTGTTCCAGGCGAGTCCGGTGGCCGCGCAGGGAAGCTCCAGGCTCAGCAGTTTCTGGACTCGTCCCAGCCCGATGTTGTCAGCCATTTCATGCAGCTGAGTGGGTACGGCCTTCAGGGACGAGATGTAACTGAAAGTCATGTTCCAGACCTGACCCGTGAAGATCATGATGATGCAGGCAAGCTCCAGGCCGATATTGGTCTTTGGAAAGACTGCAACCAGGCCCAGGACCAGACCCGGAAGGAAACCCAGCACCGGGATGGACTGTCCGATGTCCAGCAGGGGCACGATCAGTTTTTCGGCGAAGCGGTTCTTGGCGGCCAGATACCCAAAAATGAGAGTGAACGACAGAGAGAGGGAGTAAGCGATCATCGCCCGGAAGAGAGAGTAAAGTCCATAGAGGGGGAGGGCTGACAGGGCCAGGTCCATCTTGAAGTCGGGCTGATAAACCCCCTGCCAGCGCTGAGCCGTCGCAATGAGCCCGTAGATCCCCAGGCCTAGAAGTGCAAAGACGACCGCGTCGGAAGTCTGCAGCCTTTTGCCGTATTTAAAGGGATCCGTGCTGTACATGACTCTGGCTGTATCACGTCAAAATCAACGACGACAACCGACATCTGCGGAGGGTTCTCAGGTTTATTTCAGAAGCCGGCGAGATGGATCCCGAATACGACGAGTGAGGCGACCCAGCAGTAGATCCCGAAGAATTTCCATTTGCCGGCTTCGAGCAGCTGGGACAGGAATCGAAGCGCCACGAGCCCCGCCAGAAAACTGAATACCATCCCGAGCAGTCCAGGGCTCAGGAGCTGGGTGGTGGTCATCCCACTCCCGCTGAGGGCATGCGCTTTCGACAGGCGCAGAAGTTCGCGCAGCACCACGGGAGGCGTGAGAACCACGGCCAGGGCAAAGCTGAATTCTTCAGCGGTCAGGCGCGAGAGTCCCGACATGAGCCCGGTTGAAATGGTGGCTCCGGAGCGGGAGAAGCCGCGAAAGGGAAGGCAGAGGCCCTGAACGGCACCCATCAGGAGAGAGTCCTTCACCGTGATCTCGGAATCACGGGGCCCCGACAAGCCCGTCGCTGCAGAATCAGGGCCTTTGGAGGCCCAGTCCCTTGAGCCCGCAATGAAGATCAAGGTGCCAGCAGCGAAGAGGGAACAGGCGATCAGAAGGAGGTTTCCAAAGAGGTGTTCGATTTCGGCGTGCGGAACGTCACTCATGAAGACCTTTTCAATGATGGACTTGAGGGCCAGGCCGATGATTCCCGTGACGGCAGTGGCGAGGATCACCGCTTTCGCGTACTTCAGAAAAGTTTCACGCGATTGGAAGTGTTTCTGCCACTGCTTTCGAAAGTGGAGGATCACCGCGAACATGGTCCCCGTGTGCAGCATCACGAGCAGCAGGGTCATCTCCGGGGTGGTCGGATCGATTCCCATCAGTCGCTGGGCGACGATGACATGGGCTGAACTCGAAACAGGAAGAAGTTCAGCGAGACCCTGAACTACGGCCAGGATGATGATTTGAAAGAGGTTCATATGTGAACAAATGCTAAGGAATGACGCACCAAGAAGCAAGAGATTCAGAGCTCTTTTCTTCTGGCTGGGCTATCACTCAGGGATTGAATTCAACTGGTGATTGCATAATGCCATGCGTTTATTTCTGGCTCGTCCTCTGGACTGCGGCGTAACGAAGAAATACATCGATCTTCATGACCGCGGATTCTCAGCCGGTTTTCAGCGCCTGCCCTCATGATGTCGTTGCCGATCCTGAAAAATGGACCGAGTTCGCGCATTACCTGCGCGAGCGCACGCCTCTGAAGTCCGAATTCAGACGCCATGTGAGCTTTGTTGGTGGGCCAACCCTATTCGCTTTTGATGGAACACGGCGAAGAAGAAAGTGCAGAGGAACTTTTCAGAACCGTCCTGCGCGAGGCCGAGCACGACCGTCCGTGGAAGGGCGAGATCAGGAATCGAAGCCGAAGCGGTTTTGAGTTCTGGACCGAACTTTCCCTGATCCCCGTGCGCGTTTCAGACTCCACTCTCGAGAATTTCATTCATATCGGTTTCGACGTCTCCGAGCGAAAATCCGTCGAACGGTATCTCGCTTCAAGTCAGATCTTCGCCAAGTCACTCGTGGAGAGCGCGACCGTAGGGCTCTTCGTCGCGAGTTCGACGGGCGCCTGCATTTACGTCAATCCCAGATGGAGTGAGCGGACTGGACTGGTTCTCGAGCAGGCCAAGTGCTCAGGTTGGCTTCGGGCAGTCCATCCGGATGACCTGGGTTTCGTCGAGCGCCACGCTTCTCAGGAATGACACCTCCGAACTCTCCGATCTCATGCGAGTGGAGCAGGATCTGACGGAGCGGAAGCTGAGCGAGGGGATCAAGCAGGTTCTCATCATGAATCTGAAGTCCACACAGACTGAATTGGAGAGATCCATCAAAGCTCGCGACGAATTCATCAACATCTGCTCTCATGAACTCAAGACTCCGGTGACTTCGTTGGGACTGCAGTTCCAGGTCGCTGATCGGCAGATCAAGAGCGGTGATCCGACCGTGTACTCTGAAGCCCGGGTCAAGCGTCGAGTGGATCTCGTCAATCGGCAGCTTGAAAAGTTGAATCAGCTGATTGAAGACATGCTGGATATCTCTCGAGTGGCTTCTGGACGGTTGCAGCTTCTGA
The DNA here is from genome assembly GCA_014378465.1 of Oligoflexia bacterium. GTDB lineage: Bacteria > Bdellovibrionota > UBA1018 > UBA1018 > UBA1018 > UBA1018. Next base: position 21,640 of record JACMNQ010000082.1, on the reverse strand, counting down.
GAGAAGGGATCGATCCTGCCGATCAGCTCGGAGCATTGGGCGTTCAGCTCGAAATTGAAGTCCAGGAAGCCAAGTTCGAGGGAGATGCCTACCGGATCGAGCAAGTGATCACCAATCTGGTCACCCATGCGATGAAGCATGAGGATGGCAAGCCGGTTCACGTCAAGGTTTCCTCCGCTCAACCCGATTCCGTCATCCTGTCCATTCGAGATGAAGGAATCGGGATCGCTCCATCACGGCTCAAAACCATTTTCGGTCGGTTTGAACGCGCAATTTCATCGACCAATATCAGCGGTCTGGGGCTGGGAATGTATTTGTCGCAGCAGATCGTGCAGGAGCACGGCGGAAGCATCGAAGTCTCCAGCGAAGTGTCGTCCGGTACGACATTCGTCGTCAAGCTTCCGAAGGCGCCTGCAGGAGTTTGAAGCGGCCAGCTTTCAAATGATTTTGCGTGTCCCGTGCGGATATCCTGATTCACGCGCATATATCCCTTTATATTCTTCGCTCGGGTTGCGTTCAGGTCCCGGACTTGTAATAGAGTGGGGCATATGTCGAATTCAGCCAGCATTTACGTCATTGAAGACGACCAGGATATCCGAGACTCGCTCGTTGAAATTCTCGAGCTCGAGGGCTACGCGCCTGAAGGCTTCTCGAATGGCCAGGAAGCGATCGAGTCGCTTCAATGCCCGAAGTCGCTGCCAGAGGTCATGCTGCTGGATCTGATGATGCCGGTCATGGGCGGCCGTGAGTTTCTTCAGGCGCGCGAGCAACTGGACCCTTCCGTTCGCTCCATTCCCGTGTACCTTCTTTCTGCCGTGGTTCCTTACCGCGGCCCACTTGAAGGCCAAGTCGCGGGTCAGATGCGAAAGCCGGTCAATATCGACGACCTTCTGAGCGTGATTGAGCGCCATGCAAAAGGATCAAGACCTCAGAAAAGCCGCGCCGCCTGAGATGCGCACGCTGATCGTGGGAGCGGGCGCGAGGGTCTCAGAATCAGAAGTCCACTGGGCGATCTGGACATTCCGGTCCGTCTTGCGACGTGTGCAGCAGGTGGAGGATTATTTTTCAAGAACGACGCTGAATACCAGTATCAGCCGGACCGTTCTCATCGACATGTGGAAAAAGTGAATTTTCCTGGCGTTCATCGACTCGATGAACTGTCTCACAAGTGAAAATGTCGGACCGACCCTTGAGGCACCTCGGGGCTTCAATGCATCGGCGATCTGCAGCCGGGACTTCGAACTGAAACGGAGAAGAAAGAGCATGAATGCGATGAAGAGCCATTGAAAGACGATCTTGAAACACAGGGTCCGACCTGCTTGGATTTTTACAGGCCAAAATGGCCGTTTTTCCGTCTCCTTTGTACGCTGTTCTCGCTGTTTCTCTGAGTCCTGCGAGAAAGCCGCACGAAAGGTCTCGTTTCATTTCCATTCACGGCCAAATCCGGACGGAGCTCACGCTCTCGGCCGGATTTCGCTATCAGAGCTTCAAGCTGTGGGGGGATCACATCTTGAAAGTCGTCTTTTGAGTGGCTCGCAGGTCGGCAGGGATCACCTGGCGGTTCAGCATCTGGCCATCGGAACCGTTGTTGATTCTCAGTTCGATTTCGTACTTGGACCTGGATTTGATCTCTTCGCTCACGAGAGCGCTGGCATGAATGACCACTTGAGTGCGTTCGCCCTGCTCGTGGAGTTCCACGGTCGAAGCGTTGAAGTCCACATCGGCGATTTTCTTGTCCACCCAGAGCGCACGCTTGCGTTCAATGCTGACATGTCCGCTGAAGAACTGAGGCAGCATGACCTTGCCGACGGTGAAAGTGATGTCACGACCGTCGAATTTGAGATCGTTGATCCCGCCCGCAGCGGGAGAAGTGACGTCAGCCACTCTGTAGAGTTCGAGCGCCAGAGTTCCAGTGACCTGCTTTTCGCCAGCAGTCCCGTTCATGCTGTCGTAACCGACCTCAGGGCGGGTGATGGCAGCGGAAGCATTCAATTGTCCGCGGAGAATCACGGAGTTGGTCCCACTCGTGGATGAAGCGCTGAGGCTGGTGCCGTTCAGGCTGATCGCGAGATCTTCATTCGGCTGAGCTCCAGCCGGAGCCAGCTGAGATTGCACGCTGACTCGGGCACTGACGAAGTAATCAGTCTGTTCGCCCACGGCGACAGTCCGCAGTTTCAGGCAGGAGTAAGGTTCCTGAACGTAGCGTGGAACCTCGCGGTACTGCAGAATGAGAACAGTGCGGCAAGGATTGGGCTGCGGAGCTGCCGCGGGAGGAGGAGGCAGGTGTCCGCGTCCCTCATCACGCTCACGTCGAGGAGGGAAGACCGGATCACAGACTCGGCGAGAAATGGGCGGCAGCTCTTCACGGATGTAACCGCGCTGGACGGTCATGTAGCAGGTGCTCGGGACCTGAACCGTGGCATAAATGGTGTGATACTCGGAGGAGCTCAGGTTGACTTCCTGGTTGTCGCCTCCACGAATCTGAATGTGCTGAACATCTCCGAAAGCGGTGGGCGCAGTCGCCGTGATCAATGCAGCCAAGGTCCAGTTCAAATACTTCACGATAAACTCCTGATCATTGCATGAGACGGAATGAGACGGACAGTCGGAGTGAGATTCCGAAATGACGCCCATTCTGGCGGCCTCGAAAATCAGTCACGCCGCATCTTAAATCACACAATAGTGGATCATGTCAATCAAGTATTATCAGGCCAATAAGTTGAGTAGTTACAGCTATTTAATGCAGCTCTCATTCAATCAAATGAATTTCAAACTGACCTGTTCAGTTCGGCATTTTGACCCAGTGAGATGAATCATTGGCCATAGATGACGTCACTGATTTCGAGGTAGCCGGCGTCGTGGGCAGTCGCCAGACCTGAACCCTGCCCTTTGCCAGTGCCGTGCAACCAGTGCAAAATCGCTCCGTCAGGGGAGGCAGGGTAAGCACTCGTCGCCGCGTTTGACGTGATGTAATCCCCGCAAGCTTCGACAGGCATCCCGGCGGCCAGGGCCGGCAATTTGCCAAAAGACAGGTTGTAGACGATTTCGAGAGTCTCACCGGCTCCGGCGTCCAGTTTGATCTCGAAGTGTTTGTGACCGCTGTGATCGGGGAATACTTTTGAAACCGTGCCTTGCACATGGGCGCGTGCGAGAAACTGATTCTTCGTCGTGTGCTTCCAGTGGATGACCTCGGCGTTATTGATTCCGATGTCCTGTCCGTTTGAAATGCATTTTGGGTCGACGTCATTGCCGGCGAGCGCCAGCTGGGTACAGAGAGTGAGGCTTAGGGCAAGAGCGAGTTTCGCGACTTTTGTCAGTTCGAATTTCATCAGTACGGTTCCCTTCACTTGATACTGCGGTTGTAGTGCAACTTCAGAAGCCAGAGCCGGGGGCCTTGATCGTTTCGCATTCTTTGATACCTGTCCAATATCAAATGAAAATGGAACCATTCCTTTTTTCCTCATGTTCCTGCTCGGACCTGTTCGGTGTTGAACTCCGAACCTTCATGACGCTTTAAGGCGAAATTGAACCGAAATCGTCCGAATTTGAAGGTGACAAAAAAGTGAGAGGACACTAAAACCAGAGACATGAAACTGACGAGATGTCTCTTGATCGTGTGGCTGGGGCTGAATCTGGCTGGCAGCCCGATATCCCGCGCCGCCGGGCCCAGTCCGGAAGAAAAAATGCATCGACTCAAGTGGACGCTTGAGACTTTTTCAGAGTCGACCCGGAACTCTCGCAAGAACGTCGGCTGGAGCCTCATTGGAGGGGGCGTCGGATTTCTCGGCGCCGGTCTGCTCCTCGATGCCAGACGCGGTGGCCTGAAGGATGATACGTCCGCCGGTCATGATTCGGCCAGTGGAGTCGCCATCGCTCTCGGGATCGCTCTGCCTGTTGCCGGAGCACTCGTTCTCGCGATGTCGACTGATCTGGAAAATGACTGGCAGATGCAGGCCCGGAAACTGGAAGGTCTCCCTCTCGCCGAGCAGATCAAAGGCTACGAAATTCTTTTCAAGGAGAGAGCTGAAGTGGATCATGATCGCCGAATCACCGGCAGCTCCATCGGCTTCGCGTTCGCGGCCCTGGGCACGGGAGTCTACTTCGCCTCTTCACGTACGGTCTCCAACCAGGCATGGCTGATCTTCGGCGGAGTCAATCTGGGCTCTGCACTCATCAATCACTTCAAGCAGAGCTTTCGCGAAGTCGAGTGGAATCATTACCGGGACTGGGCCGGTGGAGATTCAATCACGTCCGCTTCGCATGAAATTCAGGACGTCGGTACGGTACAGTTCGCGGTCCTGCCCAATCCCCAAGGCGCGGGCGCCAGCCTGAATTACAGGTTCTGAAGCCGGTGCGAATGTCATGAAAGATGCCACTGCTGATCCCGGTTCCGTCAACCGACTGATCTTCGACACGCTCCCGCAGCTTTATCAGGCGCGATCGGGCACGGTGGCCGTGGACCTCGAAGTCGCGGGCGAAAAGTCGCGCTTTCATTCAACGGTCCCGCTGTCCCCGGAGCTTGAAGCTTACCTCAGGCGTGCCGTTTCCATCTGCGATGAAGTCCGGCCCTTCACGGGCACTTCGATCCCTGAAATTCTCGGCCGAGAGTGGGTTCAGCAGAAGTTCGCGGTGGCCTGGCTTGAATCGAGAACCCAGATCACTTCCTGGAACCTGGTCCTGGATTACTTCAGACGCCTCAGCCTGCGAACCACCGAAAACCAGCTCATTCCGAAAACTCTCGTGCTGGAGCCCGGGCCGACTCTTCAGCAGCCGGCGACGCTTTCAGATCCAGTCTATTTCAAGGTGTTCGACTGGCTCGCCAGCACGCCTTACACTTATTTTCGGGTCGACCAGAAGCTCGGGATCAAAGCGCTCGAGTCCGTATCACAGCCTGAAGTGAAGGACGTGCAAGGGTATCGCTTCTATCCGGATCTGCTGCATCCCGTGATCAGCACCCTGAAAAATCCGGATTCGATCGTCTTTCACATGACGGCCAATGGCTCTTTCATGATCGCCGGGAAAGATGGGATGCTCGCGTCCAAACGTCGAGGCGCGGCCTGGACGATCTATGACCGGGACAGCATCATTCTTTCCATCGCTGAAATCCTCAGTCGCCAGATCGGGGAGAACAAAGCGCCCGAAGATCCGACCTGCGTCGCCTGCAGCCTTTTTCAGATCATCTTTGACATGGGTGTGAAGAGGCAGGGAGGCCTGATCGTGCTCGACAGGGCGGAGAACCTGAACGCCTATGTCGTCAAGGGCATCGCACGTGCGGAAGCTTCGCCGCTGAATTCGATCTTCACGCATTCGCCCTTCAATGGACTGGAGTATTCGATTCCGGAAGTTCGAAAGCTCGTGGAACTCTCTTCAGTCGATGGCGCCCTCATTCTCGATCTTCAGGGCAATCTGGTGCAACTCGGCTCCATGATCATTTCTCATTCCTCGGCTGTGAACGCTTTTGGAATGCGCGATGCCGCCGCCTATTCAGCGGCTAAAAATGGAGCGACGGCCTTCAAAATCAGTGCGGACGGACAGGTGAGCCTGTTTTTCACGACGCCCCACCTGACTCAGTCAGATGTGCATCGACTCGATTTTCTATGACCCGTCCAACTTCTCAGGATCACCGGTTCCGGGACACGCTTGACCTGATTCAGAACTGCCTCGGGATTGAAGCCAGGTTCGGCCCGCAAAAACGTGCGCTCATGCTTCGCCGGCTTCAGGTGACCGAAGCCATATTCAAGGATCCAGATGCTCCCATCAGCGGCAGGTTTGCCTTGGATATCTGAAGAGTTTTCCCCTTTACACCGGGTTCGCGATCACGCAGATCAAAAAAAATTCCTGCGTCAATCATGGCAGCTCCGAATGCACTTACGAATTCACTTTTTCAAATCCCCTTGAAAAAGCTCGGCACCTCAGACTGGTCTGAACGAGTCGGCGAGATCCTGAACAAGTTGTTTCAGAACGGTGTCTTGAAATCGGCCGCTCGTCTTCACTTCTCCGTGCACTCCTTCGAGGGGAGCGAAGCCGTGACCGTATTCCGGAAAAAGGCGAAGTGCCTTCAGATTACGAAAATTATTGGAAGCGGCAGGTGCCAGCGCGCCGTCGACCTGAGGATCTTTCAAGCCCTGATAATCATGGACGGGCGTATTCTTCACGGCCTGAGCCAACTCAGGAAAGTCGGGCAGGGCTTTGATGGAATCGTACCAGGGCTTCATCGTGGTGTTCACGAGTTCCTTGATCTGGAGCAAGCCGGCCGCATACGCAGGGACGAGGTCAGTTTCGAGGGAGAGTGCACCGTCCTGATCCTGATCCAGGCTCCTCCAGTTTACCCCGAGAATACTCAAGGCAGGGAGGCCTGTTTCGTTCAGAGCGGATGTTTCGTCGCCGGACAGAAGTCCGTCGCGGTTCTGATCATATTTTTCGCGCAAAAATCGTAGTGGATAGTCGTGAAACTGGTACTTCAGGACCTCGTCAAAGTCCTGAGTTGGCGGAGCCAGGAGAAAGAGCGCGTCCAGAGGAGCAGTGCCCGATCGGAGGGCCGCGACTCGAAGTGAGACCAGGGCACCTTCGCTGTGGCCAATCAGGCCGAGCTTTCTGCCCGGAAAGCGCAAATCGATCACTTCAAGTGCGGCCACGGCGTCTTTGACCAGATAGTCCATCGTTTGATGCGAGAGTTTCGGCAAGCTGTTCGCTCAGGCGGCATGTCAGACCTCGAGTCCAGCTTGGAGGGGGGGATTGATCACCGCGTGCGGGACTTTTTGAGCGGTTATCAGCCGTCGAACGAGGTCGTCAACTGAAATAGTTGATATTCGCCTTCGCGAGGTGGGAGCTTTTGACCCTGACGAACCCGCGTATGAGCGAGAAATGTCTGCATTTGTCTAGCGGATGACCAAAGTTGATGTATGAGTTCACGCAGGGAGCCGAATTGCACGAAACTGAACTGAACGAGCATTTTTGGAAAGTGATTCACAGGATTCAGCTGGTTCTCGGAATGCCTGATTCGGAGGTCTGTGAAGTGTTGGCACTTCACTCCTCCCAACTTTTTCATCTCCGGAAATGCAATCTCAGTCCTCCTGCCTCAGGGGCCGTCCAACTGGCCAAACGCCTCAACATCGGATTCGACGAGCTCTTCACGGGTCAGATTGACTATCATGCGCTGGTGCTTCAGCACCAGGGAGTCTCTTCAGCGATTCCTGAGCGTTACCTTCAAGGCGCGCTCAGTCGACGAAGCGTCGCCCTGGGGGTTCTTGATTTCATTGAGCAGCAGTTCGGCTGGCAAAAACGAGCGCTCACGCTTCAGCGATTTCAGATGACTGAGAAGGCCTTGGCTGCCCCACAGGAAATGATCAGTGTGAAGTTTGTGTCAGATGTGGGCCATCATATCTTCCGGCAGTCCCGCGATTCGCAGCTTCTCTCCAGCATGGGGAGGCATGTGATGTGGACTCATCGCAAAGCTCCGTTCGTGGCAGGGCTGCGAACGCTCGGGAGTCCGCGCGAACTGTTCGAAAAGATGGTCACGGAAGTGATTGGTCTTCATTTCGAGAAGAACTTTGACTGGAGTCTCTCGGAACTGGGTCCATCCAGCTGTCAGATCAAGTGTCGTCCACGGCCAGATGCGATCGATGCAGTGGGAGAAGAAGTCCTGAAAAGTCAGGTTCTCTGTTCAATCCGGATGGGCGCTCTTTCCGCCTTTCCCTGGTTCGCAGGTTTCCCGTCTGCGAGAGTTGAGGAGACGAACTGCATCGCTCACGGCGGGGCTTCCTGCGACTATACTCTCCATTTCGGTTCAGGGGCCGGTGGCGCAGAACCCCGATCACGCTCGGTAAAACGTTCGGCAAGTACTTCAAATCCCGGTCATTCTGATTCCAAACCGAATTCTGGGAACTTTACTTTACTGCTGCGCTCAGGTACAGAAGAGTAAGGTGACGCGTTAACTTCGGTAGGATGAGAACAGTGATGAATTCGAACGGCACAACCCTTTCAGACCTCAAAGCAGCGAAAGTCTTGAGATCGGCGCGCAAGGGTCTGGGGCTGTCGAAACGAGATGTCGCCCGGGAGCTGGGTCTGACGGTATCCTATGTTTCGGACCTGGAGACTGCAGTTGCAGCTCCTACCGCCACGGATTGGTATCACTTCTGTGAGTTGACCTGCATTTCCACGGACAGTCTGCTCGTGGGACAGATCGAACGGGGCGGCATGGCGACTCTGGACCATGATACCTACGGTCTGAATTTCAACATACCGCAGGAGTACCGTGAAGCCCGTGGCTCAAAAATCAAAGCCATGGCTCCTTTTCTCGAATTTGCAGAGCTCCACCTCGGACCAAAAGAATTTGAAAAGTACCTGGTTTCCAAGGCTTTTGATCCGGACTTCTTCGTGGATCTGGATCAGCAGGTCAATCTCCGGTTCTGCATGGATCTCAGTCGACTTCTGATCCAGCAGCAGTACCTCACTCCGGAGAGTCTCGATGCCCTCACGAGCCTTGCGACTCGGTCTCGCACTCAGGGAAAATTTCATCAGCTTTACTCTGACGCTCGTGACGACTCCAGTCTGCTGTTTGAAGTTCTTTCAGGAGCCAGAGGGTATGAGTGCAATTTTGATTATGTGATCGAGGCCGGTGATTCCCGGTCCTTTGATTTTTCCGTCCGTCCGGAGGCCCACCTTGCGCAGTTCAACTACCGGGACGATTCGACTCTCGGCGATTTTCTCTGCCGCTACAAGAAGAGCTATTTTGAAAAGTTCGTGGGTCTTTCCGTTCGCCCCACCCATGCCGCACAACTTGAAGAACTTGAATGTCATTACCGAGGAGCTCCGAAGTGCACTTACCGCCTGAACCGCATGGCCAGCTGAAGTCCGCGAGATTTCCTCAGCCTGTCGAAGATACGCTCGAACGAATTCGCCGGGCAGCGGAGCTTGCCGGCGACGACTGGCTTCAGGTTCTTGGCCTGACTGAGAAACAGTATTTGCGCCTTCTGATTGAAAGAGTCCCACTCGCGGCCCGCACCGTAGAGTCAGTGGCGGCTCGCTTCGGTCTTTCGTTTGAGTCGGTGATGAGGGGCGATGTTGATTATGCCGCATTGTCAGCTCGGGAGAAAGGTGATCATGACCCGCTTCCTGCAAGGTTTTCAGTCGGTGCATTCAGCCGCAGACGCACTTCGATTCATCTTCTGGATTATGTGGAACTGAACCATGGCTGGCGTACTCGCAGTCGGATTCTCCGTCATTTTCAGATGAGTGAAGCCTTGTTCAAGGACCCGGATCAATCCATCAACATCAACTTCGTCACTGAGCTTTGCGAGTACCTTTCGAAAAGTGGCTGCTCCACGGATGTTATGAAGTCCATGGGTGAGCATTCTTTCGTGGCGAATCGAAAGACTCCGCTCGGACGTCTCCTGAGGAGCTATGGAACTTCTCGCATGTTGCACGAGCACGTTTTCACGGAACTGATTTCACCTTATTTTGACAAGAACTGCATCTATCAGCTGGTGGAAATTTCAGATCACCACTGTGTGGTCACCGCAAGGCCCAGTACGGAAGTGCAGGATGAACTCATGCAGAAGGTCATCGGAAGCACGCACGTCTGCTCAGCCAAGGTCGGCTCCTTCCAATCGCTCAGTGGGTACCTCGGACTCCCTTTCAGCAAAGTGACTGAGACCGACTGTGTTCATTCCGGTGCAGGCGTGTGCAGATTTCACTTCGATTTTCAGGGGCGGGCGGGTCTTTCCAGACCAGGACCGCATCTCGCTTCTGCCTGAGGGTCAGGCTGCCTTGCGACTCGAAACCGGAGCCGTTCTGATGTCGGGCTTTTTCGCGTGTGCGGCTTTGTCGTAGTCCTTGAGAAGCTCCCGAGCCAGGATGGTTTGCTGAACGAAAGTCGGGCCTTCGGCGAGATCATAGAGTTTGGCGTCGCGGCAGACCTTCTCGATCGCAAACTCGCTTGTGTAGCCCCAGCCTCCGAAAAGTTCGAGGGCTTGTCCGCTCACTCGCACTGCCATCTGACCGCAGTAAAGTTTTGCCATGCTCGAGGGGGCAAACGACCGATCGCCTGAATCCCAATTTGCCGCGGCCACCTTCGTGAGTTGCCACGATGCTTCGATGTCCGTCCGCATCTGGACGAGTGCATTTCGGATGGCGGGTTGCTCCATCAGGAGTTTGTCATAAAGACTTCGACTGTTCACATAATCACAGCTCAGATCATAGGCCCGCAGTGCCAACCCGACTGCCGAGGCTGAAAGCAGGGTCCGGCTCCTTTGAATTGATTCGAACGCGATTTTCAGTCCCTCTCCTTCATTGCCGATGAGGTGATTGAGCGGTACTTTGACCTGGTCAAGGAAGATGTCGGTGGTATTGGAGTCGCGGTGGCCCAGTTTGCGGTAGGGGGCCCCACGTGCGACGCCGGCAGAATCACCAGAGACGAGAAATAGTGCAAAAGCTTCGCGAGGGTGAAGTTCGATGCCTGAGCGCGGTACCAGCCGAGCAACCACGACAAAGCGTTCTGCAAAGTTGCCGTTGGTCACGAAACACTTTTTGCCATTGAGCACATAGCCGTCCTCAGTTCGTGTCGCAGTGGTATGAATCCGGAGCACGTCGCTCCCGTGGTCGGGTTCAGTGAAGCAGAAGCTGGAAAGTGAGAAGCGTTCCAGGAAATCTCGGCAGACTGATTCCCGAATTTCCGGCAGGGCATGCCCAATGATGGGGACGTAAGCGAGGAGATTGGCCGCGATCGAAGTGGTGATTCCGGGTGAGCCGTACGCGATCTCCCTCATGATCTCGATCATGTCGGCGGTCGTCGCCTGCGTTCCGCCAAACTCCTGGGGGAGAAAGGCCTGCAGCCATCCTTGAGCGTGGAGCATCCGAAATATTTCCAGTGGAAAGGTTTCCTGCTCGTCATGTTCCCTGGATGCGGGAATGATCTTTGCCCGGACGAAAGTCCGGAGAGATTTGAGATCAGGGGAGCTGATGGACGAAAGGAGTGTTGAAGTCATATCAAGCCACTTTCCTGGTTTGAGTGAAGGAGTTCAGCTGAGCAGGGGCAAGTTGCAATCTCTGATTCCAGAGAATTTCGTGATTTTTTGCCAGTTGCCGAGCCTCCAGGCTGAAGTTTCTGCAATGAAGCATCTGAACTTCTTCGCCCAGGAGGGAGCGCAGGTGAAAGGTGGGCAGAATTTCGCCCTCGGCGTCCCGAAGCGGTTCATAACCGATTTTTGAAAAGTAGCGTTCGGTCTTGAACCGAAGCACGCCCAGGCACAGCTCTTCTCCCTGGGCTTCTCGTAGGTGATAAGTCGTCAGCATGGCTGCCATCCGATCTTTGAGATCCTTGGCCGATTCCCGATCGGCCTGAGCATGAGGCGCCATCGTCCATCCACCCCCATAGAAAAGTCCGCGATTTTTGGCCTCAGATGCCAGAATGATCTCAGTCACTTTTGCAGCGTGCGAAGTCGCTTTGGAAGTGATTGCGAGACTCAGCGCTGGAAACGGATTGTTGAAAAGCTGGCATCGCTCCAGGGAAACGGTCTTGTAGCCCAGGACTGGGTGAAGCTCTCCCTCTCTTTCTTCGCAGATCAAGTGATGAGTCCCGATGAAGTCGGTCGTATCAAGAGGGAGGGAACCGGTACCGTAGTGCGCCGAGTACCCTTCATACTTCAAACGCACCATCCTGGAGAAGAGGTCACGAGCTTGTGAGTCTTGAGACAGGAGATAGGGGCAATCCAGGATCACGAATCGCAGGCGCGAAAATTCAACCATAGACTTCTTCCTCTCCACATGACGTACCGCTGAGAAATAAGTGTTCTATTCCTAATGTACTATTTATGACTTGTTGCGTCAAGATAAGTTCACATGGGCCCGCGCGTGAGCTTCAGGTGCCTTAAGAACGGGGATGTCAGGTTTTCAACAAAGCGATGAAATTTTCAGTCTGATCGAGATGCAGGTAATGAGAAGCGCCGGCAAGAATGTGATGAGTCAGGTGCGTGAAGCATTTCTGAAAGCGACCCAGCTCCGTTGAACTGGGGCAGAGAGGATCGAGTTCACCGAAGAGGACCCGAGTGCGTATCGGAAGTGGGGAGTCCAGCAGATTTTCAGTCTCATGGTTCTTAAAGTCTGCCAGCACGGAAAAGAGGGACTCAAAATCAGGCGCGGCGCCCGGGGCTTGAAAGGCGGTCATCGCCTCTGAGAAACGAGTTTGATCAGCGAAATACTGGGGCAGAAGCGCTGGGTCCTGAAAGGCCAGCTCCAGGCCCCGCTTGAGCGCGTCGTCCATGACTGCGCGGGTATCTCGAATGAGGTTTTCAAGCAGAGCGGATTTTTCGGGAGCGGCCAGCTGGAAATCGCGAGCGGCCACTCGCAGGAGATTTTTGTAGGTATCCAGAAGACTCGAAGCGGGAGCCAGAAAGGTGAGGGATGCGAAGACATCGGGATTTCGCCTGACGATTTCGAGGGTAGGCAATGCGGAAAACGAATGCGAAATGACGTGGATTTTTCCTCGAATTTTCGAAGCCTCCGTCAGGAGTGCTCTTTCGAGAGAAAGGACCCACGCCCGGTAGGGTGAGGCGCACTTCGCAGGACCCGTGGACGTGCCTTCAAAGACCTCATGGGTGCCTCGACTTCGAGAGGGTTCATCCCAGAAACTCAATGAAAGTCCCGCAGCCTTGAACTGGGGAGCGAGGAGCGATTTTTCGGGAGAGCTGTTCAGTCCTGGGCCGCCGTGCACGAAGAAGTAATTCAAAGACATGGGCCAAAGATAACACTCTTTCGAAAGTTTCGAACTCCGTTAAGATATCTTGATATCTGGAGAGAAAGCCCATGAGCTATGTACTGGAAAATCGTGCTGAAGCTGAGCGTCTCGAATCACAGTCCCGTTTGCGCAACTATCTTCCTGAACAAGAGATCGAAAACCTCCAACTGGCGCCCGGAATGCGGCTGCTGGACGCAGGATGCGGGACCGGTCTGCTTTCCAGAATCTTGAAAGATCGCTGTGAAGAAGCCGTCATCGAAGCATGTGATGGCTCAGTGATTCGAGTTCACCAGGCGAGAGAGCTTTCGTGCGCCCTGAAGCACCAAGATATTCAGTTCTTTGAGAGCAGACTCGAGGCCATTCCCAGGCCGGACAATCATTACGACTGGGTGGTCGCTCGCTATGTGTACGAGCATCTGGAAAATGTGAATGCGGTGACTCACGAACTCCTGCGAGTTCTCAAACCGGGCGGCAGGATTCGCATCATTGATTTTGATGGGATCGTCTTCAATCTTGGGCATCAGAATCCGGAGCTTGCCCAGATGCTCGAGCAATTGAGAGTCGCCCTGCGTTTTGATCTCTTCATCGGCCGAAAAATTCCAGGAATCCTGGTGAACGGGGGATTCAGGGATTGCACCTGGACTTCAACCATCGTCGATTTTCAGGGACAGGACCTTCACGACGAAATTGAGCAGACAAAACAGAGATTCAATTTTTCGATGCCCTTGTTCTCGGAGATTTTCGGATCTCGAGCCCGCGCGCTGTCTTTCTGTGAAATCTATCTTGCGGAAATGCACAAGCCGGGCTGCAGTCTTTTCTACAACAAGTTCGTCGTCAGCGCTCGCAAGTGACCGGTGAAAGAAATCAGGATCTTGAGTTCAGATTTTCAGCCTGAACGGTTTTTGCGGGAACCGCGATGCGAGTGGCTGAAGTCGAGCCTGACCACCGCGCCTGTGGTTCCGTTCGAAAAGCTGAGATCGCCGCCCAGGATTTTCGCATAGTCCAGGAGGATGCTGGAGCCGATGCCCGAACCCTTTTTCTGCGTGGTGATCTGTTGGCCGCGTCTCATCGACCCGTCCGTGACGTTCCGAGGCGATGCGATGATCCCGCTCAGGATGAGAAACTCAGAACCCGTATCCCACTCCCAGGCTGAGAGTGGTCGTCGAAACACTGATTCCGTTGATGCCGAATTGAATGTTCGAGTAATCCGCTGAGGTCGAAAAGCCGCGTCCCTGAGCATTCCGTGGAAAGATGTAGGCCGCGCCCGCTGCAATTTCGCGGTTCGAAAAATTGAGCAGCGCGAAGTTGTTGGAGACGGGCGAGTATTTCACATAGCCGACGACCGCGTCGCCTTTCTTGAGGGTTCGGCGGAGGGAAGGGTACAGCTGAGGTCCACTCAGGTTCTGAAAGCCGAAGAGTTTCGGATTCACCAGCATCGTCGTGTAGTAGAAACCGCTGTAAAGGGCCAGTCTCCAGGGGTCCTTGAGCTGGGGAAAAATATAGCCCAGTCGAAGATTGAGTCCGAGGTAATGCACGGAAACATCAGCGGTGCTGACCCCGGAATCGGTGAGGGTCACTTGAGAGGGTTTTTTCAGCTGCAGCGCAGTCAGGTAGGCCGTGACCCCCAGATCCCAGCGTGGGGGAAAGAGCAGGTAGTTGGCGGAGACTTTCGCAGTGAGCGCGGTCGTGCTGTAATCGGAGACGTTGGTTTCCTTGTGCGTCAGGCTGGTCAGGCTGAAACCGGGAGTGATGAAAAGACGTTTTGCAAAAGCGCCGGTACCGTCGTCGCGCTGATTCTTCCATTTTGAAAACTGAAAGGTCACGCTCTGGCGTTCGACTTCTCCGAAGGGGCCGATCGCCATCAGCTGGATGGACATGTCCTGTCGGGAGACGGGAGTTTCGTAGGTAAAATTTCCGCTTTCGTCGAGCGAGAGGATCTGATTGTCGACGGACAGGGTCCAGCCTTTTCGAGTGTAGCGTCCGAAGAGCACGGCCGCAAATTGGTCGTCCTCATTCCCGGTCCCGGTGCCCGGTGCCTTGGCGTGATGAACGACTTTCGCCTTGTTGGTCCACTCGAGTTCGGAAATCTTCTCTTTGACGACGAAAGCGGTCTGATCCGTGTTCGGCTGGTGACCGGCTGGCGCTGCGTCGTCCGCCTGCGCCGAGCGAATCGCGCATCCTCCGATTCCGGTGATCGCGGAGGCCACGGTAACTGCCAGTGCGGGCATCAGGCCGATGAAGAGGTGACGGTGGATAACCATGTTCTTCTAGTTTAGGGGTTCAGCCCCAAGCGTCAATATAAATCCGGGCAAATCTCCAGTCCTTGAATCCTAACCAAGTCCTGACAGACTGGTGCGCCGCGCTTGCGCTAGGTTCAGAGCATGAATCCCATCCAGATGAAGAAATCGAAATATTCCCGATTGGCCAGTCTTCGGTCCAGCGTGTGCGTCAGTGCGATGGCTTTGACGCTCTCTCAAGTCGCGACCCTCGGAATGAATGGGAACGTTGCGGCTGCGGCCGTTCAGACCATCAATGGTGCCGGTGCCACGTTTCCTTATCCTCTCTATTCAAAATGGTTTTCTGAATATCGGAAAGTCGATCCTTCCCTGGAGATCAATTACCAGTCCATCGGAAGCGGGGGAGGAGTTCGGCAGCTTCTTGAGAAGACGATCGATTTCGGGGCCAGCGATGCTCCGATGACCGCCGAGCAGATGGCAAAAACGCAACTGCCGATTCTGCACATCCCGACTGTTCTGGGCGCCGTGGCCATCACTTATCATCTGCCAGGTTTCAAGGGCGATCTGCGTCTTTCTTCTGAAGTGCTCGCGGAGCTTTTTCTGGGCAAGATCACGAAGTGGAATGATCCGAAGCTCAAGGCCCTGAATCCTTCGCTCGCCGCCAGCCTTCCGGACACCTTCGTCATGGTAGCGCATCGGTCCGACGGCAGCGGAACTTCCGCCATCTTCACGGACTACCTTTCCAAAGTGAGTCCTGAATGGAAATCGAAAGTGGGCGCCGGCACCGCACTCAAGTGGCCCGTGGGTCTCGGTGGCAAAGGAAACGAAGGAGTCACCGGTCTGATCAAGCAGACTCCGGGCGGGCTCGGGTATGTGGAGCTCGTCTACGCTGAGACCAATCATCTGCCCGTGGCCCGGCTCAAGAATCGTTCAGGGGTGTTTGTCGCTCCCTCGCCCCACAGCGTTTCGGCGGCAGCGGCTGCGGAAGCCGCCAACATGCCCAAGGATTTCCGAGTTTCCATCACGGACGCTCAGGGCAAGGACTCTTACCCGATCTCCGCGTTCACTTATCTTCTCGTCTATCAGCGGATGAAAGCCACGCAGGCTCCCCAGTTCAGGAAATTTCTGGACTGGGCGCTCACGGACGGCCAGAAGCTGGCTCAGCCCCTGTCTTATGCTCCGTTGCCGGCGGAACTCGTCAAGAAGGTGAAAGAAGAAGTTGCCAAAATTCAAGCGGTTCAGGCAGTACCGGCTGGAAAGTAGTTTCAAGTGAGGCGTGAAGCGCATCTCGGAGACCGGATCTTCTACCTGCTCCTCAATGGAGTGGCGCTGTCCGTGCTGATGCTCCTGGGCGCAATCGCCTGGCAGTTGATTCATCTCTCGCTGCCCGCAATTCATAAATTCGGCTTTGGATTTTTCAGCAGCACGAACTGGGATCCCGTGCAGGAAGTTTTCGGGGCAGGGCCAGTCATCTTTGGAACTCTGGTTTCATCCGGACTTGCGCTTCTGATCGCCGCACCGATCAGTGTCGGGGTCGCGCTTTTTCTGAATGAACTGGCTCCGAGACGCTTGGCCGAGGCGGTGGGCTTTCTCGTCGAGATGCTGGCCGCGATCCCGAGCGTCGTCTATGGACTCTGGGGAATTTTCGTATTGGCTCCGTTTCTTCGGATCACGGTGGAGCCCTGGCTTTCGGGTCACTTCGGGTGGCTGCCTCTGTTCAGAGGTGCGCCTTATGGCGTGGGTATGCTCGCCGCCGCCCTGATTCTGGCGATGATGATCACGCCCACGATCGCCGCGATCTGCAAGGAAGTCTTCAGGGCCGTTCCGCAGTCTCAACGCGAAGCCGCTCGGGCTCTGGGTGCAACAAAATGGGAGACGATGCGACTGGCAGTTCTCGAAAGTTCTCATTCGGGAATTCTGGGAGCCGTGATTCTGGGCCTGGCTCGGGCCCTGGGTGAAACCATGGCCGTCACCATGGTGATCGGAAATCGCGCCGAGATCGCCGCCTCCCTGTTCGCGCCCGGCCAGACCATGGCAAGCGTGATCGCAAACGAGTATGCCGAAGCGTCAGGAGACCTTCACCTCTCCGCGCTCGCCTTCGTGGGGCTTGCGCTCTTTGCCGTTTCCTTCGCGATCAACTCAGTCGCACGCATCCTCGTCTGGCGATTGAACCGGAACCGGGGGCGTGACTTTTGAGCACTGTGAATCCCAGGCGAAAACTCGTCAACCGCTTGATGGTGGGGCTGCTTATCGGCTGCGCGATCCTCGCTCTGTTTCCGCTCTTCAGCGTCTTTCTCTACGTCTGTCAGCAGGGACTTCCCGGACTGCACGTCAATTTCTTCACCTCCCTCCCGAAGCCGGTGGGTGAAGTGGGGGGAGGGATGGCCAATGCCGTCCTCGGCAGTCTGATCCTCATCACGCTGGCTTCATTGATCGGAATCCCGGTGGGAATCGCGACCGGCGTCTACCTCTCCGAGTACGGAAAGACGAAACTCTCGATGATTCTGCGCTTCTGTACGGAACTTCTGGCGGGCGTTCCTTCCATCATCATCGGAATTTTCGCTTACTCGCTGTTCGTGATCCCGATGGGAAGATTTTCAAGTTATGCGGGCGGCGCCGCCCTGGCCGTGATCATGATCCCCACCGTGGCACGCACCACGGAAGAGCTTCTCAAGCTCGTGCCCGTGCACATTCGTGAAGCGGGCCTCGCGCTCGGAATTTCGCGCTGGAAAGTGACTCTCATCATCGTGCTGCGCGGGAGTCTCAGCGGCATCATGACGGGAGTGATGCTTGGGCTCGCACGAGTGACCGGTGAGACGGCGCCTCTTCTTTTCACGGCGCTCGGAAGTCAATACTGGCCCAGGAGTCTCGATCAGCCGATCGCCTCCCTTCCGGTGCAGATCTACACCTACGCGATCAGTCCCTTCGAAGAATGGCATCAACAGGCCTGGACCGGTGCCCTGGTCCTGGTCCTTTTCGTATTCATCCTGAATCTCACGACTCGGATGATTCTCAAACGCCACGCGCCTGCAAAGGACTGAATGAAAAAGAGGGAGAGAACAAAATGAGCGGAACTCGAGACATCGTGATCACACAGACCATTCTGGACGCGAAGAACATCAACGCCTGGTTCGGCAGCGTGCACGCGATCCGCGATATCTCACTGCCGGTGGAGAAGAACACGGTGACCGCGATGATCGGCCCGTCCGGCTGCGGAAAATCGACATTTCTCAGGTGCCTCAATCGCCTCCACGAAGAAGTCGCCGGTGCGCGGGTTGAAGGGCAGGTGCTCCTGAGTGGTGAGGACATCTACGGGCCCGGCACGGACCCCGTGGCCATTCGGCGCAAGATCGGAATGGTCTTTCAAAAGCCCAACCCCTTTCCTTCGATGAGCATCTTCAACAATGTTGCGGTCGGGCTGAGACTCGCGGGCATGGGCAACAAGGCTCTGCTGGCTGAAACCGTTGAAAAATCGCTGAAACAGGCAGCACTCTGGAATGAAGTGAAGGACAAACTCAAGGCGCCCGGAACGAGTCTTTCGGGGGGGCAGCAGCAACGTCTCTGCGTCGCGCGCGCGCTGGCCGTCAATCCTCCCGTGCTTTTGATGGACGAGCCCACGAGTGCGCTGGATCCGATCTCCACGGCCAAGATTGAGGAACTTCTCATTGAGCTCAAGAAGGAAGTCACAGTCGTGATCGTGACTCACAACATGCAGCAGGCCGCGCGAATCTCAGACCGAACTGCGTTCTTTCTTTTGGGTGAATTGATCGAGTATGATGACACTTCGAGGCTCTTCACGAATCCTCGCGACAAACGCACGGAAGATTACATCACAGGCCGGTTCGGCTGAAGGGCTTTGAGGAATCCATGGAAAGAGCGATTGATCTTGAAATTCAGAAGCTGAAAGAGCGGATCCTGCTCATGGGCGGGTACGTGGAGAAGGCGATCGAAGAGGCGACTCAGGCCCTGATTGACCGCGAGCCCGAACGCTTTGAGAAGGTGCATGAGTATGAAACCATCATCAATCGCTCGCACATCGAAGTGGATGAAGCCTGCCTGAGGCTTCTCGCGCGCCAGTCTCCACTGGCAGCGGATCTCCGGTTGATCGTCGCCGTGATCAAGATCAACACCGATTTGGAGCGGATGGGGGATCAGGCCGTCAATATCTCTCACAACGGCAAGCGCTACCTCGAACGACCTCCGCTGAAACCCCTGATCGATCTGCCGCGGATGTCTCAGGAAGTTCGCGTCATGGTACGCGCGGCGCTCGACGCGTTTGTCAAACGTGACTCGGTGATGGCGGCCGATGTCCTGCAGCGTGATGATTCGGTTGACGCTTTGAAGCATCATATTTTTCAGGAGCTGATCGCTTACATGGGAAAAGATCCGACCACCATTGAACAAGCCCTCAATCTCATCCTGATCGCTCGAAATCTGGAGAGACTCGGTGATCACGCCACGAATATCGCGGAAGACGTCATTTTTGCAGTGACCGGCAAAGATGTTCGACACGGAGCGCATAACCCCAGCAGGCGCGTCGCGAAGCCATCTGGAAAAGCCAAGACTTGAAGCAGGCGGCGGCATTTTTCCGGTTTAAATTCTTAACCTTGCGTGAACTGCCCGTCCCCCTTAACATGGGAGGATGGGTCAATTTCAGACACATTGGTCATTCCTTCAGCTCATGCAGTTCTTCGCTCCGAAGATCTTCTTTTCGATCATCTGCGGTGGCCTGGTGGGCCTGGAGCGTGAACTCAAGAACAAGCCTGCAGGGATCAAGACCAACATCCTGATCTGCGTGGGATCCGCTCTTTACACTTCAGTGTCCATTCTGATTGCCACTTCACTCTCGGACAGCGGTCATTTCGGTGACCCTTCCCGAGTCGCCGCGCAGATCGTTTCCGGAATCGGTTTTCTCGGCGGCGGGACGATCATTCAGTCCAGGGGCACGATCGTGGGTCTCACGACCGCCGCCACCATCTGGGTCGTCGCGGCCATCGGGATCTGCATCGGGATCGGGTATGCGGATGTCGCGGTCGCGGTCTCCGTGACGGTCGTGCTGATTCTCGTGGCCACCAATGTGTTTGAAGACCGGGTTCTCGGTCGCTCCCTCACTTTCTCCTGCGAAGTCGTCGCGGATGATCCTCAAGGGGCGGTTCGCCAGAACATCAATCAGGCCTTGGCCAAGAATGATCTGGTTCTGGATGATTTTGACATCGCGGGACGCGGCACCCTCAGTATCCTCACCATGCGCTACAGCGGCCATCGCGCCGACCATAAGAAATTCGTGCTGGATCTCTGGGGAACCAGCGGCATCAAAGAGGTCAAACAACTTTGAATCAGACGACTGCCTCCAGTACTCCCGTCAGCCCGGGTCAGACTTACCGGATCAAGGCGCTTCATGTCGCCGAGAAGCTGAAGCTCATCAATCTGAAGGACCGCCTGAGCATGCCGGTCACGGAGTTTTCCAATTACGAACTCGTCGTTCGGTATGCGGAGGACTCCTACCTCTTCGTGTACAACTACGGATCCGTGGTGTTCTTCAACGTGCCTGATGCCGTTCAGGAGCGCGAGCTCTCGGCCATTCACGACTTGCGGGCCGGCACGGACTTCAATCACACGACGGAAGCTTTTCTCGTTGAAGTTCAACCGGCATCGGTTGATTCGGTCAACAAGGTCTATTTTGACCGGGTCGTGCTGACGAGTCTTTCGTTCGCGCGCATCAAGATCGTGTGCATGCTCATCGGCGAGAGCACGGCTCTGGAGTACTATGAGATCCTGATCGAGAACCTGCTTGAGAAAACCAACACTTTCTCCAAAAAGCTGGAGAAACAAGGCCGTTTTCTGGAGAGTTCCGAAGATCTCATCAAGTTCATCGGGCTCTGTCTGAACACGAAGCAGGAAATCATTTCCAATCTCTACATCGTTGATTCGCCTGAAGAGACCTGGGAAAGTGTGGAGCTGGACAAGCTTTTCAGCGAGCTCAAGGCCATGGTCGAGATCGATACGCGCTACCGTGCGCTCGAGTACAAGATCAAGATCATTCAGGAGAGCATTGAGATCATCGTGGATCTGGCGAAGACCAAACGTGAAACGATGCTCGAATTGATCATCATCCTTCTGATCGCCTTTGAAGTCGTGCTGTCGATCATCAAATTCAACTCTCATTAGGTTCTGTCAAACGAGTGGCGCGTTGAACCCGTGCGTTACTTTAAAAGATTTGTAAAAGACTTGCAAAAGCAACGGGTTGTCTTTACTTTTAAATAAGGAGCAACGCCTTCATGACTAAAGCTGATCTGATCAATGTGATTGCCGAGAAAGCCCACCTTCAACACAAGCAGGCCGAGCTTGTGGTGAACAGGGTGTTCGATATGATGTGCGATGCCCTGAAGAAAGACGATCGAATTGAAATTCGCGGCTTCGGGTCCTTCGTGAATCGCAGTTACGGCAGCTATCAGGGTCGCAATCCGAAGACCGGTCAGGTCGTGCAGGTTCCTCCGAAGCGTGTTCCTTTCTTCAAAGTCGGAAAAGAACTGAAGGAAATGGTCGACGAAGGTTCGGACAAGGCTCCTGCCTGAAACCCTTCTTGAGCTGAAATGAAAAGGGCGAAACTCCCCGGAGTTTCGGCCTTTTCATTTGGGCCCGCGGGTTCCCGGGGTGGGGCCCATCCTTT
>JACMNQ010000008.1 GCA_014378465.1 Oligoflexia bacterium | reverse complement strand
TTAAGCGTATCTCTTCGAAAACGTCTCGCCCAGACTCTTGTGCTCACGACCGGCTGCAGTGAGAGTTTCGCGGCGTTCTTCTTCTTCCTTGCATGAAACACAAAGTGTGGCAGTCGGACGAGCTTCGAGACGACGAAGTTCAATATCCTCTCCACACTCTTCGCACTCCCCAAAAGTGCCTTCTTCGATGCGCTTCAACGCTTCGTCGATCTTCTTGACGAAGATGACCTCACGGTTGCAAAGACGCATTCTCATGGCCTGTTCCATGTCCGTGCTTGCCTGGTCGATTTCGTCGTAACGATCGTCCGAGTTCACGCTGAATTCATCGCGCACGATGGGTCCATTGAACATGGCTCCACTTTTCTGTGCTTCGAAGATTTTTTTGAATTTCCTGACGGTGTCTTTTCTCATGATTGATCCCCCCCTTTAAGTTCTCTAATCACCCATTGACTGACGGCCTGCAAAGTTTCCATGACGCCCTGGCCACGATTGGCCACAGCCTCGAAGTAAGGCCTGCGCATGGTATTGAATGTCGCTTCGAGCTCCCTCAGCGAAATCGCGTCGGGGTTGTCGCGCTTGTTGTACTGCAGGACAAGCGGGATCTTGTTGATGTCGTAGCCCTGCTTTTCGAGAGTCTTTTCCAAAGACTCATAACTCTCGATGTTGGCTTCCATGCGTTCTGGCTGGCTGTCGACAACAAACACAATTCCATCAATTCCTTTCAGGATGAATTGACGGGAAAGTTCGTAAAAAGTCTGACCCGGAATCGTGTAGAGGTGAAAGCGGGTCTGATACCCGCGCACATCGCCTACCGAGAGCGGTAAAAAGTCAAAGAAGAGCGTGCGCTCATTCTCAGTGCTCAGAGTGACGAGCTTGCCTCTCTGATCCTGTTGCGTCTGCTCATAGATGTACTGAACGTTGGTCGTCTTGCCGCTCAGGCCGGGGCCGTAGTAGACGATCTTGCAGTTGATTTCTTTGGTGGCGTAATTGATGAAGCTCACGTCAGGTCATCTCCACTCGGTTTTCCATCGCTTTGCCGATGGTCTGCCGATCCGTGTATTCAAGCTGGCCACCGACAGGCAGTCCGTGGGCAAGTTGAGTGAGTCTGAGTCCGAAAGGTTTGATCAGGCGGGTGAGGTACAAAGCGGTGGCTTCACCCTCGACACTTGGGTTGGTGGCGAGGATCACTTCTTTCAGGACGTCCTGATGCTGGTGAATCCGGTGCAGAAGTTCACGGATCTTCAGTTCATCAGGCCCGATCCCGTCCAGAGGGGATAGCGCGCCATGGAGAACGTGATAAAGTCCTTTGTGAGCTCCGGCGGAATCAATGGAGAACACGTCGGAAGGGCGCTCCACCACGCAGATCATGCTTTGATCTCGCTGGGCATCTGAGCAGATGCGGCAAGGACTGACGTCTGTGAAAGTGAAGCAGGTTTCGCAGAGCCCGATCTTCTGTTTCGCATTGATCAAGGCTTCGGCCAGGGACTTTGAGTACTCGATGTCCTGTTTCAGAATGTAGTAGGTGAGGCGCGTTGCAGTCTTTTCGCCAATCCCAGGAAGCTTGGAAAGTTCGAAGATCAGTTTGGCTACTGGATCCTGACGGTTAGGACTTTGCATTTCTGCCTCCACCTTCTTCAGGTTCCGTACCATTCGAAAATTCGATCGGACCCATCTCGCCGCCGAAGAGTGCGCGTGCTTCAGAAATGATCGGATGATTTTGTGCGGCATTGCGAGCGGTGGTCTCACGTTCCTTGCGTTCGCGTTCCTTCTTGGCGGCGAGGCTCTCGCCTCCTGCCTTGAGTTCAACGGCGATTCGAACCAGGCGCTTGAAGTAGTCCTTTGTCAGCGCAAGAAGCTGTTCACTGTAAGCCTTGGACTGAAGCTGTTCCTTGTAATAGGCGTCTTCAGGTTTCAAACAGATCGTGAGAACATTGAATTCCGGATCCTTCGCCGTCGGCAAAGGGAGTGTCTCGACATTGGCATGTTCCAGAATCGAAGCGAGGAGTGGACGAGTTGGGCGAACATGGCCGATGAAGCCTTCCCAACTCATGACTCCGGGTACGGAAGCGACGGGAGTCGCAGCCGGCTGAGCAGATTGCGCCGGCGTTGAAGCTGAGGCAGTCGGAGCCACGATCGTACCGATGATGGAGCTGGGAGTGATCACGCCCTGGGCTTGAAGTGTTCGCTGGGGCACGGCTGGAGAAGCGGCATTCGTGGTGAGTCCACTGCCCGAAGCAGTTGAGCCCCCGGGAGACGAGTTGCCTGCGCCGCCGAGATCCTGCGCATGAACCAGCGCTTCTGCAGTCGCGCATTTGATCAGAAGGACATCGAGCACGATTTTAGGCTGAGGAGAGCGCGCGATCCAGTCGATCCCCTGATGCAGGACCTGAAAGATGAGTTCAATCTCTTCAATGCTCCTGAGGGCAGCGATTTTAGTCAGTTCTTTCCACTCGTCCTCGGAAAGTTCAAGAGTGGCTGAGCCAGCGG
The DNA here is from genome assembly GCA_014378465.1 of Oligoflexia bacterium. Classification (GTDB taxonomy): domain Bacteria; phylum Bdellovibrionota; class UBA1018; order UBA1018; family UBA1018; genus UBA1018. The sequence continues at coordinate 19,374 of JACMNQ010000008.1, read as the reverse complement.
CCCCGAGCTTGGCGAGTATCGCACCGTGCAGAAATTCAATGAGATTGCGAGTCAGAAGCTTCAGATCATGCCCCTGCTGGTAGGCCTGGTCAACCAGGGCAATCGCGTCCAGCGGCTTGCGGGCGAAAACTCCCGAGAGGATGCCGAGCAGAGTCTGGCCAGCGATGAGGCCGACGCTTTCGCGAACCGCTTGGGTGGAGACTTGATTGCCGGCAAATGCAATCACTTGATCCAGCAGTGAAAGTGCATCGCGCATGCTGCCTTCGGCCGCGCGAGCGATCAGGGCAAGACCTCCTGCTTCGGCCTGGATGCCTTCCTTCTGAGTGACTTCGATGAGGCGAGTCTGCATCTGAGCCAGAGTCACTCGTCTGAGATCAAAACGCTGGCAGCGAGAAAGGATCGTTGCAGGAATTTTATGCGGCTCGGTCGTTGCCAGGACGAAGATCACGTGTGGAGGCGGCTCTTCGAGAGTCTTCAGCAGCGCGTTGAACGCTGCCGTCGTGAGCATGTGAACTTCGTCGATGATGTAGATTTTCTTGCCACCGGATGACGGCAGGTACTTCGCGTTCTCACGAATTTCACGAACCGCGTCGACGCCGTTATTGGAAGCACCATCGATTTCGATGACGTCGACACTGTTGCCAGCCGCGATTTCCCGACAGGCTGGGCAATGATCGCAGGAGTAAAGCCAGTCAGAACCATCCGGACTTTTTTTGACTTCAACATTTTCACAGCGGATCGCTTTGGCAAAGATGCGGGCGATGGAAGTCTTGCCAATTCCGCGCGAGCCTGTGAGCAGGTACGCCTGATGGAGCCTCTCGCTGCGGATTGCATTCATCAAGGTTCGGACAATGTGACCTTGTCCAACGATGTCTGAAAACTGAGATGGACGCCATTTTCTGGCGAGTACTACATAAGAAGCCACGTCGTTAAATGCCCCTAGCCGTACTACTTTTCAGCTATTTTCAAGTTTGAAAGATGCCGGACCATACTTCCAAAGTCTGACTTAAACAAGCGAAAATCCTGAGTTTTTCTTGCAGCAAGTCAACACGGCGCAGTACGGTCAGTGTGCTTGTGCAAGCGCTGTGGCTGCGGGGAGAACCAGAGTGGGAGGTGGTGCAAGTGCGATGCTGTTCTTCTGCAAAGCGATCAGCACTTTCTCATTGAATTCTGAAATCGCTGAACCTTTTTGCGTGATGTCGCTTACCCAAAACGTCACATCAATGGATTGAAGTGCTTCACCAATCTGAGAGAGACTCACCGCTCCAGCGCGCGACTGGTCAATCTTTTCCATCTCACGCAGCACTTCAAGGCAGATCGACTTGATGAGAGTGAATTCGGTCCCATGAGGAACTTTGAAACTCGCCGTCACGTTCATTCCGTTGTTGGGTTGAGACAGGTTGATGATCTTCGTGTTGACGAGCTCGGAGTTGGGAACGATCAGAGCATTGCCGTCACCGAGTCGAATCCGGGTGCTCCGGAGTCCGATCTCCTCCACCTGTCCGGTTGATGAACCAAGCGTGATCCAGTCCGTGGGGCGCAGGTTGCGATCGATGATGAGAGTGAAGCCTGAGATCATGTTCGAGAGTGTGTCCTTCGCCGCAAGGCCGACGGCCAGAGATCCCACTCCGAGAGCAGTCAACAGAGACATCACATCGTAGTTGAACCGCTTGAGCACCATGATGGTGCCCATGAAGAAGATGAAGAGAGTGATGAGGTTCTTCACCAGAGGGATGAAACCCTGGGTGAGGACGGGCGATTGCGCATTGCTGAGGGGACTCATTTCGAGCGCGAGCACGGCTGCTCTTCGGAGAATCCAGAGCAGAAGCAGGGTGGCGCAGACGAAAATGATGTTCTCTGCCCAAAGTTCCGCTTTGACGGTGAGCGGCATGGTATCGACGACGAGTTTCAAACCCACGAGGTAGATCAATTTTGAAAGGACCGAAATCAGCGGCCGAGCCCCGGAGAATCGCTTTCGGACAGTGGCGTACATCAGACGACGAAACAGAAAAACGGCAATCCAGGTGGCGGCCAAAATGATGACCGGCACACCCCAAAGATCTAAAAGAGTTGCAATTTTTGATTCAGCGTTCAACATTCAGCACGAGCCTCACTGGATAGTCGCGATTTGGTCACGGAACGAACTCACTTAAAAGTGTCAGAGACCCGGAATAACATGTCTGAACGAGCATGGACAAGAGCTTATGGTTAACCCAGGATTTACCCAGGTCAGATTCAAGACCACTTCAGCCAGCACGGTCTTGAGCTTCGGTCTGCTGTGGAATGAACTGGGTCTGCTCTCCGGCATTCACTGGAGCGAGGACTCGAAAAATGCGGCAACCGCTTCCGGTGATCTTCCCGGCATCGATGAAACTCCCTATGGTGTCGCTGCCATCGCGCGCGATCTGAAAACCTATTTCCGTCTCGGCGAGCCACTGCTTCCACTTGCCTGGAGCCTGCTCGATACTCGGGGACTCACTTCGTTTCAGAAATCCGTATATGAATGCATTGCAAGCATTCCGCATGGCGAGACAAGAACCTATTCCTGGGTTGCGGCTCGACTGGGCAAGCCCCTCGCTTGCCGAGCCGTCGGACAGGCCCTTCGCAGGAATCCATTCCCAGTTCTGGTACCCTGCCACCGCGTCGTTTCAGACAAGAGTCTCGGCGGCTTCATGGGTGTGAAGGATCCCAATCAGATTGAATTGAAATTCAAGAGCTGGCTGATTGAACTTGAGCGGGGATTCCTGAGTCCGGTGTTTCCTTTCATCACCCCGCCTCTGCAATTGCATCCACTTGCGCGTTCACTGCCACCTCTCATGAGCTCGGGTTCGCGCTCCTCAAGTGAGATCCAGGAATCCTTTCTGTGAAAATCGCTGCCGTCCTCTCGGCAGTGCTTCTCGTCTTCGTTGGAATCTTCTGGGCCTTTCAAAGAGGATCTCCTGACTTTTCCGTATTCTATGAAGCCTGGCGCCTGGTCCTTTCCGGGCACGGCCCCGCCATTTTTGGTGGAACTCCCGATCGCTACCTCTATGCTCCGGGATTTGCATGGATCCTTTCGCCGTTGGGATTTTTTTCAAGGCCGGTAGCGCTTGCACTCTGGTGCCTGGCCAAAGCGACGGGACTGGCTCTGGTCATCCGATACCTGCACAGGTCGTTTTTTTCCACAGTCTCACTTGCCGCAGGTTGTTTGGCCCTGCTCTTCATCGCCCGCCCTCTCCTGATCGACTTTCAATACGGACAGGTCAATCTTTTCATTCTGTGCGCCTGCCTCTGGGCATTGCTCAACCACTTTGATTCTCGAGCTTCACGTGCTCATTCCTTTCTGGCGTGGCTTGTGCTGGGAGTGGCGGCAGTGGTCAAGATCTTTCCGATCCCGCTGGTGGTGGTGCCCTGGTTTCTGGCGACGGGCCTGGACGCGAAAAAACTCAGGTCCGAAAAAATGGGTGTGATCGCCGGAGTGCTCCTCGTCACGCTGATTCCGCTCCTCAGCGTGAACTTCGACTCATTTCTAGAACTCTACTCCCATTGGAAAAGCGCTCTCCTCAGTCGGGGTTTCCCCCTTGAGTCGCACAACCAGAGTTTCGCCGCACTCGTGCATCACTACACGAGTGGGGAAGACACCCATGTCATCTTTCTCGGGAGCAAGTGGATCCCTCTGGGTTCAAATGTCATGAGCGAAGCCACCCGCACCCTTCTGAACTTCTCCTGGACGTTGTGCTGGCTGGGAGTTCTGGCCGCGTGGATCGTCAATGGTGCCCGAGTCGCGGCCGACGGCGTGGTCGCCGGATCGGCAATCCGCTTGAAGTGGCTCGCGGTCTCCGTCGCGCTTCTCATCGTGCCTTCGCACCTCGTGTGGAAGCCTTATTTCATCTTCAGCTATCCACTCATCGTGTGTCTGCTGATTCACGCGCGCAGGTCCAGAGCGGCCTGGGTCCTGCTCGGAGTTTTCTTCTTTCTGATGAATCTGACGAGTTTTGATTTCCTGGGAGGCTGGTGGTCAGCCCGCTTTGAAGCGGCTTCCGTCTTTCTGATCGCTCACTTGATCGCGCTGCTTCATGTCATGAAGAAAGCTCAACCGCCCGCGGAGGCTGCGGGCGCTGCGGTCTGAGTCTTCTTCTTGTTCAGGTCGCGCCAGCTCTTGCCTTCGCGCATCTTGGGATCCAGCTGAAACTTCCTCACCGCGTCCTGATGAGCGCCGTAGTTCTCGGTAAACTCATGAGTTCCGTCGTTGTGTGAAACGAAAAAGAGAAAGTTGGATGTAGCGGGGTGTAGGGCGGCCGTCAGAGCTTCTTTACCCGGATTTCCGATCGGACCGATCGGAAGGGCAGGGATCGTGTAGGTGTTGTAGGGGTTTTCGATCGAGAGATCCGTCTTGTGGATCTTGCCCTTGTAGCGATCCCACATTCCGTAGATCGTCGTCGGATCACTTTGAAGGCGCATCTTCTTGCGCAACCGATTGTAGAAGACTGAAGCGATCATGGGTCTCTCCTGGGGTGCGCCTGTCTCCTTCTCCACCATCGAGGCGAGCGTGATGAGCTGATGACGAGTCATCCCGAGTTCGAGCGCGCGCTTTCTCTCGTTTTCACCCCAGAAAAGCTGGAAACGTTTCACCATGCGTTTGACGATCTCTTCAGCCGAGATGCCTTTGTTCAGGAAGTAAGTGTCTGGAAACAGATAGCCCTCAAGCGCAAGGGGTGGGGCATCGTGAAAACCCAGCGTGGAGATGAACTTCGGATCCCTGCAGAGGGTGAGAAACCGGTCCTTCTGAACGTAACCTTCGCTTTCAAGCCCGTCCGCCACTTCGTAGATGTTATCGCCTTCATGAATCGTGAAAGAGCGGTTGATGCTGATGCCGCTCGTGATGATCTCCAGGATCTTGAGCGGGCTCATGCCGGTTGAAACGCCGTACTCTCCGGCTTTGACCTTGGGCCAGGTCCGTTCAAATTTTCCGAGCCAGACGAACCATTTCGCATTGCGGATGATTTTCTGTTCCTCGAGTTTCCTCGAGATGTCCTGCGGGCTCTGTCCGCGCTGCACATCGATCACGATGGTTTCTTCATTTCCGGGCTCGATCGGAGAGGTGGCGAACTCCACGAAACGTCCAACCTGGACCAGTGAAATCCCTGCGATAATGAGGATCAGAAGCGCGAAAACGAGTTTTTTCATGATGCCTTCAAGTGTATCTTTTTTCTTTACGAGGGTGAAAGAGTTTGTTACCCGAATAAGACCGGTCTCGATTGCAATCCCTTTGCGTTCAAGCGGTTCGATCCAGCTCAACTCCTCCTTTGACCTTCCTTTAAATCCAAACTGAAAATCCAACTGACAATTTAATGACGGGACTTCAATGCATCTTCGGGAATTGAAAGAGACTAAAATCGGTGAACTGGTTGAAATGGGCAAGACCCTTGGACTTGAGAATGCCGGCGGGATGCGCAAGCAGGATCTGATCTTCGCGGTCCTCCAGAAGAAAGCCGAAAAAGACGAACATATCTATGCTGACGGAGTTCTTGAGTGCCTGCCCGATGGCTTCGGATTTCTGAGAGCGCCTGACTACAACTACCTTCCGGGTCCGGATGATGTTTACGTCTCTCCCTCCCAGATCCGTCGTTTTGGACTGAGGACCGGAGACACCGTCAGTGGCTCCGTCCGTGCTCCTAAGGAAGGCGAGCGCTACTTCGCTCTCCTGAAGGTCGAAAACGTCAACTTCCAGACTCCCGAGATGAATTCCGAGAAGGTCCTCTTCGACAATCTCACTCCACTCTACCCTCAGCAGCGCATCAATCTCGAGTATCAGCAGAACAACTATTCCACGCGCATCATCGACATGATGGTGCCGCTCGGCAAAGGCCAGCGCTGCCTGATCGTCGCTCCTCCTCGTGCGGGCAAGACCGTCCTGATGCAGGACATCGCAAACGCGATCACTTCCAATAATCCCGAAGTGAAGCTCATCGTTCTTCTCATTGATGAGCGGCCGGAAGAAGTCACCGACATGCAGCGCTCCGTGAAGGGCGAAGTCGTGAGCTCGACCTTTGATGAGCAGGCCTCTCGCCACGTGCAGGTCGCCGAGATGGTCAACGAAAAGGCCAAGCGCCTGGTTGAGAACAAGTACGACGTCGTCATTCTCCTGGATTCGATCACGCGTCTCGCGCGTGCCTACAACTCCGTAGTGCCGCCTTCCGGCAAGATTCTTTCCGGAGGCGTAGACTCCAACGCGCTTCACAAGCCGAAGCGCTTCTTTGGAGCCGCTCGCAACATCGAGGAAGGCGGATCTCTCACGATCATCGCGACTTCCCTCATTGAAACCGGCTCCCGCATGGACGAAGTCATTTTCGAAGAATTCAAGGGAACGGGAAATTCTGAAATCCACCTCGACCGCAAGCTCATGGAAAAGCGCATTTTCCCGTGCCTTGACATCAACAAGTCAGCGACCCGCAAGGAAGAACTGCTCCTGCCGAAGGACATGCTCAATCGCCTCTGGATTCTGAGAAAAGTCCTTCATCCGATGAACACTCTGGACGCGATGGAGTTCCTGCTCGACAAGGTCAAAAACTCCAAAACGAACGAAGAATTCGTCAAGGGGATGTCAGGCTGAAAAGATCAGCGTTTCAGTAGAGTGAAGAAATCTTGAAGCGGCCGGGTTGATTTAAACGTCATCCTGGCCCTTTTATTTGATGCGTTATGTGGTTCTGCTTCCCACGAGCGGACCAGACCGGATACACTGGAGACACTTATGATGAAGCTCCCCACAAAATTCACCAGCATCGGCGGCCAGGCAGTCATTGAAGGCGTGATGATGCGCTCTCCACATTTCGTCGCCATCGCGGTCCGAAAGCCCAATGGGCGCATCGTGATCAAGAATGATCCTTTCTCGAGCATCGTTCAGAAATACCCGTTCCTGGGCAAGCCGGTACTTCGTGGAGTCGTCACTCTGATTGAGTCGATGGTTCACGGGATGGGAGCGCTGAGTTACTCAGCGCAAGTCGCCTCAGAAGGCGAAGACACGGGCGAGAAACTTTCGACAGGTGCGATTCTCGTTTCGATGGGATCGGCATTTCTGATGGGAATGGGACTCTTCGTCGCTCTTCCTCATTACTTGACCGTGCTCATGACTTCAGAAAGCGCTCTGGGCATCTCACCGAAAAGCCCCCTGTTTCATCTTCTGGATGGCGCCATGAAAATGGGCATCCTGCTTTCCTATGTCTACTTGATCGCACTGATGAAGGACATCAAGCGGGTGTTTCAGTACCATGGTGCCGAACACAAATCGATTTACACCTTCGAATCCGGTCAGGACCTCACCGTTGAGAACGCTCGCCGGTTTCCGACCCTGCACCCTCGCTGTGGTACGAGCTTTCTGCTGTTTCTCGTTCTGATCAGCATCATCGTCTTCAGCATCATCTTTCCAGTATTCGGACTGACGGATCTGACCCAGACCAAGTGGCTCAATCACGTCCTCATGATCGTGATCAAGATGGCCCTCATGATGCCGGTCGCGGGACTGGCCTATGAGTTCATCAAGATGTGCGCCTGTCGCATGCAGAATCCGATCTTTCGCGCCATCATCTGGCCCGGGATGGTCCTTCAGAAACTGACGACTCGCGAACCGACGGATGACCAGCTTGAAGTCGCGCTTGCTTCCCTGAGACAGGTCCTGAAACTCGAAAAAGAGGAATTCCCGGATCTTCCGGCCGCTGCGGCTGCTGGAGGCGGATCTCACGGAACTCCGCGCCTGAAAACCGCTCGCGTCCCTCAGATTGAGATTGGCCAACTCGCCGAGCTTGGATATGTCCATGCGAGCGTAGCGGAGTTTCCTGAGAACTGAGCCCGGCCCGCTGGCTCAAGCTCGATCCTGAATCCGAGGCCCCTTTCTAACTATGTTCGATAAATTGGAATCCGTAGAAGCGCGTTTTCTCGAGATTGAGAGTCGACTCTCTGACCCGTCTCTGAGTGATCGCCCCGGTGAATTCAGAAAACTCTCCCAGGAGCACTCGAGTCTTATCGAAATCGTGGCCGAGTTTCGCCGTCATCGCGCGCTGAAGTCTGATTGGACTTCGAACCGCGAGTTGCTCAATGAAAAAGACAAAGAGATGGTCGAGATGGCTTATGATGAGCTTCGTCGCATCGAACCCGCCCTCCAGGAGTCCGAAAAAAATCTCCAGATCCTGCTGCTGCCCAAGGATCCCAACGACGAGAAGAATATTCTCCTCGAAGTTCGTGCCGGTGCCGGTGGAGATGAAGCGGCACTCTTCGTGGCGGAACTTTTCAGGCTCTATCAACGATTCGCCGAGCGTCAGGGCTGGAAAGTCGAACTCATGTCCGCCAACCCGACCGGCATCGGAGGTTTTCGTGAAATCGTCGTGATGGTCACCGGCCAGCGCGTTTACAGTCGCCTGAAATGGGAAGGTGGGGTTCACCGCGTCCAGCGTGTTCCTGCGACGGAAGCTCAGGGCCGCATTCATACTTCAACCGTCACTGTCGCTGTGCTGCCTGAAGCTGAAGACGTCGATGTGACCGTCAATCCAACGGATCTCCGAATTGACGTATTTCGTTCAGGAGGCGCAGGTGGACAGGGAGTCAACACGACTGACTCCGCCGTTCGAATCACCCATGCCCCGAGCGGGATCGTGGTCGTCTGTCAGGACGAGCGCTCGCAGCTCAAGAACAAGGACAAGGCCATGAAGATTCTGCGCTCGCGCCTTCTGGACCAGAGACAGGCCGAAGCCGACAAGGAACATTCCGACATTCGCAAGAACATGGTCGGCACGGGGGATCGCAGTGAGCGCATCCGAACTTACAATTTCCCGCAGGGTCGCCTGACCGATCACCGTATCGGCCTCACGCTCTATCAGTTGCCCGAAGTGATGGAAGGCAAGATCGATGAACTCATCGCGGGCCTTCAGACTCACTACCAGATGGAAATGCTCAAGGAGCAGGGACTCGGGCGCTGATGGCTCTTGCTCAGGAGCTGCCCGATAGTTTCGTCGAAGCCCTGAAACTCACTCAATCGCTGTTGAGCCGCAATATCTCACTCGTCAGAACAGGCGTGATCGAAAGTGAAGCGGAACAGATCGTGATGGCTGCGTACCGGAAGACTGAAGGAGTGGCTCTCTCTCGAGTCGAATTTCACGTGCGCATGAAAGACCGCCTGCCCGAGGCCGCAGCCAAGCAGGTCATTCTCTGGGCCAATTTGCGCTCGGAGGGCAAATTGCTCCAGCACCTGATCGGCTATCAGCAATTTCTGGATCATGACTACGACGTAAGCCCGGCTGTTCTCATTCCGAGGCCCGAGACCGAAGTGCTCGTCACTGAAGCGATCTCTCGCCTGAAATCCCTGAGTCCTCGGCTGGGACTCGAAGTGGGACTGGGGAGTGGGATCATTTCCATTGAGTTGCTACTTGCCCTGCCGTCGCTCCAGATGAAAGCCTCCGAGCTGACCTCTGAAGCGATCGAATGCGCAAAAAGGAACTCCACGAAACTACTTGGCCCAGATGCAACCCGGCTTCAGATTCTTCAGGCCAGTGCTCCTGGTCAGGTTCTGGATGTTTTCAAAGCGACTCTCACGACTCCAGTGGATTTCATCATCAGCAACCCGCCCTACCTCCGGCGGGGGATCGCCGGAGACGCCCTCTCGGCGGGGGTTGAAGCGCCTGAAGTGGACGATGACGTCCTGGTTCATGAGCCGGCCAGCGCGTTGTTCGCGCCTGCGGATGATGTCCTTTATTTTTACCGGGAAATCGCGCACCATTCTCCAGCACTGCTCAAGGCAGGTGGACTTGTTTTTCTGGAAATCCCTCATGAACGGGCTTCCGAGATTGCGGAACTTTTCGCGTACTCCCCGCTTGCCGGGCATTCAAAGAACCCTCAGTGGACCGTAACGACTCTCAAGGATCTCAATCAAAGGGATCGGATATTGGTGGCAAAATATGGATAAGATCAAAATCATCGGCGGTCGAAAACTCACTGGGAGCGTTCAGATCAGCGGAGCGAAAAACGCCGCCCTTCCGGTTCTCATCGCAGGCCTGCTTGCCGAAACGCCTTCCCGTTTCAGTTGCGTGCCGAATCTTCAGGACATCCGCACCACTTTCAAACTCCTCACCCAGTTTGGAGCCAAGTGTCAGGAAAATCTCGCGCAGAACACTGCGACCATCGATGCTTCTCATCTGACGTCCCATGAAGCCCCTTATGACCTCGTCCGCACGATGCGCGCATCCGTGGTGGTGCTCGGCCCCCTGCTGGCGCGTTTTGGAAAAGCGAAGGTCAGTCTGCCTGGAGGCTGCGCGATCGGAGCGCGTCCCATCAACTATCACCTCACGGGTCTCGAGAAGCTCGGGGCCCACATCGAGCTCGAAAATGGTTACGTCATCGCTTCGTGCAAAAAGCTCAAGGGCAATCGGGTCAACTTTGAATTTCCAAGCGTCGGCGCCACGGAAAACATCATGATGGCTGCGGCTCTCGCTGACGGGGAGTCCCTTCTCGAGAATTGCGCGAAAGAACCTGAAATCATCGATCTCGCCCGCGCCCTGAGAGCGATGGGAGCTGAGCTTGAAGGTGAGGGGACTGAAACGATCCGCATCCAGGGCAAGTCATCCCTGAAGGGTTGCGACTTCGCCATCATGGGTGACCGGATCGAGGCGGGAACTTTTCTCGCGGCCGGATTCATCACGGGTGGAGAAGTCACTGTTCGGGGACTGGACCCACTTTATCTCGAAGCCGTGCTCGTGAAATTCGAAGAGGCCGGCGCCATCATCACTCGCGGTGACGATTTCATCACGTTGAAAAGCCAGGGACGCCCGAAAGGGACCGACATCACGACTCTGCCCTTCCCGGGATTCCCGACTGACATGCAGGCCCAGTTCATGGCTGTCATGGCTGTGGCTGATGGTGTCTCCATGATCACGGAGACGATTTTTGAAAATCGCTTCATGCACGTGCCCGAGCTCGCAAGGCTCGGCACTGACATCACGATCAAGGGCAAGTCCGCCATCGTGAAAGGAAAAGACAAGCTCGTGGGCGCGCCACTCATGGCGACTGATCTCAGAGCGAGCGCAAGCCTGATCCTCGGCGGCCTTTACGCGGACGGTGAAACGATTGTTGACCGCATCTATCACCTCGACCGCGGCTATGAAAAAATGGAAAAAAAGCTTCAGCAGCTCGGAGCGCAGATCGAGAGAATCTCATGAGCACGCAAACGAACTCTGCCGCCGACTGCATCTTCTGCAAGATCATCCAGGGGGTGATTCCGGCCCTCAAGATCGCTGAGAATGCCGAGTTCGTCTGCATCCCGGATGCGCGCCCTCAGGCGAAGAAGCATCTGCTGGTCATGCCCAGGCACCATGTCGCTTCCCTCGAAGCGGTCTTCGCTCCAGGGAGTGACCCGGCTCAAGGCAGTGGAGTGGTGGGGCGACTCTTCGCATTTGCAGACCAGGTAGCGCGCCAGGAAGGACTTCTGCCTGCCGGATTTCGATCGGTCATCAACACCGGCAAAGAGGGGGGGCAGACCGTATTTCATCTCCACCTTCATCTCCTGGGTGGCGAGTCCCTGGATGAAGCTCTCTAGACGATTTGAAATCGCGCGGAGCGACAGATTTTTTGACTCCGAGGCCGTTCTCATGACCAAGCGTCCTGCTCGAGTGTCCCAGACTCAAAGCGAACGCCTGACTTAAGAATTCCCCTTCTTGAGAACCCTTTGAAATAACAGTGCTAACGGCCCGCGCAAGCCTCCCAGAGTGCGAATCCGGCTTCGCCTTCTTGGCGAAATCGGAATTTTTTACAGGGCTTGCGGTAGTTTTTGCTGTGTAGTGATCTTCTCAAGGAAGACTTAAAACATCGGTTAAAGCGGTTTCTTAATTGCTTCAGGATTCTGCCGGTGCTATCGGTGACCTTCTTAACCGCTATTTAAGATTCTTACCGAGGAGCAATCCATGAGTGCACAGAGCGCTGATTCATCAAGTACCCCCAACACGACCCTCCCCAACCAGGATCTCTTCACCAAGTGCCGCAACTTTCAGGATGCCAAGCGTGTCCAGGCCGCAGGCCTCTATCCTTTCTTCCGTCCGATCGAATCCACGACCGGTTCAACAGTCGTCACTCACGGCAAGCGCCGAGTCATGATCGGTTCCAATAATTACCTCGGCCTTACGCATCATGCGAAGGTTCAAGAAGCCGCCAAGCGCGCGATCGAAGTCTACGGCACTGGCTGCACAGGCTCCCGTTTCCTGAACGGTAACCTGGTAGCGCACGAAGAACTCGAAGCTCAGCTCGCGAAATTTCTGGGTAAAGAAGCCTGTCTGGTTTTCAGTACCGGTTTTCTCTCCAACCAGGGCGCTCTCTCCTGCCTCGTCGGCAAGAATGACGTGATCTACAGTGATCAGGAAAATCATGCTTCGATCATTGAAGGCACTCGCGTCGCTCAGGGCGAAACCGTCAAGTTCAAGCACAACGACATGGCTGATCTCGAGCGCGTGCTGCAGGAAACGCGTGGCAAATACGAAGGTGCCCTGATCGTCGCGGACGGCGTGTTTTCGATGTCAGGTGACATCTTCAATCTGCCCGAAGCCAAGAAGCTCGCCGACAAGTACAATTGCCGTCTTTACATCGACGATGCTCACGCTCTCGGAGTCCTTGGACCTCAGGGTCAGGGCACTGAAGCGCACTTCAACATGATGGGCGCAGCGGACCTCGTGATGGGGACTTTCTCGAAGTCCTTCGCTTCGATCGGCGGTTATGTCGCTGGTACTGAAGAAGTCATCCACTTCATCAAGCACAAGGCCCGTACCTTCATGTTCAGCGCAGCGATGCCTCCGGCTTCCGCAGGTACGGTTCTCGAGTGCTTGAAAGTCGTTCAGGCGGAACCCGAGCATCTGGCCAACCTCAAGAAAAACGCCGCCAAGATGAATCGTGAACTGGCCCGCATGGGATACAATACCCTGGGCAGCACGACTCCGATCATTCCACTCCTCATTGGAGATGATTTCACCGCTTTCGCTTTCACGCAGAAACTGTATGAGATGGGCGTTTTCGCAACTCCGGTCGTGAAGCCCGCCGTGCCCGATGGCTGCGCCCTGATCCGCACCAGTTACATGGCATCCCACACGGATGCAGATCTGGATTATGTGCTGGGAGTTCTTGAGAAGCTCGGCAAGCAGTTCGGCATTCTGGGCAATCAGGCCAAGCGGGAAGAGCTCAACATCCTGGCTCGCGATCACTTCGGAACCCGACTGGGTCTGGCCGAAGTTCCTCTTGATTCTTCAGATGCCAGCTCCGTGAAACACGAAGAAGCGGCGGTTTCGCCACTTCAGGTGAGTCACTCACGTCCGGCCGCGGAACAGAAGTCTCATGTATCAGCTTAAGCGCGTTGAGACGAAGAAGGACTGGGCGGATTTCATCGAGCTCCCCTGGACCATTTACGCCAACAGTCCGAACTGGGTTCCACCCCTGCGAATCGCGGTGAAGGATCTCCTGGACGTGAACAAAAACCCCTTTTTCAAGCACGCGTACATGTATCCGATCATCGCTCACAAGGATGGCAAGTGTGTCGGCCGACTCGTTGGCATCATTGACGACAACGGCAATCGTTACCATGAAGAGAGTGCCGCAAGCTTTGGCTTCTTTGAATGCATCAATGACAAGAAGCTCGCGCAGCAGATGTTTGATGAAGTGGCCAAGTGGGGAAAATCACGCGGCATGACTCTCTTCAGAGGACCGCTCAATCCCAGCACCAACCATGAGTGTGGACTGCTGATCGAAGGCTTCGAGCAGGATCCTTCCGTCATGATGACTTACAATCCTCCTTACTATGCGGACCTGATCGAAGCTTACGGCCTGAAGAAGGCCAAAGATCTTCTCGCCTACGACATTGATGGTCGCAAGGTGAAGTTCTCCGAGCGGATGATGGCCCAGGTTGAGAAACTCAAGCAGGGTGGAGTCGTCACTTTCCGCACGCTGGATCCGAAGAACTTCGACAAAGAAGTCGAGATGATCCTCGACATCTACAACGACGCCTGGGAAAAGAACTGGGGATTCGTTCCCATGGATGCTGAAGAATTCAAGCACATGGCCAAAGACATGAAGATGATCATGGACCCTGAGCTTGTGCTGATCGCCGAAGTGCGCGGTGTACCGGCCGGATTTTCACTCACCCTTCCCGACGTCAACCAGGTCTTCAAGAAGATCAAAGACGGCAAACTTCTGCCCACCGGACTTTTCAAACTTCTCTGGAACCTGAAGGGTCCGGGCAAAAGAAGCACGATCAATCGCTGCCGAATTCTGACCTTGGGGATCAAGAAACAGTACCGTGAGTTTTCCATTGGGCCGCTCCTTTATGCCGAATACCTCAAGCGCGGACCAGCCGCGGGATATTCCGTGGGAGAAGCTTCCTGGATTCTCGAAGACAATCGCCCGATGAACCGTGCCTTGGAGCACATGTGCGGGGAACGCACGAAGGTTTATCGCATCTACGAGCAGTCATTGAACTGAGGGTCTGCTTCGGGGTTTCTTAGCGGTTTCATTTCCGCATGGAGCAGCATACACTCTCACCGAGGCCTGCATCCGCAAGCCATGGAGATTCTGTCATGCGAGTTGTGAGAATTCTTGGAATTGACCCGGGCTCCCGATTGACCGGCTACGGCTGCGTCGATGTCATCGGCAATCAGATCCGTCATGTCACCCACGGAACTTTAAAATTGGCCAGCACCAGCGGGCGTGCGACGATCCCGCTAGAGCAGCGTCTCCTGGCCATTCACGAAGGACTCTCCAAAGTCATCCTGGAACACAAGCCGACCGTGATGTCGATTGAACGAGTCTTCTTCGCGAAGAACGCCGTCTCGGTCCTGATGCTTGGCCAGGCGCGAGGTGCTGCAATTCTATGCGGCGCGATTCATTCCCTCAACATCGTGGAATACAGCCCGACTGAAGTGAAAGCTTCGCTGGTCGGTCACGGGGGGGCAGATAAAGAGCAGGTTGCCAAGATGGTTCAGCTTCTGCTCGGCAAGCTCGAATTTGCCACTTTTGACGCTTCAGACGGCTTGGCACTGGCCATCTGTCACGCTCATGCCATGTCGTCGTCGAACGCCAACCGGCCTGCCGCGACGACGACTCTCAATTCGACCCGGAAAAAGAAAATGACTTTGGCTGAATCTCTGGGCATTACTCCTGAGATGGTGGTTGGTAAACGCCGCATCAGCGTACCCGAAAAAAATTAAGGCAGGTCAGCATGATTGGTTACCTCGCAGGTCGAGTCCTCGAACACGTGGACGGCAAGATGATTGTCGTGCTTCCTTCAGCTGAAGGCGCAGTCGGATATCAGGTCCTCGTCCCCCACAGTGCTGCTTACGGCGCCTGGAGTCCGGGAAAGTCGATTGAGCTCTTCATTTATACCCATGTGCGGGAAGACTCGTTGGATCTTTACGGGTTTTCAACGCGTGAAGAAAAGGAACTTTTTCTCACCCTGCTGACGGTCAACGGCATCGGACCCAAGGGTGGTCTCGGGATTCTGTCGAAAGTGGATCCTGCCCAGCTCATTCAGGCCATTCTGACCGGAGACAAGGAATCGCTCACTGCAATCCCGGGCATCGGAAAAAAGACGGCGGAACGCGTCGTTCTTGAACTTGCTGATCCCTTGCGTAAAAAGGTCGATGCAGGTTCCTTCGGCAAAATTTCAAGCGGTGGCGGTGCAGGCTCTACCTCCAAAGCGGATCCCGCATTCCTGGCCGGTTCGGCCGTATTAAAAGATGCAAAAGATGCTTTGATTGGCTTAGGGTACCGGGAGCAGGATGTTCTGGTGCTTTTGAAGCGCGTGAACGAATCCAAGTCGCCGCCGAAAAAAGTCGAAGACGTGATTCGAATGGCGCTTCAGTCCCTGGCCTGAACTAGAAAGTGGAAATGTCCGAACGCATCGTAGACCCAAACTCAGACGGAGAAGATTTCGAAGAATCAGGCGCAGGAGGGGATTCGTCCCATTCCGCTCACGCTGAGAGCAGCCTTCGTCCCGCGTTTCTGGAGGAGTATGTCGGACAGAAGAAGGTCAAAGACAACCTCACTCTGTTCATGGAAGCCGCGAAACAGAGAGGGGACGCGCTCGATCACGTTCTCCTGGCCGGACCTCCGGGACTGGGCAAGACGACTCTGGCTCACATCATCGCTCACGAGATGGGTTCCCAGATTCACACGGTCACGGGTCCGAACGTTGAAAAAAAAGGCGATCTAGCGGCCATTCTGACCAATCTGCAGCCGCGCGACGTGCTCTTCATCGATGAAGTGCATCGCCTTCAGAAGACAATCGAAGAAGTGCTTTACGGCGCGATGGAAGACTTCAAGCTCGACCTGATCATCGGTCAGGGCCCGGCTGCGAAAACTCTTCGACTGGATCTTCCCAAGTTCACGCTTGTGGGTGCGACCACTCGCACGGGGCTCCTTTCGAGCCCGCTTCGCGATCGTTTCGGCGTTCAGATGCGCCTGGATTTCTATCCGATCGATGAGCTCGAGCAGATCGTGAAACGCTCGGCGAAGCTCCTCGACATAGAAATGGAAAGTTCTGGCGCCAATGAGATCGCGCGCCGTTCTCGGGGCACCCCTCGTATCGCCAATCGTCTGCTCAAGCGGGTGAGGGACTTCGCGCAGGTGAGGCACAACACTTTGAAGATCACGCGCGACATCGCGCGCGCCGCACTCGCCCTTTTCGAAGTCGATGACCGCGGTCTGGACAACATGGACCGCAAGTTTCTTGCGACCATTATTCAAAAATTTGACGGCGGCCCGGTGGGCATCGACACGCTTTCCTCGGCGCTGGGCGAAGAGCGAGACACTCTTGAAGAAGTCTATGAACCCTTCCTGATCCAGGAGGGTCTGCTTCAGCGAACGTCTCGTGGGCGCATGGCAACTCGAACGGCCTTTGAGCATCTGGGAATCCCTTTCACGCGGGAGAGCTCATCCCTGAGTCTGCCAGGCATGGAGCCCATCATTTACGAACCCAAACGCGAAGATTGATCTTCGATGGATGAGCCTGAAGGTGTGTCCAAATGTGTGGACTAAATCACACACATGAGAATTTTTTGGGTGTGGACTAAATCACACAAAAGCTAAAAAGACGTGTCAAAACGCTGACTCATGTAAAGTTGACATTAATGGTATACAATGTTAATAGCTGATATTATTAATTAAAATAGTTTGCTGCGCCGCTTCAATATTACATTTTAAAATGCAACGAAGTGGGCATGCCCCTTGCTTTATTGAGGAGTATCGAGGAGCTATCATGATCTTTCAACGGACACTCAAATCATCGGTTTCGCTCAAAGGAATTGGGCTGCACTCAGGTGCAGAAGCGCAGATGACTCTTCATCCAGCTGCCGCCAACCGCGGTATCCACTTCGTGAGAACAGATCTTGAAAACTCGGCCCCCATCTCGGCCCATTACAAAAATGTCGTGAACACTCAGCTCGCCACCACCCTCGGTCGCGGCAACGTCACCATCAGCACGGTTGAGCACGTCCTCGCCGCTTTGCAGGGGATGGGCGTCGACAACGCACTGATCGAAGTCAGTGGACCTGAAGTCCCGCTCATGGACGGCAGCTCCGCTCCTTTTGCTGAAGCAATCCAGAAGGTCGGCACTGAAGTTCAGATGCAGACTCGTCCTTACCTGGCCCTTCGTCGCCGGGTCGAAGTGAAACTTGCCGAAAAATAGGCAGTCGCTGAACCCTCCTCCCAGTTTGAAATTCATGGCTCCATCGAGTTTGATCACCCTTCGATCGGATACCAGGAGTTTCATTACGTCGAAGGCAAGACCAATTTCTCCGAACTTTCCAGTGCTCGCACTTTCGGTTTTGTTCGCGACGTGGAGGCCCTGCAGAAAATGGGTCTGGCTCGCGGCGGATCTCTCGAAAACGCAGTGGTTCTGGATCACGCGCTGGTACTCAACCCAGGGGGCCTCCGTTTCCCGGACGAGTTCGTTCGTCACAAAATTCTTGATGCCCTGGGCGATTTCAAACTCGCTGGGATCGCGATGCAGGGTCATTTCCGCCTTCACCGCGCAGGTCACGACCTGCACAGTCAGTTGCTGACGGAGATTTTCAGGAATCCGGACAACTACGAAGTCATCGATTCCGCGCAGGTCACTGAACTCGCTTCCGTGGCTCGCCCTTCAATGGCCAGCGTTCGTTACGCTTACTGAGAGCCTGATTCCCTGATTGATTTGTTCGCGAACCCGAGTGCATGGCATGGAGCCTGCTAATTCAGGGGTCGACGAAAAAACACTTTCAAGGGGACTTCCATGCTTTCACCGCGTTCAACGATCCATTCCAAGCTGGCCCTCGGCGGCAGTCTCGTGCTCCTCTTCAGTTTCGCAGCCTGCGGACAGAAGAACTCCAGCTCGGACAACAGCGTGCCCGTGGTGCTTCAGAGCGCGGCCTACAAGCCCTCGGGTGCGACTCCTCTGGTCCGCAGCTACCTTGCGCCTGCTTCAGCTCTCAACGGTCTCTTTCACACTTCTGAGAGTGTCGTGACGGTGGACCCGGTCACCACAGTGTCTGATCTCAGGATCTGCGCCAAGAGCATCCAGTTCGATCACCGCGCGGTGACTTTCAAGCCTGTGCTCGTCAACCTGACTGACGGAAGCGTCACCCGTTGGGGCCAGTTGCTGATTCCGAAAGGGCAGAAACCGATTGAGATTGAAATGGTCGCTGCAGAAGATGCTGCCTGTGGTGTGGACTACAGTGTCAGCTTCAACGGAATCACCTCCACAGCGCCCATCGAATTCAAATGGAAGCTCGACTCCCTTGCGGAAATCGAAGCGGGCAATACGCTCACCGTGTCTGTCTCCACTGCCGTGATCGCACTTCGTCAGGCAGGAGACGCCAGTACCCTCAGTGAAATGAAAACTCACATCGAAGCCATTCAGGACGGCGCCAGAAGAAACTGATCGCAAGCGTCATTTAAAGAAATTGACTCCGAATTGGAACTATCCTAATTTTGCATCTTGGCGGGAAGTGGCGCAGCCTGGCTAGCGCATTTGCATGGGGTGCAAAGGGTCGCAGGTTCGAATCCTGTCTTCCCGACCATTAAAAAAAGGGTGTGAGAGTCTCGACTCTCACACCCTTTTTCTATGTGGGTGGAGGCGTGGCTGAGAAGCTGATCTGAGCGAAGCGAGGCACAGGAGGTGCCGAGCAAATTCTGTCTTCCCGACCATAATGAGCGCAAATCGCGA
Organism: Oligoflexia bacterium; assembly: GCA_014378465.1. Classification (GTDB taxonomy): domain Bacteria; phylum Bdellovibrionota; class UBA1018; order UBA1018; family UBA1018; genus UBA1018. The sequence goes on along the minus strand of JACMNQ010000008.1, from coordinate 179 downwards.
AGAATTTCAGTTCAAGATTGGGGAGGTCAAGGCTGCTCGGCTCTTCACCACAACGTGGGGCATGGCGATTTTGCATAGAATCAATTTCGGATTTTGAATACTCCATCCCAGCCACAAAGTGCAATCACTCTGAGTCGGTAGTTCTTGAAATTCCTGAACCCGAACGCTCGTCTTGAAAT
>JACMNQ010000081.1 GCA_014378465.1 Oligoflexia bacterium | reverse complement strand
CGAAACGGCGCTTGCCGTCACGCCAGGAACTAAAACAGGGGTACTGGAACTCGTCGTCGTTCCGTCCCCGAGTTGGCCATTCCAATTGGCTCCCCAGCATTTGACTGCGCCACTCGTGAGGAGTGCGCAGGTGTGAGAGTCACCCGCCGAAACGGCGCTTGCCGTCACGCCAGGAACTAAAAGAGGGGTACTCGAATTCGTCGTGGTTCCGTCCCCGAGTTGGCCATTTCCATTGTACCCCCAGCACTTGACTGCGCCACTCGTGAGGAGAGCGCAGGTGTGAGAGTCACCCGCCGAAACGGCGCTTGCCGTGACGCCAGGAACTAAAACAGGGGTACTGGAACTCGTTGTCGTTCCGTCCCCGAGTTGGCCATTTCCATTGTTCCCCCAGCACTTGACTGCGCCACTCGTGAGGAGAGCGCAGGTGTGGGAATTGCTGTTTGCGATTTGAACCGCGGTGTTCAGGGTCGCGTACGTGTAGGTGACGGAGTTCGTGCACACGGAGCTTCCGTCCGGCAATAAGGCATGAACTCGGAACGTGGGCTCAAAATCAATGAGGGGGAGGTTCTCTGAGGTGACCACTTCACTGGTGACTACCGATTTTTGAAACTGATAGATCGTACCCCCCACGCAACTCGTATCGGCATTGAGGAGGAGCTCCACTATTGAGCCCGAAGGAAGGCCTGCGACCTGAAAAGAGGGAGTCTTCGTCGAAAAATCAGCAGACACCTTGCTGAGCGTATAAGCCGTACTGGCCAGAGCGGGAGAAGTCGCTGAAGGCGACTTTGACAAGTGCGGGTTTCGATTGAGCTTGAGTCCGCACCCCGTGAGCGAGACTAGCCCCAGTACTGCACTCATCATCCAGCTGCAGGTCGGCATTAACTTCTTCAACTTGAAAATTTTCATGGTTTAAATGCTCGCATCGGGTGTTCCCGCATGCTTTCCACCTTTCAACATCAGACTTGGACTCATTCACGGTGGGTCCACTGTTCATGGTAGAGGGCTCTTTTCATTCACGTCAGTGTGTATTTTTGGACGCAGTAAAAAATATGAAACCCGCATTGATTCACGAATCACCAGATTGGCTCACGTAAAATCACACCGGAGTGAAAGCGATCCAAAGGGTCAATACGAACTAGAAACCAGGGAGTTTGGCCCAGAGCACGGGGATCTGCCAGCCCTTGCCGTCAAAAACCGGCCGTCCGAGGGTCACGTTCACGGTGAGGGAGCGAGCCTGGACTTCGTCGAAGAGATCGAGAAAAACTTTGGCGCCTTCCGTGAAGGGAGGGGGAGCTTCACCTTCTTCGCAGACCAGAAGACAGCCGCGTTCCTTGATCTTGGTGATCACGCCACCCAAAGTGCGCTTGTTGTCGTGGCAGACGGCTCGATAGTTTTCACGGTGCTTCTGTCCCGCTTTCGCGGGCAAGGTGGTGTTGACCTGACTCCGCTCAACCGGAGTGGGAGCGCGAGCCGGTGGGAGTGCGGGTGGGGGAGGCGGCAGATGTGGAATGCTCGGCTCTTTCTTCTCTTCCAGGACGACTGGTTTCACGGAAGGTTCTGAAGGGACCTCCGCCCACTCCGTCATCGACTTGTCCCAGAAGTAATCATGCTGGTAAAATTCGCCTGAAGCCTTCATTTCAGCGATCTTCGCCGGTTCAAAAGGACCGACGATGTTTCCATCCTTGCTCAGATAGACCGCTTTCACTTCAGTTTGTTCGCTCATGATCTGATTTTCTCTCTTTCGGGCTTCCCATGCAAGAAGACTCTGTTAACATTTTTATACAGGGGAAATTGAACGATGAAAAAGTCAAACCTAGGACGGGTTTCAAGCAGGTCATTCAACGCGGCAGTGCTCATCACCATGATGGGCATGACGACAGGGTTCTCCGCTCACGCGCAGGACAGACCCGCTGCCCCCAGCACCAAGGCCAAGCAGGGGGAACGACTGAACGTGGACTCCATCCGTCAGAAGTACTGGGCCAAAGGCGAAGATTCTCAGATGAACGTCGTCCAGAATCGCCTCTACACGAAATCGGGCCGACTCAATCTTTCCCTGTTCGGCGGCGGTTACTCGGATGATCCGTTTCTCGCTTCCAAACTTCTGGGGGCCTCTCTCGGCTACAATTTCACCGAGACCTGGGGACTTAATCTCATGTACTGGAAAGTCACTTCGAACAAGTCCAGCGCGGCTGACGCGTTTTTCGAGACCGCGAAGTTCGAAGCGGTCACCAATCCCGTCAAAAGTTTCATGGGCGGCGAAATCACGGCCAGTCTCCTTTATGGAAAACTGAGTCTCGTCGGAAGAGCGATCATCTACTACGACATGCTGGTCAGCGCAGGCGGGGGATTGATCGACACTCAGACTGGCAAGTACTTCGCCCCCGTCATCGGGATCGGACAGTTGATCTACCTCAACAAGACCGTCGGTCTGAAGTTTGACTACCGTGTCCTCAATCACAGTGAGTCATTGCCGACCGGGACGAAACGCACGGTCTGGACCAATGCCGTGACCCTCGGCGCTCAGTTCCTGTTCTGAGGCCTCCCCAATTCATTTCCAGATTCAGTAATACCTGAGCCAACTTCCTCCTCAAGCTGCCCGGGCTCTCTGCCGATGAGACCAAAGATTGCCGCTCATTATTCCGGTCTGCTCGTCAATTTTTTGACGATCGGGTCGGCATGAATCCCGGCAGAGCAGTTTAACATTTGGGGAGATTGATCCATGGTCGACGTACAAGAATTCAAAAGCCACGCAACTCATATGGCGCCCATCGCGCTTACGGCGATCTTCGCGGTCGCAATCATCGTCGAGAGAAGCGTGGCGCTTCTCAAGACCTACCCGATGGGAGGCCAGGACAAGTTTTTCGAACGCATCCGCGAACTCGTCATGATGGACAAGATGAATGACGCCGTCGCCCTCTGCGATCGTTACGCTTCGAAGCCGGTCAGCCGCGTCGCGAAAGAAGGTCTGCTCCGCGCTCATCAGCCTGAAGAGATGATCGCTGACGGACTTCAGCTCACCGTGAGCGAATGTGCCCAGAAGATCGGCAAGCGCACCGGCTTTCTCTCCATGATCGCCAACGTCGCCACCCTGCTTGGACTCTTCGGCACCATCGCCGGTCTGATTCAATCCTTCACAGCGGTTGGACAGGCTGATGCTCAGCACAAGTCTGAAATTCTCGCGAACGGAATTTCGACCGCGATGAATGCGACGATGGCCGGACTTGCAGTGGCCATTCCCTGCATGGTCGCTTTCAGCTTTCTCATGAACCGCAGCAATCGACTGGTCGTCGAACTTGAACAGGCTGCAATCCGCACCATGGACGTCCTCAGACAGCGCCAGTATGGATCTCACATCGGAACCAACACGAATCAGAGAAGCGCATGATGCACTCAGGTGACAGCTCAGGCCTTGATTTTGAAATCAATCTGGCACCGATCATCGACTGTCTGACAGTCCTGATCACGTTCACCTTGATTTCAGCATCGTTTCTTTCCGTCACGTTGCTTGACGCCGGTGTCGCCGCGCCTCAGGCTCAGACGGAAAATTCCGTTCCTCCCAAAGTCAATCTCGTGGTCGAGCTCCAGCCGAACGGGGAGATCGAGATCCGATCCACCGGTCAGGAAAGCAAGACTCTGCGACTGGCGCCCAGAGACGGGGTCTGGGATCAGGCAGGATTTTCCGCGCAGCTGAAGGCTTTCAAGGGACGCTGGCCTGACATCAATCAGGTGACCGTGACCGCTGAAAAGACCGTGGAGTATCTGAATATCGTGAAAATGATGGAATCGGCTCGTCAGACGTTTCCTGCAGTTCTCCTGGGAGAGTTCTAATATGCATGTCACACTCGCCGGTCACAAGAAAAAGAGATGGTTCAAGAAGAAGGGCACCGTGAGTGAAGAGGCGAGCCTCAACATCACTTCGATGGCCGATATCTTCACGATCCTCCTCGTGTTCCTGCTGAAGAGCTATTCTTCAGGCGCAGTTTCCGTGAGCCCCACACAGGGACTGCTGCTGCCAGCCGCGAAAGGCGGGAGCCCGGTGGTCGAAGCCATCAAGATCGAAGTGACCAGCACCGCGATTCAGATCGAAGGAAAGGCGGTCTCCGACCTGACCGCTTACAACTTCGGTCCGACAGACATGGAATCCGGCGACATCTCACTTTCCCTGCGCAAGGCCTTTACGGAAGAGAAACAGAAGCAACTCAAGACGATCGCGGAACGCAAGGAGCGCCAGCCCTCGAATTCCAAGGCTGACAACAAAGGTGAGTTTGACGCGAAGATCATGATCCTCGCGGATCAGAAGACTCCCTACGGCACGCTGCGCACGATTCTGGCCTCAGCTACCGAGCAGGGATTCACTGACTTCAAACTAGTCGTGATCACCGAAGAATAAGGCGAAGGAACAAACATGAAGCATCCTAAATATCTTTCACGAAGACCCGGCAAGTATTTGTGGACCGCCTCAGTCTCCCTTTTCATCATTCCGGGACTCGCGACTCTCCTCATGACTCCAGCCCAGGCCGCCCCGGCAAATCCCTCCTCCACCCAGCTCAAACCCTCAAAATCGTTGGCTTCACTCGATCACGAAGAGCAGGTTGACCGCGCCGTGGACTCCGCTTCCCTCGTTTCAGCAGAGAGTGCGATCGCAAAACTTAGAGTCCGCATCAGACAGGCTCAGAACACTCCTCAGGAACCCGTGATGCTCAGTCGTCTTGCGGATCTCCAGGGCAAGCTCGCCGAATCCATATTCCGAGTCGAGCACGGCAAAGCCCACTCGCAGTCCCAGCAGATCGATCTGACTCGCTACAATGGTCTTCTTCGCGAAATGATTTCGACCCTGACGTCGCTCATCACGCGTTACCCACATTTCAAGGAAGTCAAACTGGCCTATTTCGCACGTGCCAAAGCGATGCGCGAAGTGGGGGACACCAAGGGTGCCCTCCGCGAATGGGATGACTTCACCGCCCGTTTTCCGGGTTCTGCCGAATCCGTGCCCGCACACATATACGCTTCTGAAATCGCGATGGAAACCGGCGAATACGCGACCGCGATCGGACATCTCGAGAAGTCGATGCCTCCAACGACGAATCCTCATTATCCGTTCGTGCAGGAAAAACTTTCGAGCGCCTATTTCAATACCAATCAATACGCCAAAGCCATCCAGCACACCGAAGCTCTGATCGCCTTTTACCGTCGCAAACTCGAGGGCGCCAGAGCCCAGAAGCAGACCGGCTCCAATTATCAGAATCAGATCGAAACTCAGCTGCAGAACGTGACGCTCTTCTTCGCCACCGGAGTGGTGACCAAGACTCAGGGATTCAGCTTCGAAACTTCACTCGGGCAACTCCGCCGAGTCGAGCAGGGCCCTTATCTTGGAAAAATGTGTCATCAGTTTTCCATAATCCTGCGCGCCAAGGGTTCTGAAGCCGAACTCATTTCCTGGAAGGATCAGGTTCTCGCCCATTACCCTCATGACGCCGAGACTGGTTCAATTCTCTTCAATACCTATGAAGCGATCATCAACTGGAAGAAGTATGACCTGCTGGCGAGCCTTCCGCGGGACGTACAGCTCATCACCCGGGGCGATGCCAAAGCACTTCAGTCTCTCAATGATTCTGCCAATTTCAAGAAACTCAAGAACGTGCTGATTGAGTCGGCTGAAAAGATCTTCGCGACTCTCGGTAAAAAACCCACCCTCGCTGATCATCTCTCAGTTTCACCTGCGCTTCAGTCACTCCTGACTTCCTACCTGCAGGTCACGGATGCCAAGGATCCGGTCAGAGTCAAAGTTCGCTACCGTCTGGCTGAGCATTACTTCAGTTGCCTGACCTACAAGCGCGCTACCGCCTACTACGCCTGGGTCGCCCAGGGGCGTGACAACCTCCCGGTCCCCCCGGAACTCATGAAGCTCGCGCAGCTCAAGGCGATTGCCTCGCGTTTTGAAGAACTTCGCGAAGCCAAATTGATTCCTGAGTCTCTTCAGCCCAGAGCACTCAGTACTTCCCAGGATAAATTGCCCGCGCTCCTGACCGAATGGGTGAAATGGGTTGACGAAAGCAGATACAAGGACAGTGCCAATTTCGAGAGTTTTCAGTACCAGGCGATCCGGGCCCTCTACGCTCAGGGATCCACCCAGAACGCGCTTGCGCGCATGATTGATTTCATTGAAAGCAAGCCAAAATCTGAATTCGCTCCCGCTCTGGCCTCTCTCGCGACCGACACCACGATCGTGAGCCAGGACTGGATCAAGACCTATGAGATCGCCAATCGATTCCTGAAGCTCAAGACCTGGGATGCCAAGTTCATCGAGAAACTCAACCTCGTCGCTTCGGACTCGTACTTCAAGACTGTGGAATTGGCCTACAACTCAAAGGACTACGATCAGTCCTTCAAGAAGGGTCAGGAGTACCTCACGCTTTACCCGAATTCGAAACACTACAATCTCTGTCTCGGGATCGTCGGCAGTTCCGCGCTCTCCCAGCAGAAGCCTGAAGTCGCTCTGCCTTATTTCGAAACCCTCATTCAGCGCGATCCGAAATCCATTCACGTGGCGAACGCTCTGATCACCCGCGCGTCGCAGTCGGAGCAGAAATTTCAATTCTCCACCGCCTCAAAGGACTACCAGAAGTTCATGGCTCTCGCTCCTGAAAACGCCACGCTCGAACTCAAACGCAAGATTCTGCTTCTGTCCTTCCTCTCGGAAGACGCTTCGGACTACCGGGCACTCATGAATTCCAAGTCCATCTGCAGTGGTGAACTCGCCGTCGAGTGCGATCGTTACGAAGCGCTCATTCTCCTGCAGAACGACAAATCTCAGAAAAATACCGTCAGCCTTCTGAAGAAGGCCAAGACGGGCCATCCGGAAAACAAGGTGTTTTGGATGACCCTGGCACTGAACGGGGACACTCCGCTCAGTGCTGCCGATCAGCTGCTTGCACTCAATACCCTGATCGCCGAGCTCGACAAGCAGGATGGTCTCTACCGCCTGGCGATGGTCCAGTCCGTCGTCCACTCCGTACCGAAGATCTTCAAGGCTGAAAGAAAGAATCTCTCGAAGACCCAGGTGCTTTCAGCAAAGCCTGAGCTGATGGAAAAATCGATCAAGAAGAGGCTTGAAGCCGTGACCGCGTTCGAGAATCTCGCCACGCAGGCGATGTCCCTCGGCTTTGTTCGTCTGCGCGCTCAGATTCTGAATGAAGTGGCCGGCCTGTACTCCGACTTCTCCGATCAGATCAAGGGCCTCAAGGCTCCGAAGGGTTTCACCGCTGAAGACAAGACTCTCTTTGAAGAAGTGCTGAAAAAGCTTTCCGCACCTTTTGATGAGAAGAAAAAGGATCTGCGCCTCAAAGCGTTTGAACTCGCTTCTCAGCAGGCTGTCGAAAACGAAGTCTTCACCGAGATCGCGAAATCCTGGGAGAAGGATTTTCCGCTCGAAGCGGAGAAGCTGACTCCGGTCGCACCTCCGTCCAATGATCCGAATCTTTCCATCAAGTTGATCACTCAGGTCGATCCGGCTTCGGAGTGGCAGATGCCTTCCGACAAGATTCAGTCCAAGTGGTATGCTTCGATCAGGAACAGGCAGTGGGCTCGCGTGGCTTTCTTCGCCAACCAGGCCAAGCTGGGCACTTCAGGAGTGAAGGTTTCCGAAGGCATGCAGCTTGTGGCCAAAGCGGTTTCGCTTGCGGCCGTCGGGGCGCAGTCTGAGGGACTTGCGGAGCTGAAAGAAGCTTACAAAAAGCTGCCGTCTGACACCAAAGGTTGGGCCAGTCTGGCGCTGATGAATCATTTTTTCCTGAGTTACGACTCGAAGGAGACTCGCAAATGGCTTGAAGAAGCCTTCGAATCGATCTCGTCCCACGAAGACGAATTCTTCAAGGCTCCTGAAACCGTTTTCAGCGTGTTCGCCGCCTCGATCTGGAGTGGCTTCAAACTGGATTCCTCATTTGAGCAGAAGGCTCGCAGCGTGCTCGGAGCTTCTCAGCAATTTGGAACCAGCCCCTGGTTGACGCAGACTCGGGCGCCGGCCAGCGGGACAACGGGCTCCGCAGGAGGCAACGCGCCTGCGGCCGAACCCGTGGCGGTTCCCGAGCAATCCAAAGTGGAGAATTCAAAATGAACCGGATCGCACACCTGCCTCTCTGGCTTGCAATGGCCCTTGCGCTCCTGGCAATCAACGCCAGCGTTCACGCTGCCGAAACCGTACCGGCTCCGCAGGGGGCACCTGCCGCTGAAGCCGCACCTGAAAATACTGCCGAGCTTGGGGCCCAGAGGCCAGCCGATGCAAGCGTGCCTTCAGCGAATGCGAAGCCTGGAGAAAAAAAAGGGGACCGCTCTTCAGATGGTCCCAAGAAGAAGAACATCGAATTTGAAGACGGAGTGGTCGAGGGCCTCAGTAAAAGAGGCAAGGACTCGCTCACCCAGGTGGGTGAGAATGATGGACGCAATCGTCCACGGCTCTATAAAAAGCGTCTGCATTTCAAAGAAGAGATGAAAGAAGTTTATCGCGAGATGGAGTACGGCAAATGAAATCTCAACGCTATATGATCACGACGACAGTCAAGGGCCGAGTGCGCAACCGCGTCTGGGACGCCGCTCATCCGCTTCCACTGGATTATCCCTTTCACTACGTGATTGAGAACACTTCCAAGGGTCTCCGGGTTCGGGAACTCAATGCCGGGACTCGCTTCAGCGAAGTTCAGTGCGTGAAGATCACTCGCGAGCTGCTGAAGAACGGCTCCGTGATTCAGCTCAAGGGACACGCGAAATCGCCGGACGCGAAATTTTCAGATGGGGGCTCCAGTGCACCGATGCTGCTGCAGGTCAGACCTCTCGCTTCGATTCACCCGCTTTTTTCCCGTCAGAAGAAAACTTCCGCACACTTTGAGCGTTACTCCATTTCGGCCTGCCTCAACGATCACATCGTGAGTTCCGAGCTCATCAGCTCAACTTACACCGGCAAGGTGCAGGGCGAGGCTGTTTTCAGGGTCACCCGCAAAGTGGGCCAGTACGAATTCAAGATCCTTCATGGCACTCTCGAGTTCAAGACCATGAGAAGTCAGGAGACCGCCAGACAGGGGGAGACCCGCACCATCAATGGCGCGGACCTGCTGGATCTCGTGATTCATTCCGGCAATTATGCCTGGCACTTCAACGGCGCTTCGGAACCCGAAGTGCTTCCGTTCGTGCCACCGATGGCCGACATCGAGACTGAGTTTTTCAGGAAGACCCTGATCAGCGGCGCGATCTTTCTCGCGGTCGCGGTCGGCATCACCGTGCTCGTCTCTCCAGGCACGCTCACTCCTCCGCTCGAAAAGGTCGCGCCTCAGGCGTTCAAGATCTCGCTTCCGAAGAAACCGAAAACGGAAGGGGATACCAAAGCCGGTGACCTCGTTCCGAAGCCAGCGGTGGTCGAACCGGCCGGCGCGGCGGGCGAGCCCAAGAAGGCCGAGAAACCCAAGGAAGTCGTGAAAGAGGTCGTCAAAATGGCTCCTCCCGCACCGAAGGCCGTCGCCAAGACCGCGGCTCCCAAGGTCATGGCCAAACCTGCAGCTCCCGTGAAGCCGATCGCACCTCCGACCCGTGCAAGACCTCCCGGTCTCGCGGCTGGAAAGATCAAGGCCGAAAAAGTTGAAATCAAGAAGGGCCCGAGCGCTCAGGCGATGCGAATGCAGAGCATGGTCACCGGGATGCTTTCCGGCAGCGTCGGAAGTCTTGTGAACAAGAACAGCCTGGTGAAAGAAGCGGGCAGCAGTGGCGCCGCGAAGATGGATGTGGGCACCACCGTCAACGGCATGAATGCAGTCGGTGTGGGCGCGCTCCATGCGGCTTCAAATACCGGAGTCGGCACTCTCGGCGGTGATTCCGGCGGAGCTGAAGGCAATGGCGCCGGTGGCGGTTCAGGCAAGGGCAGCGTCGGTTACGGCAAGGGAACTCAGGCCGGATTTGGTGGTGCAGGCGTGGCCGGAGTCGGCGGCGCAGGGCAGGGCGTGTCTCTTGATGTCGCGAATGCGACCGTCGAAGAAGGTCTGACCAAGGATGAAGTGGGCGAAGTCATTCACAAGCACATGAGTGAAGTTCGTTACTGCTACGAAGCCTCGATGCTGAGAGCGCCTCGAGTCGAAGGCAAGATCAGCATCGCTTTCAAGATCAGTGGCAAGGGCCTCGTCAAGACCGCCGGAGTTCAGTCTTCCAACATTCCAGATGGGAAATTGCAGGACTGCATCACCAAACGTCTGATGACCTGGAAGTTTCCTCTGCCCCGCGGTGGAGTCAACGTTGACGTCACTTATCCATTCATCCTCAAGACTCTGGGCGGAGGCTGATCATGAATTCAAAGGCCGGCATGGCACACATCACGACGCTTCTCCTTGCAGCTGGCTCGGTCCTGAGCCTGGTTTCGGGCGTGGCTCACGCCGCGCAGACCTACTCCATGGCGGAACAGGCCTGTACACCAGGCGAGTCCTGGAAATTCAGCACGAGCATTCCCGATGCTTTCGGCAAAGCCTTCACTTCGTCACTCGATTTCCAGATCGATCCGAAGAAGGAGATCAAGTCGGACTCCAAGCAGAATCCTTACGAGTTCTTCGTGCAGGCGCAGGCGCTCAAGGCCAAGGCCAACACGCCTGAGCTTCAGGCGATGAGTGATTACTGGGTGGGTCGCATCTTCTATCAGCTCGGGCAATATCACCTGGCTCATGCTCAGTGGAACTCCTTCGCTTCGCGAAAGGTTCAGCCTGCTGAACTTGGCTTTCAGCTCGCGGCTCTCGATTGTCTCGAACAGATCAAGGAAAATCACGCGGCCCTGAAGCTCGACAACGCCGTGGCCGCGCAGATGGCCCAGCTTCCTTGGATGTCCTTCAATCCAGCACAGAAGGATGTGATTCGCAGGGTGGCTTTTCAGTACCTCCGTCAGGAATCAGCCCGCCTCTCCGCTCAGGCTGAGACCGCCACGGCGGATCCGACCACGGTCGCCCTTTCAAAGTTTCTCGCCGATACCGGCACTGGCTCCGGCAAAGATACCGGCGCGGTCCTTTATGACGCCTTCTTCAAGGGCATGACCTACCATCAACAGGGCAAGATGAATGAAAGCGTCGTCGAATTTCGCAAGATCGTCGCGCAGGACAAACGTCCTCCACTGATCGAAAAATCCATGGACCTGATCTATCTGAGTTACGGCCGGGCTCTTTACACGGCTGGAAAATACGTGGAGTCCGCCGACATTCTCAGAAAAGTTCCCAAGAGCTCCAATTATCTCGGTCAATCCCTTTCGGATCTTTCCTGGGCCCTTCTGCTGTCCGGCAAGTACAAGGAAGCCATCGGCACCGCGTACAACCTTCAGCGTTCCGCCCTCAAGCACGTCTTCCTTCCGGAGGGCCCCATGGTCATGGCCATTTCCCTCAATGAAATGTGTCAGTTCCAGCGCGCGATCCAGGCCGTGAGATTTTTCAGAAAGCGGTACAAGGACAATTACACCTGGCTCAAGACCTGGCTGACGAAGACGGACAAGAATTCCTATGCGCAGCTCGTGAGTCAGCTCAAGGGCGGAAAAGAAGTTCCAGACGAGATTGCAACCGAGTGGTTGAGATCGCCGGTCTTTGCAGCTCAGCAGGAAGAGATCAATCTTCTGAAGGACGAACGGGTTCTCCTGGCCAAGCTGATCAAGCTCGGCTTCCGCGACACCCAGGTCGGGCAGAAGGAAATTCCGGTCCTGCGAAAGAACTTGACGGTCTATCAGTCCAAGAAGTTGTCCGGGCAAGGCAAGGACAAGATGAACAAGACCGCCCTGCGTCTGGGGCAGGTTGAACGACGGGTCGCTGCTTCTCAGCTCTGGGACAAGACTTTCCGTACCTTTGCAACGACTCTTGGAGCGCGAGACCAGGCGGCAGTGGACCTGATCAACGCCGATCTGGCCATAAGAAACAGAAAAATGGCCGATCTGCTCAGAAAAGTTGACGAAAATACCGAATTTGTCGAAATTGAAATCATGGACGGCGCCAGTGAAGACATGGTCTGGAGAAATGCCCATCCTGATTACAAGGTTGTGAGCCAGAAGTTCAAAGAGGAACAGGCGAAAAAATCCAAGAAAGCCGTCTGGTCCTGGGGCACGAGCGCCGAAGCGGACGAAAAAGGTGAGGTTTGGGAAGATGAACTGGGCTGGTACAGTGATGATATCGGAGACGAGTGCTCCAATAAAAATCGTTACCTCTCCGTGAAAGCTGCTGACTAAGGCCTCCCGGATTTGTTAAGACCAGTCTCACGATGCCAAAAAAGCCGGAGCCGACCGTGGACACACGTGAGCCTGACCGCGAGCCTGAGAGGGTGGGTCTCGCCGCGCCCGCACTCAGGGGCGAACCCGATCATTACATCGATCCGTCCGGACTGCTGGTCTTCACTGAAGCCTATCATCTCAAGCGAGGCTACTGCTGCGGCAGTGGCTGTCGCCATTGTCCTTGGCCAGAAAAGCCGACTGGACAACCGAAACCCGGCCGCCTCAAGAAAGAAGCCCTTGAATGAAAATCGCCTCGCTGATCGCCAGCAGCACGGAAATCGCGTGTGCTCTCGGACTTGAAAAGAATCTCGTCGCCCGTTCTCATGAATGCGACTTTCCGCTCTCCGTAAGGAAGCTTCCGCAGGTGACCCGGCCGCGCTTTGCAGTCGAAGGCACGAGTCGCGAAATTGATGAACGGGTCAAGAAGTCCGTATTGGAAACTCCAGCGGACCAGGCCGTGTCGATTTATGAAATTGATCGGAAGGTGCTCCAATCACTCGAGCCCGACGTGATTCTCACTCAGTCTCAGTGCGAAGTCTGCGCCGTGAGTCTCTCCGAAGTCGAAGCTGCGGTGGCGGGATGGCTGGGCAAGAAACCTCGTCTGGTTTCACTTCAGCCCAATGCTCTGGCGGATATCTGGCTCGACATTAAGAAAGTTGCCGAAGCGACGGGAGTCACTCAGCAGGGTGAACGCCTCATCACTTCGCTCAAAGGCCGCATGAGCGGTGCCGCGAAAGTGGGAAAAATCCTTTCGCAGAAAAGGGGAGCTCCCCTGAAAGTGGCCTGCATCGAATGGATCGATCCGCTCATGGCGGCGGGAAACTGGATGCCGGAGCACGTCGAAATGGCGGGCGGGATCAATCTTTTCGGAGAAGCGGGCAAACATTCACCCTGGATGACTCTGGATCAGCTTTCCGAGAAGGATCCGGACGTGATCATCGTGATGCCTTGCGGTTTTGATCTCAGGAAAACGGCCGAAGAATTTCCCACCCTTCAGAAGCAGGAGAAGTGGAATTCACTGCGAGCCGTTCAGGAGAACCACGTCTACCTTGCGGACGGAAACCAGTACTTCAATCGGCCGGGGCCCCGGGTCACGGAAGCGCTAGAAATTCTGCTCGAGATCCTCTATCCCGGCAAAGTGGATGCAGGGCATGAAGGCACGGGCTGGTGCAAGGTTCCCGGAAGACTTTGAGCTTCCGCTGCTCATTTCTGACGGGCGATTTTCTTCACGAGCAGTCGGGAAGCGACCCAAGCCGCGATCAATCCAAAGAGAAAGACCGCAAGTTCTGAAACGCCTGGAGTGAAAGCGAATATCCGGGATTGCAGGAGCAGGGATCCGGCGGCGCTGAGAAAGATCGTGAAATGAGCGGTCGCGGCCGCAGTGGGACGGTTGAGTCTCACGGTCTTCAGCAGGTAGGGAAAGACGAAGAAGTGGGAACTGAGGCCACTGATCGTGATGAGGCTTCCGGTGACGATCCCGGCAAGCGAAGTGAACCATTCCTGATGGCGAGCGGGTTCGCGGTTCCGGGAGACCGCGATTGCGCTCAATTTGCGCGTTCTGAAATCCCGGTACCAGAAGATGACCGTGGCGATTGCGACTGCCGCGAAAAGACAGGCGAGGAGGGAGCTTGGCACGCTGAGTTTCAACCGAACCATCAGAAGCGATCCGCTGAGCGAGAACACCGCTAGCTGTAGCGCGGTCAGATAGTGGGTTTGCTTCCGTTTCGGGATCCACGCGAGCAGCGCACCGAGTGCCACGGCGAGGAGTGAATACGTGGTCGCATCCACCCAACTCACGGAATCCACGAGCAGGGCAATGAGAGGCACGCAGACGAGACCCACGTCCATAGACGTCGCTCCCAGGTAGAGACCTGATAAAACTGCCACAACCCCCCAGCTCCACATGGCTCAGGTCTACCGCAAGCTCAGACGGCTTGCGAAGGAAAAAAGTCCTAGAGCTGGTCTTCGAGAAGCTTGGCGGCCTGGACCTTGAGGAGCGCCTCACACTTGTTCCAGAAGCCCTTCACGCGCAGGGCATACTCGCGCGAGGTATGCAGTAGTTCCGTGGTGAGTTTGGCAGTGTCGCGTTTCCTGATATTGGCTTCAACGATGTCGGCCAGTTCCCTGTGATCGATGATGACTCCCATTTCGAGATCGGTATGAGCGGACCTGCCATTGAGATTTGCCGTCATCAGGTAGGTCACGTGTCCGTCAAAGACCATCGCCTTGGCGTGGAGCGTTCCCTTTTCCATGAAGACTTCAATCCCGACCTTGCCTTCGAGCAGATGATTCATCTGGTCGTTGTAAGCGATGGCGACGTATTCTTCGTCCATCGCGTCGCGGCTGTTGGTGGTGAGCTTGACCGGGACGTTGCGTTTGACCGCATCCGAAAAAGCCTTGTCCATCTTGTCTGGAGCCAGAAGGTAAGGAGTCTCACCCGTGATTCGGGTTTGCGCCGTCTCGATCCCCCGAAGGATCTGATCATAGACACCGAAACTGCTTTTATCGTGAAAATTGTCCGTCATCAGTTGAATCTTCGATGCTTCAATTTCCATGATCGGGTATTCGTACTGGACATGACTGAGATGTTCTCGGGTGCCTTTGAGGATGTCTTCGTACTGGTCCATCAGGCGCTTGCCCCGTTCAATGAGAACGGGAAGTTTGTTGCCGTAGTCTTTTTTCGCGACATATTCTGAAGCCCAGAGTTCGTCATGAAATTGCGCATTTTCCCACGCCACATGTCCTTTGATCCAGACGCTGCGATCCGTGAAATCGTATTTCGGGTCGCCATGCCTCGGAGCATAATAATTGGCCGAGACGTTTCGACCTTCCGTGATCATTTCGACGCCGTCGATGTTTTCGTATTTCAGGTGAAAGCGCTGCGTCTTGGACTCGATCGGGCGAAAGGCATCGAACTGATTGTAGACCACGACGTGAACTCCCTGGGTTTCGAGGTAGTTCACGAGAGCTTCCGAAAGGTGATACATGTAATCGTCCAGAATGAGTTGCACGTTCACACCGCGGCGAGCGGCTCGAATGTAAGCCGCCAGCCGCTGGCCGCCGATGATGTCCGATTCAAAGATGAAGTAGCCCGCTCTGATTTTGCCAGGCAAACCGGGGGTCGTGCCTGCACGGTCGATCATTTCGATGTGAGCTTTCTCGGCATCGAAGTCGTTTTCAAGCAGCCGGACCTGCTCAAGCACTGTCGCGGGTGCGGCTTGCGCCGCTGAAAGGGGGAGGCCGAGAGTGCTCCACACGATCAGAAAGGTTGCGATCAGGACACCTGTCTTCATAGGGTAGAATCGGATTTTCAGAATGAAATCTTGAGGTCCACGGTTTGAAGGATCTGCGGGCACCCCATCTACAGAGCGCGCGTCAAAATCTCGACACAGGAAAGGACTCGAAGTGCCTGAGGAGTTGCGCTACAAAGGAGGCAACATGTCAAACGCTTACTCCGTTCCCGTAGACCGCTCCCTGCTTGCCAGACGTATCCAGGCCGCTCGAGGAGTGGTCGAGTCAGATCTGCTCCTGAAAGGAGTGCAGTACCTGGACGTCTTCTCCTGTGAATTCAAAACCGGGGATGTTGCAGTCTGTGAGGGAGTGATCGTCGGAGTGGAGCCCGGGCTCAAAGCCCGTCGGGAAATTGACGGCAAGGGCAAATGGGTCGTGCCGGGATTCATCGATGCCCATGTGCATGTCGAGAGTTCGTTGATGCTGCCTTCCCATTTTCAGAATGCGGTTCTGCCGCGCGGAACGACGAGCGCGATCTGTGACCCGCATGAGCTCGCCAACGTTTCCGGCACGGCGGGGATTGATTACTTTCTGAATGCCTCCCTGGAACTTGATCTCGATCTCTGGGTCATGCTGAGTTCCTGCGTCCCTGCGACACATCTCGAAACCAACGGCGGGGGCACGATCACTTCCGCGCAGTTGGCGAAGCTCGCTCATCATCCGCGGGCTCTGGGTCTCGCTGAAATGATGAACATGCCGGGAGTCCTTCACGGCGACGAGGAGATCCTCAACAAGATTCTCGGTTCCAAAGGGGCAGTGGATGGTCATTGCCCGCTCCTTCGCGGCAAGGACCTTTCCGCTTACGCGGCCGCCGGCATCTCGAGCTGTCACGAATCTTCAGAGCTTGAAGAAGCGCGTGAAAAATTGACCAAGGGAATCGCGGTCTGGATTCGCGAAGGCAGCGTCGCCAAGGATCTGCAGGCTCTGATTCCACTTCTGACCCTCGCCACTTCCTCAACCCTTGGGTTCTGCACGGATGATCGCAATCCGCTCGACATTCTGACTCAGGGACATCTGGATTATCTTCTTCGTGAAGCGATGAAAAGGGGAGTGGCTCCTGAAGTCGTTTACCGATCCGCGTCCTGGAGCGTGGCTCGTCACTATGGTCTAGACAAGGGGCCGAATGGGTCCGGCCGAAGAACCGGCGCGATCGCTCCAGGCTATCAGGCCGATCTCGTGGTGCTCAATGATCTTCAGTCCTGTGCGATTGATTCAGTTCTCAAGGCAGGGCGCTACGCTTCGGAAATCATGTTGCCTTCCAAAGGTATCCGTCAGCATGAAAACACGATTCGCGCCGCCGATCCGGCAGCGGTCGATTTCAATGCGCCGACTGGCCAGGTTCACGTCATGGGAGTGGTCGACGGAAAAATCATCACTTCAAGACATGTGAGCGCTCACGATGCCCCGGGTGTCGCGAAACTTTCGGTGCTCGAACGCTACGGTCGTGGCAGCAAACCCGCCAACGCCTATGTCTCGGGCTTCGGTCAGGAATTCAAAGGTGCCATCGCATCGAGTGTGGGACATGACAGTCACAACCTGATCGCCGTCGGCAGCAACACTGAAGACATGCGAATCGCGATGAAATCGCTGCGAGAATGCGGTGGCGGTTTCAGCGTCGTTCGGGATGGCCAGGTCCTTTCGCGTCTCGCGCTTCCCATGGGCGGCCTGATGTCGGATCAGGATCCTGAATCCTTGAAGAATTCACTCCTGGATCTGAAAAAGGCGAGTCGCGCAGTCGGCTGTGAATTGCCGGAGCCCTTCCTTCAACTCGCATTTCTCAGTCTCCCCGTCATTCCTTCACTGAAATTGACGGACCAGGGGTTGGTCGACGTGGACCTGTTCAAAGTCATTGATGTCAGAGCTTCCTGAACTGAAAGTCATCTACCGAGATCCGGACTTCGTCGCGATCGACAAGCCTTCGGGATTGCTGGTACACAAGTCGGCCTGGGACCCTCACGAAAAAACCCACTGCATGGGCCTTTTGCGCGATCAGCTCGGCCAATGGGTTTATCCCGTTCACAGGCTTGACCGCGGGACGTCAGGGGTTCTTCTCTTCGCACTCAGCTCTGAAGCTGCGGAAGCGATGAACGTTCAGTTTCGCGAAAAGAGAGTTCAGAAGACTTACTTCGCCCTCGTGCGCGGCTTTGCCCCGAAGCAGGGGAGAATTGACAAACCGCTCGCGGGCTCGGAGATCAATGAGCGTACCGGCGAGGCCAAAGTTGCCGACGAGAACGAACTCAAGCCCGCTGTTTCAGAGTTCTGGAATGAAGGAACTGTTGAACTTCCGCACGCGCTGGGTCGTTATCCCACGACGCGGTTCTCGCTGGTGCGGGTCGAGACTGCCACAGGACGTTACCATCAGGTGCGGCGCCACCTGGATTCGATCTCGCATCCGCTGATCGGCGACACCGTTTACGGCGACGGAAAGTACAATCGCTTTTTCAGGGACCATTTCGGAGTGAATCGATTGATGCTCGGGGCGCAAAGGCTGGTGATTGAGCATCCCGCCACGGGTCGGCCATTCTCTTTGGAAGCCGATTGGCCGAAAGAATTCAATCAGGTTGGAGTTTCACAATCGGTCTCCTCCTCACGACTCACCCAACAGTTTTACAGAATCACGCAGACTGAGACTTCTCAGATCTCTGATGCCGGACAGGATGAAATCAAGATCGTGATGAACTTTGACGACGCAAAAGGCTGCAAGGGTCCACTCCCGGTACTCGGTAACTCTATGAAATCGTGAAGCTATCTAGTTTCTGTTCAACAAGCGGCTTACGCCCGCCAAAGTTTGTCCTTGAGTTCTTCCAGATTTAGAACTATTCTAAATTTAGAATGAAGGCTAAAAATCAGACTCCGAATCACTGCTTGAGTCCAAACGAGATTGAGTCCCGTTTGAAGTCGGCAGGGGTTCAACCGACGGCTCAACGCATTGCGATCTGTCGTTTTGTGCTCTGCGAAGCGAAGCACCCGACTGCAGAGCAGGTGAAGGCGTGGGCGGATCTGAATTTTCCGAAAATCAGTCTGGCGACCGTTTACAACACGCTTGGCATTCTGGTTCAGGCCGGTCTTCTCAAGGAGTACAGGTTCCCGCACACGGAAAGTTCGGTTTATGACAACAACCTCACGTCGCATCATCACTTTTTAGATGAAGCCACGGGGGAGTTGATTGATATTGAACCAGACCAGCTCAGCGTGAACCTCAAGCTCAAGCCCAGTTTCAAGATCAAGGAAATGGAAATCCTTCTCAAAGGAACACGAAGTTAAGTCAAGCCATCTCCTGCAGGCGACTGCAGGCGGCCCCGTTGTCCCAAAACTCATTCAGGAGAATTACAAATGTCACGTCTTCTCAATATCGGCGAAAAATTCCCAAACTTCTCAGTCAACGCCTGTGTCTCTCTCGAAAAGGGAAAGGAATTCAAAACCATTTCTTCCGAGAACATGAAGGGCAAATGGGCTGTCATGTTCTTCTGGCCCCTTGACTTCACTTTCGTGTGCCCGACCGAACTCGCTGAGTTCAACAAGGAGCTCAAGAGCTTCAATGATCGCGATACCAACCTGTTCGGCGTGAGCTGCGACAGTCAGTTCGTCCACCTGGCCTGGCGCAACAGCCATGCCGATCTCAAGAATCTGGGCTTCCCGATGCTTGCTGACGTGAAAAAAGAACTCTGCGAAGCACTCGGCGTTCTGCATGCCACTGAAAAAGTGCCACTTCGCGCGACTTACATCGTCGATCCAGAAGGCATCGTTCGCTGGGTCAGTGTCAATGACCTGAACGTCGGGCGCAACGTCAAGGAAGTCATTCGCACCCTCGACGCTCTTCAGACCGACGAACTCTGCCCATGCAACTGGGAAAAGGGCAAAGCCACTCTTTCCGCTTGAATGAGATTTCCGCCGATGTCGGAAAAAACCTGACATCGGCAAAGTTCCTTACACTGGTTGATCGCTTTTTTCCGCGCGCGATGGGGATCACACCTCGTCGCGCCTTTTTTTAAGGAGAATTTATGAGCAGTCTTGATATCGTCCTCGGTGATCGTTCCACAGCCATTTCAAGAGACCTGCGTCTCAATCTGAATCGCCTCCTCACGGAAGGCTTTCTCAATCCGACTGAATCCGCGCTGACTCTGCTGGCCACCGCCACCTCAGTGGAGCATGCTCCCCTGGTGCTCTACGCTCGCGAAAAGCTCGCCGAGCTCGGCGTCCACCAGGATCATGTGCTCGAAGCCGAAGAAAGTGCTGCCATCATGGGCATGCTCAACACCTATTACCGGTTCAAGCATTTCATTCACAATGAAGAAGACTACAAAGCCGCGGGTCTTCGCATGACCGCGCTCGCGAAGCCAGTCCTGGGCAAAGAGCAATTTGAAATGCTGGCTTTGGCCGTATCCTGTATCAACGGCTGCGAAATGTGCGTCACTTCGCACGAAAAAGTCCTTCGCGCATCGGGAGTCACTCCAGACAAGATTCACGATCTCGCGAGAATCGCTTCCGTCGTGAAAGGTCTCAAGACTCTCAGCACGATCACTGTGCCTTGACGTGAGTCCAGGCCTGGAGAAATCTTCGGGTCATGGAGTCGAGGTTTTCTGGAACAGGCGCTCCGGCTTTTCGGAGCGCTTGCCAGAGCGCCGGAAGATCTCCGTAATTCACAAAGGGCTTTTCATTGCACGCATTGGCACGTAGCCCGGTGAGCGGCGCATTGATGTCCGATCCGAGCATCACCGAGTCCGCCCCGATCTTGCTCGCGAGGTAACGGTAGTGCTCGGCCATGGCGCCAACACCTTCCTTGCAGACTCCCGGGCCGACGTCATCCAGCATGTCTTCACTCGGAAAAAGCCCCACGAGGCCATGCGTTTCCCTGACCTGTTCCAACTGTTCATCTGAGATCACACGTTCAGCTTCGTAAAAATGTCGGGCGGATGTATGGGTATAAAGCAGAGGTTGTCCCGCTTCCTTGAGCAGGGGGATCAGTCCTTTCTGGGCTTCGTCCGAGGCATGGCAGAGGTCAATCCAGACGTGACGCCTGATGAGCGCTTCCGTCATCTTTCGACCTTCAGCCGACAGCCCCACGTCATTGACGCGGATTCCGTTGGCGTCCCTTCTGGGGGCCACGAGACTTTTCATGAAATCCAGAGGCGAAGCAAATCCCTTGATGCCTTTCTGGAACGAAACCCCGCCGTAGTGGTCAGCGGTGAGGTGCAAGAGGGTCACGATTCGAATGCCGCGGGCATCGATGAAAGTCTTGAGGTCCTCTTCGTTCTCGAGAATTCCTGCAGCGGTCTCGAGCGAGAGAACCAGCACTCGTTTTCCCGCGCTGAGCGCCCACTGCGCTTCTGCAGCCGATTTCGCGATCACCCATTCAGGACGAGCCTTGACGAAAGCTTCCGCCATGTCGATCTGATCATGAATGGACTGACGGAGTGAAATATTCATGAGAGGATGGGCGTACAGAGAAACCACGACGACTTTCATGCCGGAGTCTTCGAGGGTATCAGGACCGACCTTGGATTTGAATTTATCCGTCCAGGAAGTGGCCTGCAGCGCATGGTTGAAGTCCCCATGAAATATCCAGCTCATTCCTTCTTTCATGAAAAGATGAGCGTGCAGGTCAACTCCACCCTTGCCATGATCCGAAGATGCAGCTTGCGCGTTTACTATCAGGCCGCCAGGGATTAGAGTGAGAATGGAAACTGAAAAAACCAGCACGGTCTTCCAGCGTCTGAACAGGACGGGGAGGCTTTCTGAAAATGAACTGAGCATGGCTCCATCCTCTCAGCGCCGGAGTTGAAAGTCACATCGATTATGGAAACTCATGAACTCACGCTTTATTTCTATCCCTCTCCTGGGCTCGACTGGAGCTCTCCCGGGGGCCTTGCGAGAACAACGCTCAGGAACGCGATGATCTCGCGCCGCTCCATTGGTCATGTCAGTGTTGAGCTCAGGGTGAATGGCGAACTTCGCTTTTTGACGGGCATGAGTCAGGTGGGTAAGAACAAGCAGTCGGCTGAGCTTCTCTTCGCCAAAAGTCGAGGCTTGGGCGTTCTTTTTCACGACTTCAAGGGACGACTGGAAACGTCTGAGGAGCTGCTTCCTGAACTCGAGAAACGCTTCCGTTCGGGGAAACTGAGTTTCATCACTTTTCAGCTGAATGCCATCACCGCAAGTCGGGTCGAACGCTACCTGCGGGAGTACCGCGAGAACGGCGGGCACGAACACTACGGATTACCCAATCGTCCGCTCTACGGCGAAGGCGCCGGATGTTCCGCTTTCGGAGCGAGTTTTCTGGAAGTCGCGGGGGTGCTTGATCCCCTTTACCGTGAAAAGTGGACAAGACTGATCCGTGTCCCTCGCGCTTTTGTTGGAGATTCGAAAGCGGGCAGGAAAGTTTCCATCCTGAAAGTTCTCCAATGCCGTGCCTGGGCAACGGAGTCGGAACCCCATGAATCCGTTTTTTTCTGGGATCCAGATCTCATGCATCAATGGGTGATCGCGACCTGGGATGCCTGCCGGACCAGTAATGATTCCAATCGCGCGAGCAAGAAGAATGCGCGTGGGCTCCTTCTGAATCGAACTGAGGTCGTGGCTCCCGAAGAGCCGATCTGGCGGACCTGAAATCCCCAAAAATTTCTCTGGAATCGGCTGCCGTTTCAGGTGACAACTCGGGCCAGTGAAATCCACAAGAACCTCCTCTGTTCTGATCATCGGCTACGTCTGGCCTGAACCCGGGTCATCCGCGGCTGGACTGCGCGATATGGCTCTCATCGAGATCTATCTGTCTCACGGCTGGACCGTGACCTTCGCCTGTCCTTCAAAGGAGAGCGAGCACTCGGAGAAACTTTCCCAGATGGGTGTGGCAGTACGAACGGTTCAGCCGAATGATCCCGCTTTTGATTCATGGATCAGTGAACTCCTCCCGGACTATGTGATTTTTGATCGCTTCGTGACGGAAGAACAGTTTGGTTGGAGAGTCCAAGAGCATTCACCCGAGAGCGTGCGCGTGCTCGATACGATTGACCTCCATTTTCTGCGCAGGGGACGGATGGACGCCCTCAAGGCCGGCGCCTCCCTCGAGGCGATCGCAACTGCAGCCATCGAGCTCGATACCGAGGATTCGCTTCGGGAGATCGCTTCAGTCTACCGCTGTGATCTGACTCTGATGATTTCCGATTTCGAACTGCAGCTTCTTGTCACTCGCTTTCAGGTGCCGGCGAGTCTGCTCGAGCTCAACCGATTTGCATATTCAGCTGAGAAGTTTCAGAGCTTCGTGAACCTGGGCGATCCCTCAGAGAAAAAAAATTTCGTGATGATCGGCAACTTCAGGCATCCGCCGAACAAAGACGCCGTTTTTTGGATGCACCAGGAAATCTGGCCGTTGATTCGCAAGGCTCTTCCTGCCGCTGAGGTCCATATCTACGGTGCCTATCCTTCCAAAGATGTGATGCAACTCGACAACCCGAAGACCGGATTCAGGGTCAAAGGCTGGGCCACCGACCAATTTGAGACTTTGAGAGCCTACCGGATCAATTTGGCACCGTTGCGCTATGGCGCTGGCATCAAGGGCAAGATCGGAGATGCCTGGCTCGTGGGAACTCCGGTCATCACCACCCCGATCGGGGCCGAAGGGATGACGGATTCTGCACATTTTCCAGGGGTCATCAGCCAATCCGCGAAAGATCTGGCAGACGCTGCGATCCAGCTCTATGCGAATTTTGAGCTCCTTTCCATTCATGCGAATGCGGGTCGTGAGCTGATCCAGAAGCTCTACGATCTGAAGACCAACGGCGACCGTCTGGTCGAAATTTTCGAATGCTTGAGGTCGGACCTGCTCAATCGACGCCGGAAGAACCTGATCGGCCGCATGCTTCTTCATCACCAGCACAAGAGCACGAAATACTTTTCGCGCTGGATTGAGCTTAAAAACTCCAAACCCCTGTGAGACAAAACAGACTCAAGCAGGGAAAGGCAACATCATGAAACTCATCTCCTGGAATGTGAACGGTATCCGAGCGGCATCAAAGCACGGCTTTGGCCAGTGGTTTGAAAACCAGAGTGCCGACGTCGTGTGTGTTCAGGAGATCAAGGCTTTTCCCGAACAGCTCGAAGAAGCGCACCTTCATCCGATGGGTTACCACTCCTATTGGAATTCGGCCGTCAAACCCGGCTACAGCGGTGTGGCGATCTATTCAAAGAAGGAGCCGATCCGGGTGACCGCAGGCTTCAGTGGAATCATTCGTCCTCCTCACAGGAGTGTGCCTCCTTCCGAAACTGCCGTTTCTTCACTATATCTTCCCGAGTATGAACATTTCGACACTGAAGGACGGGTGATCGTCGCCGAGTACGCGGACTTCACCGTGATCAATGCTTACTTTCCAAACAGTCAGCGCGAGCACACCCGGCTCGGTTACAAAGTCGCATTTTGTGATGCCATGATGAAGTTCTGCAAGGATCTCGTCGCCGAAGGCAAGAATGTCGTTCTCTGTGGTGATTTTAATATCGCTCATCAGGAAATCGACCTCAAGAATCCCAAGACGAATCTTCAGAACGCCGGATTTCTCCCGGAAGAACGCCAGTGGATGAGCAAGTTCCTGAAAAACGGTTTTGTCGATACTTTCAGGCACTTTGAGAAGGGTGGGGACTTCTACACCTGGTGGAGTTACCGTCCCGGTGTGCGTGAAAAAAATATCGGATGGCGCCTGGACTACCACTGTGTGAACCAGGAACTCGCGGATCGCCTTCATGCCTCAAAGATTCAGCACCTGGTCCGGGGATCCGATCATTGCCCGGTACTGCTGGAATTGAAGTCCTGACAGGATTTCGCCTCGCGCGTGCGTTCGGCTCAGGAGGGCGTCGGCTCAGGCAGAGGAAAGTTTTCTCACCTGAGCGTACAGTGTGTGCGCTCACCCCAGAAACCGCTCTGTCCTTGGAAGCGCGGAGAGATGCCAGGAGTCACCACAGTTTGTTTGCGCAACCTGCTCCAGGAGGCTAAGAACGACACATGAAAAGCCAGACCCAGGAAATTGATGCACCCATCGTATCTTCACTCATCGAATCCTGGCCCTCGCTCAAAATTGCCGCACGGAAAGCGATTTTCAAACGCCTGTCGCGAACGGAAGCTGAAGACCTCTTTCTCGGTCTGAGCGCTTCCGATCAGGTGCCGATCTTCGAAGTGATCCCGGAAGAGGAAAAGCGGTCCTGGATCCGGATTCTCGCACCCGATGATGCAGCCGATCTGGTGCAGAAGCTCCCACGAGCACTGCGTGAAAAAGCGCTCACGCTTCTGGACGAAGGGACGCGCAGGGAAGTCACCGCACTTCTGGCCTATGCCGAAGATCAGGCAGGCGGTCTCATGAATCCTCGTTTCGTCCGTCTCAGGCCTGAGATGACGGGGGATGAAGCCATCAGTTACCTCAAAGCCCAGGCCCGAACCCAGGTCGAAACACTGTATACTGCGTACGTGCTCGATCCTGATCAGAGAATTCTCGGCGTGGTTTCCTTTCGAGATCTTTTCAGGGCAGACGCTGACAGGACTGTCCAGCAGATCATGCAGCGCGCGACCGTCACGGTGCCCGAGAACTGTGATCAGAGGGTGGTGAGCCGAAAGTTTTCACAGTCGGGGCTCACGGCGATTCCGGTGGTGGACCCCAAAGGGCGCATGCAGGGGATTGTCACCATTGATGACATCATCGGGGTCGCGCAGAAGGAATTCAGCAAGGACATTCTGAAGATGGGGGGGACTGAGGCTCTCGACGCTCCCTATTTTCAGGTCAGCATGCTCCAGATGATCAAGAAGCGGGCAGGGTGGCTCGCCGTTCTTTTCGTGGGCGAGATGTTCACGGCGACTGCCATGGGTTACTTCGAAAAGGAAATCGCCAAGGCCGTGGTGCTTGCGCTCTTCATTCCGCTGATCATTTCAAGCGGTGGGAACTCCGGCTCGCAGGCGACCACCCTCATCATCAGATCTCTGGCGCTGGGCGAAGTGGAACTCAAGGACTGGTGGCGGGTGCTGACGCGTGAAATCTGTTCGGGTCTTGCGCTCGGTCTCATTCTGGGAACCATCGGACTGATTCGCATCATGGTCTGGCCCACTCGTGCCACGCTCTACGGCGAGCATTATGCTTTGATCGCCCTGACGGTTTCAGGCAGCCTGATCGGAATCGTTCTCTGGGGATCTCTCGCAGGGTCGATGCTTCCCTTCATTCTCAGGCGCCTGGGTTTTGATCCGGCAAGCGCTTCGGCACCGTTGGTCGCGACCATCGTTGACGTCACTGGAATCGTCATTTACTTCACGGTGGCAAGCCTGATCCTGGGCGGGACCCTGCTGTAAAAAGAATTCGAAGGCCTTCGCTCAGTTCCTGCCGAAATCCATGATCTGACAGAGTTCTCCAGGCAGACAACGGCCTCGGCCGCCGCTGTCCTTGCCCCATGCTTGAAGTGACTGTACCAGTGAGGACCAGTAGCCGGGAGAGTTGAAAAGGGCTGCATAGTCCTGCCGCGAGTCGCCGGTTTGGGCGGATGGAATCACGGGCCCCTTGAAGTTGGCAAGCAGAGACGGAAGCGAGTGAATCACTGCAGTCGAAGTGCTGCCGGGAGTGCAGAGCGTGTCGGTGATCCCGGTGAGCCCCCCGGCTGGCAAGCGGCATGCTGTCATCGTATTTGAGGAAAAAAATAAATCGCCTGAGAGCAAGACGCTTGAACTCAGAGCAGTGTCTCCGAAGTACATTCCATATTGACCATTATCACCGACGGAGATTCTGTCGAGGTTTGCGTCTGAGGGTCCTTGAGTGAAATGAAAGCCATCGAGCGCATTGTTCACTGCCGAGACCTCCCGGTAAACCGCCCCGGAGTTCGCAGTCGCATCATCCTGTTCGATTCCATGTCCTGAATTATTCATGACAGTGGACGACGTGACTGCTGTCGAGGGTGCTGCCAGGCGGATTCCGTCTCCGCCATTGTTCACCGAGAGGATGCCACTGAGGACCGCCCCTTTGGACTGAATCGAAAGTCCATTTCCCAGATTGTTCGTGGCGGTAATGTTCCTGTAGATATTTCCGCCCGTACTGACGCTGGCTTCCTGAATCCCGTCGCGATCGGAGGAACCAGAAAGTCCATTGTTGGCCACCAGGATGCTCTCGAAAAGGGTGGTGCTCACCGAGCCTTCAGTCACGATTCCGTTTTCAGTGCCATTTTGAAACGTCATCGCTCGGTACTGATTACCCGCGCTTGTTCCGTAGAGATAAAGGCCGTAGCCACTCCGAGACACATCGAAGTTCGAGTAGGTGCAGCCATGGGAGGAGCGCATGGAGGTGGCAATGGAGGAGATGTTTCGCGCAGTGATCCGATCAGCGATCGAGTTGGACGACTCGCCGGTTGCAAAACCGTGAAGGTCATCGAAGAAATAGAGATTCCTGAAGGCGGTGTGGTCACTGCGGAAAGATACCAGACCCGTATTGGCCGCCTGGTAGATATTGAGGTCGCGGTACTCAGAGTACTTCGAATCGGCTTCGTAGATCCCGAAGAAATGGGAGCCGTGAATGTTCAGGCGACGCATGCTCATGCCGATCGAGCCTTGTGGCAGGAGTGAGTGCTGAGCCGAGTTGGTCAGATTCAGGTTTCTGATGCGGATGTAGTTGGAATTCTTGTAGGCAATCAGGTTCTGGGACAGGTTGCTTCCGTCGAGACTCCAGGGATGAGCTGCGTCACCGGTCGGCAGTTCTCCAAAGGACCAGTCATTTCCACCTTCAATGGAAACAAAGGGTTGCTTCGCGACGACCAACATCCCGGATGAGGTGGGGGAGTTCACGGACATCGATGGCCAATTGTAATTGGCCCCGGCAGTTCCGATCAGCGTGATGCCTTTCGGGATCACGATCGAGATTTTTGGCGCGTTCACATTGTAGCCGCGAGTCGGTCCCGAAAGCAAAGCGACGTACACGGTCGAAGGGGAGCTCAAGGTGACCGTGGCTGCAGTGGAGTCGGGGAGCGCCACGAGCGGATTGGTCCACCAGTGAGCGGGTTGAGTCCGTCCGCGGACCGCGCCGTTCCGGGAGAGGGTGACTGCAGCTTCTTTCCACGTGGGGACGCTGTCTTTGCGTTCGATGAGATCCGCCAGGCTTCTGGATTCTTTCAACACGCCTTGAAATTTCACGGCACCCGAGTTGAGTTGGCAGGTCCAGGTGAAAGCTTCGAGAGTATCGATCATGACCAGATCCGCACAGCTCCCCTGATCGGGGACAAACACGGTGCGAAGTTCGCCTCCATGAATGCAATCCGTTTCCGTGCCGACGCAGGTGACCTCTGGATCACTCGAACGAACAAAGTCATTCCAGTTCGGGGCCAGCCCATGGGTGGGGACGACTGCGGGCAGGACTGAAGGCGGAGTGTTGACCTCCGGAGAGGACGGCGGCTGAAGCGCGAAGAGCTGGGTGAGGGATTTTCCGCAGCCCGCATTCAGCAGGAGCAGAGAAGCGCTCAAAAAGCGGAACGAATCACGTGAAAATGAAGGTTTCATCACTGCTCTACTTCTCTGGCCATGGATTGTTCAATTCGTTGCAACCGGTGCCACAGACAGGATAGCGGGAGTCCGATTCGGAAGGAAAGGATTATCCCATCGAGTGCAGGTAGCTGATTTTAATGGCGCCGGATCGGCCCCGAACAAGGAGCGTGCCAGAAAGTTGCCGGTGCCCCGGATCGATCTTCTGAGAAGCCCGGGCCAGCGAGAGATTTCCCCGACCCGAGCGCACACCTTGTACGCTCAGGTCGGGACGCAGGGTCTGCAATGAAGCTCAATTGCATCAGGAGTGATCATCAGGAACGAGTTGCAGCCGAGTTCTGACTGTACGCCTTCACTTTCAGGCATCTCTCTTCTTCCTGACGCATGACCTTGAGGTGCTTGACGACCGTGGCAGGTGCCTGTTCGTATTTCTTCAGGAAGGCCGTCGTGGCATCAACCACTTTCTGGTCACAGATCGCGGGATACATCTCTCCCGAGAAATCAGAAAGGTATTCGTCCGTTTCACTCGTCATGACTTTCGCCAGATGATCAAAGAACGGTTCGACGAAGCGGCTGGAGAACTCTTCCTGTCCACTCAGGTGAAAGCGGTTCATCGCCGCGGACAGTTTGGAGAGATTGTAGGCTTTCTCTTCCGCATTGTCCGTCTGGCGGGTGATGATCCGGAACCATTTTGCCTTGTTTTCACCCTGAGGTACGGACGCTTCGGCCATGATGGCCTGCTTCTGCCCCATATCGGTATTGTCCGCCTTGAGTTCAGCGGCAATCAGCACTTCAGTCTGAGCATCGGCATTTCTCGCGAGCATGCGGATGATCTCCCAACGACGCTCCTGCTCGACTTTGAATCCTTTCAGATTCTGTTTGCCTGAAAGCAGTCCCGAAAGGAATTTCAGAGATTCATCACTGCGAGCCGCAGTCACGAAGCCCTGAAACCACAGGAGCTGCAGATCGCTGCCGGCAGGAGCTGCCAGAAGCTGAGCGCGAGTCATCTTTTCAAGACGGTTCGCGAACTGCACCTGATCCTGACCGATGAGCACTTTGTAGACCGTGAAGGAGGTGCCAGGTCGAGAGAGCGTTCCCAGGATCTTCTCGATGATCTTGGTGTCCTTCTCGTGAGTCATGTGCTGAAAGGCGATGTCCGCGTAATCCTGCGCCTTGAGTTTTCCATCACGGACCATTTCCCAGAGCGTGTGCCAGAGCATCTGGCGCGTGAGGGGATCTTCAATCTTGGAAAGACTCTGCTTGACGGTACCGAGACTTTTGGCGTCGAGCACCACCTTGACGTAGTCGTAGTCCTTCTCGTTGGGAAATACGAAAGCCGGGCAGGGCTTGCCGATCGCATCGGGCACTTCTGTCTCAGCCTTGGAGTACTCAACCGTGAAAGTGTCGGAGGTTTTCGAGCCAGAAGCCTTTTCGCCGCTCTTGGTGGCAACCGGTTCCTTCACGCGGAGGGCACCCTCGCCGCCTTTTTCACGGCGGTAGAATGCGACCAGAGTCTTGTGAGGTCGAAGCGTCACGCCTTCCGCCTGCCTGAGCAGGAATTTCGAGATCTTCTGGTCCGCATCGCACTCCCACACGGGCTCCAGCGTATTGACTCCGGAGGTCTGGAGCCACGACTTCTGCCAGCTGGAAAGGTCGAGGGCGGAAGCTTCAGAGAGCTTCTTGATGAAATCCGCCAGCGTCGTGTTGCGGTTGGCGAACTTGATGAAGTAGCGCTGAAGGCCTTCGCGGAAGTCTTCGTCACTGATGTAGTAGCTGAGCTGCTTCAATACGGATGCACCCTTGCCGTAAGTGATTCCGTCGAAATTCGAGAATGCGCTTTCCGTGTCATGCACGGAGACTTCGATCGGGTGAGTGGTCACGAGCTGGTCTTCGCGGTACGCCCAGACTTTTTCTCCCGCGAAGAAGTCCTGCCAGGAGCCTTTGAAGGAGGTGCCTTCATCAATCGCCTTGGCTGCCATGAAGGTCGCGAAGCTCTCATTGAGCCAGAGTCCGTTCCACCAGCGCATCGTCACGAGATCGCCGAACCACATGTGGGCCATCTCATGAAGAATGGTGTCGGCCCTGGAGCGCTTCCGGCTTTCGATCACTTTTGAGCGAAAGATGAAGTGTTCTGAAAAAGTGACTGCTCCGACATTCTCCATCGCGCCGGCATTGAAGTCAGGCACGATGATCTGATCGTACTTGGAATAGGGATACGGAAAGCCGAAGTAGGTGTTGTAGAATTCGAGTCCCTGCTGGGTGGTCTCGAGCCACTCCTTCGCGTCCACATACTGGGCGAGGGACTGTCGGGCGAAAAGACGCAGCGGGATTCCGTTCGCATCACCTTTCCAGGATTTATAGGGACCTGCGTGCAGGGCGAAGACATAAGTGCTGAAGACCGGCGAAGGAGGGAACTGCCAGCTCCTTCGACCATCGACGTTGGAGACTTCACGCTCAGCCATGTTGCCGATGACTTCCCATTCGGGCGGGGCCTCGACCGTGAGTTCGTAGGACGCTTTCAGGTCCGGTTGATCGAAGCAGGGAAACGCCAGGTGGGCATCGTAGGGTTCGAAATCGGAATAGAGGTAGACTTCATGATCGACAGGATCCTTGAAACGGTGAATTCCACGTCCGTCCTTGCTGTAGGGGTGAGAATAGGCGATCTCGATGCGGTTTGCTCCGCGGCTGAGATCCGACATCGAAAATTTGAATTTGTCGCCGTCGTATTTTGACTTCAGCTGTTCAGCGGTCAGCGCCTTGGAGTTGACCGTGACGCTCTTGATGGCGCCACCCGAAAAATCGAGCAGAAGATCTTTCGACAGGCTTCGGTATTTTTCACGGACTTCAAAGTTGATGACGGTACGGCCCTGAAAGTCCTCGTGCTGGTTGTCGAGGTCAAACCAGAGGTTGTACGAGACGCGCTGAATCTGTTTCGAGCGCACCATGGCCTGCTCACGAGTGAGCATGCGCTTGCGCTGCTCAGCCGAGTAGGAGTGTTCACTTTCCTGAACGAAAGCGCTTTCTGCCGGTTGGGTCGGGGTGCTGGAGCACGAGGTCATTGTCAGAGTCAGGCCAAGCGCCACTGCACTCGCAAGAGCGGGAGTTTTGAATTTCATGGGTGGATGACGGCTCCTTAGCCGGGAAGTTGTTCGACGAGGATACCTACGGATTTCAAAACCTCAACGGAATCCCGGAGGCGATAATCCTGCGCATAATAGATTTTCTTCACGTTCCCAAGGTTGATCAGCCGCTTGGCGCACTGAACGCAGGGGAGGTGAGTGACAAAGACGATCTTTTCAATGAACCGAGGGGCGTCGCAGTTGATGACTGCATTCTCTTCAGAATGCAGGCACCCGCAATTGCCCGTTTCGTGTCGATCGCAGGTGTTGGGGAGGCCCGAGGCATTTCCGTTGTAACCAACCGCCAGAACCTTGCGATAATCAGTGGTCGTGATGACCGTACCCACCTGGAGTCGGGCGCATGTGGAGCGCTGAGACAGGGTCTGCGCCAGGTGCAGGTAGATGGATTCGAAACTCGGGCGAGTTCTTTCCGCAGGAGTGACCGGGCCAGCTGGGCCATTCTGGCCATTTTGAGAGGAGGAGTTCATTTGGAAGGTGTTTCCGGAATCTTGATGAAAGAGAGGTAGTACTCGAGCTCCTTGATGGATTCGACGATGTCGTCCACGGCTCGGTGCGAGTTCTGCTTGGCGAAACTCAGGTTGTACTTCTCACGGTAGATCTCCTTGAAGGAGCTGATGTCAATCAGGCGGTAGTGAAGTCTTTTGGCGAAGTCCGGCATGTAACGGTCAATGAAGCGCTTGTCATTGCCGACGGAATTGCCCGCCAGCACCACCCGGTCCTTGCCGCCGTAGTGGCGACCGATGAGCTCCAGAAGTTCCTTCTCGACGGTCTCCAGAGGCGTCCCGGTGGGAATGGCTGCGGTCAGGCCACTGTCCCCATGGGTCTTCTTGCACCAATCGTTCATTCCATCGACCACTTCCTGCGGCTGAAAGACGACCCGGTGGTACTGTTCCAGGTGTTTCAGGTTGATATCCGTGATGATCACTGCAACTTCCAGAATCTTGTCTGATACTTCATCCAGGCCAGTCATTTCCAAATCGATCCAAAAGAGCGGTTTCATATCCTTCAATAGCTAGTGGATTATCGGAAGGGCGTCAAATGGTACCCGACCCATTCCGTTTATTTGGCGGTGGCACCCGCCGGGCCAGGAAGCGTCCGACTGCGGCAGACCCAGGCTTGGATGGCAAAAGGCGGCCAACTTCGACTAAACTCCGACAATTACGCTTGATTCTTAACGCACCTTTTGGATAGATACACGGCTCAGATTAATTTTTAGGAGACCTCAATGGCGCACGTTTCTTTGGACATGGTCCGTAATATCGGCATCTCTGCACACATCGACTCCGGCAAGACCACTCTTACCGAGCGCATCCTTTTCTACACGGCCAAGATCCACAAGATCGAGGAAGTCAAAGGAAAGTCCGGCGTTGGCGCCACCATGGATTTCATGGATCTCGAGCGCGAAAAAGGAATCACGATTCAGTCAGCTGCCACCTACTGCATTTGGAAGGGCTTCAATATCAATTTGATCGACACTCCGGGTCACGTCGACTTCACCATTGAAGTCGAGCGTTCGCTCCGTGTCCTGGACGGCGCTGTGCTCGTGCTTTGCTCCGTCGCAGGCGTGCAGTCCCAGTCCATCACCGTTGATCGTCAGATGAAGCGTTATAAAGTGCCCCGCATCTGTTTTGTCAACAAGATGGATCGTGCCGGTGCAAACCCATTCCGCGGCGTCACCATGCTGCGCGAAAAACTTTCCCACAATGCTCACTTGATCACTTACCCGATCGGCGCTGAAGACAACTTCAAGGGAATGGTTGATCTCGTCACGATGAGAGCTTTCTACTTTGATGGAGATAACGGCGAACACGTTCGTGAAGAAGAAGTCCCTGCTGAACTTCTCGGCGAGTGCCAGAAGTACCGTGAGAGCCTCATTGCCGCTGTCGGTGAGTTCGACGATGTCGTCGGCATGAAGTACCTCGAAGGCGAAGACGTCACCATCCCCGAGTTCCGTCTTGCGATCCGCAAAGCCACCATGTCCCTTGGCTTCACTCCCGTGATGGTCGGATCCGCCTACAAGAACAAGGGCGTTCAGCTCTTGCTTGACGCCGTGACTTACTACCTTCCGAATCCGACTGAGTCTGAAAACATCGCTCTGGATCAGAACAACAACGAAGAAAAAATCATTCTCAAGAACGACGTGAATGGCCCGCTGGTCGCTCTCGCGTTCAAGTTGGATGAAGGTCGTTACGGACAGTTGACCTACATGCGCATTTACTCCGGAACCGTGAGCAAAGGCGATGTGATCTACAACAACGTGAATGACAAGAAGGTCAAAGTACCTCGTCTCGTTCAGATGCACGCGGATGACATGCAGGATATTGAAACTGCGCAGGCAGGCGACATCGTCGCCTTCTTCGGCGTGGACTGCGCTTCGGGTGACACTTTCGGCGATGGCAAGGCCAAGTACACCATGACCTCCATGTTCGTTCCGAATGCCGTGATCTCTCTGGCCATCGCGCCAAAAGACAAGGCCAGCCAGACCAACTTCTCCAAAGCCCTCAATAAATTCACCAAGGAAGATCCAACCTTCCGCGTTCACCGCGATGAAGAGTCAGCACAGACCATCATCAGCGGCATGGGCGAGTTGCACCTGGAAATTTACTGCGAGCGAATCAAGCGTGAGTACGCTTGTGAAGTCATCGTCGGAAAGCCTCAGGTCGCGTTCCGTGAAGCCATCACCAAAAAGGGTGACTTCAACTACACGCACAAGAAGCAGACCGGCGGGAGCGGTCAGTTCGGTAAAGTCGTGGGATACATTGAGCCCCTTCCTTCTGACTCCGCAGTCGCCTACGAATTCGTGGATGATATCACCGGTGGATCCATCCCTCGTGAATTCGTTCCAGCTTGCGACAAGGGTTTTCAAGAAGCGATCAAAGAAGGTCGCCTGATCGGATTTCCGATCGTCGGTGTTCGTGTCGTCATCAATGACGGCGCTTACCATGACGTCGATTCGTCTGAGCAGGCCTTCAAGACTGCATCCCTGATGGCTTTCCGTGAAGCATACGAAAAAGCCGGCCCAACCATTCTTGAGCCGATCATGAAGCTTGAAACTTCTGCACCGGAAGAATTCCAGGGCGGAGTCATGGGTCAGATCAATCAGCGCCGTGGGATGATTCTGAACAGTGCCAATAACGAAGGTTATGCAGTCATTGATGCGGAAATTCCACTCACTGAAATGTTCGGTTACTCCACGGATCTTCGTTCCGCCACTCAGGGCAAGGGCGAGTTCTCGATGGAATTCCTGAAGTACTCCGCCGTTCCAAAGAACGTGCAGGAAGAAATGATCAAGAAGTTCCAGGAAAAGAAAGCTCGCGGCGAAAAGTGATTTTCCCGACTTGAAAATTGAAAAGGCCCGCTCAGGATTCCTGAGCTGGCCTTTTTTGTTTGATTCCCACTCGGTGCTCAAGGAGGCGAGTAGCGGCCGCCATCGTTCAGGTAAGAGCCGTTGTAGCCTGCCCAACCGATCATTTCGGTACCTGTCCAGACTCCGGTGAAGTTGGTACGAGCTGCGGGAGCGCCGGTCGCAGGCAGCAGGCTCCAGGTGTCCGTGACCGGATTGTAGCGTCCGCCATCCGCAAGCTGAACAAAGGTGCTGGAGTTGGTTCCTGCATACACGATCATTTCGGAACCCGTCCATGCCATCAGGAGCGAGTACCGAGCGACAGGTGCGCCCACACTCGAAAGCGTCGTCCAGCTATTGGTGCCCGGAGTGTATTTTGAAAAGATGCTGCCGCTCCAGAAGATGGCGTCCGTCCCGGTCCAGATCGCTTTGTTGTTGGCATCCGCTGCGGGGGCATTCACACTCGTGATGGCAGTCCATGAATCCGTGGTGGGATTGTAGCGGGCGCCATCGTTCAGGTAAGTGGCTCCGTAGCCGCCCCAGGAGATGTACTCGGTGCCGGTCCAGACTGCGGAATGATTCCTGCGAGCGGAGAGTGCACCCACCGTGCTCATGGTGGTCCAGGTATTGGTCGTGGGATTGTAGCGACCGCCGCCAGAAACATTGGAGCCGTTTCCATAACCCGCTGAGACGATCATTTCAGTTCCAGTCCAGATCGGAGGAGTATTTCGGCGTGCACTGGGTGCATTGGTCGAAGACATGGGGCGCCAGGTATCGGTAGTCGGATTGTAGAGAGCGCCATCATTGAAAGGAGTGCCTGCGGCCCCGCCCCAGACAATGGCTTCAGTCCCGGTCCAGACCATCAGTGCGTATGCGCGTGCCGAAGGTGCGCCGACCGCGGACATCAGAGTCCAGGTATTGGTCGAGGGATTGTACCGGGCACCGCTATTCAGGTAGCCGCCGGAATTATTGCCGCCCCAGACGATCATTTCTGTTCCGGTCCAGACTGAGCTCGTGAAATATCGGATCGGGAGTCCTCCCGGCGCGGCTGCCAGCGGAGTCCAGGAGTTCGTTCCATTCGCCACACTCACGGGACGAGTGGCATCGGTCAGTCCTGAGCTCGTGCCACCACTCGCAGTCAGGGTGATGGAGGCCAGTGCAGTGTCATAATTCATGTAAAATTTCGCCTGAGTTCCGCTGCTGGGGATGCTGACTTGCGTGACAGGAGCGCCAGTGCACAAGGGGGTGGGGTAGAACAGCGCAGTCCCGCTTCCGTTCGCACTCAGGTTGACAGCCAGGGAGGATCCGATCGGTGAAATATTTCCAATACTGTCGGAGGTCTGAAGCGTGAAGACGGTGGAGCATCGCGAGCGTACCAGGGAGTTTGGATTGTTCTCAATGAAAGAGAGAGTGGTCGGGGATCCCAGCACGACATTGAAGCTGGAACTCGTGGCGCTCGTCAGTCCAGCTGATGCCGCCTGAATCGTGTAACCTGAAGCGATCCTGTTCAAAATCAGACCGGTGAAAAACGCTTCGCCATTCACGGCGTTCACTGTTTTCGTGCCGGCGAGGGTTGCAGTGCCTGGATTGGCGAGGAGAGACACGGTGACGGAATCCGTGGAACTGGTCACACGGTTGCCGCCTGCATCCTGGATCTGGACGACGAGAGTGGGATTGATCGATTGACCTGCTGATGTGTTCGAAGGTTGAATGCTGAAGGCCACTTTGGCGGGAGGTCCCGCGAGCACGAGGACCGGTTTTGCAGTGGGAGATGCCACGGAGCGTTTTCCGTTTCTATCGGCTGCGGTACCGGGGGAAATTTTCATTTCGACGGCTGCGCCGGAATTCGTACAATGAGTCAGAGTCACCGTGCGAGTGGTGGTTCCGGTTCCACTCACGGACTTCGTGCAACCTGCGCCACCGTCTGAGGAGAGAATGATGTCTGAAGCAGTCAGGGTGATGTTTGATGCTCGAGCGTAGGTGACGGTATAGGTCACCTCCCCCAGATCAGCCTGAACATGATTGGACGAGGGCTCGCTGACCGTCACTGAAGGTCCGGTTTCCGATAGTGCGTTGTTCAATTTGAGCTGGCAGCCTGTCATGACCAACGCGAGAGAAAGGGCGGTGGCCAACGATGGCAGCCTGATCAAAATCGCAGGAAGATGCGCGCCTGCTCGGTGAATTGAAAGGGCAGGCGTGAATTGGTGATCTGAATACCACTTGAGCATCTGAAAGTTACCTCGTGAGATTACGTGCAGCGTTGAGGAACACTTCAATTATGGACGCGTGCATGACCTGAAACAATCTGTGTCGGGCGCGACCTGCGTTGAATCCAAGGCGTCTTTTATCGCCAGATGCAGTTTAGGTGATCGCTGGCCCAATTGACGTCGAAGTCAGCTGTTTCGTTTTCTTCGCAACTGTTCCGGGCCCGGAACGATTGAGTGGCACAGTACGATGAGAAAAGCTCTGTTCCTCAGAAGCTGAAGCCGACCTTGGTTCCCAGCGTGTGAATCCCCGCCGCGCTGTAGTCTCCTTCAAGAGTGAGCTGCAGCCCGATGGTCGGGAGAGTGAACTGTATTCCTGAGTAAGCGATGAAACTCCGCGCGCTGCCCGCTGCATTAATTTCGGCGGCATAGCCTCCATAGGAAATCGGAATCTGGATTTTTCCAGTCGAGGTCTGATAACCGATCCCGAGGTAGGGATCCGCGAAGACCAGGCGCCGGGACATGACGAGCTGAGGATTCCAGGTCTTGGTCTGCACAAAGCCGATGCGGCTGGTGGAGTAGGCGAGTCGAAAGGCGAAGGTAGGGCCTTCTTCGGGTTCAAAAAAAGTGACCTTGGCGTCGCCGCCGTAGATCTTGTAGTTCTGATAGCCGATGTAGGACACTCCGACGCCCAGCCATTTTCCGATGCTCTTGTGAAGGTGCAGGCGTGGGATGGGCAGAACTTGAAGAGTGAAGTTCTTCACTCCCGCCAGTTTGATGGCATCGTTGAATTCCTTGGGAAGTTTTGCGGCCGTGATGTCGACCCCGAAGTCGAGTCCGATGACTGAATAACTTCCGAGCGCGGTCGCAGGCTCATAAGACCGGTGATCCGTGCCGAGCCCGATGGTTTTCACGATTGCGGCGACGAACTTCGGATCGATCAGGGCGTTCGGATCCGGATACTGACTGGGATCAAAGGGGAGGGCAGCGCTCTGCGCAGAGTCAGACAGGAGAAGTCCCGCCCCGAGCAGGAGGAGTGCTGGCAGTTCGCGAGTGAGTCGAGCGGGGCTCTGGCGCATCTCCTTGATCGTAACATGAACTCGGATCGGGCAAGTTCAAATGGCACACGTGGTTCAGACTCCGACAAAATCCGATCGCTTTCCTGAGAGTGTCATGAAATTGGCAGTCCAATTTTCACAACAGATCACTCATAAAAGACATGCATTTGGCCGACAAGCTCAAGTGAGGCCCCGATTGATTCAACCTTTGAAACTTCATCCACTAAAAAAAGCTCTGCTTTCTCAGATTCAGTTCATTGCAGTGCCAGCATTGCTGTGTCTGGTGCTTCTGAACTCAAGCCACGCTCAGGACCGGAAGTCCGGTGTCGAAAGTGCTGACTCCGAATTGGCCGCCCTTTCAGGTGATGATTCCTTCGCCGCGACCGTCCGCTACGACATCCCTCTCTTGAATGAGGACGGCAGTCCGTCGGGTCGATCCGAAGAACTCGTCATGAACCTGAGCTGGAGCACGGTTCACGTCACTTCAGATGCGGGCCAGGTTCCAGGCGACGGTTCACTTTCAGATGAAGCAGTCGATCAGTTGGCTGCGCTTCAGACTTCGGACCATGAAATTCCTGTCTTTGAACTTTCGGGTCGTTCTCCCAGTGATGAAGGGTCCTCCGGCATCTGGGGGAAAATCCGGAATCGTCTCAAGCTTCGGGGCGTCACTCTTCAAAAAGAAACAGTGGACCGGGAAGTCAGTGCCGCGCTTGCTCTCAGGGAAAAGGGAACTCAGCCATCCCTGTTCGCTCTGCCGAAGGGCGAAGAATTCAAACTGGGTGTGGTGCAGATGATCTGGAAAGGATCAAGTGCATCCTTCAGTTGGTTCACCCGGCCCGGCGTCAGCCCGGCTCTGGCAACTGGCATGGTCGCTTACACAGCCTTCATGAATTTCGTGCATACGTTCTACCGCCCGGTTTTCAACCGTGCCTTCAAAAAGAGTTTGATCGGATCGGGGAGCGCTTCAGCGCGTGAGATTTTCTGGAAACGCCAGACCTACAGCCTTCTCCTCACGGAACTTCAGCGCGGCTTGACTGGTCCGATCGGAACGGCCGCTTCCATCTTCACGGTTCAGGGGCAGATGCAGATCTTTTCCTATCTGGCGATCATCGGTGTGGCGGACAGCTGGTATGGCACTGCCAAACAGCAGCTCGTGGGTGACAACCGCAAGCTGGATTCGCGCCTCACTTTCATCGGGTCCATGCTCATGGCTCCTCTCAGCATCATCGAAGCCTCCGGGCTCAGCCATTCGATCCTGCTGGATCTGAAAGTTTACCAGGTCACTTGGAATACAGTCGCGATGCTCGGCGTTTATGCCGCGCTGACCGTTGCGGTGAAGAAGTATCCCGAGCAGGTCAAGGGGCTTCTGGAACGCCTTTCGCTGGACCGCGGCCTCGTGAAGGCCAGATCCCTGGTCACCGAAATCAAGGGTACTCCCACATTCAGGCACTGTCGTGAGCTGCTGAAATCGGTGGAGTCCGCGGTACCCGCGACGCTCCCTTTCCTGTCCGCATTCAACTGAGGCCGAGCGGGAAGTCTTCCACTGTGCTATTGTTCTGAATTGACTTTGAGCACGCGCACGTCACCCACCTTGCGAGTGACTTCGACAGTCGTGCCGTTTCGCCCTCGCGTCAGCAGCACATCCATTTCCCAGTCGCGGCCCTTGAGCCCCCTGATGTGCATCCTGTTGATTTTCGGAGTGAGCACCGGACAGTTGAAGACGACGTAGTTCTGGTCGAGATCCATGGAGATGCCGAGCATGCTCTTGAGCATGAGAAAAAGTGAACCCGCGGCCCTCGCCTGCGGTTTACAGGCGACTTCGTAAGGGACCGGGGGTTCGTCGCCTCTCTTTCGAAATCCACAGAAGAGTTCGGGAAGCCTGAAGTCATGACTGGCCTCCAGAACATTCATCATGGCCAGGGACATCTGCGTGACCGCTTCAGTCTGCCCGTAATTGCGAAACCCTTCCATCGTGAGCGAATTGTCATGAGGCCAGATCGAGCCGTTGTGGTAGCTCATGGGGTTGTAGGCGGTTTCCGTGTCCGCAAGCGTCCGGATCCCGAAACCGCTGAACATGGATTCGGACAGCAGATGTTTCGTGACCTG
>JACMNQ010000080.1 GCA_014378465.1 Oligoflexia bacterium | reverse complement strand
TTCGGTACGCCTGGATGTTTCAGGTGCCTTTTATAAAGCTCCGATCACTGGAGCGACGGGAGATGGGATTTGGTTTTCAAACTACGTCTTTGGCATCGGTCTAGCTCGCAGGTTCTAGCCCTCACTGCAGGCAGTCTCATCACGTTGGTCATTGCAATGACCTTGCAGGCGGGAGCCACTCCCGCTCATGCAGCGGACGGGTCTGCCCAGCAGCACCTGCGGGAAGCGCAATCTCTGTATCAGACCGGCCAGTACTTTCGGGCCGCCCGATACGCTTTCGCGGCCC
This sequence comes from Oligoflexia bacterium, assembly GCA_014378465.1. Lineage (GTDB taxonomy): Bacteria > Bdellovibrionota > UBA1018 > UBA1018 > UBA1018 > UBA1018. The sequence continues at coordinate 25,815 of JACMNQ010000080.1, read as the reverse complement.
AGCAGGAAGACTCAGCGCTCGAGCCGGAAGGCTACAGCCTGATCACGCTCGCGCTCACGCGTGCGCACCTCTATAATTCAGCTTCCTACTTTTTCATCAAGACTTTGAAGACGAAGAACCATTCCGCGATCCGCAAGGTTCTCACTCAGACTCAGGAACTTCTGGTCCGGGTTGGAGTGGACGTCCTCAGAAATGACCTCATCCGCGAAACGACGTACGATGATTATGATGCCTTGAACCGAAGCGCATTTCTGTATTCGCTGGGTAAAGCCGCGTTGCTCGAAGGCAAAGAGGACAAAGCCATCGGCTACCTCAATGCCGTTCAGAACAACAGCCCGCTCTGGCCCTATGCCATGCAGATCCGCGCCTCGGCTTACGCCATCCAGGGCAAGAACTCTGAAGCCATCCGTGACTTCAAGCTCTGTGCCGAAAACACCGCGACGTTCGTGCAAGCGGATGAGGATTCAGCTCTCAGAAGGACCCAGGAAAATGAAGCCCGCGATCTGAAGGCCCGCTGTCAGGCAGGGCAGGCGAGGACGCTGTATCAAGCCAGCAACTTTGAAGAAGCCGACCAGGTTTATGACCACATCCCCAAAGGCAGCTTCGTCTATCCTGACATTCTTTTTGAGCAGGCCTGGAATTCCTTCGGCCGTCGCGAATACAACCGAAGCCTCGGAAAGCTCGTTTCCTACAAGAGCCCCGCCCTCAATTTCGTCTTCAATACCGAAGTGGATGTCCTGAGTGCGCAGTCCTACCTGAACATGTGCCTTTACTCAGACGCCAATGACGTGATCAACGACTTCAATCAGAAGTACCAAAAAGTGGGTGAGGAAGTAAAAAGTTTTGTAGAGCAGAACTCAAACAACCTTCCTGCTTTCTTCGCTCTGGGCAAGGAGGCGCTCGCGACTCCTCTCCACACGAAGAACGACCTCTACCGCATGATGAACCGCTTCATTCGCGGACCGTATTTTCCGGGTCTGGTCGTCGCGGAACGCTCGGTCTCCAGAGAACTTCTCGCAATTCGTCAGTTCGCGCAGAGTTCGAAACAGGACGCTTCCGGCAAGGGCTTTCCGCTGTTCCTGGAGCAGGTCATGGGCTGGAGGTACAAGACGATCCGCCACCTCGGTGGGGCCTTCGTCAAGAACAGCCTCATGGACTACCATTCCATCTTGATCGCGGATTTCGAGAAAATGGCTTTCATCAAGTTGGAAATGCTGGGTCGGGCGAAAGACAAGATCCTGAGCAGCCAGCGAAAAATTCCGAATTCGAGCAGTGACATGCGCGGTCGCGGAGCCGTGGAGCCCACCCGCCGCAACGATCAGTTCTACTGGTCTTTCAACGGTGAGTTCTGGAACGATGAACTAGGAGATTATGTCTTTGGACTTGCATCAGAATGCTCTTCGTAAACTAGTTCGCAAGCAGCTCTTCGCTTGTGTCGCGGCTCTTGGCCTGACGCTCGTCACTTCCTTCAGCGGGAGTGTCGCGTTTGCGGCCCCTTACTCGGATACCGAGATCGCAGCCGTGCGTTCGGACAGCGAGGCCAAAGTTCGGGAGCTGCGCAGTCAGGAAATCACTCAGCTTCGAATCGCCCTGGGCCGCCGGCTCGCCGGCAACCGCCGGGCGGACCTGTACGTTCGACTCTCTGAGATCTACCTCGAAGGCTACCGTACCGAATTTCTGCTCGAAGGCCGCGTTCATGAAAAGCGCCTCGCTGCCAACAAGGTGGACCGTTTCATCGATCACAGCCACTCGCGACCCTTTCTGCTCGGCGGCATCAAGGCCTGCGAAGAAGTCATTCGCCTGCATGTGCCCCATGACAAGCTTGACCAGATCCATTACTTCCTTGGGATCAATTACCAGGAACTCGAAAATCAGAAGGAAAGCATTCGGAACTTTCAGATTCTCACTCGCAATTACCCGAACAGCTCCTATGTCGGTGAAGCTTACCGCGCGCTCGGAGACGATGCTTTTGAGAAAAGTCAGTTCAAGGAAGCGCAGAACTATTACGAAAATGCGGTCCGCAAATACCAGGGCGATGGTCTTGCCCGTGTCCTCCACAAGCTGGCCTGGACCCAGTACCGTCTGAAGAATTACGACCGCGCGATCGCCACGATGAAGGAATCCATCGCGAAGTCCTCCCAGAGCGGCGAAAAATACGTGTCCCTCCGCGAAGAAGCCCTGCGTGACATGGCGATCTTCATGACTGAAGGCGGCCGCGTCGAAGAAGCCGTCAGTTACTTTCAGAGCGTGGCAGGGGACAAGTCCTTCTATCCGAAAGCTCTCGAGAAGCTCGGGCGTCAGTACGAACGCAACGTGCAGCCTCAGAAGGCGATTCAGGTCTATGAATCGCTCCTCAAGACCAATCCTCAGGATGAAGCGGGCTTCCGCGTCCGCGTCAAACTCATGGATCTCGACTTGCGGCGTGGGCAGTACTTTGAAGCGCTCAAACGCATTCAAGGCATCAAGGTTCCCGTCAGCTCGGACCCTGATACGGAGACTGCGGGCAAAAACCTCAAGGCGATGGTGAGACGAACCGCCGTTGAGCAGCATGAGCTTTTCCGAAAGAACGGAACCCGTCCGGCGCTCGATGTCGCAGAAGCTTACTACACGCTTTATCTGACGCAGTTTCTGAATGCCAACGCGCCGCCGGCCGAAGGCAAGGCGGTCTCCAAGGAAATCCCTGAGATTCGCATGTACCTGGCTGATGTGAAGCGCGAAGTTGGCAAGTCGAAAGAAGCTTCGACTCTCTATCGCCAGGTTGTCGATTCCGGAGACAAGCGCTACGCCAAAGAAGCCGGAGCGCTCTGGACTGCCAGCCTTGCAGACGCTGTGAAGAAGGCGAAGAATTCCGACACGAACGAACCTTCCGCGCTGGAGAAGGAATTCATCGCTGCTGCTGATCACCTCGGAACAACGTTCGAGGACCTGCCTGAAGGTCGCGAATCCGCACTGAAAGCCGCGCAGGTTCTCGCGGGTTACAAGAACACTCAAAATGATGCCCTCAAGCGCGCGAAAGCGATCGTCGAAAAATCTCCCGGGACTTCTCAAGGACTGACTGCCGCTCGACTCTGGGTGCAGATCCTTTCGGATCGTCTGCCGACGCAGGCCGATCAACTTCAGAAGTCCGACGAAGCCGACAGGCTTCGCAGCGCGATCACGGAACTCAAGGCGAATGCGACTCTGATGGCCAATGACCAGCGCAGTGGCTCCGGTAAACTCAAGTCCCAGCTCGATGAGCAGGAGACCCGCCTGAGAATCGGCACAATCGCGCGTCAGGAAAAAGAGAAGGACTTCAATTCAGCCGCCAAAGGTTATGAATCTTTCGCTGCGGACGCGACCAGTCGCGAGCTTGCGGAAAAGGCCTACGCCAATGCGGTCAGTGCTTACCTCAAGGCGGGTGACTACGAATCCATCACCCGCGTGACGGAAGCCTGGTCACGCCGTTTCTCCGACAGCAAGCTGGCTTCGGACGCGATTCGAAATGCCGCGACCTCGGGCCTGATTCAGGGGCAGTTTGAAGCTTCGGCCGCGATGTTTGAAAAGATCGGCAAGCAGGGCGATGCCAACTCGCTTGAACTCTCCGCCCGTCTGTTCGAGGGCTCCGGAAACAGTGCCCGCTCCCGCATCAATGATCAGCTCTTTCTGACGCGTTTCAAGGGTTCAGACCAGATTCCGGGCATTCTGCTCAACCTGGCGCAGTCGTATGAAGCCGAAAAGAATTATCCCGAAGCGCTGAAGAACTACCGCGCGTGCTTCGAAATCCAGTCTCCGCTCGCACAGGAATGTGGCGCTAGATTGGGCGACCTCTATCAGACGATTCTCGAGACTGAAAAGGCGAAGGACGTTTTCCGTAAGATCGCCGGCGCTTCGACCACGGCACCTGCAGGAAAAGGCAAAAAGGGCTCCAAGGCCCGTGCTGCAACCGTTTCAGGCTCGTCGCCCTTCGTGGGTTACGCTCGTTATCGCCTGGCTGAGATGCAGGAAACTGAAGCCTCGTTCTCGCCGCTTCAGCTTCCTGAAACAGTCCTGAAGAAGGGGCTCGATCAGAGAATCGGTTTTCTTCAGGCGCTGACTAAGTCCTATCAGTCCGCGGTGGACGCCGGAGGTCCGTGGGCAGTCGCTTCACTGGATCGCCTCGCTTCCTGGGTGGACCGTTTTGCGGATGATGTCGACGCCATCACTCCTTCGAACACGGCGGACAGCGCTTCGGTTCTCCAGTTCAGGAAAAGTCTCAAATCAATCAGCGATCCTTTGCGCGGCAAAGCGATGGACACCTGGAAGACCGCCTATCAGAAGGGCGTTGCGGCGGAAGCCCTCAGTCCGGCCATGCCTCGCATCGCCAGTCGTCTGGGCATCTACCCTCAGGGATTTCGCGGCAAGCTGAAACTCTCAGGCGCCGCCGGCAACGGCGGAACCGAAGGTCGAAGTGCGACGCTGGAACACATTCGGGAACGTCTGGTGAAGAACTCCCGGGATCCTGCCGCGTGGGTGGATTATGGGAACCTGATCTGGGGCGAAGGAAAACCACTTCTGGCCAAAATCGCCTATGAACGAGCGCTGGGACTGGATTCCAGAAATTCGGCCGCGCTGAACAACCGTGGCGTGATCATCGCGAGCGGCATGTCTCAGGAAGACTGGCTGAACTCCGCCGAAGCGATGCAGTTCTTCTCTGAAGCCAATCGCCATCAGGAACTCTTCCTCGCGGCAAAATACAACCGCGCGTCCATGCTCAACTATTACCGCGTGTTTTCAAAATCCAAGCCCATGTGGGATCAACTGGCTCTGATGAGCCAGTCCAATTCCAATTCCGACGTCTTTGACGGACTTGCGATCGCACAGCAGGGGCAGGGAGATTTCACCGGAGCGGCGGCGTCTTTCAAGAAGGCCAGGGAACTCGGTGCCGACTCCAGTCGCTTTGCCCGCGGTTATCATGAAGCGGTGGCCAATTTCAGGAAAGCGGTTCAGGAAGGCGCCGAAGCCGGAACCGGGGATGGAGCGCATGACTGCGTCTCACAGCTCGAAAAACAGGACTCGGCCACTCTGGCCGGTTTTGAAAAACAGTCCGTGGAAAACCTCAAAGGGATCTGTAAGCAATGGAAAAAAGAGAAATGAGCTCGGCATATCGCACTGGAATCGCGATCGTCATCCTGGCCACCATTGGCGTGGTCTTCTTCGCCATGGGCCTGGCCTTTTCAGTCCGCGCCCAGGCGGCGGAGAGACTTCAAGTGCCCACCGGACAGGCGGCTTCTGCTCCCAGCTCCGGCGCTTCAGCCTCGAAAAAGCCGCGTGTGGTGTATCCCAAATCGACCGAACTGGATTTTGAAGGCGCCAAGATCGAAGGCGAAATCAGAAATCCGGGCGAGTTCTATTTTCAGCGCAAGCCGGAAGAGAAGTTTGATTCACTGGTCAAGCGCCGCAAGAATTTTCATCGCGAGATGTTGAGAGACGTCGTTCTCAGCAGATAAGGAACTTATGAGCACCCCCACGAATCCGACTTCCACTGAACTCCCGAATTCAAATGCGGAAAAAGGCATTGCGGTCCCGAAGAACCTCGTCGTGCTGAGCCTGGTCTCCCCGAACCAGGGCCGGATCTTCAAGCTGCACAAGGAACGCATCGTCATCGGTTCAGTCGTTTCAGCCGACATTCAGCTGCAGGGCGAAGGAGTTTCTCCCATTCACGCCGTGATCGAAATGCGAAACGAAGTCCTGGGCAATGGCGTCGCCGCCACGGCCTACGATCTCGCGAGCGATACCGGTCTCTTCATCAACGGTGAGAAGATCATCACTCAGGGAATCAAGACGGGTGATGAGATCACGATCGGGGGCTACAAGCTCAAGTTCGCCATCGAAGACGTCAAGGCGGCGGTGGCGCAGGCCGTGTCCGCGAAGATCCCGGAGCGCGTACGCGAAGCCGAAGGCCGTGCGCTGTTCTCGAATCCCGAAGAGGACATGTCTCATCTGATTCTGGAGGATGAGGCCAATGTCATCCCGATCTTCGATTACCGCGGTACCCACCTTCAGGCCCTCGAAGTGGTCATGTCGTGGCGCAATACCATCATGGACATCGAGCACTTCGTGAAAGAGAAGTCCGTGACCGTCGGAGCCGAGCAGAAGAGTGACTTCGGCATCCCTCCGATTCTTTCTTCCGGCCTGTTTCCGATCATGACCCGCATGGGAGATGAGTACACTCTCAATCTCAACGCGCAGATGAAGGGCGTTGTCCAGAGCCAGGGCAAACTTCAGACTCTCGAGCAGCTGCAGAAGGTTTCGAATCAGGTCACACTGAAAAAGAATGATTTTGCGAAAGTCAGCGTGGGCGAAGTGGCTTTTTATTTCAGCTACACTGCCGCACCTCCGCGCCTCAAGCGTCCGAAGCTCTGGGAGCGTGATGCTCTCATGCTCAAGATTCTGGTTTCTTCTCTTCTGTTCACGGCGCTGGCGATCGTGGGGCTGAACAACACCCCTATCCCGGCCAATCTTGAAGCCGAGCAGGTGCCGGAGCGCATCGCGACGATCCTCTACCAGCCGGAAAAGTACACGGCTCGTCAAAAACTGGAGAAGGAAGTTCTCCAGCCAGCCGTCACACCGCCGCCAGAGCCAGTCGCCCAGGTGGAGCCGAAGAAAGAGCCACCCAAAGTCACGAAAGTCGAGATCACTCCAAAGCCGGTGGACAAGACCAAACCGGTTCCAAAGAACATGAATGCCAGCAAGAATGGCGTGATTGCGGCGAAGAAGCCGTCGAACGTGGCGACCAAGGCCGCTTCGAACAAGTCTCAGAACATGGCCAAGGAAGGCGAAGGCGCCCGGGCCAAGGGAACCGAAGGCACTCGAGGCAAGAAAAACGCAGCCGCGAACGCTGAACATCAGGAGCTTGCGAAACGTCCTTCCGCCAACGGTGGACCCGGGAACGGGGGAGGACGAAGCCAGATTCAGGACCAGGGCAACCTCGACCTCCTGAAAGGCGCCACGAGCCAGATCAAGGATCTTCTCGGAAATACCGCAGCTTCTCTCGGTTCAGGCGGACAGAAGCTTCAGGGTTTCGGGGGGTTCAATACTCTGGGGAACGGCGGCAAGGCCCTTTCCGGAAACGGCGCTGGGGGCGGTGGGACGGCTGATTCTCTTGGCGGACTGGGCAACAAGGGCCGGGGCGGGGGACGAGTGGGTACGGGTCTCGGTGCAGCTGGAAACGGCAATGGCATCATTGGCGGCAAGGCTCGCGTGACCCTTCAGAGTGGCGGTCCAGAAGAGACCGTCGTCATGGGATCCATCGACAAGGATGCCATTGAAGCCGCTCTCATGGCTCATCGCGACGAATTTCGCCTCTGTTATGAGCGCGAAATCAATGGGGTCAATTCTTCATTGGCCGGTCGAGTGAGCACAAGCTTCGTCATTGGTTCGAGCGGGCGCGTCAATCAGGCTGGGGTCGAATCCACGACCTTGAAAAATGCGAATGTCGAACGCTGTATTTTGACGGTCATCAAGCGCATTGATTTCCCAATTCCCAACGGCGGTGGTATCGTGCAAGTAACTTATCCGTTTAAATTCAGCGCAGGTAAATAACTCAAGCAAATGATCTCACGACTGAAAAAATTCATTTCCCGGTTCACCGCTCCCTCGAAGGATCAGCTTCTGCAGATTCAGAAGGGGAACAGTTCACAAAACCTCCATCAGACCCAGAACTCACTGGATGCGTCATCCGTAGGGGCCACCAGTCCTTCGGTGATGACTGAAGATTCCTTTCAGCTCTGTTCGCTGAGAGATCTCATTCGTGAAGTCGTTCAGGAGACGCGCTCGATGATCGCGGGCGGCAGCCAGAAGCGCGTTGAAATGGACACTTCCGTGCAGGACGTCCATGTACTGCTCAAGATGCAGCGACCTCGTCTGAAGAAAGTGCTTGGCAGTCTGTTGGAGAATTCAGTGAAAAGTATGGGCGAAAACGGCATGCTGATCATTCGCGTCGCGAAGTCAGAAGGCTTCGTCGCCGTTCATCTGCTGGACAACGGCAAAGGCTATGCGGATCTCGGGGAAGTGCGCGCACTTCCGAGCGTTGCGCAGGCACAGGCTCTCCTGACTTCGTGGAGTGGCGACGTGGTCGTCGCCTCGGCCGTCGGAAAAGGCACGAAAGTGACTTTGAAATTCCCGGTGAAGACTCCCGTCAAGCCCGTCAGCGGCCAGAAAAGCGGAACGAACGCTGGCCAGAACGCTCGCACCTGAAAGAAGTCATTTCATGAAAAACCAAGCCGCGTCTCTCGCTCTGGCCATCGCTTCCATTTCTGCGCCCATCGCCCTCGCCCAGCCAGCGACGCCGGTGGTTGCACCGGACGCGCATTCGGGAGTTCAACCGCCCTCGGTGCACTTGAACGAAGTGAAAGAACCCGCGCACGCAAAGCCCAGTGAAAGTCTGCCTCGCGTGATCAAGACTGCGCCCGTCACGCTCAAGAGCGCGACCGTGGTGCAGGTTCGCTTTGTTCCTCCGAAGCACTGGAAGATCAACGACGGCGCTCCCACCTGGTTTGCTCTGTTTGAGACCACTCATCGTGAAACGAAACTCATTCGCGAATACCCGCGCTCTGAAGTGAAGACTCTCCAGGTCGAGCTTCCGATGCTTGAAGCCGGTCACGTTTACCGCGCGCAGGGAACGTTCTACATCTGCCAGGAAAAAGGCGGCTCCGTCTGCCTGATGCAGAGTGCAGATCAGAAAATCACCATTTCTCCGCAGGGTCAGGACAGTTTCGAGATTCAGCTTTCACAGGCTGAATAAAAGGCCCACTTCTTCGGTCATTTTATCATAAGTTTTGTCCAGGGTAGGGACTGAGAGTAATGATTGGCCGCAGATCAGGCAGTCTGATCCCCATCCCTCCAGGATTGAGGCTTCATCTCATCCTCAACGATCTCATGGACCAAAATCTCTTGCTTTATGTAATGCAGTGCGTTATAAAGCTGTCTTTGGGAGGTTCGTCCATGAAGGTCGCTGAGAAAATCAATTTGCCTGCTGCTGTTGAGCGTTTTGTGGCCTTGGTCGTGGAGGACCTGAGAATTGAGTCTGCCTGGCTTTCCGCTCTTTCCTACATGGAAGAAGTCGCGGCAAATCAGATTCTGGGGAATGTCTCCGACCGCACCCCTCCAGAGTTTCTCGCCGAGATTCATGCCCACGCGGCTGACGAAATGCGCCATTCGGCGGAGTTCACCCGGATGCGTCCCGTGCAGAATTTCGACACGCCGGAACTGGCTCCTTACCGAGAGCTTGAGCTGCAGATGCGCCGGATCGCCGCGAGCTTCGTCGTGGGTTACGGCGGCAACTCCGTGCTCATCACTTCACGAAGCCGCCACATCGCTTACGTTCATGCGGCTTTGACGATCGAGCAGTTTCCGTTTCAGCTCTATACCGCTTATCTGAAGGCGACGAAACTGCCTCAGGTGCTTGCGGGACTTCCCGCCGTTCTGGCCGATGAGAACGGGCACATCAATCTGGGTCGAAAGATGCGCACGGAAATCCCAGAAGATCGAAAGCTCTCGATTGGCGCTCTCAATGAAATTGAAAAGGAAATGTGCCTGCGCCTCGTGCAACGCCTCGAGCGGGTGGTTTCTGAATTCACAGGTCGGCTGCCGATCCCTTCAGTCAGCACCCTGGCGCGTGCCGCGAACACGAGCGCTCAGGCACGTGTTGCCTGGGTTCAGACGCTGGGAGGACTGCCACCTGAATTTTTGACGCCGGCTCACAGTCAGTTGCTGCGCCGAATGATTTACCAGTTTCGCCAGGAATTTCTATCAGAGCCGCACTACAGAGCACTCGAAACCGAAATGAGTTCCGCTCTCGCCGCGGCTCTTGCAGGACTTTCGGAACAGTCTTCCGAAAAGTTGTTCGAAAAGCCATTTGAAGAAGCGATGTGCGTGTTTTCTCGCCATTTCAGTGAGTTCAGGGTGGAGTGTGATGACGTCGGCATCGCTTACGCACTGGGCAGGGTCCATCAGGAGCGCGGGCCTACGGGAGAAGTTCAGTCTGCCGAAAGCACCGGCTACCCCGAATGGTTCACTGAGCTTTCCCGATCCGTCATCCAGACCCTTCAGGAATCCCGTGAGTTTGGAACGAGGCCGGGCTTCGCCGTCGCGACGGCGGCCTTCGCGGCTGAAGCGGTGGCCCGCGTGGCGGAGGCTTGATGAAGACCGCTTACATCTATCCGGGCCTCAATGGACTTCTGCGTCGCACGGACCGTGTGAAGTTCCTTGCTCTTCCGGAAGTTCAGGCGAGATTCAAGACCGCGGAAGTCGGGCTCGCTTCGCAGGCCGGCGTGAAAATCGATTTCAATGAATTGCTCTCGCTCCCTACCGAAGAAATTTATGCTCTGGAAAACGTGAGTCTTGCAGCGATCGCGATCTGCGCGATCCAGTGCGGAATCTCAGACCGTTTGAAACAGACTCATCCGCAGCCGGACTGGCTGATGGGATGTTCGATGGGTGATCTCGCACGCGCGGTTCATGCAGGCGCCTATGATTATGAGACTGCAGTCGTCAATTACGTCCGTTTCACTCGGGATATTTTCGGCCTCGATCAGATCGGCAAGAACATCGCCGTTTCCGCACCCAAAGGGGAGTCCTTCTCGGCCGACGACTACGCCTGGTTTGATGAAATTGAGGTCGATGTGTCCCGCCTCAATCCTCGCATGCTCAACATCGGCGGACGCTTCGCTGAATTGGCCCTCATCGAAGAGCGAGCTGCGAGCAAGGGCTGGAACACGCTGACCCTTCTTGATTACCCCGCTCACTCCCGTTACATTCTTCCTTACGTCGAGAAAGTCGAAGTCGCCGCACTGGACATCCGGACCCAGCCTCCTTCGATCCCCATCTTCTCGAGCATCAGTCTGCGGTCTCTGAGCGATCCGGACGAGATCAAACGCGAGTTTCTGCTCAGCATCTCCCAAACGCTTCAGTGGGATCAGGCAGTGACGCGACTGGTGCAGGATCACGGCATCACCCGGTTCGTGAACATCGGCCCCTGTCGCAGTTTGAGCGGCGTGATGAAGGACCTCGCCGTCGAAGCCGAAATGGTCGAAGCCTACGATCTGATGGAGCTCAGCTGAGTTCGGACTGAGGCGCCCGCTCGAGCGGCTGGGAGGAGGGGAGCGGTATCGTCATTGCATTACCATCCTGTCAAAAGCGAGGACGCAGTGTTCTTGCCCTTGAAGTGAGGATATCATGCAGAAACGACAATCATCCACGAGCAAGCTTCCCTACAAAAAAGATCCTGGCGACACGCGCGGTGAAGCTGGCGGCTCCGGGTCCATTGAACACGAACTTGACATGGTCGAGTCCGGAGACCTTCGAGGTGATTTGATCACGCATCGCATCAGCTCCAGAGTGAATGATCAGGGCGACGATGAACTCGATTTGGTCCGCGCTCTCAAGGACGAAGACGGCGCCGTGGATTCAGATCCCAGGCCCCTGACTGAGATCCTGAACGATTACAATCTCGACATGTCTGAAGACAATCGCGAAGGTGACGAGATGAGTGGCGATGATCATTCATTGGGAATGCAGGGCGGCGAAACCGAAGAGAAGAATCAGATTCATATCCGTTCGGGTCTGCCTGGAGAGGAGACGGATCACGATGAGCTCGAGGATCTTGCGATCGAAAAGAAACGAGCGTCGTGAAGGGCATCAGGAAGAGTTTCAGGATGAGATCGTTTCATGACTTTTGATACCAACAAGACGGGGGAATTCGTCCGGAGACAGACGGGATTCAGGAACTGGGTCGGGCATGACCGCTCGGGAAAGGTGACTCAGTTTCCTTCCGAGTCCGGTCGCTACCACCTGTACGTTTCGCTTGCCTGTCCGTGGGCTCATCGCACGGTGATGATGAGAAAGCTGAAAGGACTTGAAGATGTCATCGGGCTTTCCATCGTGGATCCCGTCTGGAATGAGCAGGGCTGGTATTTCAGTGATTATCCCGGCGCGATCCAGGATTCGGTCAACCACCTTCCGGATCTGATTTCGCTCTACCGTCTGGCGGATCCGAAGTTCAGCAGTGAAGAGACGACTCCGGTTCTCTGGGATAAGGAAACAAAGTCAATCGTGAACAACGAGTCCGCTGAAATCATCCGGATGCTGGATCTGGAGTTCTCTGCGCATGCGAAGAACAAACGGACCTTCTATCCGGTGAAAGAGCGCGCAGGCATCGACGCTTTCATGGCGGAGATGTATCCCGTGGTGAACAACGGGGTCTACCGAGCTGGATTTGCGAAATCTCAAGGGGCTTACGAGCGGGCAGTGAAACAGTTGTTCGCGGCTCTCGACCACTTTGAAAAAGTGCTTTTGGATCGGAGGTACCTCTGCGGTGACGAGTTGACGGAAGCTGACCTCTGTCTTTTCGCGACGCTGCTGCGCTTTGATCCTGTCTACGTGGGCCATTTCAAATGCAACCTGAAGCGAATCGTCGATTACCCGAACCTCTGGGGCTACACTCGAGATGTATACCAGACCCCTGGCATCGCGGAGACCTGCAATCTGGATCACATCAAACGCCACTATTACATGAGCCATCCACAGATCAATCCTACGCGGATTGTTCCGGTCGGGCCGGAGATTGATTACGCGAGCCCACATCACCGGGAGGAGTTGCACCAGAGGCACCAGGAGCAGTTGATTTCGGAAGAGGATGTTCTGGCAGGCAAGCTCGGTTGAGGGTGAGGAAAATCAAAGCTTCGGTGGCGTGCCTTTGTCGGAAAAAATCGACATTCGATTTAGGCAGAACTTCAGAAAACCACGCTTCAAGTCGCGAATGCCTCAAGGTAGCATTTCACACTCTGCTTTCTCGGTAAGGTCGAGAGCGCTTTCTGTAAATGGCGAAGCAGCTCAGAGCGGCAGTCATTTCAGCAGGATCGGGTTCGACCACTGGCCGCTCATGCCTCATTGCCGCTGAATCGCCCTCGATCAGAGTTCCCCCTTCAGGTCGACGGAACATTCTCACAGGAGCCATGGGGATCAATGGGACCATGAACCGCTGCTCAGAGCGCTGCTGAAATGGCGCGGGTACTGAGTCCTGCGGGACACGGCCAGTGAAAAGTTAAGTGAGTCAATCCACCCGGATGGATGACGATAAGTCATGATGGGCCCAGGAATCAAAGCGTGCCTCCTTCGCACTTTTACTCAATCTCTGATTGTCATGAACTGCGCCGGGTTCTGTCTTGGGCATCTGAGTCACGCCGGGGTCTTGAAGAATCGTCCTCTGATCGACGGCGGCAAGCTCGACAGGAGGCATCTCTTTCCGGCTACAGTCCGCCTGGACATCGGGGATTCAGAAGCCTATCCAGACGGAGAAATGTGGACGTGCTCCGGAACACTGATCGCGCCGCAGGTCGTTCTGACCGCAGCTCACTGCGCTGAAGACACAATCGCGTCTTCGCATGCTAAAATCCATGTGAACGGACCACGGCAAACCGATGACGAAGAAGGAACAACCGGGGTAAAAAGCACGATTCTGACGGAAGCAAAAATCGCGAAGATCAAGGCCATGAAGAAGAAAGGCGCACAACTCTCGGACGAGACTGCTCCCGATGATCTGGCCATTCTGATCCTGGATCGTCCCGAAACCCTTCCGAGCTATCCAAGTCTTGCCTGTGGGCAGCCGCAATCAGGAACACCCGTCTCGATCGCTGGTTATGGAGTGGTGGCCCAGATTACAAAAACAGGATCGGGAGCCGCTGCAAAATTCGCAATCGATTCCAAAAACGAAGATGTTTTGTCGGCGCGTTATTACGGATCAAATCATCTGGTCTGCCGGCCTGACCGAGTTCCTGATGATTTTCTGGAAATTCAGAGCACGTTGTCTCAACTGGCCAATGCCAGTTCGCAGCTGACGAATCACGGTGACTCCGGCTCGGGACTGATGAGTCCATTGGGGTCGATCATTTATGGCGTGAACTCCGGACTTTCACCTCCGGAAAAGGACGAAAATGGAAATTTTCTGGACCGTCCCTATGTTTCACAGTTCTCTTCCGTATCCAGCGCGACTGGAAAGGCGCTTCTGGAATACGCGAAGAAAACGTTCCCGGTTGAAATGAAAAGTGTGAAACTCTGTCCGGCGGAAAATGCGGAGTGAAGTGAATGAAGCTGTCATGGGTGATCATCTGGATCTTTATCCTTCCAATCAATGCCGGTCGGGCAGCCAATCCTGCCATGGAAAATACTGCGCCACTCGTTGACGGCGGAAAGCTTGATACGGCCAATCTCTTTCCCGCGGTCGTGCGACTGGATCTTTTTGATCCACCGGTGAATCCTCGAAGTCCCACCGGAACGTGTTCAGGAACTCTCATCGCTCCACAGGTCGTCGTTACCGCCGCGCACTGCGTGAAAGGCGCGGTCAACTCACCGGATGCGATCATCGCGGTCAATGGTCCCGCGCAGTCTGATCGTCAGGTGGGAGCGACCAGCATCCTGAGTTTTGTCGTCGATCACAAGAAGAGGGTGCAACTGGAAGCTGTCAAAGGCCTGCCCGAATCACACCCGGCGCAGAAGGCATTGCTGGGAGCGGATGATCTGGCGATCTTGATCCTGGCGAAACCGCAGAAAATCGCCAATTACCCCCGTCTTGCGTGTGCGCCGCCTCCGAACGCGACGCCAACGGCCGTGGCTGGATATGGTTACGGGCAGAAGTTCGAAAAGGATCCAGCGCACGGTGAGGACACCTATCGGGCGACTCCGATCAATCATATTCCGTTGCCGGCCCGCTATTACGGTTCAAACATCACGGTTTGTCCTGGACCCACGCCACAGATCGACAGCGTCATCGGTTTTGAGAATTCACTGAAGGACATAGCCTCAGGAAAAGTTCAGTCCGCGGGCGAGGGTGATTCCGGAACGGGTATGTTCAATTCCACGAAAACTGTTCTCTTTGGTGCGCTCTCGGGCTCCATGCCGCTGAAAAAGGAGAAGGCAGGCTTCTACCAGGACCAGATCAAGGGGAGCTACTTTGCTCCGGTTTCCAGTCCCAGAGCGAAGGATCTTTTCATCAATGCGAAGAAGCTCTTTCCTGCAGAAATGAAGGGCGTCGCCCTTTGTCCGTGACTGAGAACGATCATTTTTCAAAAGCGGCTAACAGGACCTTGCAGCAGAGGTAGCCTGTGAAAATCGTGAGTCCCAAACCCATGATCCCACCAAAAAAACCGCACGAAATGGTACCCCAGCCTTCAATGATCATTACCGGAAAGCAGCCATCTTCACGATATTCCAGCCATCCAAAGACGGGTAACGAAGCCATTCCGAGCGCAACTAAGAGAGAAAAAAGTATCTTCGTTCAGTAAGACTAGCTTGGATCTAACTCAGGGCAAAAGCGTAAGTCGAGAGCGTCTGGTACTGGATGCCTTCAAAAATCGTGTGCGCTTCGTCACCCGGAAGTGATGCACCCACCGCGAAGAACACGGGATAGAAGTGCTTGGGCGTCGGTTGAGCGAGTTTCGCATGGGGGGCTTCATCTTCGAAGTCGATGAGTGCCTGCACATCTTTGGTCTTGAGCATGTGCTTGAGCCACTCCTGAAAGACGCGGGCCCATTCTTCGCCGGGCCCGGATTTCATGTGCCAGACCATGAGTTCAGTGTTGTGAACCGCTCCGCCGCTCGCGATGAGCAAGACGCCTTCATCGCGCAGGGTAGCCAGGGCTTTGCCCAGTTTCAGGACGCTGGCGGGTCCGCCGCCAAACGGCATGGAGATCTGAACGACCGGGATGTCCGCTTCGGGATAGGCGATCCGGAGCGGGATCCAGGCGCCATGATCCATCAGTCGCGTGCGAATGAGTTCCGTTTCAAAGCCTGCGGTGCTCAGAAGGGTGGCGACTTGAACGGCGACTTCAGGGGAACCGGGGCAGGGGTAGTCCATCTGATACAGCTCGGCGGGAAAGTGTGAAAAGTCGTGGATGATCCTGGGGTGCTCGGCCGCTGAAATTTCAACCGTATTTTCAGCCGAAGTGCCATGCGCGGAGACGATCACGATCGCCTTGGGACGCGGCAGGGCTTTGAAGAAATCATGCAGGGCGGTCGTATACGAGTCGGCATCTTCGCCCGTGGCCAGCGCCATCATGGGAGTTCCGTGGCTGAGAAAGACGGAAGGGAAGCGGGAGGGGGCGGAATTCATGGCCTGAAGCTAGCAGTTTTCAGACCCGCTTGCCAGATCCCATCTGGCAGCGTATTGAGGCTGCATGAGCCAGCCCCCCCAGCACTCCCAGCATCCCAAAGATGGAACCCCTTCGCCAGCCGCACTTCCCGACTCTTCTTTTCTGTACGAGCTGAAGATTCTCTACGAACAGGTGGGTCTGGGTCGGCAGGCGATCAATCTCAAGATCGAGTGCATCAAGGATCTGAATCGCACGATTGACCTTCTGTTTGAGCACCTCCAGGAATCCGGAAATGCAGCCCTGCTCGAGGAGCTTTGCCCCTATTTCGGTGTGATCTGGCCTTCAGCTCGCGCGCTGGCCCTTTACCTGACGGAGCTCGGTACCGAAAATCTCAAGGGCAAATCACTCCTCGAGGTCGGATGTGGACTGGCGATTCCAAGTCTCGCCGCCGGAAAACTCGGCGCCCGAGTCACTGCAACGGATTTTCATCCGGAAGTTCCGCGATTTCTGGAGAAGAACATCGAACTCAACCAGATCTCACACCTCCACTTCGTGCAGCTGGATTGGCGAAAGGAGACGCTCCCCCCGGCGAAATACGACTGGGTCATCGGCAGCGACATTCTTTATGAACGTCAGCATCCCGCCTGGGTGGCGCCGGTGATCGCCCGTTACCTGTCTGACGACGGCACTGCGGTCATCACCGACCCTGGGCGCCCTTACCTCCAGACATTCGCCGATGAAATGAAGCGGTTCGGATTTCACAACGAAACGTTGGTCCGCACGGTGCCCTGCGAAACGGCGGCAGACGGCAAGAAAGACATATTTGTCCTTATTCTGAAGAGAATTCAGGAAGCTTAAGCTGCCTTGGGCGCCATGGCCGCAGCGTGGCAGTAGTGTTCCACGATTTTCAGTAGTGAATCGACATCCGGAGGTTTCCGGACGATCTGCGTTGCGCCATGATCTTTTTCCCGCTGATGATCCGCCACGGCCGACACGACCACGACCGGAAGTGCGACAATCGCTGCAGTCTTTTTCTTCGCTTCGAGGAACTGCCAGCCATTGAGGACGGGCATCATCAGATCGAGAAGAATGACACAGGGTGGGGGTGAACGGTTGAGCAAGTCCAAGGCTTCCGCACCGTTTCGAGCGGTGGTCACCTCGTAGCCTTCCATTTCGAGAATTTCTTTCACGGCCTCACGAATTGCATCGTCGTCATCAACGACCATCACGCTGTTAAAGCTCATGACAGAACACTACTTCAACATCCGCGCCGACTTTGTCCGCGTTCACATGGAAAAAGACATATAATTTCTTAGGAGTCCTGTTTTTTCGCGAGGAAGCGGAAGACTTTGTAACCAGCCGCACCAGCCGTGTACATGATTCTGCGGACGGTATCGTACTGCACTCTCTTGTCCGCCTGGATCGCGAGAATGCCTTCGAACGGCAGAGGCTGGCCTTGAGCATCTCGTGCTGTGGATTTGGCGCGCAGGAGTTCGGCTTTTTCACGAGCCTTCACGAGTGCATCGTAGAGGGGCACGATTCGACGGCCGCCTTCGTCCACATCGGTCTTTTTGAAGGAGTAAGTGGCATCCGCTGAACCCGCACCCGCGGCAGTTTGAACAAAATCCAGAATTCTCTCATTCTCGAAAGTCACGCCTTCGGGCGTGATGATCACGTACAGACTGTCGGTCGGATTCTCCAGTGAATTGGAAATCGGCATCTGAAGGCCGGGGACCGTGCTGAAATTGTTATTGCTGGTCGCATAGGACTTGAGCAGGAAAACGAGAATGATGACCAGAACGTCCATCATGCTGGTGAGCTGCAGTTCCATCACGGTGTTGATCTTGCGGCGGCCACGACGGGAGCGGATCGAGCGATGAAAAGCCATGGTCAAGCATCTCCCAGAAGGTTGCCGAAGATCACGTCAGGAAAGAGCACCTTGAGTGGCTGATCGATTCCGGTCTGTGGATTCTTCACGAAGATCGGAGGATCGGTCGGCTCGAGAGTCCGCATCGCATCCATCGAGGAAATCAGAACGTCGTAGCTGGTGCTGCCTTCAGGAGCGACGACGATCTTGGTCTCTCCGGTGAACTGCTGCTTGATCACGATCAGTGCTTCGTGAAGCGCTTTCACGTCAGGCTGGCCGGGCGACACGTTCGGGATCTTCTTGGCCTGAATTCGGTCAAAGGGACTCCAGATCTCGATCTCGTCCTTGCGGAAGGAAACGGTGAGCTGCAGGGGTTTTTCCTTCAGCTTCTGCTCAACATCCTGAGCGCTCATCTGAGGAAGAGGGGATTCAATGCTCACGACGTTCAGAATCGACATCGTGAACAGGAGAAAGCCGATCAGAGTCACCATGGCGTCCAGGATCGGAACCAGGTTGAGGACCACCTCTTGATGCTTGCTCTTTCTTCGAGAGCTCGGGCGCTTCAGCACTCGGGATTACTCCTGGCCGGCTTTTTCAGAAGTGTGGCGGTACTTGCGAGCGGACAGGAGATCCAGCAATTTCACGCCGAATTCGTCGATTTCTTCGAGAATCTTGGTGGCGCGGGTACTGAGAATGCTGTGGGCGACCATTGTGAAGATGGCCGTCACGAGACCGAAGGCGGTGGCGTTCATCGCTTCCGAGATACCGGCTGCGAGAATCGCCTGGCGCTGAGCGGGATCACCGGCGGCAACGGCCGCGAAGGATCTGATCAGACCGCTGATGGTTCCGAGAAGTCCGAGAAGAGTCGCGATGTTCGCGATGAGGGCGAGATAGGGAAGGCGGCGTTCGAGCTTCGGAATCATTTCCAGGCTGGAAGCATCGATTGCATTCTGAATCTGCTGTTCGTCGCGGGAGGCGCGCTGCAGTCCGGACTTGATGACTTTGGGAAGGGCAGCTTTGCCTGCACCGTTGCAGAGGCGGATGGCGCCGTCGAGATCATTGGCCAGGATGTATTTCTGGACTTCGAACATGAACGACGTGCCGTCCACATTGTATTGAATGTAGAGGCGCATGAAGCGCTCGATCGTGATCGCGATGGAGATCCCGAGAGCGATTGCGATCGGAACCATCCAGGTTCCGCCGGTCTGAAAACCTGAAACGATATTATGCAAGAAGCTCGAAGATTCCATGAGCTTGTTCCCTTTCTGTGAAGTTCCTCCCAGCTGCCTCTCCTGAAGCTCTGGTAGGGACTTTGATTCACTCGAAGCATCTGGACTTCAGAGAAATCAGTTGCCGCGAAGCCGGTGCAAAAAACTGGTCATCAATACTGGTACTTCAAGGATTACCGATATCGGCTGCGCGGTCAACTGTTCGAAAGGAAAGTGAAAAGAAAAAAGGTCAGAAGCTGGAGTCGGTCTCAATGACCCTTTCAAGCAACTCTCTGGCCCGACTCAGGCCATGTGTTTCTGAATGGCTTGAACGATGACATCCTTGGGTTGATTGCCCACCAGTTGGTCGACGACCTGACCATTGCGGAAGAGGATCACGGTGGGGATTCCACGAATGTGAAACTGAGTCGGAGTGGTCGGATTGCTGTCCACGTCCATTTTGAAAACCTTGATCTTGCCGGAGTACTCATCGGCGATCGCTTCAATCGTGGGGCCCAGCATTTTGCAGGGGCCGCACCACTCTGCCCAGAAGTCGACCACGGCAAGTTCCTGTGACTTGAGAACATCGGTCGAAAAATTGGTGTCGGTTGCTTCATGAATATTTACTGAATTCGCCATGGTTCTGTCTCCTCAAACGTTTTGAAACGGGGTCGGAAGGGGTGCTGAAAGTGGGTTGAATCTCTTATTTTCTAACACCGAAGTCAGATTTTACGGAAGTTTCTTTTCACTCCTGATCACCCTTCCCGTGCGAGGGGTGCCTTGCGAGAAATGAGAAAAGTGCCGAGGATCGCTCCAGTATTCAGTCATGATGCCTTGACGTTACGTGTTCGACTTCAACGAATGCTTGAATACCGGTCGGCTGCGGGGAGGCTCTTCGTAGTGCGATGTGCCACGAAGAGCTCACTCCCATTTTATCGCTTTCAAGCTTGAGCTAATCACTCTATAATTGGGGCAAGCATGAATTCACTTCCGGTCCGCTTGAAAGTTTCACGTAGCAGCGGTCGAACAGACGGCCGGCTCCGTGCGCGGGTGGGCGCCCGCATCACTGCCAAAGTCATCGACTTGATTCTGGTCATCGCGGTTGCAGCGATTCTGCCCTATCCCATCGGCCCGCTGCTGGGTTTCCTTTACAGTCTTGTGGCCGACGGCATGAACCTCCCCGGCTTCGGAGGGCAAAGCATCGGCAAGAAGTTGCTGAAGCTTCAGGTCGTCCGATTCGAAGAATCCCTCCCCGAAGGAGTGATCGAGCGCAGAGTTCCTCGGCCGGTTCGCCTCCTGGATTCCGTTTATCGAAATGCTCCCGTAGGAGTCGCGACTTTCTTCGCACTCATTCCCATCTGGGGCTGGCTCATTCTGGCTCTGGTCGGCATTCCGCTGATGATCATGGAAATCTACCTGATGATCACCGTGGCCACGCGACACCGTCTCGGGGACGTGATGGCCGATACGGAAGTCCTGGAATTTCTCAATTCCGCTCGTCAAAAATAGGCTGATGATATAGCCCTTTCCGTATGGCAACTTCCCGTTTTGGTGATCCGAAGCAGACTCTCTATCTCGTCGACATCAGCTCCTTCATCTTTCGCGCTTTTTTCGCGATCCGCTCGCTGAGCAACAAAAAGGGTGAGCCGACCAATGCCGTCTACGGCGTCGCCACGATGATGGCCCGCCTGGTGGAAGAAGCCAAACCGGAATTTCTCACGATCGTCTATGATTCCAAGGAACCTTCCTTCAGAAAGGAAGTCTACCCCGAGTACAAAGCCAACCGAAGTGCGCCGCCCGATGATCTGCTGCCGCAGTTTGACCGGATCGAGCAGCTGATCAACTGCCTGGAGATTTCATCCTACCGTCAGAGCGGGTTTGAAGCGGACGACATCATCGCGACTCTCGCCATCAAGTGGTGTGCGGAAAATCCGAAGCACCGGGTGGTGCTGGTCACCGGAGACAAGGATCTCATGCAGCTGGTGAATGACCGGGTGGTTCTCTGGGACACGATGGCCAATAAAGTCTACGGCCCCGCGGATGTCGAAGAAAAATTCGGCGTCAAGCCCCTGCAGATCCGCGATTACCTGGGGCTGGTGGGCGACAGCTCGGACAACATTCCCGGCGTGCCGAGCATCGGTCCGAAAAGTGCGGTCGATCTTCTGAAAGCTTACGGCGATGTCGCGGGCATCCTGGCCGCCGCAAAAAATGGCGATATCGCGGGCAAAAAAGGTGAAGTCCTGAAGACCCATGAAAAAGCCGCGCTTCTTTCGGTCGAGCTCGCCACGCTCAAGATGGACATTCCGGTCGAAGTGGACCTGAAGAAGATGGCTTACCAATTTCACGTCACCGAAGACTGCGGCACCCTCCTCAAAGAGCTCGACTTTCACTCCCTCCATGAACGCTGGATGGGCAAGGAAGCCAGTAATGCAGCCAATGCAGCGTCGGGAGACGTGAAGGGCGACGGGGCGGATTCCACTCTGAGCTCGACTGCTGGCACGGGCCTGAACGCTTCGGCTTCTTTTCCTTCCGCAAGTGCGGCTCGTGAACCGGGAGAGCGTGCCACAGTCACGGTGACGATCATTCCGACGAAGCCGGACTCCGAGCGATTTCGCACGATCCGCACTGAAAAGGAATTTGAAGAACTCCTCACGGGAATTGAAAATGCCGGAGAGTTCGGTTTTGACATCGAGACCACTTCCCTCAATCCGCGCGAAGCGAAACTGGTCGGAATCGCGATCTGCTACGACCGCGAATTCGGCTGCTACATTCCACTTCAGCACAGGACGCACCCTGCTCAAGGATCATTTGACCTGAGTGGTTCCGGCTCCCGGAGCAGTGCCGCAAAACTCAGCGACATGGGCCAGCTGGGCGCGCCCCTCAGCGGCACGGAAGGAGATGAAGCCAGTCCGGGAGTCAGAGACCCAAGCCAGCTCCCGCAGAATTACGTTCTTGAAAGACTCACTCCGTATCTTGAAAATCCGAAGTACGGAAAAATCGGCCAGAATCTGAAATATGACTTTGGCGTGCTTGCCGAAATGGGAATCAAACCCAAGGGAATTCTCGCGGACACGATGGTGGCGGATTACGTTCTTGATCCTGAAGGTCGGCACAACCTTGAGGCGCTCGCACTGAAGTATTGCGACTACTCCGTCATGACCTACGAAGACGTCTGTGGAAAAGGCAAGGATCAGACCTGCTTTGATCTCGTGCCGATTGAACTGGCGACTCGTTACTCGGGCGAAGATGCCTGGATCGCCGTTCGACTCTGGGATCTGATGAAGCCGAAACTCGAAGCGCAGAAGCTGATGTCCGTCTTCACGGAAATTGACCTTCCGCTCGTGATGATTCTTTCAGAGATGGAACGACAGGGAGTGGAGATCGATACGGAGTGGCTTGCGCAACTTTCTCGTGAATTCGACACCGAATTGAAGGCCATCGAGCTCAAGATCCAGGAATTCACGAAAAAACCCATCAATCTGAATTCGCCCAAACAGCTGGCACAGCTGCTCTTTGAAGATCTCAAGTTGCCCCCACAGGGCAAGACGAAGACCGGTTTTTCGACGGATGCCAAAGTGCTTGAAGCGCTTGCGGATCTGCATGAGATTCCGAAGCTGCTCATGGAGTACCGTGAGATTTCCAAGCTCAAGGGGACGTACGTTGACCCGCTTCCGGAACTCAAGGACCCGAAGACCGGACGCATCCATGCGAGTTTCAACCAGGCAGTCGCCGCGACGGGACGACTTTCGAGTTCGGACCCGAATCTTCAGAACATTCCGATTCGTTCGAAACGCGGGCAGAAGATTCGCAAGGCCTTCATCCCTTCGCGCGGGAATGTTCTGGTCTCGGCTGATTACAGCCAGATCGAACTTCGGCTCCTGGCTCACATGAGCGGCGATCCTGAACTCGTCAATTCCTTCCGTACTGAAGAGGACGTGCATAAACGCACGGCCAGCGAAATTTTCGGTATCACGCCGGATCAGGTGGATGACCGCCAGCGTGGAATCGCCAAGGCGATCAACTTCGGACTCATGTACGGCAAGTCCGCTTTCGGTCTTTCGCAGGAGCTGAAGATTCCGCGCAAGGAGGCTCAGGAAGTCATCGACAAGTATTTCCAGCGTTACCGCGCAGTGAAGATCTTTCTGGATCAGCAGATTCAGGAAGCCCGCGAAAAAGGCTGGACCGCGACTCTGGCCGGTCGAAAACGCACGTTGCACGATATCAACGCGAAGAATCCCGCCATGCGCTCGATCGCCGAACGGATGGCCATGAACACTCCGATTCAGGGGACTGCAGCCGATCTGATGAAAATCGCGATGATCCGGCTCGATGAGGCTCTGAAGAAGAACCTGAAGCTCGGAGCGAAACTCCTGATTCAGGTCCACGATGAGGTGGTCCTGGAGTGTCCGGAGAAGAATGTGCCGGAAGTCCAGAAGCTCATCGTTGACGCGATGGAAGGCGCGATGCAGCTCAACGTTCCCCTCAAAGTCAATGCGTCGACGGGCTCAAATTGGATGGACCTTTGAGGACTGGCCGTTTAAAGTTGGATCATGAAAACCACTTCGATCGTGTTGGCAATGGTCCTTTCGCTCGCGCACTTGAGCCTGTCTGCAACTGCGCATGCGGAAGAAGGAACGAAAAAGGCAGCCGAAACTTCCACGGCTGAAACCACTTCAGTGACGGAAACGAAGTCGGAGTCGGCACCTTCCGACAAGTCTTCGAAAAAGGTCGCCAAGAAAGACGTGAAGAAAGACAAGGCTTCAGTCGGCGACAGGACTGCGGTGATCAAGACCTCCATGGGCGACATCACCGTGAAGCTCTTCGCTGAAAAAGCTCCGAAGACCGTCGAAAATTTCGTCGGTCTCGCGACTGGCAGGAAGGAATGGACGGACTCGAAGACCGGCAAGAAAGTGAAAGGCAAATCGCTTTACAACGGCACGATCTTTCACCGCGTGATTCCGGGCTTCATGGTTCAGGCTGGAGATCCACTCGGCAATGGCACCGGCGGCCCAGGCTATGAATTTGAAGATGAATTCAAGGCTACGGACCGCTTTGATCATCCCGGCATCCTTGCGATGGCGAACGCCGGACCCAACACCAATGGTTCCCAGTTTTTCATCACCACGGTGTCGACCCCCCACCTCAATGGTCGTCACACGATCTTCGGTGAAGTCACCCAGGGAATGGACGTGGTCGAAAAAATCGTGAGTGTGGAACGCGATGGCAATGATCATCCCAAGAAGGATGTCAAAATCGAAAAGATCACCGTGAAATGAATTTTTTCAGGAAAATGCGCGGAGTCTAGCGCATTCAGTTGAAAGCAATTTGCACGAATCTGATTTCAGCGCCTGAAATCCTCGCACGGGATTTCAGGCGTTTTTCATTTTCCGAAGTAACGCTCATTGCCCTTCCAGAGCTTCAGTCGGGGCGTTGAATTTCGCTTCAGCAGGCGCGGAATGTTCCGACTTCACGATGTGTTCAGATTGCACCGTTTTTCTTCAGCAGTTCTTCGTGGAGATCAGGTCGATTTCACACTAGAACATCACTAGAACAGCGTGAGTGAATTTGAGGGAGAGTCGATTGATGAAAAGCTCAGGTTTCAGGCAGATCCGTCGCAGGTTTCACGCAGTTTTCATCGGATTCATCACGTTGTATGGAGTGGTGGGAGTGCTTTCGGATTGTGCGTTCGCTGCCGGATTGCAACACGCTCAGATCTACCAGGCGAAGCTGGGTCCTGTTCTGAAACGGATGGGTGAGATCATTGGCGGCACCCTTCTCATTGACCGACTTCACGACGAGATCAGCCTGACTCTGCTTCAAAAAAGGACTTGTTCAGAAAGTGTGCTCTGTTTTCAGGATGTGCCCATCGCGTTTGAAACGGTCTTGCCAGTCAGATCCGTCACTCGAGACGCCTGTGGCATCATCACTTTGGAGGCCTGGCGTGAGAGCGGTGCTTTCGACGGAGGAAGTCAGAGACTCCTCGTGCGCGACTCCAGCAAACGGGTCTGCAAGATCAATGTCCCCGTCGCGACCGAAATTGACTACGATACGGTGACCTTGACGGGCGCAGAGCACTCCAGCTTCAAGGCGTTCGCGCTGGTGCCTCATCCCTGAGGGCGGCCTGGGCTGCGGGCGTTGACTGCGGCGTGAGTCTCACGGTGAGGTCCATCAGCTGACTTTCCGCTGAGGACTTCGAATCATCGCTGTCGGAGAAGACCCAGAGTCCGATGAGGCTGAGGGGACGTCCGGCGATTTCCCTTTTGGCTTCCGGCTCGAGACTTTTGAGGAGATCCGCCAACGGAAAAACCTGCACTTCCTGCATCTGGGGTGTCGAGGGGAGCAGACAGTACAGAATTTTGCCGTCATAGGGGCTTGCGCCGCACGAGTGCGTGGGATCCACATCAGCGACGGCATTGTAGAGGAGAACCTCCGAGACGTCATGCCGGACCTTCAGTCTTTTCTGGACCCCGTCCATGGCTGAAAGCCGATTTTTTCCATCGCTCCAGAGAAAGCCGACACGCACCGCGAAGTCGTCATTTTTTTTTGTGACTGGAATCTTCGGCTGGGTTTTCGGGAGTCGCAGAACTTTCCATTTCCAGGTGGCTTCAAAAACCTGCTTCAAGTTTCCGCCATTTTCG
>JACMNQ010000079.1 GCA_014378465.1 Oligoflexia bacterium | reverse complement strand
CCGCCGCCTCAGCTCCTGGCGTTACCGAGTTGGTTCCACTCACTGAAGTATTGCCGTTCAAGGTGACGGCACCGCCTGCACCCGTGGAGAAGGTCTTGGTCGCCGCGATCGTCGTGGATCCGTTCAGAGAGATCGCACCCGTTCCCGAAGAAAGGGTTCCGGCGCCGGTCTGTGCGATGATCCCACTCGAGTTGAGATCGGTCATGCTGAAGCTGCCTAGACCGTCGCGCTTGACGATCGTGCTGGGTGTATTGGAACTTGTCGCAGCGGTCGTGCCCGTGGCTGCAGCCGCAATGCTTGCAGCCGATGCGCCGCCCACTGTTGCTACAGTTGC
This sequence comes from Oligoflexia bacterium, assembly GCA_014378465.1. Lineage (GTDB taxonomy): Bacteria > Bdellovibrionota > UBA1018 > UBA1018 > UBA1018 > UBA1018. The sequence continues at coordinate 21,750 of JACMNQ010000079.1, read as the reverse complement.
GGCAACTGATCCCGATCCACTCGCGGTAACATCACCGGTCAGTGCCGTGATGCCCCCAGCGGGTGAGCTTGCCACTTGCGACTGCATCTGAAAGTTAGTGCCGTCGTAGACGACCGTAACCATTTGAGTCGCGATGACATCGCCAGATGCCAGAACGGATCCTCCCAATTTTCGGATGCTGACCGCGCCCACTCCGTTGAAACTGACCGTCGAAGCCCCTGAGTTGGAGTTGAGAGCTTTGAAGGTAAAACTCTGCCCGGTCGCGTATGCGGTAATCGCCGGACTCAAAGCAACGACGTAGGCGTTGGCAGCCCCCGTATCGAGTGCCGAGACCAGGCTTCCACCCTGAACCACAGCGGTCGAGGATACACCCAGATTGGCTATGGCAAGCGGCGCAGTGTTGGCCCCCGTTCCGCCCTGACCTAGAGAAAGCGCAGTGCTCAAGGCAGTCAAGGAAGTGATGTCCGAATTGGCTCCGCTTGCAGCCGCTGAGAGATTGGCTCGTGCAAGCGGCGCAGTAATGGCCCCCGTTCCGCCCTGACCCAGAGAAAGCGCAGTGCTCAAGGCAGTCAAGGAAGTGATGTCCGAATTTGCGCCTCTAGTTGCTGCAAGAAGATTGATGCGGGCTGCACTGGCAGAAGTGGCACCCGTACCCCCGTTTGCAATCGCTACGGTTCCGGAGACCGTGGCCGCCGAAGTGGCAAGGGTCGCGGTACCGGAAATATCAATGGCGTAGGGGGTTGCGTTGGTCAGAACAGTCGAGTAATCGCCCGCTGACATGTTGGTAGAGGAGACGCCCGAAGCTGCCACCACGTTGGATCCATTGATGTTGATCCCGGATCCACCGGTGTAAGACGTTCCCGCCGCAGGTGCCCAGGCTGTCCCATTATACTTCAGAAAATTTCCGGTGGCAGGAGCACTTGCACTGATGGCCACTCCCTGCAATCGAGCGACGACTGTCGAGGCCTGAGTTCCGGTGACGTCCCCAGCAAGGGAGCCCGAGAAATTTGCCAAAGTCGACGGTGCCCAGGCGCTGCCATTCCAAGATGCCACCTGTCCTGAAGTCGCGCCACTCGCGGCGAGCTTGCCCAGAGTGATACTGTTGGCCTGAACACTGGAGTCGCTGACCGAATTGGCAGCGATGGACTGCGCCAGGTTACACCGATCAGCGATCATTGCAGTCGGAACCGCCATGATCGGAATGTTGGTGTAACTGCTTTCGTAAACGCCGTCACCACTCAAGCCTCCGTTGAAATCGACGGCGACGTCGACTTGCAGTGAGGTGGTGAAATCCGCCCCGGACACTTCCAGAAGGGCGGGTGTGAGGGCCACGTTTCCTGGAGCGACGTTTCCGGTCCCCGAGAGAATGGCCGAAAATATCCCGTTCGTCACCTGGACGGAGTAGTTGTTCTTGATCCACATCACGGAGTCAAGGGCACCTCCCGTATGGATGGTGAACTGCATCTTGTAAGTTCCATCCGGAACCGCGACGCCGTTGCTCTGCTTCAGAATACCCTGAAAGGCAATTCGGTTATTGATGAAATTGGCTCCGAAAACGGTGGTTGCCTGCAGAGACACCAGGGCAGCCAAGAATACTGTGCGATTCAGATATTTAAACATAGTCGTTTCCTTTAATTTCCAGTTCCAATCATTCCAGTCGTTAAAATATTTCCGTCACTGCCTGTTCGGCGGGTGCCTGATACGATGTGAGAGCTTCCGGTCACCGCTTCCATATAGGAGCCGGACCCACCTGCATCCATTTTGGGCGCCGATACTCCTGCGCCCGAGAAGTCCGTTGCCAGGAGAAACGCGGCTGCAAGGTAGCTGAAGGTGACTGAGCTTCCTGCCGAGATATTTCCCGCGAAATCGACCGCATTGAAGGTGTAGGTCTTGGTCTGCCCCGGATTCATCGTGTAGTTGACGTTGAAGGCGAGCGAAGAAAACGAAAGGGACCCGGACGAATCACTTTGAATGATTGCCACCGTGCTCGGCGAAGGGGCCGTCCCGGCGATGCTGACGGTTGGACTCGTCGTGATGCCCCCAGTGGTCGTGATGACCGGAGCGAGAGGAGGAGTCGAAATCGCTTCGATGGTCTTGCTGATCACGGCACTCGCGATTGCCGTACCATTTGCGTAGTTCGGACTGAAACGAAGGACGTAGTTTCCGTCCGAAGGGACTGACGCGCTCCAGGAAAAGGTGTTGTTGTTATTGCAGGCTGCGTGCGTATCACTCACGGAGTTGTTGACGTAGACGTCAATCGTACCGATGCCTCGGGAACATTGTCCGGTGAAACTCAAAGTCAGCGATCGCGTGTAGAGCGTACCAGAGCCGTCAACTCTCCACAATGCAGGCAAATCCCCCTGAAATTTCGTCAGACTGAGATTTGCCGCCGCAGTGGAGCTGGCCGTACCGAGTGCACTCCAGGTGATGGTGGACTCATTGCAAGAGCAGAGGGCCACACTGGTCATCACTAAAGACAATAGACTTGGAAGATTGATTGACTTCGCCATGTACTGATTATCGGCTCAACGAAAAATTTACGCGTGACGTTTTGACGCGTTCAGTGTGAATAATTAGGAACAACTTCAGCGCAACTGAGCCGTCAAAATTCAATCAGATCAGGGAGTTGCACTGATGCCCGGATGCCCGCACTCAGAATTTTTCACGATTCAATAATTTAAACTCTTGGATTTGCACTGGATATTGTGAAAACAGAAGAACGCTGCACGCACTCACTGAGGAGCACCATCGTGAAATCTTTTAAATACCGTATTCTTGCACTCTCTGCTGTCACTCTTCTGACAGCCTGTACCCGTCAGGCCGATGACAGATCAAACACCTTTCGGGGCGTTCTCAAAGATGACGTCAAGACTCTCGATCCCGCGAACTCCTACGATTCCGTCAGTCTCGATGTGCTTCCGATGATCTATGAGACTCTCTACCAGTACGATTATCTCGCCGACACTTACAAGGTGGTGCCGCTTCTGGCGGCAGACCTGCCCAGATTCTCAGCCGATCGCCTGACGTTGACGATCCCGATCAAGCACGGTGTGAAATTTCAGGATGATCCAGCTTTCAAAGCGACTGGCGGCAAAGGCCGCGAACTCAAAGCCCAGGATTTCGTTTTTGCATTCAAGCGCCTTGCCGATCCGATCATCCAGTCCCAGGGCTGGTGGATCTTTGATGGCAAAATCAAAGGTATCAATGAATTTCATGACAAGTTGACCAAGGCCACGGCTGCCGAGCAGAAGAAAGTTTTCGCAGAACCCGTAGAAGGCGTTCGGGCCCTCGACGACTACACTCTTCAGATCAAAATGGCCCAGCCCTACCCTCAGATCCTGTACGTTCTGGCCATGCCGTTCACTTCTCCGGTCGCCAGCGAAGCAATCGAAGTCCACGGCGATGAAAAAGGAAATCTGACGGACCATCCCGTGGGGACCGGTCCCTACACGCTCACGACCTGGGAGCATGGTCACCAGATCACTCTGGACCGCAATCCAACCCATCATGCCGAATTTTTCCCTGCCGGAGCAAGTCCTGATGCCGGCAAACTCCTCCCGTTCGCCGATCGCCTGTCCTTTCAGATCATCAAGGAAGCCCAGCCCGCATGGCTCGGATTTCTCCAGGGAAATACTGATATCGCCGCCATTCCGAAGGATAACTTCAACAACGCGATCGACAAGGATGGCAACCTCACTCCTGAGCTCAAAACCAAGAACGTGACTTTGAACATCGAAAAGGCCGTATCGTTCTACTATGTGGGGTTCAACGTGAAGGATGCGACACTTGCGAACAGATTTCTCAGACAAGCACTGTCCTCAGCCGTGGACCGTGCTGCCTGGATTGAAATCTTCACGAACAACCGAGGCAGGAAGATGGTCAATGCTTTGCCTGAAGGCATTCTGGACCGTGCATCAACCGACAAGATCAAATACGACCTGAACCTGGACCGGGCCAGGGAGCTTTTGAAAAAAGCGGGTTACGAAGGCGGCAAGGGCCTGCCGGTCCTGAATTTCGACATGCGCGGTGCGGACAGTGTGAGTCGCCAGATGGGAGATTTCTTCGCCCAGCAGTTTGCGCGCATCGGCGTCAAAGTCAATGTGATCTACAACACTTTCCCCGCTTACCTCGAAAAAGCGAAAGTTGGAAATCTCCAGATGTCGTATGGGGGCTGGTCGATGGACTACCCGGATGCCGAGAACGTATTTCAGCTTCTCTATGGCCCGAACAAAGCCCCGGGTCCGAATGAATCCAACTATGAAAATCCGGAGATGGACAAGCTCTACAAGCAGATATCCGTGATGGAGTCAGGCCCGAAGCGTGCCGTGCTCGTTCAGAAAATGGACGACCTTCTTCAGGAGGACTGCCCCTGGGGACTCGGGTATTATCATGCCGAGTACAAGCTGACACAGCCCTGGCTCTCGAATTACAGGGGCAAGGAAATCATCCTGAACAAGTTCAAATATTTCAGGATCGACCAGTCCATCAGGAATCAAAGAAAGAAGTGATGGGGTGGGCTGCGCCTCCAACTTCAAGAATTCTCATCCAGCTTTCCGAATTATCCACAAATCTTCACACTGATTTCGACGGCACAGCACATCGGTGCGCGATACTGGGAAGATGAATCATGCCGTCGCACGTTCTGAAGCGAAGCCAACTGCAGCTGAGCGTACAGTTCTCATCATTGATGATAATCCGGAAAATATCTTCATCTTGAGAAAAGTTCTGCTGAACATAGACTTGTCCCTGAAGATCACTGCTGTTGATAATTACGAAGATGCACTTGCAGAGATGGGTCTGAATCCTCCGGCCGAGAACCTGGTCATCATTTCCGACTTCAACCTCAAAACGAGTTTCACCGGTGCCGATGTCTGGCTGGCACGTTGCAGACTGCTCCCAGACGCCCCATTCCTGTTGATCACGTCTGAAAAACTGGGAGCGATCCTTCCCCAATTCGGACCCCCCTCCACATCACTCCACTACCTGAGCAAACCCCTTGATCTGAAATTGTTGAAACAGGAATGCGTGGCACTTCTGGGGGAACTGAAAAAAGAGCACGCCTCCTGAGATGCGAATTTCACCTGCTGCTTGAGGCGTGCACCCAGGAATGGCTACCCGGCCCAGAAAGTCAGCCCTCAAGCCGCCTGAGACATCGCCCTGAGAAACACGGATCCGAGGAGCTTGACGAGATCGGCATCGAACTGGTCGGGTCTTGAACGCAGAAATTCGATCGCCTTGTCGGCCGTGAGAGCGGATCTGCCGGGGCGCTGACTGATGAGACAACTGAACTCATCCACCAGCCCCACGATTTTCGCGGGATAGTAGATGGCGGATGCCGTGAGCTGATTGGGGTAGCCTCTGCCACCGGGTTCTTCATGGTGTTGATAGACGATCCAGCGAACTTCATCGGGAACGTTCGGTGTGTTTTCCAGCATCTGAAGTCCCAGTTTGCAATGAGTTTTTTTCAGATCGAGCTGCTCCACCAGGAGCCCCTGTTCCTTTTCGTAAACTTCGCGCGGCAGGTGTGAGTTTCCGATATCGTGAAAGAATCCGCCCAGCCCCACCATCTCGATGGTTTTCTGATCGAACTGACCCGTCGCTTTGGCGAGGATGATGCTGAAAATTCCCACCGCGATGGAATGGTAGTAAAGGTACTCGCCGTGGGAGACCAGCCGGAGGATCGTCGCGAGCGTCTTCGGCTCCTGAGTCATCAGGGTCACGTAGTTGTGAATGACCTTTTGAGAGCTGTCGACGGTTTCCTGCCCGAGATCAAACTGACTGAAGATTTCAGCCATGTTCTGCTCGGTCATGTTGAGAAGTGTGGCGATCTTCTTCTCCTGAGAAGTGCTGGCGTCGGCGAAGATGGACTCCGCGGTTCTGGAGATGAAAATATCGTAGAGTCCCTTGTCTTCAGCGCGAATGAAGAGTTCGGTCACGCCCTTGCCTGAATAACTGGCTAAACGCTTGTAATCGAGGCCCGTCGTGCGTGAGAAAACGTGGGCGTAATTGTCATCCGAGATCTTCAGATAGAGATCGAAGGTGATGTCGCGCGTGACGTTCCTGAAAGAGTGAATCGATACTGCTGTATAGACTTTGTTGTTGCTCACTGAGAAACTCTTCGGCTAAAAGTCAGAAATCATGAGGGACTTGCCAAGATTTCTGCCTGTACTGAAAATCTGACAATTGAAATCATTGGGAATTCTGGAGATCCAGGGAGACTTCAGTTCGTTCCGGAGAGTTCACTGAATCGAGTCTGAAGGTGGGTCATTTCGTTCTCACTGAGAAGCTGCCGAAACAGGGGTTCACAGCGGACAAAGTTCTCGCGAGTCACTGCATCGACTTTGACCGTGAGCACAGGTGTCAGCTTCGATCGATACGAGAAGATTCCGCCTTCCTTATCAGCGCCCGCAAGCCAGAGCACTGTTTTTTCATCCACTCCTCCACTGAACTCGCCCTCGATCAAAAAAATGGCCAGCGCATGGCGCAGCTCAACTCCACGTTGGACCTCAGACGATGCCAGGGACCGCGCAGGACCCTGAATGGCGCCAAAAAGCTGCGGGATCATCTGGATCAGGAGTTCCGTGTGATGAACCACCTGCTCCAGCACGGCGATCATGGAGACACCAATCACTCCCTGGCCCACTTTGGTTTCTCCCGCCTTCTTCAACTTATCTCCGGGGAGGTACTGGGGGATCGTGTGCATGATCTTGTGAAAGTAGTTATTCGGAAACCAGTAGGTAAGCCCCATGTCAGCGGCGAAGGTCAGTCCGCCCACCACCACTCCTGACTCATGTCCCATTGCAATGGAATGCGAGAAGATCGAGCCTGCGGCGATGCCATCCACCATTTTTTTCGAAAGCCCTTCATAGAGCCACTTCATGGGCGTTGAGTGACTCAGAACATTCGCCATTTCGTTTGAAAGAGGGAGCCATTGAGCCACCGCATTCGGAAAGATCGCCACTCCGGTCACAGTCAGAATGATGTCTCTGGCGCCGCCGACGACCATCCCGATCGGACTGGCCGCTTTTTCAAACCAGGTTCGTGGATTTTTCAGAAAGTCCCAGCACTTCGTCATCACCTGCCCAGCGGCAGTTGACGCCACCTTCTCCTCAGAGGACAAGGCCGGCAGAGCTGCAAACTGAACCAACAAAAGAAGAATCAAAGGTGATTTACGAATCGGCATACCTCTCTCTTCGGTCTTGAGCCGGGCCTCCTTGAACTCAATCCTCTGATACTGTTGACTTCATGCCCAGGGTCCTTCGATGAGAACCCGCCCTGAACGATTTTTAGGGATGGACCATTAACCCTCGGCTCATGGGGACCGAAGAGACCATCATCTATGAAGTCAATTCTGCACATTTGGGTCCTTACCACAACAGTGGGCTCACTGCTTTTCGCCGCACCTGCGTTTTCAGCTGGCATCGCCGGGCAAAAGCTCATGTTGGTGGGAGGAGGCAAACGTCCTCCTGCTGCGGTGAAAAAATGGGTGGAGTGGACTCGAGCTTACGCCGCTCAAAATTCGCTGCCTCCGAAGATTCTGGTGATCGCCTGGTCCTCCACGATCCCCGAAGAAGTCTTTGAAGATCTCAAAGGTGACCTGATCCGGGGTGGTGCATCGGACGTGATCTCTTCACTTCGTCCAGCGGTCCCCGGAACTCCGACGTTTGAGGCCGACAGAAAGCTTCTGCTTGAACAGATCGCTCAGTGCAGCGGCGTTTTCTGGGCGGGTGGCGATCAGAACAAACACAAGAAAGGCACCGAAGATCCCGCGATTCACGCTGCCATCGACGAAGCATACTGGGTCAGAAATCTCCCGATGGCCGGCACCAGCGCCGGCTGCACCCTGATGTCTGAAAAGATGATCATCGGCAATGCTCCGGGCATCACGGAGGGACTCGGGTTTCTGCCTGAAACCGTGATTGACATGCATTTTCTGAAACGCAAACGCACCGGCAGGCTTCTTGAGGACCTGAAACTGGCTCCCCCGGGGTACCTGGGCATCGGCGTGGACGAAGACGGCTCCATCCTTTTTGAAAGCCGCTTCGACAGTTCCGGAAAACGTCAGTTTGAGGGTGTGGTGGTCGGGGACAAAAAAGTGATGATCATCGAAGGACGAACCCGCATCAGCCTGCTGGAGCCTGATCAAGCCATTCAGTGGATCCCGGAGTCCCACACGGTTCATCACGACTGCGACCGCCTCCTTCGGCCTGAGCACTGAACAAGGTAGGCAATAAACGCTCAAGCTGGGTCAAAAATGACCGATAGGTACTTCAGGCAGCAACGGTCCGGCTGAATCTGCCTACCCAGGCGGAAAATCATCCCGGACAAAACAGGATAGAGACTCTATGAAACGACTCTTGAGAACAACCGGTTGGATCGCGATGACGGCACTGCTCATGAGCGGAATGGCCTGGAGCTTCGGGGCTCAGCCGGCAAAGGCCGATGATTTCATCGTCTACAGCATCTACAAGGGACTCGACCTCGGAAACGCCGATGAAACCCCTGAAAAAGATTTCTACGTGAATCTCGGGAGCGCTCAGGGAATCAAGACCGGCAGCTCCATCGAAGTGCTCCGCAGGACCGCCACCTATGACCTCACCAACCAGAAGCTCTACAAAGAGATCAGTTTTCCCATCGCCACTCTCAAAGTGATTCATGTGGAAAGAAACGCGGCAGTTGCACGCATGGTGAAAATGTATTCCGCCGACACGACCCCCGTCATGACTCCGCGTGCGGTCATGGTCGGTGATTTCGTCAGACCGCTCAATTGAAGGCCTTTTGAAAACGAAAAACCCCCGCAGCGCTTCGGATTCAACCGGAGAGCCGCGAGGGATATTTCATTTTTGAATCATTTCTGAATCAGTTCCGGCTCATCCCAGAGCCTGAACCAACTGAGGCCGGGATGAGCCTCCGAGAAAGCTGATATTCTCGACGTGCACTTCAAAGGACATCCGTGAAGTTCCATCCTTGCCTTCGTATTTTCGTGAGCGAAGATTTCCTTCCACGAAGACCGCCTGTCCTTTCTTGAGATGTTGAGCACAGGCTTCACCCTGCTTGCCCCACGCCACCACACGGTGCCACTGAGTCTCTTCATTCACGATCCTCTCGCCTTCATCATCCAGTGCACCTGAACCGTCTTTGACTTTTCTTGCAGTCGCCAACGGAAAGTGAACCACGGGCAGTCCACTTTTTGTTTCTCTCTGAATGGGATCCGCACCGAGCCGACCCATCAGAATGATTTTATTTACGTCTTTCATTTCAAGACCTCCTGCAGCTCCCTTGTGCGCGGAGCGTGCCACCTCTGACGGGCAGGATCGCCTGGATTGGATCGGATTTCAGACTCGAGTTCGCGGAGTCGGACTTTCTTTTGTGAACAATCAGCGCTAGGCTTCCCGCTCGGGCAAACCCTGGAGCTCCCATGAAGAAAATGATTCTGATTCTGGCACTTTCAACTCTTTTCCTGCAGTTCAGCGTCTGGGCGAACCCGGTCGCCGCGAGGGATCCGAAATTCAGAACTCAGGATACGGACCTGAGTCCGGGTCGTTCCCGATTCACGGATGATGTGCGGCTGGATCTTCCGCTGGATCAGGTCTCCAATTCCAAAAGCACTGCCGTGATGAGCATCGAAGTCGTCCGGGAAGTTCATGGCAAGCTGCTGCCGGTGGAAGGGCTTGCCTTCACTCTGCCTGGCAATCGCGGCGTTCTGGCTCAGACGGATGCCCGCGGGATCGCGACGTTTCAAACTTGCCCTTCCGCTCTGAAAAATGGTGGTTTGGGCGGAACTCCTTCTCTTCAGGTGACCCTCAACCATTCCTTTTTCGGAGTGGTGAAGACGCGATTTCCAAGACACAGCGAAGCTTACCGCATCTCCGTCTCCGCCGACTGTGGTCAGAACACTCTGCTCACTTTCAAGGCGGATTCTCCAGGAGGACAGGCCTTGGGCATCTGGCAGATCGGCTGGAAAGCCTATCAGAAGATCACCGGACTTCTGGGAGCGGCAGTCTGGCGCAATCGCATTGAGATGGCCTGGCCCCAGGACGGCGACTTCTATTCCTTTCACACCGTGCACTTGACGCGAGGGGATCAATGGGACGTCGTCGGCCACGAACTCGGTCACGGCGTGTACGACCTTGGAGACCTGGGCTCCTTCGGCGGCGGCTCTCACAAAATTGACGAGTGTTACAGTTCCGCCCTCGCGCTGTCCGAAGGCTGGGCGTCTTTTTTCTCCGCCTGGCTGTCGATTGACCCCAAAGACCCCGATGCGCGCTTCGAATTCATGGTTCCCCGCCGGGCTCCCATCACAATTGAGAATGTTCCTGCGGACGTCTGCGTCGGGGAGACGAACGAATGGCGAGTGACCGCCTTCTTCTGGGATCTGATCGACCTGCATGAAGATGGTGAACGGGCTCAGGAAACTTTCGTGCGATTGTGGAAAGCTCTGGCCGGAAAGAAGGTCGGTTCAGCAAAAGAAGCGAGAATCGAGTTCGAAAAAGCGGGAATCGACAAAGATCTTCTTTCCATCGCCTGGGCTTTGAACTTCAAAACGGCTGATTGAGCCTCATTACCGGAAGCTCTTTGAAGCACTGCGTTGCTTTCTTTCTTTGATTGATTTTTGAGCCCAATGGACTAGGGTGTGGTCAAAGTTTCATATCCGCTCAGCAGAGTTCGATTATTTTTTGTCCGTATATTTGGAGGATTCATGTTTCGTAAGATTTTATCCGTATCTGTTCTCGTGATGATCATGTCCCTGGGCGCTTGTAAAACTGCTCAGAAGTCCGAAGGTCCAACTGATATTTCCAACGGTGCTGGCGCTGATGACAACATCCTGGGTGATTCCGATTCCGGCAAAGCCATGGGACTCAAGACGATCCACTTCCCTTACGATTCATCCAACCTGGACTCCGGCGCCAAGGCTGACCTCAAGTCCAATGCTGACATCTTGAAAGACAAGAAGAGCGCGAAAGTTCAGATCGAAGGCCATTGCGATCAACGCGGCGGCATTCAGTACAACATCGCTCTCGGCGAAAAGCGTGCGAACTCGGTCAAGAACTACCTCCAGGACATGGGCGTGGCCGCTGACCGCATCACCACCATCAGCTACGGCAAGGAACGCCCAGTGGAAACCGGAATCACTGACGATGCTCAAGCCAAAAACCGCCGTGCGAATTTTGTTATCACTGCGAAGTAATTTAGCTTAAAATGAGAGAATGAAGTTTTCTCTTCAAATTCAAACGGGAGCGGGCTCAAAAAGCCGCTCCCGTTCGCTTTTTCAGATCCCGAAGAATCCTGCGAAGGGACCTGCCCGAACAGTCATGATTCTGGCGCTCTGGATGACCCTGGCAAGCTGCTCGCTTGCGGTGGTTCGACCTCAGCAGGACATGTCCGACACTTCAGCCGCGATCAAAGCCGCCCGTGAAGTCAATGCGGAGACTCTTTCCCCTGATCTCTATCGCCAGGCGAATGAAGCCTTTTTCAGGGCGCGGAATGAATATCGCCTCAAGAACTTTGACCTGGCCAAATCCTACGCGGCAAAGGCCCGCGGCTTCGCTGAGAGGGCCGAGTTCGAATCCATGCAGAGCGGGGCTCAGCGAATGAGTACCGCCACGCCTGACGCACCGCCACCTCCTCCGCCTGAACCGTATGCTTATCCCGCTCCTGTCGGTACGCCCGCCAACCCGGCTTTGCAGGGCACACCTTCGGCACCCTCCACGACTCAGACTCCAGGTTCGCCATCGGCCGGACCTTCCGTCCCCGGCGGTGCTCCGGGCACAGGCGGAACGCCTAATCCAGGCGGACCTTCTTCTCCCTGAGAGAGTGCGACCCCAGTCACCTACTCTCTTGGCAACGGAGTGAGGCAATGTAATGATAGTTTACATGAAACTCATTTCTGCGACGACGTGCCTGCTGATCAGCCTTTCACTCACTGGATGCCTCAAGACCCGGGCACAGCTCCGAGGTGATGCTCCGGATTCTGATTCAGACACTCGTGCAAGCTCTCGTCCGGTCCCCGCTCAGGTTCAGGAAGTTCAACCTCAGGGCGCGTACGTGATGGATGAACTCAAAAGTGAAATGACCCGTTTGAACGGCCGCATCGAAGACCTGGAAAGAAGCAATCAGCAGAGCCAGCAGGACAAGACTGCAGGCGCAGGCAAACCCGATCAGATCAGGGCTCTTGAAACCCGAATCGTGGAACTGGAGCAGGCCCAGGCGACGATGCTCGAAGCCATCAAGAAGAATCAGTCTCAGGCCCTTGCCGTTGAAACCGGCGATGCCTTTGAAAAGGGCAAGAATCAATACGACGCCAAAAACTATGACGGCGCAGTCGACAGCTTCACTCTTTACCTGAAAGACCCCAAGGGCAAGCACGTCGAAGAAGCCACGTTTCTTCGCGGCGAAAGCTACCATGCCCTTGGCCAGCACAAGAAGGCGATCATCGACTATTCAAAATTTCCTGAGAAATACACGAATTCTCGCAGAATGCCGCAGGCACTGTACAAGATCGGACTCTCCTTTGAATCTCTCGGCATGAAAGAAGACGCCAAAGGTTTCTACCAGGAATTGAACGAACGCTTTCCGAAATCTCCCGAAGCCAAGAAGGTTCGTGGAAAAGTCAAATAAGGTGCGCTTTCTGCTGTGTACCCTGGCGTGGGGAAGCTTGCTCTCGAGCCCCCTGTTGAACTCCGCCCATGCGGCGACGCTCGTCTACACGAATGATGTACTGGGAGAGATCGAGCCCTGCGGCTGTCGCAGCAATCCTCAGGGCGGGATGCTGCGCAAATCTCACCTGCTCGAAAAACTCCGACAGACGGACTCGAGCCTCCTGCAGCTCGATGCAGGCGATCTTCTCTTCGACAATCTGAAACTGCCGGAAATTCTCCAGAAGCAATCGGAAGTGCAGGCGGGATTTCTTCTCAAGTCGATGGATCTCGTTCATCACGACGCCGTCGTCCCGGGAGAAAAAGATTTCGCACTGGGAGTGAAGACGTTTGAAAAACTGACCGCCGCTTCAAAAATCCAGTTCCTGGCGGCGAATCTCAAGAAGAAAAACGGCAAAGCTTTTTTGAAATCTTCCGCGCTCTTCACTCTCACCGAGAATGAACACCCTCTCAAAATTGCGGTCATCGGACTCGTCGGTGAAACGCTGGAGTGGCCACGCGAGCTCAAAGCATCCTCTCCGATCACCGTGGCCAAAGCCCTTGTTCCTGCATTGCGTAAAAAAGCGGATCTCGTGATCGCCCTCACCCATCAAGGCTATGAAGCGGACAAGGCCTTGGCGAAAGCAGTCCCGGGCATCGACATGATCGTGGGCGGCCACACTCAGAGTTTCCTTCAGACGCCCGAAAAAGTCGGGAATACACTCATTTACCAGTCTTCGTTTCGAAATCAATATGTCGGGGTCCAACCTTTGCACTCTCTGCGATCCAAAGGCTCTACCGTCGCAACACCTGCGGCATCTGACGCAGCATCTAAAACGAAGGCAGCGCTTGAGAAACAACTTCTGGATGAACACCGACTGGTGGGATTGGATCCTGCTTATGAACCCAAAGAAGGCACGCCTGACCCTATGCGAGACCTGGTTGCCGACTCCAAGCGAGAAATCGCCCAGGTCAACTCCCAGACTGAACTCAAAATGGTCCGAGAGAGCACCCCGCCTCAGACTTCCGATCGGCAGTTACAGACTTTTCCGCGGTGTGCCGAATGCCACCTCAAGCAGTTCGACTTCTGGCGGAGAACTGATCATGCTCAGGCCCTCCAGCCGCTGATCCTGGCCAAGCAGGCTCAGAATCTCGACTGCCTCAGTTGCCATACCGTTGGCCTGGGACAACCTTCCGGCTTCAGCCACGTGAACCAGCTGGCTGAACTTCAGCCCCTCACTCCCACTGCTCCTGGAACTCCGGACAGTCAGAAACCCCGCCCTTATTCCATGGATGATCTTGGCCCGTTTCTAAAAGCCATGCATGAAGCAAAAAGCCTCGAAGCTCCCGTGAAATTGACTCGGGACTCGAAGAGCCTGCCTCTCAAGGGCAGTCTCAATCAGATCAACCGCAGCTTCACGCCAGTTCAATGTGAGAACTGTCATACGGCCGGAGGTGAACACCCCTTTTCGGGCACTTACACCAGGGAAGTCAAAGCGGAGAGCTGCCTCAAATGCCATACACCTGAGCGAGCACCTGGCTGGTATCTCCCTTCGGGTAAACTAGACGTTGAAAAAGTGGCTCAAAAAAGGCTATCCATCACTTGTCCCGCCGGCGACCTCGCCCCCTCCGACAATTGAAAGTCAGTTGAGAATCTCCTTCTATGAGCCTGATCCTTGGAATTGAATCCTCCTGTGACGAATGCAGCGCCTCAGTCGTGCGTTATGGCGCCGATGAAATCAAAGTCCTGAGCCTCTCGACTTTCTCCCAGATCGCCATTCATCAGCCTTACGGCGGAGTCGTTCCGGAGATCGCTTCGCGAAATCACCTCGAGACGATCAATCCCATGATTGAGACCGCACTTGCCGAGTCGGGAATTTCTCCTCACGACCTTGACGCCATCGCAGTGACCAATCGTCCGGGTCTGGTTGGCGCGCTTCTGGTCGGAGTCAGTGCCGCCAAAGCACTGGCCTACGTTCACAAGAAACCCCTCGTGGCTGTTCATCACCTCGAAGGTCATGCCGCGAGCATCTACCTGCGCTCCGAAAATTCAACGCTCGGCTCTCGTAACGACATGCAGTTGCCCCTGCTTCTGGCCATCGTGTCGGGCGGGCACACGAACCTCTACGTCATCAAAGCCCCGCCGGAACTTTGGCCCCCGGATTTTCTCAAGCGATCCCTCGTGGGAAAATCGCGTGACGACGCCGCTGGCGAAGCGTTCGACAAGACGGCCAAGATCTTGGGTTTTCCGTATCCGGGCGGAATCTGGATCGACAGGACCGCGAAAGGGGGAGATCCGAATCGCTTTCCTCTCCCGCGTGCTTTGCCCCAGAAGGCGACTTTTGATTTTTCCTTCAGTGGCTTCAAGACTGCGGTCGCGCTCCTGGCGGAAAAACTCAAACGCGAAGGCACCCTCGAAGAGAACCTCTCGCACCTCTGCGCTTCGATTCAGGAAGCCATCGTGGATGCTCTGCTCACGAAAATCTTCCTCGCCGCTCGCGCCAACGGCTGCAGATCGCTTGCGATCGTCGGCGGCGTCGCGGCCAACTCCCGACTGCGGGAGAGACTTGCGGCCGAGTGGCACCTGCACGGCTTCAAAGTTCCGCCCTTCTTTCCTGAAATGACCTTTTGCACGGACAATGCAGCAATGATCGCGGCGGCCGGAGCCTTTCGCTTCAGACAGGGACACTTCCTGAAAGAAGCGGACCTCCTCACCCTCAACGCGATCGCGAATCCGGAAATCTGAAAATTTATGCCTGCACATGGTAAAAGAAGAGCCTTTGGTCAGCATTTTCTCCACAATCAGAAAGTCATCACGACCATCGTCGAAAAAACCCACGAACTCGCCAAGGCGAATGGCTGCAAGGCGCTTCTTGAAGTCGGTCCCGGCAAAGGCGCGATCACGCATCCTCTGATCGAACGCTTCCAACGGGAGCCTTTCATTCAGGAATTGATTCTCGCCGAGCGCGACGAAAACTTCGTGAACCTCTGGAAGCATGAACTCCCGACGAAAGCCGATGCTGACCTCATGGCTTACAAGATCCGCGTCGAAGCCGGAGATTTCGTGCAGGCCGCCGATACCGCCTTTCTCGGAACCCTCCCCCTCATGGTGGTGTCCAATCTCCCTTACTCGGCGGGAACGGCCATCGTGACTCGCCTGGCCCTGCACTACGACAAGATCCCAGCCATGGTCCTCATGTTTCAGGCCGAAGTGGCACAGCGCCTGAGAGCCGTTCCGAGCACCAAGCCCTGGGGCAGTCTGTCGATCTGGATTCAGAACCGCTGGGATGTCGAAAAGCTTGTCGGAGTGCCACCCGGCGCGTTCACTCCGCCGCCCGATGTCGATTCAGAAGTCGTCGTCTTTCGCGCGAGGAAGGCCCCTCGAGTTGACGTCAGTCCCGAAAACGAAGAGAAGTGGGAAGCCCTCCTCCGAGTCTGCTTCACTCATCGCCGCAAGATGCTCAGGTCGGGCCTGCCGAAAACCGGTCCCTGGCAAAACGCCTTGGAACTGTCCGGTCTCGATGGTACGAAGCGAAGCGAAGCTTTGAGCTGGGAGGAATGGCAGAAGTTCTTTCAGGCGGTCATTTCGGTTCAATGAAATAAAAAGAACGAAGCCCCTGATTTTCTTCGGCCTCAACATCATGATGCCGCAATCTCGTTTTAACAGTTCGTTCATTTCAATAGTCTCTCTGGCGCTGCTCACAGGCGCGCCACCTGCTCAAGCCAATATCGGTGACTTCGGTTTCGGTTCCCGCACCGCTTCACTTGCAGGAGCAGGTGTGGCGTTCGGCTCCGATGGGTTCGCGTCCTACGCCAATCCGGCGATGATGTCCTGGCAGACCGCTTTCACCGGCCCGAACGGCAGCGCCGCCAGTCTTGTGGCACCGGCCGTGAGTTCTCGCCTCAAGTTCAGTTACGGCTGGATTTTCATGCATCCGAGTTTTCTTCCGATCCAAAACGTGGTGGTGGAGAATCACTACGCATCAGGACTGCCGCAGAATGCCCCCGGCAACTTCCGCAAGGACTCCGTCGACACTTCCTACCGCAATACCGTGGGACAGGAGCTGGGCGTGAGTTACATCGCCGCGCCGGAATTTCATCAATTGGCTTTTGGCGTGACGACTTTCGTACCGTGGGAACAGCTGGCTCTCGTGGACTCCGGTGAGACTTACATCCCGGAATACGTGCTTTACCGGGCAAGAACTCAGCGTCCGCAGTTCGAAGTGGCGGCTTCGGCGCAGGCGACGGAACACTTTTCACTGGGGGTCGGGATTCACTTCGGCTCCGCGCTCACCTCAAACGGCACCGTACTCGTACAGACCGACTCCTCACTCCCCTCCACCCTTCGAATCTCCGCAAGTGCGAAGACCAAAGCGTCTCCCTACTTCGGCCTCGCCTACAGCTCGGAGCCGACTTCAACGAATCCGACGACGACGGCAGGTTTCGTATTTCGTCTGCCTCTCAGCAGCACCAATCAACTCAACGTTTCTTCAGGAGCTCGCGGGATCGGGAATATCGCCACACTCGATTTCAATTTCAAGGCGCTCTCGACGGTCTACTACGACCCGATGTCCCTTGAACTCGGCGGCACCGTCGCATACACGGACAGCGCCCGACTTTTTCTCGAGGCGGACTATCAGTTCTGGAGCAAATTCGAAGCACCTTCGGTTTCGATCCAGGACCCACGGACCACGACCTGCGACAGCGGATCACCCTGTGGAATTCTGATCTCATCCAGCCAGAATCCCGCTTACGCCTACCACAACATCCTCATTCCGAAAGTTGCCCACGAATGGAAACTCGGAACCCAGAGCATCCGTCTGGGGTATGCCTACCGCCCCAGTATCCTCGCTCATCCCAACAACGGTGCAGGTAATTACCTGGATCCCCCCAAGCACCTGATCAATGCGGGTTATGGGATGGAGTTCAAAAAATTCCTCAGCTTTGACACGCCATGCAACGTCGATTTTCACGCATCTTACCAGCAACTCGTGACGCAGAAGATCACCAAGTCCCAGGGTGACGAGCTTGGACAGGGCGTCGGCGACCTCAAGATCGGTGCTCCCGGCTACGAGGCAGGTGGAAAAATATTCGGCGGCGGGGTATCTCTTAGTCTGGCGATCTGAAAAGAATCCAGACACGCTGTAACTTCACTCCATGCCGAACAAACCCACTCGTTTCCCCGATATTGGCGCGCTTCTCAGAAAGAACTTCTTCGCCGGAGTTCTTGTCCTCATTCCGCTTGCCGTCTCCGCCTGGATTCTGGGTTCGGTCCTCGGCGCGATCTGGAAATTGCAGGGTCTTTTCCCGGCCACCTGGCAGCCTGCCTACTACTTTGATCCTCAAGTCGCGCTTCTCCTGAACTTCGCGATCATGCTGGGCACGATCGTGCTGCTCGCGCTCATCATCTCCTTTCTCGGCTGGTCCTCCAAGCACCTGCTCGGCCAGAAGATTCTTGAACTGATCGGCGTCGGGATCTCCCGCATCCCGGTGGTGCGCAACATCTACAAAGCGCTCGATCAATTGCTCAAGACGATGGCCGCAAGCGGCTCGCAACAGTTCAGTCGAGTCGTTTACCTCGAGTACCCGCGCAAGGGTGTGTGGACTCTGGCCTTCGTCACGGGTGAAACCAAAGTGGCGTCACTGGTACATCACCTGAACGTCTACGTCCCCACCACTCCCAATCCCACTTCGGGCTTCTACCTCATCGTTCCGGAAGCCGAAGTGCGTGAAAGCCATCTGAGCGTCGAAGACGCCTTCAAGACGATTCTCTCCCTGGGTATCGCGCAGAACACTCCAGGTGCGACGACTTCAATCTCGGAGACCCCTCATGGCGCATAAGCCAGAGAGTGACGAGAGGCTCATTGCCTCCAATCATCACGCGCGCTCCAATTACTTCATCGACAGCACGATTGAAGCGGGCATCGTCCTCACCGGCACCGAGGTCAAAAGCCTGCGCCTGCAATCTCCCAATCTGAGAGACTCCTTCGTCGAAGTGAGAAGAAACTCCAGTGGAATGGAAGCCTGGCTTCTCAACACCCACATCGGTCCGTACACGCATGGCAACATCTGGAATCACGATCCGATGCGAAAGAGAAAGCTCCTCCTGCACAAGCATGAGATCGAGCAACTCTTCGGAGCCGTCACCCTCAAGGGTCTGTCGATCATCCCGACGAAGATGTACTTCAAGAAGGGCATCGCCAAGATTGAACTCGGCCTCGGCAAGGGCAAGAAAAAGCACGACAAGCGAGACACTCTGAAGGAAAAATCCGCCGAGCGTGAAATGGAACAGGCGAAACGCGCGGGCTCCAAGAACCGCGGGTACGAAGACTGACATGCCTTTCATCCTGAGACCGACCCTCACGCAGACCTACCTCACTCGTATCCGCTCCACGCCACGTGCGACGGGCTTTCAGTTCAAGCCGAGAAATGAAGTCATCGGGCCGGTCGGCGTCTGGAAGCAGCTGACGTTCAAGGAATTCGACGAAGAGTGCCGCGAAGTTTCTCATGGACTCATGGCCCTCGGAGTTGAGCCAGGGGACAAAGTCGCCATCCTCTCCAACACCCGGTATGAGTGGCCCTTGAGCGACATGGCTATTCTCGGCGCGCAGGCCGTGACGGTTCCCCTCTACGCTTCGAGCATCCGTGAAGACGTGATCTACATCCTCAATCACTGCGAAGCGAAAGTGGCTTTTCTTGAGAATGCGCAGCAACTCGACAAGATTCTGGATCGTCAGAGCGAACTGCCTCACCTCAAATCCATCGTCATGTTTGACTCCGAAGCCATGAATTTCGCGACGGCTCGCTCGGACATCCTCACCTTGACCACGCTCCGGGATTCCGGGCGCAAGGAACAGCACGCGGATCCGGACCGCTTCGAAAAACAGCTCCTCGCGGCTCAGCCCTCGGATCCGATCACGATCTGCTACACTTCAGGCACCACGGGCATACCCAAGGGCGTCGTCCTCACACATGAGAACATGATGAGTGTTCTGGATGACTGCGTGAAGAGCTTTGGGGGCCACATCCGCCCGGAAAAGGAAACTCTGCTCGCGTTTCTCCCGTTCTCGCACATCATCGGCAAGGTGGAGTCGGTCGCGACTTACGTCTTCGGTTGGAAAGAGTGCTACGCCGAGACTGTCGACAAGATGACGGACAACATGCTCGAGGTCAAACCCACGATCCTGTTCGCAGTCCCCCGCATCTTTGAAAAGGCTTACGCGAAGATCGAATCGCGGGCTCGCTCGGCTCCTGTCGCTCAGAGAGAACTCTTCAAATGGGCGGTCAAAGTCGGACATGACTATTACTCCGCTCAGTGGTCCGGCAGGAAACCTTCCCTGCTCGTGGCCGCACAATATGCCGCCGCTAAAAAAGCGGTGCTCGGAAAAGTGCTCGAAGGCTTCGGCGGCAAACTTCGCTTTGCCCTCTGTGGGGGCGCTCCTCTGCCTCGCGAAATCGGCGAATACTTTCAGACCGTGGGCATCACCATTCTCGAAGGCTACGGCCTCACTGAAACCTGCGCGCCGGTCGCTCTCAACACGATCGAGCACCTGCGCTTTGGCACCGTCGGTCGTCCGCTTCCTGAAGTGAGCATGAAGATCGCCGAGGACGGTGAGATCCTGATCAAGTCGAAAAAAATTTTCAAGGATTACCACAAGGAGCCTGAAGAGTCGGCCGCCGCGTTCACGGAGGGCTGGTTTCATTCCGGTGACATCGGCTTTCTCGACAGTTCGGGCTACCTGCACATCACTGATCGCAAGAAGGACATCATCGTCACGAGCGGCGGCAAGAACGTCGCACCTCAGAAGATCGAAAATCTCGCCAAAGCTTATCCTCTCATCACTCAGATGGTGGTCCACGGAGATCGGCGCAACTATCTCTCAGCCCTTCTGACTCTGGACCGCGAACAAGTCCTTCGCTACGCCAACGAAAACCAGATTCTTTTCAGCGAGTATTCCGAGCTCGTTCGCAACCCCAAGATTCGCGCACTCGTGCAGCGTCTGGTGGACGATCTGAACAGTCATTTGGCGAGCTATGAAACCATTAAGAAATTCGGGATCCTCCCACACGAGCTCACGATCGAATCCGGAGAACTGACTCCTTCGATGAAAGTGAAGCGCAGCGTAATCAACAAGAAGTATCTGACGGAGTTCGACAGGCTCTATACGGCTTGACTCTCCCAGCAAATTTAGCTACTTACATAGGGAAAGAGGTGCATCATGGCTCGCGTTACTATTGAAGATTGCTTGGAGAATGTTGAAAACATGTACGAATTGGTTCATCTCGCGACCAAGCGCACCCGCCAGCTCTACAAAGGTGCGACCCCTTTGGTGAAAAGCAAAAACCGTATCGTCGTGACCGCACTTCGTGAAATCGCTGCCGGCCGCGTGGTTCCTCTCCACCAGAAGGCTGTGGGCGACGACGAATTTGCTCCGATCCCGAACTGAAAATTTCAGATCAAACCTGATCTCGTGAAGCCTGGAAGAGCACTCCTCTTTCGGGCTTTTTCGCGTTCTGTGTCCGGAATGACCG
This sequence comes from Oligoflexia bacterium, assembly GCA_014378465.1. Classification (GTDB taxonomy): domain Bacteria; phylum Bdellovibrionota; class UBA1018; order UBA1018; family UBA1018; genus UBA1018. The sequence goes on along the minus strand of JACMNQ010000079.1, from coordinate 583 downwards.
GTCAGCATGAAAAAGCCATAGCTCTCAAGTTCTGAGCGTCAAGATCCGATCAGTCTGGGAGAAGCGAGGTCTTCCGATTGAGTTCCGTGGGTCATCGTTCCAAACTCCTGCTGTCACTGACTCTGCTCACTTTGATCAGCCTGTGCGCTCACACGCCTGACACTTCAGACGGATTGAACTCCAGTACTCAATCAGCCCGTCATTCACGGCAAACTCACCGTTCACATCGCGCACTCGCGACCGCGACTCCCACTCTCGAGAGCGTCATCGATTATTACTCCGAGCTTCTCGGCAATGAAGAGTACTCGTACGCGGAATTTCTCTGGAAGGCCAACATCATCGCGGCCCGGCACCGTCCGCCGCTCGCACAACTGAGTGACGATGAGGCTGTCGCCATCATCGCCTACACGAGCCAGCTCTACGGAGAAATCAATCGCCGCATGCGCGGGCACCTGCCGATGGAGGATCTCCAGGTCGTGGTGGATACTTTGAATTCGGCACTCGGAAAACTCCCGAAGTTCATCGGCGCGGTCAAACGCTCCAGCAACTTGCCCGAGGATGTGCTCGCCGAACATCAAGTCGG
>JACMNQ010000078.1 GCA_014378465.1 Oligoflexia bacterium | reverse complement strand
CTTCGCCGCTTGGCCTGACGCCTTCGCCGCTTGGCCTGACGCCTTCGCCGCTTGGCCTGACGCCTTCGCCGCTTGGCCTGGTTGCTGTGACAGCACTGCAACCTTTTGAAGGAGTCCGGAGAACTTCTTCGATATCTGAATTTTTGAATAAACCCCGGTAATTTCGTTCGATGCTGAGTGCGCGCTCCAGAGGAGACGCAGTTGAACTCAATTGTGGATCACGGACCCATTTTTGAAGAAGAAGTGCGAGACGATGCGTATCGAGTACTTTCGAAGGATAATAGATTTGTCCGACCAGGCTGATGACTTTTTCAATCTGAGGTACTACATCCGGGTCCATCAGCGCTGTATAGATGACATCGAAACCGCCAAAAACCGGGATACCGTCTTTTGGGGCGCTGTCGTCGCTCCAGCGTATGTCCACTCGTGGACCGTATTTGAAACGATCTGAATCGAGTCGCCTTGCTGATTTTTTGGCCCAGCGTTTTTGTTTCGGAGTCCACGATTCCTCAAAGCGGGCAAAAAGATGCCCCCATATTGATGCAAGTGCACCATCTTTGGAAAACAAGCTCAAATCCTGATCAGCACCGAAAGCGTATTTTTCATAGTTCTGGTTCCAGTGAGGTGCATTCCAGTTCATGTAATGCTCTCTCCTGACCTGAAACGCGTAATCACGATTACTATCCCTGTAGAACCGAAATTGGGAGAGAGAGCTCATCATGTTGGCCATGACTTCATCGAGGATCATGATTTCATCGGCACTCGCATCAAGGAGTCGAGAGTCCCAGGATTCCTCGAATGTGATCTTGTCTCTCAGAAGGTGATCCACTTCATGAGCAAGAACGGATCCCAGGTTGACAGGCGGGAGATAGGGATCGTACCAGATCGTTCCGTTCAGGCAGTCGTACGCTCCTAAAATTGAAGGCGAGTAGGTGGATGGGTGGACCGATGTTGACTCCCAGCCCGGGCCAAATGATTCTCGCAGTGACGGTGTCAACGGTACAAGTCTCCCACGAGACGACATGATCAGCAGAAGTGTCTTGACCCATTCAGATTGAGTGACTTCAGGAAACATCTGGGAGTACTTCAGGTTCACTTTCAAAACTGATCTGAACGCCACTTCGATTGCGTAGGCGTTGAGTTGCTCATTTTCACACGGAGTTCCGCGAAGTCTCCTGACGGATTGAGCGAGGGTATCTTGTGCGCGAGAGTAGGCCCTTGAATCCACGCCGACCTTTTCGGCCGCTGTGAAGTACTGGTCGACTCCTTTTTGAAGTTCGTCACTGATGCGCAGATCGCAGAGTGCATGCGATTCCAAAGGAATGTCGCTTCTGGCTGACGAGAGATTAGCTCCAATCAGGAGAGTGACCATTCCCAAAAATGCGATGAAGTGCGCGCGAAAGTACATCAGTGGCCCTTAGAGCAATAGGAATGCCATTCAAAATACTGAAATTGCATAATGATAACATATGTTTGGAGTCGCTGTACCGTCAGCGATTGCCCAAGAACTGGTCAGCTGTACTTGATACAGCGGCAAAGCCCAATTTCGTCAGTCGATCGGTTACGTCTCAATACTAATGCATTGCGCTACAAAACGTTAGGTTCTCGGCACGCCGGCGCTCACGCCAGCCGGTCCAACCCGGAGTCGATTATGAAGTACTTATTGTTGATTGTCAGTCTGTCCAATCTCGTTGTTCTGTCCCCCGTCTGCGCCCAGGAAGTTCGGGATAAAGTTTCCTTTCAAGAGGTTCAGAATTTCACATTGGAGCAACTGACCCAGCTTCCATCTCAAACTCTATTTGAAGTGGACGGGCGCCGAGATTATGTCGGCCCGAGGTGGTGGTGGAAAGCTGCGATCTATGCGGTCGATGCAACTGCAGTGGCAGTAACTTTCGGGGCAAGCGTCCCAATCGGCCTGGCAGGCACGGCGCTTCTGAGCGGGGCGGCAGCGCACGATATTTTGCGTGGTAAGGAAGTTCGAGGCTTGAATAAAATTTTGGGACATTCTCATCAGGACAACGAAGAGAAACAGGCGAAATACCAGAATCGGGTCGCCGATCTTTGCACGGCGCAATTGGCTGAGGTCATGCCGCCTGATTCAGAAGTTCTGGCAGGTGAGAGAGCCACTTTTTACAGCCCCCTGCAAAACGCTCTCTATTTTTGCCAGCCTTCCAGGATCGAAGCCGATCAAGTCGTGCAGCCGCGACACTTCATCTACCGAGCTTCGGGCGTCAAGATTTCGCTTGAATGATAGCATTCAAGAAGTTCAAAAAACAAACTCAGGAAATAATATGAATAAAAAAACAGTGCTCATGGGTCTCATTTTGAGTGGGACATGTTTCGCTCAACCTCGCTGTCAAATTGGGGGATCCTACATAACTGCTGGCGATCTGTCTTATCAAGATGCTTCAGGTGCTGACCGATTGATTGCGGCGAACACTCCCATTCAATTGATGAAGTTGGAGACGTACTTCGGGAGTCCACCCCTTTTCGCGGATGCCACCCTGATTTTTCTGGGTGCCGTGGGTGTTCCCGTCATCAACGAAGCGGGAGTGATCACCGGTTGTTCTGCGGCGACTTCTCAGGTGCTGGCACTTGTAAAGGGCATCAACGGAGGTTTTGGATCCAACCTGGGTTGCGATTTCAGCGTTCGTTGAAACGGCTCATTCGTCTCCGCGAATCAGCCTATCAAGATTCGTCTCCGCGAATCATGGGCGCAGTCTTGAGGAATGAGAGTTTCTTGTAGTTCTCTTCGGCCCAGCGCAAGCCCCAGTCGGATTTGAAGAGGAGGACGGGCTGACTGTCGCGGTCTTCGAGGCAGCGACTGTCCTCGCGCCGTTCGAAGAATTCTGGATCGAAGCCTTCACCCGTCACCCAGCGCGCGTGAATGTACGGAAGCCTTTCGATTCGAACATCGACCGCGTACTCGGCTTTGAGGCGATGTTGCAGCACTTCGAACTGGAGGGCTCCGACTGCTCCGAGCACGGGATCCTTGTCGCCGAAGCCGCGTTGTCGATAGACCTGGACCACGCCTTCTTCAGCGAGCTGATCCAGTCCTTTTTTGAGCTGTTTCCGTTTCATTGGATCGAGGATCGAGACTCCAGCGAAATGTTCGGGCGAGAACCGGGGCACGCCCTGGTACTCGATCTTCTTGCCGTTATAGAGCGTGTCGCCGATGCGAAGGTCTCCGGTCGTATCAAGAAGGCCGACGACGTCACCTGGCCACGCTTCATCGATGATCACGCGCTCCTGCGCGAAAAACTGCAGGGGCTTGGAGAGTTTGAATTCTTTGGCAAGGCGGGCATGCTTGGCGCCCATGCCACGCTCGAAATGTCCGGAACAGACTCGCATGAATGCCACGCGGTCGCGGTGCGAAGGATCCATGTTTGCCTGGATCTTGAAAATGAAGCCGGAGAATCGGTCATCCGTCGGCTCAATGATCTCGTCTTCCGTTTCATGGGGAGCGGGCTTGGGAGCGAGCTTGATGAATTCTTCGAGAAAGTGCTGCACTCCGAAGTTGTTCATGGCGGAACCGAAAAAGACGGGGGTCAATTGACCGGCGAGGACTTTTGCGTGATCAAACTGGTCGCCCGCGAACTCGAGAAGTTCGAGTTCCGCTTTGACCTGGTCGTGAAGTTCCTTCGCGTCGTAGCTATCAGTCTTGGGCCCAAGGAGCATTTCCTTGAAGGAGTCATCATTGATGCCGGTGACTTTCTTGGCCAGGAGCCTTCCTTTGACGTTGGCTTCGGCGGATTGAAAGAGATGAACTTCATCCGTCTGACGATCGTAAACACCCTTGAAGCGGTCACCGGCGCCGATCGGCCAGCTCATGGGGCAGGAGCGGATGCCGAGGACTTTTTCGAGTTCGTCGATGAGGTCCAGAGGTTCGCGCGAAGGGCGATCCATCTTGTTGATGAAAGTGAAGATCGGAATCCCGCGCATGCGGCAGACTTCAAAAAGCTTGCGGGTCTGAGGCTCGACGCCTTTGGCGCCATCGATCAACATGACGGCGGCATCGGCTGCGGTCAGGGTTCGGTAGGTGTCTTCGGAGAAGTCCTTGTGTCCGGGTGTATCCAGGAGATTGATCTGCACGCCTTCGTAATCAAACTGAAGCACGCTGGTTGAGATCGAGATTCCGCGCTGCTTTTCAATTTCCATCCAGTCCGAAGTCGTGTTGCGCTGGTTGGCCTTGGCGCGCACTGCACCTGCCAGATGAATCGCTCCGCCGTAAAGGAGAAGTTTCTCAGTAAGAGTCGTCTTACCGGCATCGGGATGGGAGATAATGGCAAAAGTGCGCCGGCGGGCGACTTCTTTCTGGAGCTGCGGGTTCATAGTGCTCCGGTTTTGCCCTAAATCGCGTCAGATTGCTATGGCTGGATTATGATGCTGCGTCAAGCCAGAAGGGTTTAGGCATAAGTTCCCATGAAACTGCGGAGTCTCGGTTTGGACCCGCCTGAGTGGTAAGATGAAGAAGCAAAGCCAGTTCGCATCTGGGTCAGCGGAGCAGCCTAAAGCCCTTACTTGCTGATTTTCGAGCAATAGTCCTTTTCGAGGGAGGCGTACTCAGCTTCAGCGGCTGGTGAATACACCTTCTGCAGATCCGCTTCTTTTTGAACGAGCTTCGCAAGTGTGATCGGAGTTTCAAGTTTGACAGTCAGAGGGTTTCTCCACTGAAAACTGGCCGCCATGACCACTGTGTGAGTTTCACTCAGCTGATTTGGGTTCCCTTCGCAATCGTGTCCAACCGTGGAAATCTCGGTCCGGCTTCACTGAAGCTCTTTATCCGACATGAGTTCGAAAACTTTCTGGTATTCCGGCAGACCTGTATAAGAATAAGAAAGCACGATTTTTGTCGGAGTTGCTGAGCTGATGGTACCATCAACAGTGCCAAGATAACCGGGTAAGGAGACCGAATCACATCCGCTCTGATGAAAGTTCCCCAGACTGTCGTTGAGAAGTTCAGTTCCTCCATAGAATTTTGTCATCAGGATAGAAAGAGTCTGGGCGCAGGTCGAAGGAAACGGACCCGGATTCCAGTTTAGTTTAATTTAACGCGAATTGGGTCCATTCAAAGCCCCAGCTTCTCAATCGCCAGCAGAAGCTGATCCCTTGTCCCAGCCTGGATCGGGATGGGCGCAAGGGCCAATTTCACGTGCCTTTGCGAAGGTTGACTCCAGCTGTGGTAGCGCGGATCAAAGACCACCACCACACCCGTGTCTGTCGTTGAGCGAATCAGGCGTCCCACGCGCTGCTTGAGCCACATCATTCGGAGCGGGAAGTCATACTCGTAAAGTCCAAACTGCGTCTTGGCCTTGCGAGCTTCGGCCAAGGGTCCGCGGGTCATCGCTTCGTTGATCTTCTCGACGATCACGCAGCTCAGGGCTTTGCCCGGAATGTCGAGGCCTTCGCCGTAGCGTTCGCTGCCGATGAGGACCGCGCGTTCGGTGTTCTTGAAGATGTCCGCAGCCCGGCGGTCGCTCAGAGAATCCAGCACGGTGATCCCGTGCTTCTGCAGTCGCGTGCGCAGGATCTCAGCTGCAGCCTTGAGTCGCGCATTCGAAGTCATGAGCAGCAGAGTGCGGCCTCCGAGAATGGTCGCGACCTGCTCCGTGAAACCGATCAGGGCCTCTGCATGTCCCGGAGTTCCCGGTTGAGAGACGTCCGACGGAATCATGACCACTGCCTGGGATTCGAGCGCGTAGGGGGAGGGAAGTGACGAAAATTCGCGGCTGAGTTTCAGGCCGATCCGGTCGGTGACCCAGGTCGGAGAACTTCCGGTCGAAAGGGTGGCCGAAGTGAGCACTGCAGAGCGTTTGTCGGCGAAAAAAGCTTTACCCAGTTCCTGTACTTCGATCGGCGCGACGCGGAGGCGCCAGACGTTTTCCTTCGGATTCCAGAAAAGGAGCCTGAGATAATTGGCTTCAGAATCATCGACGGTTTTGCGGAGAACTTCTTCGAAATCAGAAAATCGCCCGCTCTGCGTATTGAGGGTGTCAAAAGCGGAGTCCGTCTTGTAGGGGCCGGAGCTCGAAGCTTTGACCCCGGCCGCGAGGTAAGCGTTCAGATCCGCGACGGCGCCCACGAGATTCGTCAGGCCTTCGAGCAAGGTGGCCGGGCCAGCCTTGGCAATGACCGCGAGATCGAGAAATTCCTCAAACCCATCATTGGCCCTGGGCCCACGCTTCTGATTCAGGGCGGCTGGAATCAAAGTCTGAAGTTGATTGAGTCTCGATTTGATGGCGTCGCAGAACTTCGCCAGCTGATCGGCGGGATTGAGTTCGTAAATCGCCGGCAGAATCAATTTTGACAGAAGGTATGCGATTTTAGCGCCGTCGCCGCCCCCGCGCTTGGGTTTCTTGGCGAAACGTTCGACTGCGTCCGCGATTTCGATTTCACTGAGTTTCTCGGAGTAGGCTTCCGTGATCTGATCCTCGAGGTGATGAGCCTCATCAAAAACGACGTTGCGAATTTTCGGCAGATGCTCCGGCCAGTGAAAGACGAGCGAATGATTGGCAATCACGACGTCCGAAGCATGCGCGATTCGCGCACTGTCGAAGTAATGGCAGCTCTTGTAAAAGGGACAGGGAGGTCCTTTGGTAGTCGTGTGATGGGCACGCACGCGCTCAAGCAGCGGTCTCATCGCCTGGAAGCGGATCTGGAGGTAATGGGAAACGCGGTCGAGTTCCGCCACTTTGCTCACGTTCGCGAGCGCGATGATGAAAGCCACGCAGTAGCGCTCTTCGATCGTCGCATCACTCGTGGCTTCCGGCATGAGTTCAATTTCCTGGTTGAGCTTTCTCAGGCAGAGGTAATTTTCCTGACCTTTGACGGTCGTCGCGCGCAGCTCAGGCTGGTTCAAGAGCTTTCGGACGAGAGGCAGATCCTTCTCGAAGAGCTGATCCTGAAGCGATTTGCTGTGGGTGGAGACAATGAGAGGGGCACCCGATGCTTTTGCCGCAAGAATGCCGGGGAGAAGGTAAGCAACGGACTTTCCGGTGCCGGTCGGAGCTTCGATCGCGATCTTCTGGGAGTCGGCGATCGCCTGGCGCACACTCTGGGCCATGACTTCCTGGGACTCCCTGTGATGAAAGGCACCTTCGGGTCCTTTTGATTTTCCGGCCTCTGAGCCGGGTCCGTGCAAAGCTTCGGAAATCGCTTCTTTTTTCACGAATTCGCGAATCGCTTTCTGCTGCGATTCAGGGTCGCGGTCCGCGTCCAGTGAGGTCATCTGCTTGAGGTCACCGAGATTCGGACGCTTCATGAGTTCCGCAAGACTGTCGGTGCCGCGAGGTTGATCAAAAAACCAGGACCACCACCAGGAACCGAGATCATCAACCGTGCCGAGAATTTTCTGCACGATGTTGGCGATCTGGGGGCGGTAGGTTTTCATCCAGTCCTGAGAGTAAGCGAGCACTTTGAGCAGATCTTCGCAGTCCTTGTCCGCGCGATGCGCGTTCTCGAGGTCCACGCCCGCCCATTTGCGGAGTGACTCCATCGAGTGCGACGCATGGTCGGGAAGCAGGATAGCCAGGGGATCAATCGAATTGTAGACGCTGAATGCCCTGCCGGAAATCATCGGCGAAACATGGTGGTCCAGGAAGCCCTGCTCAAGCGATGAGTTGTGCGCGACGATCGGCAGGTCACCGAGGAAATCGGAAAAAGCGAGAACCACATCCCGAAGGGGTGGGGCAGTGGAGATCATTTCAGACGTGATGCCCGTCAGCTGCGAAATCGCCAGAGGCAGCTCGCCCTTGGGTTTGACCAGAGTATGGTAGCGCTCGCTGGCTTCAAGTCCTTTGACCCGAATGGCGCCAATCTCGATGATCTCAGAAGTCTCCGGGTCCAGCCCGGTCGTTTCAAAATCGAGGATGATGTAAGTCGGAGGTCCGATTTCGGCAGGGGGATCAAAAAGAGAAGTCATTTCGATACTTTCGGTAGGCCGGCAGTCGGCAGGTGACAGGCTGGCGATCAGGCGCGGCGAGGGTCAGGAGGGTGTGTTGAGCCTATCAGAATTACCCGAGGTGTGTCACCGCCACCCCGATATTGTTAAACTTCTCATTACCTGACTTATTTAGTCCGAGAAGTGATGCAAGGCAAGGGAACCTCCACCATGAAGCATCCTAAGATTGGTACCGTAGCACTCATCGTTTATTCAGACGGCAAGGACATCAAACTCGCCGACACGTTTTCGGACGACCGCGAGATCGCGCTTTTTGAAGATGCGCTCAAGGATGGAGAGTCGGATCCGATTGAATCGGTGTATGAAATGCGAGCACATCAGCAGAAAGAAGATGAGGACTTCGCCAACTATGTCGAAGATCTTCTCTCACAGCCCTTCGTCCGCACCGAAATTCAGGTGCATGGGTTGGCCTGGCTCAAGTCCAAGATTCGAATCGAAGAGTACCAGAAATCTGAAATGCAGGCGGCCGAAGTCATCGCCAAATACGCTTTCGATCGGTACGTTTCTGACCCCAGGCTCACGGACTTTCTGCTGGCAGGTCCAGCCGCCCGAGTTCGAGTACGGGTGTTCAGAGTGAGCCACGCGACCCAGACGAAGCAGCACGCAGCCTGAAGTTTTGCTTTTAACGTGAAGCGTCAGCGCGCCACCTGGCCCCCTTCGCTCAAAGCAGGAATGGACGGGATGCCTTCGCGGGACTATATTACCGGTAATGCATGCTGTGAAATCCCGATGGCCATCAGGTCATGACCCCAAAGGGCAGGGACTCTGCGGAATGCGGATGCGACTTTTGAAGTCGTTACACGCTTGAGGACCGCGCTCTTGATACCACCGAAGACAACTCCGACTCCATCTGAACTCCCTCCCCAGACCAAGCCTCATTGGGAACCTCTCACCACAGCCGAAGAGATCCATGAGATGTCCGCGAAACTTCGCGAACACGACATCATCGCTTTTGATACGGAGTTCATTCGCGAAACCACTTTCTATCCCTGTGTGGAGATCATTCAGATCGCCACGGACGAAGAGTCCTGGCTGGTCGACGCGCAGGCCTTCAAGGACCCCAAAACCCTCGAAAATCTGAGACCTCTGCTGGACATCTTCGAAGACCGTTCCATTCTGAAGATTGTTCACGCTTCTCAGGGGGACCAGGAGTGTCTCTACACCACCTTCGGCGTGGTCGCGGTGAACACCCTCGACACTGCAGTGGCGGCATCCCTGTGTGGTTACGGCGACAGCATCGGCCTGGGAAATCTTCTCAAGGCCGCGCTCGGCGTGACGATCAAGAAGGGACATGCGCGCACCAACTGGTCAGTTCGCCCGCTGCCCCCGCAGCTGCTTGAGTACGCGCACGTTGACGTGGAGTACCTCGTCGCGACCGCGCGCAAATTGATCGGTGAACTTGAGAAGCTCGGCCGCAAGGAATGGGCGCTTGAAGTCTCCGCGAAATGGGAAGTTGTCAGCCTGTATCAGCCTGATCCGGTCGGCATGGCTCAGAAACTTGCACGCGGCGGGCGCTTGGATCAACGCGGTTACGCGGCTCTCCTGGAGCTGATGAAGTGGCGTGAAGAACGGGTCAGGCAAGTCAACCTCCCCCGTCGCTGGGTCGCGGATGACAACATACTGATGGACCTCGCTCATGTCAGGCCGAAGGATATCGCCCACCTCGGCACGTTTCGTGGAATCAACAAAGGTGAGCTCTCCAAAAGTGGAGAAGCCATACTGGCTGCACTTCATCGTGCCAATGACGCCAAAGACGTCGTGCTGCCCAAGCTCCCTCGTCCGGAAATTCCCAATGCGTCTGAAGCGCAGGCCTTGGAGCTTCTGCGGTGTTACGTGGGCATCCTCGCCGATCGACATCAGATCGCGGCCAAGCACCTGATGACTGCCGCTCAGCTTCTGCCCCTCATGCGCAGCAAGATCGAGCATCCCTCGGATCTGGTGGCGCGTGGAGTGCTCAGTGAAGGATCCTCTCGCCTCATTGGTGATGAAGTGATCGCCATGCTCAAGGGAAAACGGGCCCTGTCCGTCGAAGGTTCGCGCGTGAAAATCGTGAAACTCGACAAGATTCTGGAACAGGTCGGCGATCCGAAGCTCCTTGAATAGCCAGCGACCGGGCTTTTCTCACGCACAAGACCGCGGATCCGGCGTCCGGTAGGTCGAACTCTCTTCGCGGATCCAGATTTTCCGTAGCCATGCAAAAGAAGCTATCTCAGCATTCTAATTCAGGATGCGAGCGTGGCTTTTCCAATTCAAACGGGGCGTCATGATGAAAGCGTGATTCTCTTCATGCGTCACGCGTCCGTGGACAGTCAGCAGTGCACCGGGTTTTCGATCGCCACAATTTTCACAATGATTCTGAATGTCGTGCCTCAAATCGCTCTCCTCTCCGCCGCTCTGTAAAAAAAGGTAAGCAGCCAGCCAGAGATGATGGAACGTGGGTTGCACCGTTCAGCACGCATATAAGGGAGAAAAATTTTATGCTCAAGACATTCAAAGGCGCTCTGGCACTGACTGCGGCTCTGGCTTCATTCAGCACTGTCGCACTGGCTGAAGACTATAGTTCGATGGACAGCAATACGGATACAAGCGGGACGACCACGAAAGACGTGGGAAATTACAACGGTGATTCGATGCTGAAACGTGAAGTGGTCGGGATCAAGCCTCAAGTGGGCGCACTCTCCACCAGCGATCGAAGCCAGGACAGCCGACTGGCCTACGGTTTCACGGCTGACCTCAATCTCGCGTCTTCAATCTGGAAAGCCGGTTCGAAGATGCGGAATGTGTTTTTCGGTCCATCCACTGGAGTGCTCTATTCCAATCGCGGAGCTGCGGGATCCAACTTCTTCGCCAGTAGCGACATCAGTGGCGACAGTGCCAAGCTCATGCTGATTCCCGCCAATCTGAAGCTCGGATATAATATCACGCCCAGCTTCCGAGTCTCGGCTCACGGCGGCGGCAACTTCGTCTACCGGAACAATCCAGGTGCAGTGCAGCTCGGCAATCTGACCAGTACCAGCAATGGGGCTGACTGGACCCTGCGCCCGAATGTCGGCGCGGATTTCGAATTCGGCCTGGGCCAGAACTTCGGACTCATCATCCGACCCGACGTGACGCTCAATCCCGGCAATGATCTTTACAGTGCCACGATCGGATTCAATGCTCTGATCGGTTGAATTCCCTCCAGCGTTGTCCTCAACAATGCCAGAGTCAGAGCCGGATGGTGGAAACACCATCCGGTTTTTCTGTGATATGCCTGGGGAATGACGATCACCCCGCTCATTCTTGGAAGTGGAAGTTCAGGACAGGCCATCTCAACGAGCTTCGCGACGCTCAAACTCAAGTTTCCGGACCTGAAGCTGGCGTTGCCGGTGCAGCTGATGCGCGGGAGTTCGCTCGTCGAAGAGCGCCGAAAGTACGAACATCCCGTCCTCTGCATCGCCAACCCTCACGGGCTGCATGCGCAGGCGATTCTGGATGCCGAAAAAGCCGGTTATGAAGCCATCCTCTGCGAAAAGCCTGCTTGCGTGAATTCGCGCGAAGTGGACGATCTTCGAGCAGTCAAGGTTCCGACCGCAGTATTGCACGGGTATCGCCAGACGTGGGGAGTGCAGACTCTGAAACAGATGATCGAGGACCGGAAACTCGGCGAAGTGATCTCGATCGAAGGACGCTACTGGCAAGCTTCGACCGCGGAGCGGGCGCTCATCCGAAACCGGACCGGAGAAGCGGCCTCGAGCTGGAAAAACGACACGGCTCTGTCCGGAGACTTTGACGTGTTTCTCGATATCGCCACGCACTGGATGGACGCAGCCAGCTTTCTCCATGGAAGCGTTCCCCGTGAAATCCATGGCTGGCGTTCGTACATCAACGCCGAGACCGCGCACCGCGATTCCCATGTTCAACTCATGGCGAATTTTTCCGGAGGAGGTCGAGCTTTCGGCTCCATCTCAAAGACCGTGCATGGTTCCACCCATCATTTCGAACTCAACGTGATCGGTTCGCTCAGGTCCGCGACCTGGAAGTTTCTGGAACCCGATCAGCTCATCATCGGCGAGGGAAGGGATCTCTCCGTTTTCACTCGCAAGGATTCCAACTTTGGTTCGAGACAATCTCCTTTTCATGCGCAGGGCTGGCTCGAGGGTTACATCGAGATTGCTCATCAGCTCGTGGCCGAGGTCTTTCACGGAAGAACGACTTCCTATCCCAGACTGTCGGAGAACCTCGATCTCCTTGAGGCTCTGTTCAAAACCCGCTGGAACAGAACCGCCTAGAAGAAGTGCGCAGGCGCACTCGGGTGACGGAAATGCCCAAACCTGTCACCTCTCCTGGCTGACACAGAAAGTTATCAAAGGTACGCCTCGTTTCCACAAGAGGTGTTCCGCATGTTTCAGTCCCATTTCATCAGGATCAAAAAGATTCGTTCCACTGCAGATTCCATCGTGTTTCACAAGGTGGCCAGGACCCTGAATTCGGGTCGTCTGAACTGGATTGAGCCGATCTGGATGGACATCGAGAAAGTCTTTGACCTCAAGGTCAATCCCTTCCTGACGGGGGGCAACTGCGCCCGCTGGATTGCAGTGGACATGCTCACGGGCAATCCCATCGGCCGAATCGCGGCCTTCGCTTCACCGGACTCTCCATCCGTTGCCCCCTTCACTGACCCCTCCCTTTCTGTCACTGAAATGAAAGGGGGAGTGGGCTTTTTCGAAAGTGTCGATCGTCTTGAAGTGGCTCAGGCGCTCTTTGGTGCCGCCGAAGCCTGGTTGCGCGAACAGCGCGTGCAGACGGCACTGGGTCCGATCAATCCAGGCGAGAAGGATTCCTTCTGGGGTCTTCTGATCGAAGGCTTTGAGCATGCGCCTTCTTATCGCAAAAGCTCCAACCCGCCGTACTACCGCAATCTCTTCGAGCAGCTCGGCTATCAGGTCGATTACTTTCAATACACTTTCGCAAGGTCATTGGAAGAGGGTGTCCCGGCCGAACTTGCTGAGCGGATCAAACCCGTCCTCGCCAATCCCCGGTATGAATTCAGAAAGCTCGGAAGTGACAGTGCCGAGGACCTGCGGACTTTTGCAACCGAAGCGCGCGAAATCTACAATGCCGCGTGGACGAAAATTCCCGGCTTCAAACCTTTGTCCGAAGAGCAGATCCAGAACATGCTGGGAAAGATGAAGCCGATCCTCGACACCGATCTCCTGTGGCGCGCCTACGACCGGGGCAAACCTTGCGGCTTTCTCATCTTCCTGCCGGAGATCAATTCACTTCTGAAGGACTTCAAAGGCAAACTGGGCTGGTTCCAGAAAATCCGCCTCTTCTTTCGACTCAAGTTCAATCCGCCCAAGCGAGCCATCGGGGTGGTTTTCGGCATTCTCCCTCGCTACCAGGGCAATGGGCTTGCGCACGCGCTCGTCTCCCATGCCGGTGAGCAGATTCGCAGTACCCGCAACTACCGGGAGTTCGAGCTCAACTGGGTGGGAAGTTTCAATCCGCGAATGATCGCGCTGGTTGAATCCTTCGGCGCCATCCGCAACAAGACTTTCGCGACGTTCAGAAAGGAACTGACCTCATGAGTGATACCACGAAGAATCTCTTTTATCTGGTTCTGGCCGTTCCACTCCTCTACGCTTTCATCGGAATTGAAGCCTGGGTGGCGCTCAAAAAATTTGGCAAGAAGCGCACCTGGCAGGCCTTCATGCAGCATGTGAACATCAGCATGGGGCAGCAGGCTTTCGGGGCCTTCTTTGAACTGGGAATTGCCGTCGTTTACACCCGGATCTACAGTCAGCACCGCCTGTTTGACCTGAACATCAATGCCTGGACGATCCTGTTGGCTTTCGTGATGCTCGATTTCAATACGTACCTCTTTCACCGCTTGAGTCATCGCCGTCACATCCTCTGGGCCAATCATTCGGTTCATCACTCCGGCCAGGAGTTCGGACTGGCCGCCGGTGTCAGGCATCCGTGGTTTTCGGCCATCATTCTGGCCGTACCTCAGTACAGCCTGGCCCTCATCGGCATTCGCCCTCAGCTCTTCTTCCCTTTGATCACGGCGTTCTACCTCTACCAGTTCTTCACCCACTCGGATGTGATCCCCAGGCTGGGCTGGATCGAAAAGGTCTTCGTCACTCCCTCACATCACCGGGTTCATCATGGCAGCGATGAAAAGTACCTCGACTCCAATTATGGTGCGGTGCTGATCGTCTGGGACCGCCTTTTCGGAACCCATGTCGAAGAACAGGAAGAACCGGTCTACGGGCTCGTTCAACCCACCGGGATCACAACTGCCGTATGGGAGAATGTTCACTACTACCTGTACCTCTTTCGTGCAGTGCTGAGTCTGCCTGATTTCAAGACCCGCTTTCAGCTGCTCTTCAGTCCACCCGCATTTCGCTTTGAAGGGGAACTCCAGGAACGTCTGGATGCTCTGAAATCAGAAGTGATCGGAAACGAGCGGGCTTACAAAAACTTGATGCCGAGCCTGCCGACGCAACTCAGAATTCCCGCATTCATCACTGCCTACTTCATGACCCTCACTTACATGGGAATTCATCACTCCGCTCCCCGCATGATTTCGGGGGCGCTTGCACTGGGCATCCTCCTTCTCATCGCCCTTCAGCCAGACGTGCCCGAAATCCCGCCCGCGACCACGCTCGAGGCAAAACTCGAAAGCGAAAGAGAGCCACGGGGTCTCATGCCCGGACTCTGCCTGGGGGATCTGTCATGATCGCCGCACTGCTGGTTCAGCCGAAACTCCCCTGGCTTGCCCTTTCACCGGCGATTTTCGCGGCTTCGGCCTTCGGCTTTCTGGTCCTTCGTTACCTCGTGCTGGGTATCCTGCCGTACCTGTACCTGTATCGAGGCTCCACGACTTCAGCCGAAAACGGCAAACCGCCACTGAAGAGTTCTTTCATCTGCATCAATCGCAAAGTGCCCTCTGATCGGCAGGTGAGTGATGAACTCATGCATTCCCTGAAGAGTCTCCTCATCTTCGTGCTGGGTTCTCTCTACGTCTATTTTGGCGTGAAAAACGGCTGGATTCATGTGTATGCGTCCATTTCAGAAAAAGGCTGGGCCCATTACTTTTTGACGCTCGTCGGACTGGTGGCGATCCACGACACCTGGTTTTACTGGACGCACCGGCTCTTTCATTCCCGCCCTTTCTTTCGCTGGGCTCATCGTCGTCACCATCAGTCCGTCCACACGACGCCCTTGACCGCGTTTTCCTTTGATGCCTTCGAAGCCCTCACCCACGCCGCAATCGCGCCAGTGGCTTACAGCTGGTTTGCAGTCCATCCGAGCACGTTCGTGATCTTTCAGCTCGTCATGGCATTGCAGAACCTGAGTGCTCACAGCGGCTTTGAGTGGGTATCCGAGAGGATGAGGCGAAGCGTGCTTCTGAGCGTGTGGGTGAGTTCAACCGTTCATCATTCGCATCATCAGAGAGCGGATCGCAATTTCGGACTTTACACGACGATCTGGGATCGTTTGATGGGCACTTACCGGGCGGAGAGTTCGAGTTCGGTTTCCGTAAGGGCTGCCAGGCGGATTCCAGTTGCGGCACCGGCGCTCGTCTGGATGGGAAGCTCAAGGGTGAATGTGGAACCAGCGCCCTGATCACTTTTCACGGTGATGGTACCGGAGTGTTCTCGAATGATCTGCTGAACGATGTAGAGGCCGAGCCCCACTCCATTGGTGGATCGTTTCGTGTTTCCTCGAACAAATGCGAGAAAGATGCGGTTCTGATCTTCAGGTCTGATCCCGACTCCCTGATCTCGAATCTCAATGAGAGCCCTTTCTCCGGCAGGATCCCCGCGAGAGCTGAGAGTCACCTGGATGGGTTTCCCAGCTCCATATTTCGTCGCGTTCGTGATCAGATTGACGATCGCGCGCTCGAGCCGGCTGCGGTCCCAAATTCCGAAACATTCATTCTGCACACGCAGTTCCACTTCGCACTCCGCATCGCGGAGTGAATCCTTGAGATCACGGATGATTTCTCTCACGAGTTCGGAGAGATCGACTCTTCCCAGGCGGAGATCCATCTTCCTGCAGTTGAGCAGGGTCGTATCCATGAGATCGTGCACGAGTCGACTCAGTCGACCGAGCTGGGAACCTGAAGTCTGGATGAAAGTGCGAATCTGCTCAAGTTCCTGTTCGCCAGGAGGTTCATCTTTTTCCATGATCCGGGCGACGACTCTTTGCTGAAAGGTCAGGGGCATGAGGGGCGTCCTGAATTCATGAGCGGCGATTGAAATGAATTCGTCGCGCACTCGAAGCGCTTCCTGCATCTTGCGGTACATGCGCGCATTGTCCATCGCCAGTGCGCAGCGGCGGGCCACTTCCTGCGCGGATTGCAGATCCTCGGCCGTGTATCGCTGGCCGACGCGAATGAGCATGAGGCTCCCGATGGTCTGCCCCCTGGCTTTGAGCGGGATGCACATGTAGCTGTCAGCGCCCAGTTCAGTCAGAATTTTTCGATTTTCGTCGTCAGGAGGGCCGGAGAGCTGCGAAACGGAAAATTCGGGAATGAAGAAGGAATTCCCGGTACGGATGGCGGCATACACTCCACGGGTGGCATGAGGGCTGGCCGACGAGCGCGTCTTGAGACGTTCCACCAATTCACTCTTGTCTGCGTTCGCATGGGCACCTGCGACGCGTTCAATGCGTCCGTCGTCCATGACCTCATCAATCAAACACCATGTGGATAGGTGCATCACCAGAAGATCGGCGATCTTCATGACTGTGGTCTGATAGTCCAGACAATCTTCCAGAAGAGCGCTGGTCTGTTCGAAAATACTCGTCATTCGCGCTTTTTATAGGTCAGATTGCCTGAATTGGCCAGTCGATTTTGATGTGGAATTCGCGAGCTACACCAGCGGCTCACGCTTCATTCTTGAGCGGGATGAAAAATTTTCTGTCGAGTCCACGCTGAACATAAAGAACATTGTTTCCGTCTCGATCCATCTTCTTGCTGAATTTCACGAAGTCCGCAGAATTGCTGATCTTCGTTCCGTTGGCCTTCACGATGATATCACCGGGCATGAGACCCGAGTCAAAGGCTTTGCTTCCGGGACGTACTCCCACGATGAGCGCTCCGTCCGTGGGACTGAGGCCCAGGCTCTTGAAGTCAGGTGGGATATCCTGAAGAGTCAGGCCCAAGGATGGCTTTTCCGGGACGGTGGCCGGACTGACTTGCCCGGCCTGTTGAAATCCCTCTCCCGGTTGCTCCAGTACCGTGACATTGAGCGCTTGGGTTTTCCCATCGCGGACCACTTCGACGGGAACTTTGGAGCCCGCATGGCTTTTTGAAACCAAGTCCTTGAGTTCAGTTGAGTTATTGACCATTTTTCCATCGTAACGGGTGACGACATCGCCGATCTGAGCGTGGGCTTTGGCGGCAGGACCATTCAACGTCACCTGGCTGATCAGTGCGCCCTTTTTGAGAGGCACTTTAAAGTAGGTCGCCAGGTCCCCATCGATATCTTGCGTGAGGAGTCCAAGGTATCCTCGCGTGATCTTGCCATGCGCGATGATCTCGTCAGCGATCTTGTGAACCAGATTTGACGGAATCGAAAAGCCGATTCCGACGAAGCCTCCAGTCTGCGAGAAAATCGCCGCATTCAGGCCAATCATCTGAGAATTGAGATTGAGCAGGGGGCCTCCGGAATTTCCGGGATTGATCGCCGCATCCGTCTGAATGAAGTCTTCGGTGTCGAGCACGCCCATCTGTCCACGCCCTTTGGCGCTGATGATACCGGAAGTGACCGTGTGGCTGAGTCCAAAGGGACTCCCAATCGCCACAGCCCAGTCGCCGACCTTCACCTGATCCGAATTTCCAAGTTCGATGGTCGGGAGGTTGAGTTTGGTTCCCGCTGGAGCGATGATCTGCACCACCGCGATGTCCGTCTTTGGATCACTGCCGAGTACTTTGGCCTTCATCTGCCTCTTGTCATCGAGCACAACCGTCACGCGGTCGGCATGAGAGACGACATGGTTGTTGGTGAGAATGATTCCGTCTGCACGAATGACGACTCCGGAGCCGATGCCGAAACTGGGCGCGTTCGGAGGACGCGTCAGGCCGCCCTGCGGATCAGGCATGCCGAAAGGATTATGGGGGTTGCCGCCTGATTCTTCGGGATCTCCGTGAGATTTGATCGCACTGATGCTGACCACCGCGGGAGTCGCTTTCGTCGCCACCTGATTGAAAGCGGCCGACGTCTGGGTCAGGATATCCTGCGGAGTTCCTCCTCGCGCTTCAAGCGCCCAGCTGGTCGTCGCAGGGAGGACGCTGCAGAAGAGCAGTGCGCTCGTAAAACCCAGAGTGCTCAGAACGGAAGACATCGAAGTCGCGCGTTTGGACAACAGCATTCCCATTACGGGAGCAAGGAACATGCTCACAACAGCGAGGCGAGGGCCAGACTGCGCAAAACGGCGGCAAATGAGGTCATTTCGTCAGCGACCTGACAGCCCGACTGATCCGAGTTACACAAAAGTTATTGAGGCAGGCGGAATGGCACTCCGCTGAGACGGGTGCGCCGGACGGCTCAAGCTGCCATGCCACAGCATTTTTTGTACTTCTTGCCACTGCCGCAGGTGCAGGCATCATTACGACCGATCTTCGGTTCCTGGCGACGGATGGGGCCCTGTTGCAGTCCCTGCGCATCGAGGAATTTCCATTCGCCGTTTTCCTTTTCGAAAACACTCTGCTCGTGGTGATCGTTCATTTTTCCATCCATCTCATACTGGACGTGAAAGACGATCATGCCCTGCGTATCGGATGCGGTGCCGGCTTCCTGCTGAAGGATCTTGAAACCGATCCACTTGGATCCTTTGGACCATTTTTCAATTTCCTCGCGATTCACTTCGCCCACGGTTTTCGAATGGTGGGTTGTGACGATGTAATCGACATCTCCCAGCGTGAAGGCGGTGTAACGCGAGCGAAGCAGCTGCTCAGCGGTGGCAGGCTTCCGCTTTCCTTGAATGAAAGGCAGGCAGCACTCGGATGCGGAAATCTGGGAACCACAGGCACAGGTCTGAGAAAGTGTCATAGTTCGATGATCCTAGCGTGAGATTGCCCGGGACGGAAGTCCTTTGACTGAGTTTCCGAAGTGATGGTAGATGAACCTGATGAGTGCTCAAGACTTTTCAAGCGAAAGCGAATATCGGGCTTGCATCCAGGATTCCTTCAAGAAGATTGAAAAGGTCTTCGAAGACGTGGATCCCGATGTCGCGGAATGTGACCAGCAATTCGGAGTGCTGACGATTCGCCTGGCCGATCAGTCGCGCTGCATTCTGAGCGCCCAGCCTTCAGTGCGGCAGCTTTGGTTGGCACTTGCAGCAAAAGGAGTGGCTCATCACTTCAATTACGATTTTGCTCAGAAAAGGTGGATGGATGACAAGGGCAAGGGCCTGGAACTTCTGTCTTGCCTCAGCGCTTTTCTCAATGAGGAGACTGGGCTGAATCTAAAACTGATCTAGCCGCGATCTCTCCCTGTGCCTTCGAGATGGGCGGGTGATAGATCATCTGAATGATCACTCCGTCAGGATCCTTGACGTAGAAGGACTTGGCTCCGTCGCGGTGTGTCTTGAGTGCTTGCACCATTTCCACCTTTTGAGAGACCATCCACTCATGCCAGGCGTCCACGTCCTGCGGAGTCGGCAATGCAAAGCCGATGTGGTCGAGTTTCTGGCCGCTGCTGTGAGTGGAGCTTGGAGTGGCCATCTTTGCTCGGTGCAGCGCGAGATTGTCCTGTCCACCACTGGTCAGGTAAATGTTGTCCGCATCCGGTTCCCATTCCACCTGCATCTTGAGCACGCGGACATAGAATTCCTTGGAAATCTGGGGATCGGTAACGTTCAGTGCGGCATGTCTCAGTCCAAATGTGTTCATGCGAGATTCATAACTCGGTTCTGTCGAATGGGGCAAGGGGGACAGGGTGAGGGAGAGATGACAAGGCTGTTGATTTGGGATATTTAAGGGACATGACCACCTCCACCGTGACCCTCTACACCATGAATCACTGTCCATTTTGCGAAAGAGCCAAAGCGCTTCTGAAGCAGAAGGGTGTGGGATTTCAGGAAGTGAAACTCGCGGAAGAGGACGACGCCGGCTGGGATACACTCTTCGCGAAGTCAGGTCTCAAGACCATGCCGCAAATCTTTCATGGTGATACCCTGATCGGCGGCTTCACGGACCTCGCGGCGCTGGACGTGAAGGACGGCCTGACGTCCTTGAAGTGATATGAAGCACGACCCCCATCGTCCTTTGCCTTCGAAAAACACCAAGCCATCGCGACCCGCAGCTCAACTGAACTCCGCGTTCATCTGCAGTCGCCGAGATCGCGTTCCGGCAAGCGCGTGGTCCGGGAGTGAGCGAATTTGAACCCGCGTACCGTTGCTTCCACCTGTTCAGTCAGATCCACGACACACACGTTGCTTTTGACATCGGCAGCCACGGATTTCACGAGACGAATCTGAAAGCGAATGGTCTCGGTGCCTGGATGGCCGCCGATGACGTCCTCAGGGTGATAGGTGTCCTCGGTCGCGATGCAGGGCGCGCTTTCTCCGATGTTCCGGTGATTGAGGAAAGTCTGATCAGCCAGGCCAGGCACTAGAATCTTGACCAGCGGCATGGAGTAGCCCGCACGGGAAAGCTTCACTTTTCCTTCTGCGAGGGTGACTGGGATGAGCACGGTTCTGGAAGAAATGACTTTATCCTCAGCCTGAGCAGTGGAGTGGACGGACGAAATGAAAAACAGGGAAAGCAGAACCAGGTAAATTTTCATGAGCAGGTGCCTCCTTATGGCAAGGAGTACATACGCCCGGTCGCTGAAAAATAGCCAATCCCCGCTTCGAATCGCTATCATCAGGATTAACTATGATGAAACGAAGACGATGACACAGGCACTATGAAACAGATCCGCTCAGACAGCGGCCGAGGCGACCTTGCCGTTCGAGGAACCCGAGGCTGCGGGCATGGACGAAACCGCGGGCGCCACCGAAGAGGGGACCGTCCCCAGCATCGGAAGCCGGTTGTCCGGCATCACGACCATTTCTGTTTCGAGCCAGCGCCCCTGATCCGAGAGGATCTGCTTGGCGACACGCCGTTCTGCTGAATCCGTGTTGTGATGAAGGGCGTGAAAATTGGCTTCGATTCTGACTCGGGCTTCCTGACAGAACAGGTCCGCGATGTCCGTCACATTTCCAAACTCACCGGGTTTTCCCATTCGCGCTTTCGCACGGCCGCAGGTGGCCGCCATGGCGAAGATGTCAGAAGCGATTTCAACCAGTCTGGACAGCGTCAGCTGACGCTTCTCGAGTTTGGGTCCATTCAGGATCATCGCGTGAAAGATCGCGCGCGCGACTTTGTGGGAAGCCCGTTTGGCGTAACGTATGTGTTTAGCCAGAGGACCGAGTTCTCCGTACATCGGAAGATACCCGAGAAGACTGCCCAGCCACTGCGCGGGGTACCAGGTTGCGTAAAATCCCGCCGCTTGGATCGCGGCGCCGATGCGTTTGCCCACCGAGAGGCGAGTGTTCATGACCGGACCGCCGATTTTGAGATGCTTGTCCAAAGCTTCGCGCGCGATGAAGAGTCGCAGAATCTCGCTTGTGCCCTCAACGATCAGATTGATGCGTCCATCGCGGAGGAAACGCTCGACCGGGAATGGCTTTTCGCCGCGAGCCCTGAGTGAGCTGGCCCGTTCATAGCCACGGCCGCCGCGCAGCTGCAGCGTGTCTTCCGCGATGCGCTGAGTTTTCTCGCTGCAGAAGACTTTCGCGATCGCGGCTTCAAGTCGAATGTCATGTTTCTTCCCGTCGACCCAGGCCCCGGCAAGCCAGGTGATGGCTTCCATGGCGAAGAGGTTGGCCGCGATTGAAGCGATTTTCTGGGCGCCGACCTCATGCTGGCCGACGGGTGAACCCCATTGAACGCGCTCATTGCCCCATTCGCGCACGACACGAAGCGACTGGCGTGCGCCCCCGATGCAGCCAGCGGGCAGACTCAGGCGTCCGGCGTTCAAAGTGATGAGTGCGAGTCGCAGGCCTTTGCCCACTCCCCAGATGACATTTTCCTTGGGGACCTTGACGTCCGTGAATTTCATCAGTGCATTCTGAACTCCGTTCAGACCGAGAAAGCGGCAACGATGAAGAATTTCAAAGCCTGGCATTCCCTTTTCAACGATGAAGGCCGTGATCTGTTTTTTCTCTCGTCCGTTTTTCATGATGGGAGGAGTCTGGGCCATGACGACCAGGATGTCGGCAATTGCACCATTGGTGCACCAGAGTTTAGTTCCGTTGATGATGAAGTGATTTCCGTCAGCGGTCGGAGTCGCTGTCGTCGACATGCGTGCCGGATCGGATCCCACTTCAGGCTCCGTGAGCGCGAAAGCGGATACCGCCCCCTTCGCCAGACGCGGAAGGTACTTCTTTTTCTGCTCTTCAGTCCCGAAAAGCATCAGGGGTTGAGGCACGCCGATGCTCTGATGTGCGGAAAGCATCGCGACGGTTGAGGCGCAGTGACCGGATACAAGTGCCAGAGTCCGGTTGTAATTGACCTGCGAAAGCCCGAGGCCGCCATACTCCTTCGGAATCTTCATTCCGAAAGCGCCCAGGTCAGCGAGTCCTTTCATGACATGAGTCGGGATCTCTCCGGTTTCATCCACTTGATCAGCGTCGAGATTTTCTCTGAGGAACCTTTCCATCTTCGCGATATACGCGTCGCCGATCTTCCGTTCTTCATCGCTGGGCTCAGGGTAGGGAAGAACCTCCTTCATTCGAAGTTTGCCCATGAAGATGTCACCCACGAAACTCGGAGCCAGCCAGTCCTGTTCCCGAGAGTCTTCGGCGACTTCGAGCGACTCAAGTTCTTCCCGGTTCATGTTTTTCTCATTCAAGATGGCTGTCGACATAGGTGTCTCCTGGTAAATTGGTCGGTTTCATCTGCATCGTGCCTCAGCTGCGAGGCGGGGCACAAGAGATGATTGAAACTTGCAGCAACCGTTCAAAAAGGTCTGACGATTCATCAGGCCGCCCATGTGGCAGCCTTTTCGCTGCGCTGTAGTCTGCAGACGATGCAAGTCGCCGGCCCAGAGAGCGGGCGAAATCCGGGCTGGCAGGGGAGCCGACGCCAACGCCGTCGAACTGGGTGCTGGGGGGCTTTGATCTCCCGGTGTTGCTTTGAAAAACAAACGAGCATTCCCTCGTCCAGAAGTCAGGATTTGTAGTCCTGCTCCTGACTGGCACAAGACCTGTTTTGGAAGCTTTGCAAAATAATTTGATGATACCTGTTGAAAAGCCATTCTTTTGCGGGTAAGCCTACGGTCACTTGTCACCTCTGATGTCTCCATCGTCTAGAGGCCTAGGACACTCCCCTTTCACGGGAGTAACCGGGGTTCGAATCCCCGTGGAGACGCCATTTCAAGAAACTAAAAAAGGTCAGCCTTCGGGTTGGCCTTTTTTAGTTTCTTCAGACTGATATTCACGAGGCTCCGAACTCGATAGGTCCCGGGGGTCACACAGAATGCCAGGAAGGCATTCTGTCACGCGTAGCGGAGCAAGCCCCGTGCTTCCTCAGCGGTGTAACAGATCTGATCACAAGACCAGATCCCATGTCCTGCCCTGGACGGCGGCTTCGAGTGCTGTTCGGACTTTTCGGTCCGCTTCCAGGCGCTGGATCCGCTCTCCCAATCCGTCGTCGAGAGTTCCGCGGTTCAGGAGAGTGATCTCGTGACCCTCGCCGAGGAGGATTTCATCCAAGTGCCTGCTGAAAAACCGGTTGCCGCCGAGAATAAGAATTTTCAGAGGGTTGGAAGGGGCAAGCACCCTTGGAGTGAATCATCTGAAGCCTCGTGATTCAAGCAAGGCTTGAGCGCCTGGTCTTCGTCTGGGTTCGAGTCAGAAAATGGCCGCAATCAAATTTTACGCGATGCATTGTCATGGTTTTGGTTTTTGAACAAAAGGGGTGAATGCCGAGCCGGCCGCTGGGATCGCCCGCTGAAGGGGATTCCTGCGGAATTCTGGATGGAAACCGAAATTTTTGTGAGGATTGCTTTACGATCTATGTTTTAAAGGGGCGATTCTGAATTCAGATCCCACAGGAGTCCACTCATGAGTCCCAGCCCAGCTTCGAAGTCGAAAAGTCTCAAGATCGGTGAAATCTATGAAGGCGAATTTCTTCCCGAAGGAGAAGGCCCCATTCTGGAATACACCCACGACCGCTTGAATCTGGTGCTTCAGCTCGGCGAACTTTCCGAGGGCGAAGTGACGAGCTTTCAGGAAAGCACGTTTCAGCTCGCCCTGTTCACTTCTGACGAGATCGTCTTCGTGGTTCTGGACATCCCCGGAGTCATTGACTGGTCAGATGCACCTTATTCGATCGCCACTTTTCCACAGGAGCTCTGGCCCGCTGACTCGACCAATGGTTCTGGCCCGCAACTCACACTGACGGCAGTGCTGGTCGAAGCCAAGGATCGCACCATTCTTGGTGTGCGCGAAGTGAAGCTGAGTGAAGAATTTTCCGCGGAACTCCTGTCCTGTGTCGCGCTTCAAAAGAAAAGTCTGATCACCGCTGAAGAGTGCCTGAGTCGGATCAAAAATATTCAGAACAAATACCCACCGGACCGCATGGCTGAAAAAGCGGCAGCTCGCGAAGAAGTCAAAGGAAAGTAAGACGGCTTACAGCTCTTGAACGTGCGTACGGGGGTGAGCTTTTTTGTAAGCTTGCACGTCGATGCCAAAGCCGGGTTGTCCGCAGTTGGGGCCCAGCTGGGATGCCGTGATTCGCGTCGCTTCGAGGTAATGGTAATTTTCCTTGAGTCCATAGGCTTTGCCGATGCTCGCCTGAAACTCGCGCCGAAACGTCTCCAATTTCATTTTTGGATCCTGACTGCTCACGAATTTTTTCAGAAGGTTCAGTCGGGAGTCTGATCCACCGTTATACATGTAAAGTGCGACGTCTCCAGCCATTCGGTCGGCCAGGGCTTTTTCTTCGGCCTGTGGTTCTGCGATCGTGACCCAAGGCAATGCCAGAGTGGCAAGCAGTGGGGGAGTGGCAGGCAGTGCGGGAGTCAGATTTTTCCATCGGTAGATGACGGCTGCCGCCGCGGACTTGTTGCCGAGGTAGACGAGTGAAGCGTAAACCAGATTTTTCAGCGGACCGTCAGGGCCCTGAATCCTTTCGCAGACCGATCCCGAACCCTGCGTCCTTCCGTGGTTGAGTCGAGCTTCCGGATTCTCAATCATCTGCCGGACTGCCCCGCATTCGGGGTCGCCCCTCAGCTGAAGGGGAAATGACTCGGGTGTTTTATCTCGAGCCGCAAGCTTCACGTTCATGTTGGTGATGGTGTCATTCATCAGCTGGCCTGCCCCCCAGGCACCGGCGGGGGATACGACATTGGGATGCATGCGCGATTCGCGCGCGAAGGTGGGAAGCAGTTCCTTGGGATCGAGCCCCAGGCAAGTCGTTGCCACTCGGAGCGTTTCGGCCATGTAGCTCACGAGCTCGGAGGATGGGCAGGCGTAGCCCACTCCGCGAACCGGAGTGCCCTTCTTGCCTGCGCATTCACCGTACATCCTGGGCTCGGTCGCGTGGTGAGGATTCTGGAGCGCTTTCGAAACGCAGCTCTGCAGTTCCGTGGTCAACGGGGCAATGGACGTCGCCATCGTGTCATGATGCCAGGTCTGCATGTAGTTGGCTCTGGACCTGCATAGACCACCTGTCACGGATCTCGAAACGTCCCGGCCGCCGCCTGTGGGTCGCACAGTGCATGCTTCGGGCCTCCCCAACAGGGAAGCCACGTCTTCATTGATCTGCAGAACTTCACTCAGAGGAACATTTCGGGTCAGATCCGATTCGCTCTCGCCTGCCAGCGCACAGGTCGACAGGATCAGTGCCGCAATCATCCAGAGGGAGAAAGACCTGATTTCAAAGAACGATTTCATCATTGCAAACCTGGGGCTCATGGATTCTCCGGTTCAGTACTCCATCGTACCCGTCCGGAGGTCCGTCCCCAAGCTCAACTTCAGATCTGCCGCCGCATGACTCGGAAACGTCTGCCCGGCAATTTCTACCGACGCCAAATCGAGCGGTGCCACCTGTTCTCAATTGGACTTCAGGTTTGAGGCATCGGATAATGGTGCAAAGAGGCGACGCATTTCATGAACGATCCGGCTACGGGAGAAAACATATTTCAGGAAGCGATTGAAAACGGCTTTGATTCCGTCTGGATCCTTTCGCTTCCGGACTTCAAGCTGATCTATTCCAACCGGGAAATCACGGAACGACTTCTGGGGTATCCTCTTGAAAATTATCACGAGGATCCGGCTTTCTGGTCTTCGATCGTGATCCCGGAAGATCAATCGATCGCCATCCAGGCGAATGAAACCTGTCTCAGGGAAGGCTCCGCTGAAGTGACCTACCGGATGCAGCGCAAGGATGATCGGTTCATCTGGGTTCGTGCCCGACTCCGACTGATTCGTAACGCTTCAGGCCATGCCAGTCGCATCATCGGCACCACGACTGACATCACCGAGAGCCGCGAAGCTCAGAAGGTCCTTGTGCAGTCGTCCAAGATGTCTTCATTGGGCGAAATGGCGAGCGGTATCGCACATGAAATCAACAATCCGTTGGCGATCATTTTCGGGAAGGCGAGCCTTCTGAAGATGCAGCTGGATTCGTCATCCATCGACAAGGATGGATTTAAAGACGAGCTGAGCAAGATTGAAAGTACCGCTGGAAGAATCGCCAAGATCATCAAAGGACTTCGGACTTTTTCGCGAAACTCAGAAAATGATCCAATGGAGGAGACGCAGATTTCGCAGATCATCGAGGAAACCCTGGCATTCTGCGGCGAGAGGATCAAGGCCAGCTTCACTACGCTTCAGGTGCAGGTTCAGGGAGAACTGACCGCGAAGTGTCGGCCCGCTCAGATTTCTCAGGTGCTGTTGAATCTTCTGAGCAACGCTTTCGACGCAGTTCAGAAACTCGAAACTCGCTGGATCCGGATTGAAGCGCTTGAATTCGAAGGAAAGCTGCAGATCCGCGTGATCGACAGTGGTGAGGGGATCTCTCCATTGGTCGCGTCAAACATGATGCAGCCTTTCTTCACGACCAAGGAAGTGGGCAAGGGAACGGGCCTGGGACTGAGCATTTCAAAAGGCATCATGGAAAGTCATCAGGGGCAACTCTACCTGGACATGACGGCGCAACACACGACCGTGGTCATGGAGTTTTCAGGTTCGTCGGCCTGAATTCTGCTAGCCCGTCCTGTATGAAAAACTCCATTCTGTCCGCACTCTGTGTCACAAGTCTCCTGGTCGCCTCCGTTTCCTTCGCTGAAGAAGCGGCAAAACAGCCGGAACCCGCCAATACCCATAAGGGTGGGACCATGAAAGGCGCCGCCGTCGGTGGACTCGGTGGCGCAGCCGTCGGTCATCCGGTCGCAGGAGCCGCCGTGGGAGCAGTCGTCGGCCATCACCGTCGCCACAAAGCCGAAAAAGAAGCTGCGAAACAGGCAAAGGGGTCTCCGTCGAATGCGGCAGCTCCCGCTCCAGACGCCAACGCGACCCACTGAGCCATTGATGATCTCAAGGTTCTGGAATCGGACTGGCCGGTTTCAGAACCGGATCTGAATGCCCCCCCCCGGTCCGATGCACTTTGACTTGTGTTTGCTTCGTGAAAACGATTGAATGGAGTGAATTTGATCGGCCGCGCTGCATCCGCTTCCATCATTCATGAACGAGGAAACACCCATGGCCCAGAGCACCCCGACTTCCACCCACAGGAATACCGCAAGGAAGTTGAATCAGGATTACCTGGCTCTTCACGTGGCCAAGGAAGATCTGTTCTGGACGACTTACATGGGGATCGAAAAGAAGCCCGAAGCTTTTGATCAGGCCGAGTCGGCACTGAAAGAATTCATCAGTGCGCCCGAGCGCCTGAAAGGGGCACGCGCGGCCCTCGCTTCCTGTCCCGAAAGCGCAACTCCGGCTGAACGCGAGGCGCTTGAGGGTTGGGTCAGCTTCTTCGAAGCCAATGCGATCGAGAACGAAGAAGCGAGAGTGATGCAACAGACTCTCATCGAAATGGAGAGTGCGCTTTTTCGCAAGCGCGCTCAGCTGAAATTTCAGTTCAAGGATCAGGCAGGTAAAACTCACGAGGGCTCCACCAACGTCCTGTCCGTGAATGTCTCGACTTCACCGGATGAAGTGATTCGCAAAACTTCACACGACGCCCTCCTCCAGCTCGAACAATGGGTGATGGCGAACGGTTTCCTGGATCTCGTCCGAGAGCGCAATCGCTTTGCCAGAATGCTGGGATTTCCCAACTTCTTCGCGTACAAGCTCATGAAGAATGAAAAGTTGAACGAGTCTCAGTTGGACGCGATCTTTCTGCCTTTTGAAAAATCGACCCGCGAAAAGTGCTTCAGTGAGTTTGAGAGAATCGTCCGGGAAAAAGGGAGCGAGGCGCTCAAGCCTCACCAGATGCTCTATTCGGTCATGGGCGACGTGCAGGCTGAGCTCAATCCTCACTTTCCGTTTTCCCAGTCCATCGCACGGTGGGGTCTGAGTTTTTCCCGGTTGGGAATCCGCTACCGCCAGGCATCCCTGACGCTCGATCTTCTGGATCGTGCGGGGAAGTACGAAAACGGTTTCATGCATGGTCCTCAGCCCTGTTATTTTGATGAAGGCAAATGGGTGCCGGCACGGATCAATTTCACCAGCAATGCGACACCTTCACAGGTCGGGAGCGGATTGACCGGGCTCCTGACTCTGTTTCACGAAGGAGGGCATGCGGCCCACTTCTCGAATATCCTGCAGAGTGCCCCTTGTTTTTCGCAGGAGTTTCCTCCGACTTCGATGGCCTTCGCCGAGACCCAGTCCATGTTCTGTGATTCACTCATCTCGGACGCCGACTGGCGAAAGCTCTATGCGAAGGATCGCGACGGGGCTGTGATTCCGGATGAGCTGCTTAGGAAGGGCATCACTCAGGGCCAGCCCCTGCGTGCTTACCGCGAGAGAAGCATTCTGGTGGTCGCGAATTTCGAACAGCGCCTTTATCGATGCTCCGACTCAGAACTGACGCTGGAGCAAGTGACCCGTCTCGCGCGTGATTGCGAGAGAGAAGTGTTCAATCTGCCGGAAGGCATCGCTCGTCCATTGATGGCCATTCCTCATCTTCTCTCAAATGATGGAGCCTGTTCCTATCAGGGGTACCTCCTGGCCAACATGGCTGTCTATCAGACACGCTCTCATTTTCTCAAAAAGTACGGTTACCTCACCAACAATGAAAAAATCGGAGAAGAGCTGGCGGAAAGCTACTGGTCTCCCGGCAATCGGATCTCTCATGGTGAAAGTGTGCAGCGTCTGACGGGGCAATTTCTGAACGGAGACGCGCTTGCCGTGAGCTGCAACGCCTCACCCGGTGAAGTCTGGGAAAATGCTCAACGCTCCATTCACGAAGCGCTCAAGCGTCCTCTGGTGGGAACTCTGGATACCGTCGATCTCGATGCGCACATCCGGGTGGTGCATGGGAGTGAGTTGATCTGCGAAAACACTCAATCGTTTGCTCAGATGTCCCGGGACTTCGAAAAATGGATAGAAGCCCGCTACTGAGCCCCAACGGAAAATGGTGACAAAAAATCAGTCCCACTTTGTCCCCGGTGTGAGTTCGCCCGTTTCACAGTTGTTAAATCCGAAGCTTCACAGACCTTTCTTTGACCTGATTTAACTCGTAGTTTCGGTAAGTTAGTTAAATAGATGAATACTTCTATCAAGTACTTGCCGAGCGGCTGGCATTTTGCTAAATAGGTGACGCGCAGGGTGCGCACTTAATGTCCAGTCACTGGACATGACTTTGCTGGACCACTGAGTTCAGATTTATTCGGGCGGAAGGAAACCTCCCGGCAATCGTACAGGGAAGTCCTAATTCGAAGGTTTTTCTTATGGAAAGAAATTTTAAAGTTGGAAGTCTTGCATGGGTGGCGGTGTTGGCGATGTCGGGTGTCACTGCAGCTCATGCAGACACGACGACCACTTCGACGGCGACTGCTCCTTCGGTTCAGCCTCGTTTGATCGATAAACTTACTTTGAGCTACTACGGCGCTTACTTTGGTCCAAGCCTGAGTGACATGAACGCCAACACTCCTGGCAACACTCCTGAAGATGACGGACTTCAGAGGATCGAAAACACGATTACTGCCGGTTACAAAGTCACTCCGGACGTTCTCGTCGGAGCAGCGTTCAACTTCAATGAGATGCCAACTCGTGGCACCGGCCTTCAGCTGAAGGATCCTTACCTGAAGATTTCCAACAGCAAAGCCTACCACAACGGGAATTTCAATGTGTATGCCGATCTTCGCTCCTATGCGGGAGTCACCGATGCTTCCAAGGCAAAGGGCCTGGTCGCCGCGTTCAGACCCAATCAGAACATCACGTACGATATCGGCCGTCTGACCGTCGGTTCTTACTCTTTCGTGAAGGCATTCGTCTACGACAGCCGTGGTGCCGGATCCAATCCGATCTATTCGCTTGTTGAAGCTCCTTACGCCAACTACAAGCTCACTGAAACCGTTTCTGCCACGATGTGGATCGATCTGGTTCAGCTGACTCACAAACACGGACCCGCCGGTTTCCTGTCCATGACCAACGATCCAGTCGACGTTGAGCCGGGCATCAACTGGGACATCACTCCAAAAATCAGCATCAATCCTTATATCAACATCTTCCCGGAACACGCCAGCTTGCGTTCTTCCTCAATCGGCCTGATCGTCGCTGCAAAAGCGCTTTGATGAGTGGCTGATTTGATTCTGACAAGCCGGTACCGCTCACGCGGTGCCGGCCTTTTTCATTTAAAAGCAGTCATTTTCTGGAAAGCGAAGGCGGATATTTTTCGAGGATCTTCGTCACGGCTTCCCTGATCTTCCCGGGACTGTCTTCGGGAGAGCTTGCGGCGTCCGTCGCACTGCCTCTCCAGACCAGAGTCTTTGATTTTGCCTCGACGAAATCCAGCACCACCGTACCCTGGGTGTATTGATACGTGCTGCCTCCGGGATAACCAGCCCCGAAGCCTGACCACGGGCCGTATCCG
Source organism: Oligoflexia bacterium (assembly GCA_014378465.1). Classification (GTDB taxonomy): domain Bacteria; phylum Bdellovibrionota; class UBA1018; order UBA1018; family UBA1018; genus UBA1018. The sequence continues at coordinate 35,675 of JACMNQ010000078.1, read as the reverse complement.
AAACCCAGGCCAACCCCCACACCCACGTTCGACGACTGAACTTTTTCCTTCTGGGTGATCCGGTCGTGAAGAACCACGTCCCCTTCCTGACCGGCGGCGGCCGGAGTCAACCCCTTCGCAGGCAGCAGCGAATCAGCCGCGCCCCGGATGCGTTTTTCGACGAGGCCGCTTGGAACCCCCGAACTGTCTGAAGGTTCCTGTCCGGCAGGAGTGGGTGCCCATGAGTAAGTTCGGTATTTCGAAAAGTCAGCGGACGGGTCGTGATCACTGTGAACATCCAGAGTGGAGCAACCGGTCAGCATTCCCGAAAGAGTGAGAAGACAGAGCTGAAAGATCTTCATCTCCCGCTCAAGATGCAGAATGAGAGCCAATTTCAGTTCAGGGTCCAGCAAGAGTGAGACGAACCACTCTCGAGAACGCTCTGAGCAATTCCGGATCCTTCTTCAGATGCACGCGCAGAGCGGCCGACAGCTCCAACTGAAGTCCAGGCTGCCTGCAACGATTGACGATATTGTCGGCCGAAGTGCCTGGGAGTTTCGGGCAGAAGCGGATTTCGATGCCCGGACTCTTCAGGTGAGCGCGTTCAGCCAGTTGGATGAAGCGCGCCTGAAGTTCAGAATTTCCACCGCCGGCGCAGGCGATCTCATGATCCTGTTCGGCGAAGCCGTGGATGGAAACGCATTGCGAGCTTTCCCGGGCGAGCTTGCGCGCTCGCGGTTCGTCAAACCTTTCACTGGTCAGGTGAAGCATGCCATTGCCCTGCGGCTTGATCCCTTCGAAAAGGTAGAGGTTCAGGTTGTCAGTCGCACAGGACTTCGCGATTTCCGAAGTGAAGGGTTCGATCTTTCCACCGTGTATGGCGAAGACGGTGAAAGGCGAAGTTCGCCGCTGGATCTGAACTGAAAAATCCACGCCCTCCTTTTCATGCGCTGCGAGTGCCGCGAAATCGCGATAAGTGTCCGGCTTGCGGGGCGATGCCAGACCCGTTGATTCCACCCAGAAGGGCAACGTGGCCAGCAGCAGTTCAATCAGGGTGACCATGACCCCTCAGTTTACCTGAGCTTTCCGGGAATAAAAGCACCGAAGTGAGTCGACTTCAAAACGGTCGAGATCGTGGATGCAGTTTGCACGTGGTGCACGCTGGCCACAGGTACTCTCAAAAAAAGTTTTTCAAATCCGGACACGCGGCAATCCGATGCGGAACCTTTCTCCAGCGGACTCATTGCTCTGTAAAGCGTCTTCGCTAGCGAAGCGGCTTTCCGCGAAGCGTTTCAATCACATGTTTTTCGTCGAAGGCGACGAAAGTGCAACCGGGCTGTCCTTGGTCAGTCTTCTGACCGTGGATCAGTTGATCCCCCAACAGGATTGAAGGAGATGTGTAGTTTTTCAAAGCGTGGTGTTCCTCCAGGGTATCCTGGTCCACATCATTGAACGGGATCGCCGCAAGGAGCAGTGCTGAGCGAACAGGTGCAGCGTTTGGACAGTCTTTGAAAGTGATGAGAGTCACGGGATCCATGAATCACGCTTCGCATGGTTTCAGTGCAAAGCACGAGTAGAATTTACCGGCGAAGCGGGGACGGAATGGGACCGTTGAGGGGTTGTGTTCAGATTCGATTCATCTTCACGAATTAAGGCTTCGCGCCGATTCACAAAAGTTAATTAAAACGACTAGTTGAAAAAGGAGCCTATTTTTTACTTTCCAAACGCGTGGCGCAGTGATTGCTCTGAGTGCAGCCAATGGGACTTTGAGTTTTTTTGGCTGCCGTTGAACATGACCTCGGGGGAGATCTGTCCATGAATAATCTGCTGACGAATCGATTGGCCTGGACTGCTGCTTTTGCGTGTGTCGCAAGTTTTGGACTTTCTGTTGAGGCTGTGAATGTCCAAGCCGCACAGATTGAAGTCGCGGACGCTCCCGACAGTGATCTCGCATTGACTCTCTCCGCGATCAGCGGAGCTCGCAGATCCCTTGCAGTCAACATCTATGAGCTCACTTCGCCTCAGATCGCCGATGCGCTTCTGGAAAGAATCAAGAGCGGCATCCACGTCGACATCCTTGAGGAAGGGCAACCTGTGGGTGGTCTGGCAACTGCCGCCCGAGGCATTCAGACCCAGTTGATCAAAGCCATGCATCAGGCAAGGAACGGGGATCATTTTTTCGAGATGACTTCCAACAACGGTACTTCTTCCGTGAAGAGGCGGTTCGCGTTTGACCATGCCAAGTACATCGTCGTCGATGGTGACCGACTGCTGGTGGGTTCGGAAAATTATTCTCCGACCGGGAACCCAGAAACCTCGAGCGTCGGAAATCGCGGATGGGAAGTTCTCATTCATGACCCGGCACTTGCTCAGTCCTTCCAGAAGACTTTCACTCAGGACATCTCGCTCAGTGTCGGCGATGTGCTGGATCTCACTGCGCAGACTCTCACGAGCAATCTGTCGGCAGACGACTGGGAAGCGTTCGAAGGAGAACTGACGGCTCTGGCTGATGCGAACAGTTCAACGTCCGCACACTTTGCCACGTTTGATTCCACCGGCGTCCAGAGAATCACTTCACCAGAGACCAGTCTCTCGGGCCTTGTGGGCATGATCCGGTCCGCGACTCGCACTCTGGATATCCAGCAGATGACCTTCGAAGCTTCCTGGAAGTCCACGGCTGGAAACTCACCTTTGCTGGATGAAGTCGTCGCAGCCGCACGCCGGGGTGTCAAAGTCCGTGTGTTGCTCAATGATGAGTCCGTGTTCAATCACGGCAACACTTCCAAATCCAAGAACCCAGTCACGGCCCGCCTGCTCAATCAGGTTGCCGCGAAGGAAAAGCTGAACCTTTCGGCGAAGGTTGCCAATCTCAAAGCGATGGGAGTGGGAGCCATTCACAACAAAGGCGCGCTGGTGGACGGCAACCGGACTCTGATCAGCTCCATCAATTGGGGTGAAAACTCTGTTCTTCGAAATCGCGAGACGGCCGTTCTGATCACCAGTCCCGGCGTCAACGGCTTTTACGAAAACCTCTTTGACCAGGATTGGAACGCGGGAGTGGCCCGTGGCAGAATGCAAAATGATCTTCTGGTCGCTTCTGAGGTGAATTTCGAAGCGTCCGAAAGTTTCATGCAGTCGGAATGCCCCGAGAGCCTCAGTCTTTCGGTCAAGTTCGGCACTTTCACGGTGACTGATTCACAGGACAAGGACTTTGAAGCGTTGTCTGGAAAAGTGCTCCAGGGCAAGTTTCTTCACGCACCGAGCGCCAAAGGTTGCATCCTGATGGAGACCCCTGCGGATGACAGTTCCACGAAGCAGAGGTTCCTTGAATTGAGGAAAGACCGCAAGGGAGTCACCCAAGTGATCTTCGAAGGGTATACTGCTGTCCACGTGAAGCTGTACTCGGTCAGAGCTCGCATCGGTTCCGGAGAAGTCGTCAAGGGAACCCATTCGGCAACTCTCTACGATGGCTCCGGCTCGGGCCGTGAAAAACTGACTCCCGCCGAAATGACTGTGAGTGAGCTCGTTTTCAACTGAACGTCATGATGAACAGCTGGGGAAAACTGCCCGGGAAAGACTGAAATGAAACTTCTTCTGAATCTGATCCTCGTCGCTTTCGCAATTCAGTGCATGACTTCCTCCGCTCCCGCGCTCGCCAGTCCCGGCTTCCGGAAAGTCATGACGATCATCTTTGAAAATACCAATTATCAGGACGCTCTGGAGCAGCCGACTCTGGGCAAGTTGGCTCGGGATGGCGCGCTTCTGACTCGTTTCACAGGAGAGACTCATCCGTCCCAGAGCAATTACATCTCGCTCACCGCGGGCGACGGATATAACGTCGGGGGAGACAATCCCGTCACTCTCGACGTGAAGCATGTCGCCGATCTCCTCGAAGCGAAAGGCAGAAGCTGGAAAATCTATCTTGAAGGTTACCCAGGCAGTTGCTTCACGGGCAAGTCTTCGGGGGACTATGTTCGCAAGCACAACCCGTTCATCTCCTTCAAAAACATCCAGACCGATCTGGCTCGCTGCAATGCTCATCTCGTCAATTCGGAACAGCTTGCGCGCGATGTTCAGAATGGGACACTCCCGGACTACTCGATGTACATCCCGGATCTGAAGAATGATGGACACGACACCGGCGTCGCCTTCGCTGACCGTTGGTTCGCCAGGGCATTTGGTCCTTTGCTGAAGGACTCCCACTTCATGCAGGGCATGCTCCTGGTCACGACTTTTGATGAAAGCGGAGTTCTGGGTGGCAATCACATTTACACGTCGCTTTACGGGGACAGTGTGATCGCCGGATCGACTTCCGACGTCGCCTACAACCACTACAGTATTTTACGGACCATTGAAGACACGTTCGGTCTGGGCTCTCTGGGGCGTCAGGACGCCAAAGCTCCCGTGATCAGTGGCGTCTGGAAATGAGCACGCTCCTGAGCTGACTCACTCCGAAAGCAGGCTGAGAAAGCGAAAGCTGTTTCTGAAGTCCTTGAAATTCTCCACCCTCGGCACGAAGATGATGACTTCAGTGCGCACTTTCGGCCTGGAGATGAAGAGCAGACTCAGTCCTGACTGCATGATCCCGTTCAATCCGAGTCCGGCCTGGGTGGGATCCAGTTTGAAGCCGCTGCTCGCGAAGTTCTGCCGGATGAAGGAGAGCAGCACGTCCTTCTTGAGTGAGCCAAACTGATCGGCCACACAGATGCTCGAATAAAGTGGTGATGTTGAGACCGTGATCTCGATCTGATGTTTGCCTTCGAGCAGGAGTGGAGTGCTGCGATCCAGATGTTTTCGAGTCGGCGCGCCATCCTCGTCCAGGGGAGCGGTGAAGATCGCGTTGATCAGGATTTCGTCCAGAGCTCCCACCACCTGTGTGCAGAGCCGGTCGGGTGTGCCCCCTTTGAGCAGAATGTTCTGGATGGCCTGAATCGCCGGGCCCTTGTGTTTGGTTTCCTTGAGCAGAATGGTGCGAGCCTTGGCGTCCGCGGGCATGTAACGTTCCACGCCGAGTGGGTAGGACACAAGCGCGGCGCCCAGCAGTTTGGTGAAGATCTCCGTCGCCGGATCCGGGTAGCGGCGGAACACGTGATGCCCGAAGCAACCGATCTCGGAGAGCTCCTGATTCAAGTTGAGGGGTTTGTCAGTGATCGCGAAAACTTTGGACGGCTGAGTTTTCGAAGCCAGGACCTGCGCCATCGCCTGAATGGAGCGCGCATGGCCTTCCTGGAGCGCGAAAGGATGGTCGGCGTCCCAGAAGATCAACGCCTGCGGAAAATCGATCAGGATTTCCGTGAGCTTCTCCGGCGTCAATGCGTTCATGAAGGGAAGTTGATTCGCCTCCGCGATCTTCTTTCCGAGCATGAGATCGGGCTCCCGCATTGAAATCGAGACTATCGGAATCGGCATTCTTCAAGAATAGCATGTTCGTTTCAGTTTTGAGCAGCAGCTTTGCGTGGTGTTCGGCAGTGGAGGTCTGTCAAGAAACTGACAGAAACAGAAATCGGTCGCCGCTGGATCCGAAGTGGTCTATTCTGCGGCCATCAATGTGAATCTCAAGTATCTTGAAATTCAACGCTCGTCTCGCGTCGCGCAGCTGCAGAAACTCTGGGCTTTGAGCTGCCAGAACCCAGATCCAGGAATTAGAGCCGGTCTGGAATCACTTTTACCCAGGCCATCTTCGCGCGGCGCGCGGACTCAATCCCGAGTTCCGCATCTTCGAAAACCAGACAGTCGGCGGGATTCACCTTGAGTCGCTTGGCCGCAAGGAGGTAAGCGTCGGGGTGGGGTTTGCCGCGCGGATAATCTTCAGCCCCTAGAATCACATCGAAGTAGTTCATAAGTCCGAGAGCGCTCAAGGTCCGGATGACGGAATCGCGCGGGCTGCCTGAGACCACCGCAAGCGGAAGCCGGGAGTGCTGGAGATGAATCTGCTCGAGAACTTCGGGCACCGGTTTCACTTCCGGCAGCAGCTCGAAATACGCCTTTTCCTTGATGTCTGAAATCTCCTGATGAGACATCGCCAACCCTTGCCGTTCATTGAGTCGTTCAACGATGGCGGGAGTGGGCATGCCGGCCCAATCGTAGAAATCCTTTTCCGGAAAAGGGCAGTTCCAGCGATCCAGTGCCTTCATCCAGGCGCGGTAGTGAATGGGCATCGAATTCGCGATCGTGCCGTCACAGTCAAAGAGATAAGCCTTGAAGGATCCCTTTTCGGGATGCGCGGGAAGCTCGAGTTTCATTGAAATTGCGGACATTCCAGAAGCGCGCCGAAATCTTCGGGGCTGATCTGGCCTTTTGAGTAGGCGTCCGCACGCAGCGGAGCGGAATTGCCTGAAATCCGAACTCGCTCAAGCCACTTTTTTTCAAGAGGGCGTTCGAGAAGAGCAAGCTGGTTGGTGACAATCGTGGTCTCCGCTTTTTCGCCGACTTCACAGCCGATCCCGACATGAAATCCCGCCAGAAGCCAGGTGACTCTCATGGCCGTTGAGCGAGTGTAATTGGTCAGGAGGCAGGGTGTTTCGGGACTGAGCGCCTGCCGCAGGGCCTGAAAGTGTTCGAGCGTCCACATCTCCGGATTTCCAGTGGGGGAGTAAGGATCATAGAGAATCGCATGGGGTGCGGGCCATTGCTTCACTTTCAGATTCTCACGAAGCAGTTCTCGAAAATCCCCCAGGTGCAGTTGCCAGCTCGCACGCGGGCCGAGCGGCACATGTCCACTGGAGAGAAGTTCACGGAGTCCTGCTTCGTGTTCGCTCAGGTACTCCAGCTCATCCTGGTGCTCCAGTGCGAACTCGATGGGAGAAGTGGTCTTGTCAAAGCTGTGAATTTCAATTTCGCAGGCATTCTGAGTCTCATCCCGTTTCGAGAGTTCGGCCAGCGCTTCAATTGCCGCCAGGACATTCGCACCCGCACCAAAGCCGATGTCCCAGATCACGAACTTGTTCGAAGCCGGAGTCGCTTCACAGCGTTCGACGAGGCGTTGTTGCCGAACGTGCAGAATATTGGCTTCCATACGCGGGCCGGTCACGGGGTGAAAAGTCTCTCCGTGTTCGAGTGAACGCAGGCTGTTGATGCCGGTTTTCAGCAGGACGATTTCAAATTCGCTCATGTGTGCCTCTGGATTTCACATTGTTCGGAATGGTCGCCGCTGCTCACCGTCACTGAACCGTCCGTGTGGATCAGGCTCCAGGAGTTGTCCTTCTGCATGGACTGAGCGAGGCGTTCCAAAAATTTCATCGGGATCGAATAGACTTCGATCCGGTCCGCCTGATAGACGGAGTCGGCTGCAATTTCCCGGAGCAGGTGTTCGGCATCCTTGTAAGTGTAGACTTTGACGAGCTTGGAAGCTTTGGCTGCCTTGTGAAGCTTGCGCGTGCTGGGATTGCCGATTTCGATGCAGAGCTGGTAACCGCCCTGCGCACCCGCGATTCGAATGCAGGGTTCGTCCGGATTTCCCAGACCGCCGGGCGTGAACTCCAGGCCTTCCTGAGTATTCAGGGCGAAGGCCAGAACACGGGTGAGAAGAAAGGGCATGGATTCAGAAGGGTGCATGGCCACCCGGAAGTCCAGAGTGTCGTAAACCGAGCGGTCGACGTCGGAGACATCGATTCTGAAGCGGTAAAGGGTGGAAGGGGGGGCCATGGAAGCCTCACTTTATGCTTTTCCGGCGGCCGTGGCTAGATCGATCTTTATGAGTTACCCTTGAACCATGTCGCTGGATCTCTCCACATTCTCCTTTTCGTCGCTGATGGCTGGTTTCGTTTTCGGCGTGATCGGCTGGTCCGCCTTCCGCCATGGGAGACGCCGGAGCAACATGCCTCTGCTGATCATTGGATTGGCCATGATGATCTATCCGTACTTCACTGATGGTCCGTGGTTGGACTGGGGTGTGGGCACTCTGCTGTGCATTCCGTGCTTCTCCATCTGGAATCGTTGATCATGACACTCTCTTCGCCCCTCCTTCGCCCGGCTCTGAATTCAGAAATCCCCGAGATCGTTGAAATGATCGGGGAGTACCATGCCCTGGATCATCTGGCCTTTGATTCTGAACTCACCCTCCGACTGCTCGCGCAACTCGTGAACGATTCGGCGCTGGGAAAGCTGTTCGCGATCGTGGCACCGGGAAGTGGCGGCGAACTGTCGGGTTACCTGATTCTCGCTCACAGTTTCAGCATCGAGTACCGCGGCAAGGACGCCTTCATCGACGAATTTTACCTGAGAGAGAAGTACCGGGGGCAAGGGCTGGGGCATCAGGTGCTCAAGGAAGTCCAGGCGCATGCCAGAAGCGACGGCATCGAGGTTCTGCACCTGGAAGTGGAGCGCAAGAATGCAAGAGCGATGGGACTTTATCGAAAAGTGGGCTTCAGGGATCAGGACCGCTACCTGCTCACTTTTGGAATGTCCTGAGCCTCAGAATCCCACGAGTCCTGAGCAGGGAACGAGCGGGTCTTTTCTCACGCGTTCCTGAATCGACGAGAAGACCTGTCCTTCGTCTGCGCTGTACTCCGAGTACTTCTTTCCGAGAATCACCTGATTCAGAGAGTCTTCGCCATTCTCACGATTTTCAGGATTGAGAATTTCGATCGCCATCGCCAGTTTGTAATTTCCGTAGGGCTGGGTACCGTCCACCATCTGCGCGTAAACGATCCTGTTCCTCGAAAATTCCTGATCGCTCCGGGAGTTGTCTGCGATCCTCACCACTTTGAAGTTGGCTGAGTAAGCAGGGGTTTCGTCCAACATCGGGTACCAGCTCACGCGAACGGTATGGAGATCCCACATGACGTATTGGACGGCAAAGGTCCCCGAATTCTGAGCGGGGGAGGAGCAGTTCAGAATCGTGGGAGTGGCGAATGCCTGTGTCTGAAGGCAGAAAGCTAAAATCAGACCGAGAAACGTGAACCGAGACATCATGAGCTGCGCTCCTGGAGAAGTGATTCGTGTTGAAATTTCAGGCTTTATACGATTGACGCAGTGACCCGTCAATACCCAAATTCTTCAAGTCATCTGACAAAAGAAAGCCGGAGACCCCACGGTCTCCGGCTTTTCTCACTGGAACTTGCGGGCTGAATCAATCCCCGGGTCAGCCCTTGAATGCGCTTTTCAGGCCGTTTGCAGCGAACTCTTCGGCCTTCTTCGCCTCGTCGAGAACTGCACCCATGCCGAAGAACTCGTGCGTGACGTTGTCGTAATTTCTATACTCGACTTTCACGCCGGCCTCCTTGAGGTTCTTGGCCAGTTGTTCTCCTTCGGAGCGAAGCGGATCGATCTGGGCGGTAATCAGAGTGGTCGAAGGCAGGCCTTTCAGATTCGCATGCAGCAGATCAATCCGCGGATCTTTTTTGTCAGAGGCATTGCCAAGGTAATTTTTGAAGAACCAGGCCATCATCGGCTTGTTGAGGGGCTTGGCATTCGCATTTTCCTGATAAGAGGGGGTGTTCATGTCCGGGCTGGCGACTGGGTAGACGATCAATTGGTAGACCGGAAGCTTCTGACCCTGATCACGTGCCATCATGGAAACGGCCATGGCCAGATTGCCCCCCGCACTTTCGCCAGCCACCGCGACCTGATCGGGGTTGCCATTCAGAGAAGCCGCATTTTTGAGTGTCCAGAGATAGGCTTGGTAAGCGTCCTCATGGGCTGCTGGAAACTTGTGTTCCGGACCTTTACGGTAGTCGGCGGAGACGACAATCGTCTTGGCACTGTTGACGAGCGCACGTGGGCTCGCATCATAGACCTGCTTGTCGGCGATCACCCAACCGCCCCCGTGGAAATAGACGGTGACCGGAAAAGGACCTTTTCCTTCAGGCCAGTAGATTCTGACCGGAATGGACTGACCATTGGCCGCCTGGATCGTTCGATCTTCAACTTTGGCCACGGGTTGCGGAGCGGTGCTTTTATTTTCCTTTTTGAGGACGCCTTCGACGGCCTGAGCCGGAGTTGGCTGCTGACGAGCGACTTTGGCCGAAAGTTTGTCCATGGGCTTGCCACCCATGGAGCCGAGTTCAGTCAGGACCTGCTGCATCTGTTCATTGGGCTTTGCCTGAACGGCCTGTGCAGGGGCTGTTTGATCGGCTGCGAAAACGGAAAGTGAAAAAAGGGTTGAAACTGCTGCCGCTGTTAACGCGCGACAAACGTGTGGGTTTACATGAAAGTTCATGAAAGGCCTCCTGATGAAATTTAGATTCACGGACAACAATGCAGATGAAGTGCCACTCGGCCGAGCGAGATCCAGTCGATCGCGTTTTCTTCGACGTCCCCGTCATGGACGGGTAGGAGAAATTCCTTGAAATCAGCATGATCCAGATCAAGATTTCCCTGAGCCTTCAGAAGGGCGTGAGCCTGGGCAATGAATTTTTTGTTCAGGCAGTCTTTTCGGAGGACTGCGGCCATGAGAAACAATCTCATCTCGCCGCCGTCTCACTTTGAAATCGGGTTGTCAGGCAGAAATTGCCGGGTCCTGAGCCATGACTTGGGCTGCTGCGACTTATCGCGTAAGATGAGGAGGATTCGTCTCAAACATCACCGGAAGGCACCTCATGAAACTCACTCAACTTGTTGCACTGATGAATACCGCTGGACTGACTGCTGCCGTCACTTTTCCTTTATTGCTGAGTTCACTGGCCTTGGCGGGAGGTACCGGCAAACAGGAGGCGGATCTCCATGTATCAGGCGGAATTGCGATGCCTTCAGCCGCCACCAGTGTGTTCACGAACCCTGCAGCACTGGTATCCTCCAAGCAGGTACTCCTGGATCTGCAGGCCGGTGCCGCCGACATCTGGGATCATTCCATCTACAGAGCCGGGCTGCGTACGGGCAATGGTTCGTTCGCAGCGGCCGGAGGAGTCGAGAATCGTCCCGGGTCCACTAACTCGTCAAACCAGCTCAGTGCCTATTATGGCCTGGCCGTGGGAACGCAGTCCTTTTCGTTCGGGGTCGCCGGCCAGACCGGAATTTCCAGTGGCGGCAGTCAGTTCAATGCGGGTCTGCTCTTTCAACCGACGCAGGCTCTGAACCTGGGCTTCACCGCGAGAGGGCTGGACTCAGGACCTCATGAGTACGGTCTCGGACTCGCCTATGATTTTGCCTCAGGCGTCGCCTTCATTCTGGATTCAGCGGCGGACCGTCACTTGAAGGATATCCAGTTCAAGCCCGGGCTAAAAGTCGGCAACTCGGATGCGGCTCTCACGTTGAGTTACGGAACGGGTGATCGGGAAGAATTCTCAGATGGAGTCTCCATTGGCGCGGTCATTCACTTCAAGTCAAGCAGTTCCCTGGAGCTTTACTACAATCCGGGCAATGATCTCGCGCACTACTACCTGGCTCTCGCGCTCGGGTTCTGAGGCCTCGCTTGACAACCTCCTGAGCCGAGCGCACTGTCGGCGCACACTCTATGGGATTCGAACGGCTGAAACGACTGATTCTAGGCGATCCACTTTCCAATGAAATGGCGGTGCACGAGCACTTGCCCAAATGGAAGGCCCTCGCGGTTCTTTCATCTGACGCGCTTTCCTCGGTGGCGTATGCGACTGAAGAAATTCTGATCCCCCTTTCGCTTTTTGCGGTCACGGCAGTGGCCTGGTCACTGCCCATCGCCCTAGCGATCGCGGCACTGCTGATCATCATCACCATTTCCTACCGTCAGACGATTGACGCCTACCCGGGGGGCGGTGGGGCGTATACCGTCGCCAAGGAAAACCTCGGAGTCAAAGCCGGTCTCGTGGCAGCCGCCTCCCTGCTCATTGATTATGTCCTCACGGTAGCCGTTTCAATTGCAGCCGGAGTGGAGAACATTGCGGCGGCCTTTCCCGCATTGGCTTCCCACAAAGAGGGTATTGGACTGATTTGCATTCTCATCGTGATGCTTTTCAATCTTCGCGGCGTGAAGGAATCCGCCAGCGTCTTCGCGATTCCCACTTACTTCTTTGTCCTCTCCATCGTCACCTTGATCGGCGTGGGGTCCTTCAAACTGATGATGGGAATTCACATCCCGGTGGCTCCCGTGGTGCACGAGGTCTACCCCGCAATTCCGGTTTTCCTGCTCCTGCGGGCATTTTCTTCGGGTTGCTCGGCGCTGACGGGGATTGAAGCCATCTCCAACGGGATTCCGCTCTTCAAGGATCCTAAGCAGAAAAACGCAAAAGCGACGATGCTCTGGATGGGGCTGATCCTCGGAAGTCTTTTTCTGGGAATCACACTCCTCTGTCACCTTTACGGAATCATTCCGAGTGAAGGGGAGACCGCGATTTCTCTGCTTTCAAAGGAGATTTTCGGGAAGCAGGCCTTCTATTACGTCATTCAGGCTTCGACCGCCCTGATCCTGCTTCTCGCGGCCAACACGAGTTACGCGGATTTCCCGCGGCTGGCTTCCCTGCTCGCCAAGGACGGATTTCTGCCCCGACAGCTCGCGATCCTGGGGGATCGACTCGTTTTCTCCAACGGAATCCTGGGCCTCAGTCTGGCCTCCATGATTCTGATCGTCGTCTTCAAGGGTGATACGCACCTTCTTATTCCACTCTATGCGGTGGGGGTGTTTCTTTCATTCACGCTTTCTCAGACCGGGATGGTGATTCATCACCTCCGTCATCGGGAATCACACTGGATCAAATCTCTGGTCTTCAACTTTCTCGGAGCCGTCACGACTTTCATCGTTTTCATGGTGATCGGCATGACCAAGTTCATGCACGGCGCCTGGGTCGTCGTGCTGCTGATTCCCTGCATGGTGTTCTTCTTCTTTCAGATCAAGAAACATTATCTCCACGTGGCGACTCAACTTTCTGGCGTTTCGATGCCGACCCAGGGTGATCTTGAGCCCCTTCGTCACACTGCGATCGTTCCGATCTCGGGTCTGCATCCGGGCGTGATCAAGGCGCTTCGTTACGCGGTTTCGATCTCCGACGACGTCAGGGCATGTTATGTCGAGCTCAATCCCGAGGCCACGCAGCGCCTCAAGGCCATCTGGGATCAGACCCTGCCTCAGATTCCGTTCATCGTTCTGAAGTCCCCTTATCGCTCCGTCATCAGTCCGCTCCTCGATTATATCGACGATGTGGAGAAAATCACTCATGACGAAGTCATCACCGTCATCATCCCGGAGTTCGTGACTTCAAAGTGGTACCACCAGTTTCTGCACAATCAGACCGCACTTTTCCTGAGAGCTGCTCTCCGTTTTCGTCGAGGCAAAGTGGTCACGAGCGTTCGCTACCACCTTCAGTGATTCACTCGGAACTCAAAAGGGGACATTTCAGCCCCAGTTCATGAAGTTTCGATGGACATAGCGGATTCATTTTGTCTCGTATGACGGCGTGGTGTCATTGTGTCCAAAGCAAGCTCGAGGCCGCGACGCAACGTCAGTCCATATAAATATCCTGAAATCCCTGAAATATCAGCAGTTTCATTGTTTCAAATCGAGCTGGCACCGATCTTTACACCCTGCGCAGTAGTTGGAACACCGCTTGCTCAAGGGGTTCGCAGGTTATTTAAAAGGGTCAAGCCCGGGGAAATATATGAAGAATTCAAATAAGTGGGTGGTTTTGGTTTTGTCGGCACTCTCCATGAATCTCGAATCGGCGTTCGCACAATCTTCCGAGCAAGTCGTGATCGACGGACGTGACTCCGTCCTTCAGTTGCGCCTGGACAGCGAAGAAAGCCATACGCTTTACAGCCAGAGAATCGTGCCCGATACCTGTTACCGCACGGAACAGCGCGGTTACCGCGATGTTTTCGTCACCCAGATCCGACATGAGTGCGCTGTTGAGCACCTGTGCCGAGTTCACAATGAGAATGTCTGCCGAACCGGTACCAATGGAGTCCAGTCCTGCATTCTGACCCCGCTCAACAAGTGCGGCGATGAAAATGTCTGCAGAGACGTCTCCGTCCTGCTCAATCATCCAGAACCCGTCTACGTCCAGGTCGCTTATGCCTGCACCAAGGTCGAGACCTACGCTTCAGGCACGGAGCTCGATTACCTGGTCACTGCGGACGTGAATCTGAACATCGCGGCCCTTCCGGTCGGATCCCGCGCCCGAGAAGTTCTCCAGGCTTCACTTTCGGGAACCAATCTCAGTCTCGCCAGCGTGTCTTCTGAAGGATCGCTGCTTTTCCTCGCCATAGGCCAGGTCTCCAATCAGGTGACTCAGACCAAGCGTGAAAACGGAGCTGGACAGAAAGTCGTCACTGCAAACTACGACATCCAGGCCGTATCTGCAAAAGACTTGAAGTCCCCGCTCACCAGCATCACCGGCTCCCGAATTGAGGACGGAGTTCTGAAGTTCAGCATCGGCAAAGTGGTTCATCCTGAAATGCTCAACATCGCGCTTCACGTCGACAAGCACCGCAACCTCATCGGTCGCAAGGACCTTTTCACTGGAGTTCTCAGCTCAGCTCAGGTCGTCCTGAACGACGTGGGCAACCAGACCGAAGTGAGCATTGATCTTTCTCAGCTCGATCGTGGCAGTGAAATGAACAAGGGCAAGCTCAAGTTCGAAATCACCGTGAGCTCGGATGCCGGCCAGCTCGGCACCCTTCTGAACCCAAAAGTGATGGGCGCCAAGTCGATCAACGGCACCTACGAGGTCAAGCTCTGAGACTCTCTCAACGTGTCCTGATCTTCTCACCGATTCAGGAGTGCCCCTGCCTCTCGTGAATCAAAAATACTCCCCCAGAGTAGCACTTGAAATGGTCCCTGGATTCACTCTCCCCTGAGTGCTTCAGGGGCTTTTTCGTGGTTGAAAGGGGAAGCTGTCCCGGCATGCCCAGTGCGGCAAAGCGCGAATTATTCCAATCACTTTGCTGCAAATTCGAAGTTGAAAAGGGACGTCCGAGCGGATAGGTTGCGGCCACAATCAGTCGACCCCCGATCGGTCCATCCGACCCTGAAAGAAAAGTTAATTTATGGCGCTCTTGAATGCTTTTAAACAGGTCCTGCCCATTTTGCTTCTTCTGGCTGTCATCAGCCTGATTCTGGTTCGCCTTCCGAAAGTGGATCTCGGTCACAGTGCGGCTTTCAAAAAACGCCGCCTGCTCAACTGGTTGCCTCTTGGTCTGACTTACGCATTTCTTTACATGGGTCGTTACAATCTCACCGTGAGCAAGAACGCTCTCGGAGATGCGATGAGCAACTCTGATTTCGGAACCATCTTCTTCTGGGGCACGATCGTTTACGGTTTTGCCTTCGTCATCAACGGACCGCTCACGGACCGGATCGGCGGACGAGCCGCGATGCTCCTGGGTGCGACCGGTGCGGCGATTTCAAACATCCTGATGGGTTTCGCTCTTGTCATCGGCATGAAGCAGCACATCGTTCTCACTTTCTCGATTCTCTACGGCGCGAACATGTATTTTCAGAGCTTCGGCGCTGTCTCGATCGTCAAAGTCAATGCGGGCTGGTTTCATCTGCGCGAGCGCGGCACTTTCGGTGGAATCTTCGGCATCCTGATTTCTCTCGGACTCTACTTCGCCTACGACTGGAGCGAGATCATCGTGAAGAACGCTCCCATCTACTGGGTATTCTTCATTCCGGCGATCATCCTCATGGTTTTCGTCGCCCTGGATTTCCTGTTCGTTCGGGACAACCCCAGTGATGCCGGCTTCGCGGATTTCGATCTGGCAGATGCCTCTTCCGGAGACACCGGTCCGCAGCTCAGTGCCTGGACCGTGGGCAAGGCGATGTTGACCAATCCGATCATCATGACCATCGCGGCAATCGAGTTCTGCAGTGGTTTTCTCAGAAATTCAGTCATGCAGTGGTACATCATCTTCGCCAAGCAGACGAACATCATGAACACTTTCGTTCCGAAGAACTGGGGCCTGCTGCTCTGCTGCGCCGGAATCATGGGCGGCGTCTTCGCCGGGACTCTTTCGGACAAGGTGTTTCAGTCGCGCCGCGGACCCATGGCCGCCGTTCTTTACGGCTTCATGTTGATCGGTGCGGGAGTGATGGGCTTTCTCTTCGGTTCACCGTTCCTCGGTTATCTCGTCGTCTTCATGTCCCTTTGTTTCATCGGTGTGCACGGGATGCTGTCGGGCACCGCGAGCATGGATTTCGGTGGCAAGAAGAATGTCGGAGTGGCAGTTGGTCTGATCGACGGCATGGTCTATCTCGGAACTGCATTTCAGTCGATTCTCTTTGGATCCATTCTTCCGACGGGTGCAGCGGCGAAAGATCCTGCCAACTGGAAGAACTGGCCCATGGTCATGATTCCGGTCGCGTTGATCGGTCTTCTCCTCGGAATGAGACTCTGGAACGTGAAACCTTCCGGCAAGAAAGTGATCCAGGGTTCCGAAAACCTGGCGCCCATCGAAGCCGGTGAAGTTCTGGGTGGAGCTAACGCACAAATCTGATCACAGCCCAGACCGTGAACAGAAGAGTCCAGACGATCGTGAACTTCTTGAAAAGTTCTGTTTCCATATCGTTGAAGTCTTCGCTCCATTCAGCGGGGTAGGGACGCGCTCGAGTGAATCCGAGCTTGCGGATCTGAGCGTCCCGGATCCAACTGTAGATGACGAATCCCAGTGCCGGAGCGAGCATCGTCATCAGTCCCAGGGTGAAGTGGGCTTTGAGAAAAAGCAGCCCCGAAAAGAGCAGGATGAAAAATCCCACGGTGAAAAGTCCGTAGGAAATCAGCATTCCCCGGAGCGTGCGCTCAAGGTGAGTTTCGATGATCTGGCGGTGCGTCTCGTTGAGCAAACCATCCAGATTACTGTTGGCATTGAACCGGTGCATCCAATCGGTCTATCGCCAGATGCACCTCGGGTCAAGGTTACGCGATAGAATGATGCTCAGGTGACCAGGCGAAGAGTCTGACCCAAGGCCTTGCCGTTCGAAGCGACCAGCTTGAGATGAGTCGATTTGACGCGGTTGCGAGCGAGGGGGAACGAGCGGACGTCCTGAAGGCGAGGTCTGCGAGCAGTGTTGGATTCTTCCAACAGAAGAGATGCCACTGCGAGAAGTGTGCAGCCGAGAAAAAGGATGGGGTTGCGATCGAAGCCGGTATTTGAATTCTTGTTCATGATTTCACTCCTTTGAAAGTTGAACTGACAACCAACTCTTCGGAGAAGTGGAACCAAACCTGAGCACCAAGTGGGGCATCGGGGAACTGCAGCGGCCGGCAATGCAGATAATACACAAAAAGAGTGTATTAAAGCGGGCGGCTTACAGGTGGTCGTCCCGGACCGGCTTGCCATGAACCCCGCTTCAGGCGGCTTTCGCCGTGCGCTGAAGGGCGGCGGAGTCATAGTACGCCCTGAAGGAGCGGATGCGGTCTCCATCAAACTCCAGGATGGAGACTCCCGAGTAACTCACGGGATGCCCGGTCTTGAGTGTGCCTTCGGAAATCCACTCCAGCACGACCGTGTTCTCGGTTTCAGAGCGGTGAGTGAAACGGGATTCGATCGTTTGGAAACTGTCACGGTATTCGGTCCAGAACGTTTCCGCTCCCTGCCTGCCTTTGAGCGGCTCAGGGAACAGAAAATTCTTCACTTCACAGGAGTCATCGAACAGGTCACAGATGGCCTGAACAGTTCCCGCTTTCTCGAGAGTCGCAAGTGCCTGGATGAACCGATCCACTTTCTGGTTTTTTGACGAAAAATTCTCTGCGAGGGGTTTCGGAGTGGTCATGGTCATCATGAAGAGATGAGGTGCAAGGGGTAAACCATCTCATGCCTGACTCACTCTTTACGTCAGGAGCGGACTGTGCATAAATAGGGCATGCTGCAATGGCTCGGTCGAACTTCGGATAAAATTCCTCTTATTCTCTCGATCCCGCACAGCGGCGAGCGCGTTCCACCCGAAGCGAAGTGGTTGAGCGGACTTTCATCTGAATTGCTGATGACGGATGTGGACCGGTTCGTCGACGAACTCTACCGCCCGGCAGTGGAGGAACTGGGAGTGCCTGCACTCGTGACTCAGGTGCACCGCTATGCCGCGGACCTGAATCGCTACCCTCAGGATGTGGACGCCGATTCAGTCGAAGGTTCGAGGAATCCTTCAGGTTCTTTTTCAAAAGGCTTTCACTGGGTGAAAACGACGCAGGATCAGCGGATCATGAAAGCGCCGATTTCTGATGCTCTCCATCAGGAGATCGTGAAAAATTATCACGACCGGTTTCATGAAGAATTTGAAAAACGGATCGCGCAGATCCGGGCCGAGCAGGGGATTCGCCGAATTTATCATCTGGATTGCCACAGCATGCCTTCAGTGGGGACGGGCGCTCATCAGGATCAGGGAAAAAAGCGGGCCGATGTGGTGATCAGTGACTTCAACGGAAAAAGCGCGAGCACACGATTCAAAGACCTGATTTTGAGAATTTTCGACGAAAACGGGTTTCTGACTGCTTGCAATGATCCCTATCAGGGGGGGCGGATCACTCAGCGCTACGGGCAGCCTGGTCAGGGCCACGAGACAATCCAGGTCGAACTCAACCGGGCCCTTTACATGGACGAGTTGACTCGCGAAAAGCGCAAGGAATTTGACCTCATCCGCAGCCAGCTGTCCAATGTGCTCGAAGAAGTGGCCGAAGGGATCTCCCACTTCCCGGAAAGTTGACCCGGCCCTCGCGTCGGAGGGGGTTCCTGCCCCGAAATTGATTAAAAAAGGTTAATGACGAGAGCATTGACCTCCGCTCATCACGCGCTACACTGCAGACCGATGGGAACCGCAATCATGGGGCGTTTGAAATGAGAATTCTAGTCGTCGAAGATCAGCGCAAAATGGCCAGCTTCATCAAAAAAGGCCTTGCTGAGGCCGGTTATTCCGTGGACCTTGCGGAAACCGGAAGCGCGGCCGAAAGCCTCGCTTCGGAGAATCCTTACGACCTCATCGTCCTTGATGTGATGTTGCCCGATCAGAATGGACTCGATACCGCCCGTCACCTGCGCCAGGAAGGTTATTCCGGTCCCATCCTCATGCTCACGGCTCTTTCAGGCACGCGGGACAAGGTTCATGGTCTGGACGCCGGCGCTGACGACTACCTCACCAAACCGTTCGAGTTTGATGAGCTGCTCGCGCGAATCAGGGCCCTTTTGCGCCGCCACTCCAGTGGTTCGACTTCCGTGCTCAAGTTCGCCGATCTTGAAATGGATCTGGTCTCACGAAAAGTGAATCGGGCAGGGACCGAGATCGTGCTCACTCCGAAGGAATTTTCGCTGCTCGAGTATTTTCTCAGAAATCCCAATCGGCCGATTTCAAGGACTTCCATCAGCGAGCATGTCTGGGACGTGCACTTCGACAGTGACAGCAACGTCATTGACGTCTACATCAACATGCTGCGTAAAAAGGTGGATCAGACCTTCCCTTCGAAACTGATCCATACGGTCGTGGGCGTGGGTTATGTTCTCAAGCAAGGCTGAGAGCGCGCCCCTCACGAGTCTCAGGACCCGTCTCGTTTTTCTCTTCGTCGGCATTTTCGGCGTGACTCTGATCCTCTTCAGCTTCTTTCTCTATGAAGTTTTCGTCAGCAATCATCAGAAGGAGTTCGACGCCGCGCTCTATAATTACACGGTGGATGTGGCGAGCGCAGTCGATGTCAGTTTCTTCGGTGAACTCACGCTGACTCCGAACGCCCTGACCGAAAGTGAAAAAGTTTTTCCTTTCGCACTGGGTGAAGCGTTTCTCCAGATCTACAGTGTGCAGGGCAAACCGCTGGCGCGTTCCAGAAATCTCTCGAACAACGTCCTCAAGCTGACGGACGAGGACCGGACTGCAGTGCTCGCTCAGGGCTCGAACTTCAAGACCATCCCGGCGAAAGAGCTTGCCCGCAGTCGGATCTTTTCAAAGAACTACCGCCTCCTCACTTACCTCATCAACCGATCAGGGCCGTTCGATTACGTGGTTCAGGTCGCCGTCCCCATGGTCCTGCTTGAACACGAGAAGAGCAATCTGATCACTTTTTTCAGCTTTTCAATTCCGATCGTTCTTCTGATCGCGGCCTGTGGAGGTCTGTACGTTTCCAGAAAAGCGCTCGCCCCGGTCAATGCCATCATTGAGAAGAGCAAGAAGATCACCGCGACCCAGCTCTCTCAGCGCGTGCCCGTGCCAGCCGCGAAAGATGAGATCCGGGAACTCGCACTCACGCTCAATGCGCTGCTGGACCGGCTCGAGCAGGCCTTCTACAGTCAGGAAACGTTCATCGCTGACGCTTCTCACCAGCTCAAGACTCCGCTTTCGATTCTGCGAGGGGAGATTGACCTCATGAGGTCCAAGGAACGAAGCGCCCAGGAAATGGCCGAGTTTCTGCACAGCGCTTCACAGGAAGTCAATTACCTGTCCAGGATGGTGGAGGATCTGCTGATCCTCGCTCGGGTGGACGCGGGTGCCAGTTCGCTTTCCATTCAGAGTGTGAGACTCGATGAGACCGTGCTCGAAGTGATTGCGCGCCTGGACCGCATCGCCACGCAGAAAGCCGTGAAACTCTCCGTGCACTTTTCGGAAACTCAAAGCCCGATGGAAACGGAAGGGGACGGGGATCTGATTCGCAGCCTGGTCGAGAACCTCATTGAGAACGCCGTGAAATACTCACCTGAGCAGGGCAAGGTGAGCGTGACTTTGAGTGAAATGCCTGAGGAGCGGATACTTCTGGCGGTCGAAGATCAGGGCAGGGGGATTCCGGAATCTTCGCGAGACAAGATCTTTGACCGCTTTTACCGCTCGGAGAACAGCCGAGACAAGATTTCGGGTTCCGGCCTCGGACTTGCGATCGCAAAGCGCATCGTCGAGGTTCACGGCGGAAAGATCCGTGTTGAAAGCCGGCCCGAGACAGGCGTCCCGGGCTCATGTTTCAAGGTGGAGTTTCGCCGCCGGATGAAAGCGTAGTCCATCACCGGATCACCGCTCAGATTAAGAAACTTTCATCTCAAATTCATCTTGCCCTCAGGTGGGACGACGTAGAGTCAGGTCAATCCTCCCCCGGATTCTGACCAAGACCACGGGCGACGCCAGGCAAGAATGCCCGGGTCGCCCGTTTCATTGGATCTTCTTCTTCAGATCCTCGTAACCCCGCTCAGTCTTTTTTTGCTCCTCGATGACATTCATGTCAGGTTCGCTTCCAGCCGTTTCGGCCAGGTGGCGATTGCTTCCGTCAGTCTGAGATGTCGCAGTCGACTGCTTTTCATTCTTTGCAGGGCTTGGATGAAATTTTTTGGTGTCAGTGGATTCGGTCATGACCCCCAGATTTGCAAAAGATGTGCGAGGCGGCCGGCAATGCCGAACAGGAGTGACTTCCCTGGATCTCCAATGGATCGGGTACGTCAGTTGTAGTCATGAGGTTCATGATGCACTTCATTCAGAACTTCACGTGGGCCGCTGCCCTGATCTCGCCAGCCTGCCGCACTCAGCTGATCACGGGACCCAGGGAGGTCGCGCAGGCCAGAAAATTCCTCGAATGCCTCAAACGACATGAGAGTGAACTTTCACCTTTCTGCAAGTCGGAGACTGCGCTGCTTTCCCCGAAGTACCGGTCAACGAGCTGAAGATTTGTTTTTATTTCGGACGACTCCTGAGTAAAGTGCGCCCATGCACCACTTTGCCAGTGATAACTACGCTGAAGTTCATCCCGAAATCTTTGAGGCGCTTGCGAAAGCCAATCAGGGTCATGCCTCAGCATATGGGAGCGACGAACACACCGCAGACGCGCTCAGAAAATTCAAGGAGACCTTTGGCGAAGATTCGGAAACCTTCTTCGTCTTCAACGGAACCGCGGCCAACGTCCTGAGCCTCAAAGCGTTGAGTGAGTCCTACCACTCGATCATCTGCACCGACGTGGCTCACGTTCAATCGGATGAATGCGGTGCCCCCGAAAAATTTCTCGGCTGCAAACTCATCGCGCTGCCTTCCAGCGACGGCAAGCTGACAATCGAAACTCTCAAAAAGTTCTGGGAAACGGGCCTTGCTCAATCGGGAGAGCAGCACCATTCACAGGCCCGCGTGATTACGATCACGCAGTCGACTGAATTCGGGACGGTTTACTCGCGTGAGGAGATCGCCCGGATTTCCGAGTTCGCGAAAGCGCACTCGTTGTACCTGCACATGGTCGGCTCGCGGATTTCGAACGCGGCAGCGAGTCTCGATTGCACGTTCAAGGAACTCACCGCGGACCTGGGTGTCGACGTGCTTTCTTTCGGGGGAACCAAGAACGGACTCCTCTACGGAGAAGCCGTGGTTTTCCTCAAAAAAAATCTTGCCCGGGACTTTCAATACATTCGAAAGCAGGGGATGCAGCTCGCGTCCAAAATGCGCTTCATTTCGGCTCAGTTCGAAGTGCTTTTGTCAGGCATGCCCGGGCAGGAATTGTGGCGAATCAATGCTCGCCACGCAAACGCCATGGCTAAAAAATTGGAAAGTGCGTTGGCCGGCCTTGCAGAAGTGAAAATTTCACGACCTGCGCAAGCCAATGCAGTGTTTGCGACTCTTCCGCGAAACGTCATCAGTGAGCTGCAGAAAATTTTTTCATTCTACATCTGGGGTTCGGCGCAAGAGGCCACCAGAGCGGAAGTGCGGTGGATGGCGTCATTCAATACAACTGCCGAAGATGTTGAAGCTTTTGTTGAGGCACTGAAAACGCTCCTCACAAAAGTGAAATGACTTGAAAAATTACTTCTGTTTCCGAAAGAAACAGGGTTTAACTACTGAACTTAGTGCGCTCTTAATATAGATGTTCACTTTTTGCATCAGGCCCGTATGGCTGACGCGATTTGCGAACATCAGTCAGAAAATGGGGGTTTTCATGACATTTAGTAAGTCTCTTAGTGCGGTGCGTTTAGCGCTTTCTTCTGTGGTTCTCTTCGCTGCTGTTGCAGCTCAGGCTAACACCTTGCCTCCCAATAATTTGGGCAGACAGGATCATCTCTTCGGCGCCAACGGTACTGAAGCAGAGTTCAATCAAGTGATTGATGAAGTGATCGCTGAGTATCAACCGATCGTTAAAGCTCATGGTGCAACTTTGACCATTGAGCGTCTTTGGAAAGATACCACTGTGAATGCTTCGGCATCCCAGACCGGTAACGAATGGCAGCTCCATATGTACGGTGGTTTGTTCCGGCGTCCAGAAATGAACCACGACGGCTTTGCCGCTGTGGTGTGTCATGAGCTTGGGCATCACCTCGGTGGTTTCCCTGTGAAGGTTCGTTTTGGATCCACTTCATGGGCAGCGGATGAAGGCGAAGCCGATTATTTCGCCACTCAGGTTTGTCTGAAGCGCATCTGGAACAACGATTTGGCGAACAACGCAGCAGCTGCTAAAACTGCTCCGAAAGCCGTCATCAATGGTTGTAACGCAGCTTACTCCAACAAAGGTCAACGCGACCTCTGTTACCGGATTGCGAACGCAGGCTTGCCGTTGGCTCAGCTCCTGGCGACTTTGAATGGAACGGACCCGAAGGCTCTTGACGTGACGAAGACTGACAAGGCTGTGGTTTCCTCAACCTTTCAGGATCACCCACAAGCACAGTGCCGTCTGGATACCTACTTTCAGGGCGCAATCTGCGGTGCGAATTTCGATCCAAACGTCATTCCTGGCAAAGGCAATCCAAAAGGCGACAATAGCCTCGAAGCCGAACAGGTCTCAGCACATTATTCCTGCACCAAGTCCGGTAATTTCAAAGCGGGCTTAAGACCTACTTGCTGGTTCAAGCCGAGAATGTAAGTTCTCCAGTATTCCACGAATGCTGACTTGTCCTGTGTAGTTACTGCACAGGACAAGTCCTTTCGGAAGCCCTTCTTCGATTCTTTGCCAATTCTTTTCCAGCTCAGCAGAATAAAGAGGGATGGCTCTTGGCCACCTGAATATCTTCAACTTCACTTCTGCCTGACTCTCCATCTTCAAAACTTCAATCAACTCCTGCCGAACCACTCCGCTGAGTTCCTCATCGGAGAAGGCAAGCCACTTCTCGCCCTGACTCCCACCCAACATGAGCGTGAAAGACTGCCAATCCAAAGTGTTGACTCGCTGTGGGAAAGAGCTGGAGTTGAATAGTATGCCCAGGCACTTGCGATCCGTTGAAGGCGGCATGAGCACGCCTACGCCGTGAGGAGCTTCGGCGAATGCCGCCGTAGGGACGTGAGCCGTCACGGAAACCATGGGTGAGTAGGGGATTTGGCGAAGTTCCCGGGCAAGCGCCGCTCCGGCAGCGTCCAATCCCATGATCAACTGAGCGGCGACCTGGGCAGGAGTACAGAGGATGACGGTCGTCCCGGAGTTCAGCAGGGTTCCAAGGTCCTGCACTTCGGTTCCCTTTTTGAAACGGTCCTGAAGAGTCGACTGGAGAGATGTTTCAAGAGCAGCCACGATTTCATGCATGCCTCCGCGAGGAGTCATCATGCGGGGGCGAGCGCGGCTTGAACTTCGTCCGCGCAGGATCGAGATCCTCGCTTTGATGAAGTTGCCCACAAAATATCCGAGCAGAGTCTTTCCAGCCGGAATTTGGAGTTTCGGGAAAGCCGCGGTCAGGCTGATTTCGGCAGGAGAAGCTCCGTAGATGCCTCTGAGCATGGGGGTCATGAGGTAAGTGGCTGGAGCCTGGCCGAGGTGTTTCAGAGCCCAGTCCTGGACTGTGATTTCCTGGCCAGTAGAGCGCGCAAACAGCGCTCGGCGAATCGCGCCCAGAATTTCCAGAAACTTCAGAGGCAGCTTCTGCATCCGGGCATCTCGGAAAATGAATCGAGCTTTCGAATTTTCTTGGACAGAAAAAAGTTCAACGCCGAGCTTTTCACAAAGTTCAAGAACGGGTGGGGTGGCCAGGAGCGAGTGTGCAGCTGACTCTGCAAGCCCGGTCGGGAGTGAATGACTTTGGATCAGGCCCCCAACCTCTGAAGACTTCTCCAGGAGAGTGACCTGGTAGCCTCGAGCATCGAGATAGTAGGCGGTGAGGAGGCCGGAGATCCCGGCGCCCACGACCGTCACGTTCTTTCGGGAGGGATCGATTCGGCCGAGCATCAGATGGTCCTGCTGAAGAGCTGAGTCGTCGGCGCTTTTCTCGCAAGACGAGCATCAAAGGCCATGCAGATGTTCCGAATGAAAGGACGCCCCAGTTCCGTGATCTCGCAACTCTGGGTGGACAACTTGACCAGCCCGTCCCGGGCCAGTTCCGCGAGCTTCTCAGGCACCTGTTTCATGGAGTCGGTCTGAAGATCAGCGGATTCCCACGAAGTCGAGAAGCGGGTCATCAGATTCAGGATGTGCTTCCGGATGACCTGATCTTCCGAGTTGAGTCGATGGCCGCGAAGAAAGGGGATTTCTCCTGCCTCGACTTTGGCAACGTAAGCTTCAAGGTGCTTTTCATTCTGCGTGAAAATCTCCCAGGAATCGCCGATCGATGAAACACCCAGTCCGATGAGCGGGGCGACGTAGCGGGACGTGTAGCCCATGAAGTTGCGATGAAGTGTGCCTTCGAGGCTTGCCTTCCAGAGCGAGTCGGTCGAGAGCGCGAAATGGTCCATGCCCACTTCGAGATAACCGGCTTGCTCGAGTCTCTGGCGTCCGAGTTCATAGAGCGCCCTCTTGTCGTCGCCAGCGGGGAGATCATTCTCCGTGAAGCGCCTTTGGCCCGGTTTGATCCAGGGTACGTGAGCGTACCCGTAGAAAGCGATGCGGTCAGGCCTGAGGAGGATCACCTGATCAATCGTGTCCTCAACGCTCTGAAGAGTCTGAAGGGGCAATCCATAGATCAGGTCATAATTCACGCTCGTGAATCCGGCAGCTCTCGCCTGATCGGTCACGCGTTTGACTTCATCAAAAGTCTGCACGCGGTTCACGATGTCCTGAACTTTGGGGTCAAAATCCTGGATTCCCAGACTGAGTCTTCGAAAGCCCAGGCCGGTCAGAGTCTCCAGCTGCTCTTTCGTCGTGACCCTTGGGTCAGCTTCGACGGAAAATTCGGCGTTCTCGGTCTTGCGGCCGTGCTTGAGAATTCCTTCGACGAGAATGCGCAGGTCCTCGGGTGAAAGAAAAGTCGGCGTGCCGCCACCCAGGTGGAGCTCGGTGATGGGGATCAGTTGATCGCGTCCGAGCATTTTGCGATAGGTTTCCCACTCCTTGAGTACCGTCAGCACGTAGGGCGTGCCGGCCCCCGAGTTGCGGGTGATGCGAGTGTTGCAACCACAGTAAGTGCAGAGGGATTTGCAGAAGGGGACATGAACATAGATGGCCGCACCCGTACCGGATTTTTCAGACTCGTCGAGTCTTTCAGAAATGGTCCTGATCCAGTCTTTCACGGTCGGGTCCGTGTCCCAGTAAGGCACGGTCGGGTAGCTCGTGTAGCGAGGGCCGGGGACATTGTACTTTCTGAGCAGGGTAAGATTCAATGGGGCGGTCATGATGAGCCTCCAAACACTTCTTTTTGAATTTTCAGAAACAGGTGCACGTTGGCTTCCGGAGTCTTTTGCAGAACTCCGTGTCCAAGGCCACACACCCAGCCCCTGCGGTATTCAGGGCTCAGGGCTTTGACTCTGCCGAAAACTTCACGCAGCCGAGTTTCCAGTTCCGCCGCGGGCAGAAAAAGCCAATCCGGATCGACATTGCCCTGGATGGCGTATCTGGATCCCCAGGTCTTGAGCACTTCAGCGATGTCATGATTCCAATCAATGCCCATGGCGTCGATGGGGAGTCCGTCCAGGTGTTTCCAGTGAGCAGGGCCCGTTTTCTTTGAATAGTAAGTGATCGGCGTGTTCGGACATAGCTGCTTGAAGATCCTGAAAAGCTCGCGCATTGCCGGAATGGCGTACTCGGCATAGATCTCCGGCGAAAATTCGCCCGCGCAAGTGTCGAGCACGGCGATCGTGTCCGCACCGGCTCGCGCCTGCAGCGCCATGTTCTGCGCAAGAAGCTCCAGCAACTTGGCGTTGAAGCCCTTGAACCGGCCATCGAGCAGTCCTGCCTGGGATTCAGAAAGATCTCCCTGATGACTTCCTTCGACGGCGTAACAGAAGAGAGTGAGCGGGCCGCCCACGAAGCCGAGAAGTCCCTTGTCCTGCGGGAGAGCCTTGCGGATCAGACGCATGGCCTGAGCCTGGTAATCCAGTTCGCCCACGAGGTCCGCTCCACCGCGGAGGCGGTCGAGGTCTGCCCTGGATTTCAGGTGCCAGTCGAGCTTCGGGCCGGGATCATAGGTGAGACCCATGCCCATCACTTCAAGCGGGAAGAGCAGATCCGAAAAGAGAATGGCGGCATCAAAATCGAATTCGCGCATCGGACCCATCGTCGCTTCACACGCGACTTCAGGAATCTTGCAGATCTCGGTGAAGGAGTACTTCTTCTTGAGCTCCTGATAATGAGAATGGTAACGACCTGCCTGGCGCATGAACCACACGGGAGGCCGACCCTTGTTCCGCTTGTTCAGGGTTTCGAGAAAAAGATTCGAAGGAGGAAGAGAGTTCATGATGAAGTTTCCTTGTCCGGGTTGCCGGGCGGCACCCCTGAAGTTTCGCCGTGAGAATCCGGGAGAACCAGCTGATAGCCCACACCGCGGACGCTGCGGATGATTTCAGGCTTCTCGGGATCCAGTTCAATGAAGCGGCGAAGCCGCATGATGAAGTTGTCGATGGTCCGCGAAGTGGGAAATTCATTTTCAGACCAGACCTGATCGAGGATCTCGTCACGACTGACCACCGCGTTTTTCCGTTCCACGAGAAAACGGAGCAGGGCGACTTCACGATGGGTGAGCTCCTGCGGCTTGCCCTCGATGATCGCCTCATATTTTGAAAAATGAATGAGTGCGCGACCGAGTTGCACCGTATCGCTGCCCGCCTGAATGTATTTCGCGCGTTTGAGACCATTGTCGATGCGGAGCACGAGCTCCTTGAAGTGAAAGGGCTTCACGACGTAATCTTCGGCGCCGAGCTCCAATCCCTGCACGCGGTGCTCGGGGTCCCCGTAGGCGGAGAGAAAAATCATGGCAGTCCCGCGTGACAGACTCTTCAGGTAGACAGCGACATCAAAACCCGAACCGTCGGGCAGTCCGATGTCGAGAAGTGCGAGATCAAACTTGCGTCTCGAAATTTCAAGTTTCGCGGCTTCGACCGTCGTCGCCAGCGTCACTTCGAAACCTTCGCGGATGAGGCGCTCCACCAAAGTCGCACCGACATTCTTTTCGTCTTCGACCACGAGCAGGCGAGCGGGAGTTCGAAGGGAAGGAGAGTTGACCATCAGCTGGCTCCTCCCGTTTCTCCGAGTGGAGCTGCCGGGAACTGCAGGGAAACCCGGAAGCCGTTCTGAACGGCGTAGCGAGTCTTGCCTCCCATGCGTTTCATCAGGACGTTGACGAGGTAAAGTCCGACGCCAGCGCCCTGAGAATTCGGCCCCTTGTGAAAAAGCTCCCCAAGTTTCCAGGGATCTCCCTGAAAGCGATTGCCGCTGTCCTGAATGTGAAGCGTGATGTGCCGATCGGTCTTCTCCGCGCTGAGGGTGATTCTGACGACGCCGGCTTCGCCTGAGACACTGGTGGCGGAACCGGGGGCAGCAATGGGGGTGCCATGACGAATCGAGTTTTCGACGATGTTCTTGAGGATGATCTGGAGGGCGCTTGGATCCGCCGAGATGTCGAGATCCTTGACCTGATTGTCGATCTTCACTGAACTCGTGTAGGGAAGGGTCCAGGTCTTCAGAAATCTTTCGATGATCAGTCTCAGGTTGAGGGGCTGCAGGTGAAGCGGGCCCCCACCTTCCATGCGCGCGAGTTCCAAGGTGCGTTCCACCTGGGTTTCCAGTCGAACCGTATCCTGGATCAATCTTTCCGCAAGTTGCGGCTGATCCGTGGTCTCCGCAAGAAATTCAGCCTGAAGGCGGATGCTGGTGAGAGGAGTGCGAAGCTCATGGGTGACCGACGCGAAGAAGGCCTGGATGGAGCGTGCCCTTCTCACGTCCTGCCAGTAGAACCAGATGAACACGCCCATGCTCGCCAGCAGAAAAAAGAGAAAAGACGCCGATTCCCAATAAAGCATGCGCTGGGTTTTTTCCCAGGGCAACTCGCCCGCGACCTGGCGGATCCCCAGCTGCAGCTCAAGCACGGAAATCCTCTGAGCCTGTTTCAGGACGAGGTGACTCCACCAGGCCCCGAGCAGAAACACGAGCACCACCCAAAGCACCTGAGCGGTCATCAGGATCTTGAAGCGGTGCTGAGATTTGCGAGTGAGCGTGCCTTTGCCGGTCATGGTGCTTTCTGAAGGGGGTGAGCCTGATGGAACTCTTCAAATCCTCTGACGAGAGCCTGGATCGAAGCGGTGTCGTGAGCGGTCGAAAGAAAAGAGACTTCATAGCCGCTGGGCGGCAGGTAGATGCCCTTTGAAAGCAGAAAGTGAAAGAGCTTCGAATACTGCTCCTTCTGACCTTCCGGAAAATCAGCGGGAGTCCGAACCTTCTTCTTTGAACTCAAAGGCGCGAAAATCGGCCAGAAGAGAGAGGCATCCGTCTGGATCTGGACTCCTGGCAAAGCTTTTTCAAGAGAGGCGGCCAGTTCACGGGTTCTGGATTCCAGCACCGGGTAGGGATTTTCGCGTTTGATTTTCTTCAGCATCGCGAGACCCGCGCTCATCGCGATCGGATTGGCGCTCAAAGTTCCCGCCTGGTAGACCGGACCTGCCGGAGCCACCTGATCCATCAGCTCCGCGCGTCCGCCGTAAGCTCCGACCGGAAAGCCCCCGCCGATGATCTTTCCATAAGTGACGAGGTCGGGAGTCAGGCCCGTACGTTCAGCCATGCCTCCGAGCGCGACGCGAAAGCCCGTGATGACTTCGTCGAAGATGACCAGCGAGCCGTACTTCTTCGCCACACGAAAGAGGGAGGGCAGGAAATCCGCGTTCTGAAGCAGCAGTCCATTGTTGGCCGGGATAGGCTCGACGATGATCGCGGCGATCTCCTTGCCGTGGAGTTCAAAAGCGGCTTCGAGGGCCTGAGGATCATTGAGGGGGACGACGATCGTTTCGGCGGCCACGGATGCGGATACACCCGCACTGTCGGGCGAAGCCATTTCGGCAAGGCCCGAGCCCGCCTTGACGAGCATCGAATCCACGTGACCGTGGTAGCAGCCTTCGAATTTGAGAATTTTCGGCCGTCCCGTCGCCGCACGCGCGACTCGAAGAGCCGACATGACCGCTTCGGTTCCGGAATTGACGAAGCGAACTTTCTCGAGGCACGCGATTTCGTGAGTCATGAACTCGGCGAGTTCAAGGGAGAGGGGTTCCGCAGCGCCGTAGGACCAGCCGCGAGTCAAGGCTTCGCGAACGACTTCCGCGATTTCAGGGTCCTGATGTCCGAAGAGGAGCGGGCCCCAGGACATGCAGTAGTCGATGTACGAATTCCCATCCACGTCCGTGAGTTGCGCTCCTTTTGCAGAAGCGATGAAGCGAGGCGTGCCGCCCACCCCGCGAAAGCCGCGTACGGGGGAGTGGACTCCACCCGGCGCGACCTTGCGAGCACGTTCCATGAAGGCTTCCGATTTTTTGGTGTTGAGTTCAATCATGAGGGTCTCCTGTCGGGGCTCGCGTGAGCCCTCTTCATTTCATTTTTAAAATTTTTCACAGACTGTCTTGAAATTTGAGCCATTCCTTCGATTCGCGTGCGCCGTAAGTGATGATCATGGATGCCCCGGCCCGGATGCACGAGATCCAGGACTCGAGATGAGCCTGCGGACCGCTGATCATTCCCTGCGCCGCCATGAGCTCAATCGCGGCGAATTCGCCGCTCACTTCGTAGACGGCCCAGGGCTTGTGGATTTTCTGCGACAACTCCTTGAGGACGTCGAGATAGGGAAGCGCCGGTTTCACCATCAGGATGTCCGCACCTTCTTCGACATCCCGAAGTGAGCTCAGGAGCGCGTCCGATGGCCTGCCTGGATCGATCTGATAAGTGGCGCGGTCCTTGAGCGCTCCTCCGCCCTTCGGGGCGGAGTCGGCGGCCGCTCGAAAAGGTCCGTAGAATCTGGAATGAAATTTTGCCGAGTAACTCATGATGAGCGTGTGCTCCGCGCGAGGATTCACGCCAGAATCGAGTGCTTTGCGAATCGCCGCGATCCGGCCGTCCATCATGTCACTCGGTGCCACGCAATCAGCGCCCGCTTCGGAGAAGGCGAGCGCCGCTCGGGCGAGTTCTCCGACAGTGGATGAATTCTCGACATGGTTGCCTTCCGGATTCAGAACACCGCACTGTCCATGGGAGGTCGAAGAGCAGAGGCAGACGTCGACCGAGACCCAGAGGTCGTTTCCAAATCGCTGTTTGAGGGCGCGGATCTGGCCTGCGGTGAAACTGGAGTCAAAACCCTGAAGGGCTTTTTTCGCCGGCACGCTGAACAGAAGGAGTTTGTTCACGCCGGCTTCGAGGTCCTTTTCCACCTGGTGGAGCAGAGTGTCCGGAGTTTCGCGGTGAACTCCCGTGAGGCCCGGGATGGTTTCACGAGTCTTCAATCCCTCAATGACGAAGTGAGGCTGAATCAGCTGTTCCTGCGTCACTCGGATTTCGCGCACGAGTTGACGCGTGAGTGCACTCTGGCGAAGTCTGCGCAAGGTCATCGGGACTGTCTGTGAATTCAGGGGAGATTGAGCCATTTTTTCCAACTTTCGTAGGACGGAAAAACCTGAGGGGTGATTCCGGAATTTCTGAGATGAGTTGCCGTCTTGCCTGCTCCGCAAGAATGGTGAGCGCCCGAACGGACTGAGGGTTTCAGCAGATCAAAAAGGGAACCGCTGGACCAGTAAAGGTGAGTGGCATGTTTCAATTCTTCGCGAAAAGTATCCAGGACGTCTTCCGACGGCGGCAGCACTTCGTAAGTCGCGAACGCGCGCGACTGTGGCCAGCCACTGAGAGCCTGTTGATGAGTGAGGACCGTCCAGTTTGGAAGCTCCGGCAGGCGAAGCACGGCTTCATGAAGTCCCGGAGCCAGGAATTCAAAGCCCAGTCCCTCGGCACAGCCTTCGACCCAGATCCCTTTTTTGGCGAGGTCAAACCAGCTCGTGGTCCCCGAGGTCCAGACCCTTGCGCTCTCGAGGCTTTGAACGAGAGCGGGTGTGCTGACGGCGCGGTGATGAGCCACGAAAACCGCCGCGAATTTTTCAGGCAGAGCCTGAGGTTCGAGCGGCAGCTCCTTGAGCTTTTTTCTCCAATCGGAACCATCCCAGGGCTGCGCCGGAGTGTGAGGTGGAGCAGGCAATTTCCAGACCAGTTCATCCACGAAAGTCTGATCCGGCTTCTTTCCACGAACGTAAAAAAGATTTCCAAGTTCCGGATGAGAGATCGAAGAAGCGCCGAATTTCTGGTGGCAGCCCCCGCCCCATTCGGCAAGAAGAGCACGTTCCTGCGCGACATGTTCCCCAGTGGGGAGATGGTGCAGCGGAGCGAGAAGAGCCTTGATCCGCGAATCATCACTTCGACATTCGATCGCGAGGGCTCCCTGAGCTGGAGCAGACGGTGAATTCTGAAGCGGCAGAACCATCCAGCGCACGCTTTCAAGAATGCGTGTCAGTTCCTTGCGGCCATTCTCATCCGCCCAGAGGCGAATGATGCCTGCAAAGGCCAGCACCACCGCGTCCAGGTATTTCGGGTGGTCGACGGCTTCATGAACTCGTCCGAGGCGCGAATTCACGTTGCCGCGAATATCAACGAACTCGACTCGGCAAGGCGCCCGCAACTGGGCCGAAGTCGAGTTCACGGACTGATCCACGGTTTGATGAGGAAGTGCCTTCTCGAGAAACTGCGGAATATTTTCGAGTCGACGAGGAGAGGAGGTTCCGATCCGGACCGGGAGACCGTCTTTCATCCTTTGAAGTGCGGACGGACCGAAAAGGACGACGTCGCGACTGTTTTCGCGTTTCGGAATCGCACCGAGCGTGAACTCTGAAGGTCGGTCCAGGCTGAGGTCCTTCATCGAGTGCACGGTAAAATCCACCTGGCCCGCTCGAAGTGCCGTATCAATTTCGGCGACGAAGAACTCCTTGCCCTCGGTCTTCTGCAGCGAAACGTCCAGCAGCTTGTCACCTCGAGTTTCGATCCCGACGAGTTCGACCTGGATGCCCGGGTTGTGGCGTTCGACTTCCCGAGCGACCCAGCTGCTCTGTGCCCAGGCGAGAAGTGATTTTCGAGTGCCGAGTCGGACGATGTCTGCGGACCTGGATTCTGTCATGAATTGAACCTGACTCTTTAAAATGCGAAAGCGGCGAGGTCTTCCCAGCCATGTGAGAGGCTTGAGCCCAGGACCCTGAGTTTAGCTTTCTCAATGCAGGCCCTGCGAGCTCTCGCGAGCTGCTTCAAGCGCTGTTGCCCGACATCCGTATCATTTTCAGTCTGAAGTGAGAACAGATCATCAAGCGCATAGAAATCGGCTTCAGCCTGCCACGGGCCGGATTGACTTTTGAAGC
Source organism: Oligoflexia bacterium (assembly GCA_014378465.1). Lineage (GTDB taxonomy): Bacteria > Bdellovibrionota > UBA1018 > UBA1018 > UBA1018 > UBA1018. The sequence continues at coordinate 2,365 of JACMNQ010000078.1, read as the reverse complement.
CACCGAGATGAAGGACAGCTCCACCGGCCGACAGCTCTCTTGAGTTCCAGAGAGAAATCCTGTGCAAGTCGTCCCTCGACTCAAAAGGGATGCAGATGAGGACGTGGGAAGCCTCTTTCCATGCCTGATCCAGCTGGTCATTGGAAATCTGGATTGCAGGTGCACCTTGGCAAGACGGAGCCTGAAGAGAACGGTTCATGTTCAGTTCGTCGCGCAGGCGTTCCGCTTTTTCAGGACTGCGGTTCCAAAGCGAAAGGGAAAGGTGGGGGTTCGCGTTGAGTTCCGGAACCACACTCTTGGCAATATCTCCGGCACCCAGGATGAGAATCGTTCCTTTGTCGGAAGGATGCTGTTTCAGAAATTCCGCCACCAGTTTGCCGTAAGAGGGACGGCCCAGGCTGTTGAGGTAGAGGCTGCGGATTTCTTTCGTGTCTTCAAAAAGTTTCTGCATCCAACCGTGATGAGAAACCTGATTTCCCCACGCTTCCTTGATCTGTCCAAAGATATTGGTCTCGCCCTGGAGGCGGCTCTCCAGTCCAGTTGCGACGGAAAGGAGAAAACGGTAAGCCTCTTCGCCTCGAAAAACTTCGAGTTGCGAAAAATGGGAACAGGCCCGTTCTGATTTTGAGGAGAAGACCCACAGCCATCGCTGACAGGTGTCGAGAAACAGGATTTCTCCATTGGGCCCGGAAGAAAGCAAAGCGGGAGCTGAGGGAAGTGGTCCTGCTCCAGACTTGCTCAGATGGGCGACACAGAGATTACGCAACGACTCCATTCCAATAGCCTAAGGTGCGGAGCCCTTTGAATTGTCAACGTACTGTCACAGCCTAAAATAACGAATGGATTGCACAGTTTAGCTGTAGGTTGAGAAAAGCCAGTCATGCTATTTTAATGAACAATTTCAATTACTTGGAGGTGATGATTCATTTAAGTTTGGAAAGAAGTTTTTCCAGGGAGTCCTCGCGCCCCTGAGAAGCTTTTTTCTCCATCCACTTTCCATAGGAATGCAGGGACTCTTCGATCAGCTCCAGGCCCTGGATTCTCGCGTGGCCCTTGTCATTGGCGGGGATGACGGTCCAGGGAGCCCACTTCGTGTGCGTCTCCCTCAGGAGGTCATCCGTGGCTTTGACGTAGTCCTTCCACTTCTTGCGCGCTCGAATGTCGTCTTCCGTCAATTTCCACTGTTTATAAGGGTCTTTCAGGCGAGCTTCAAATCTCCGGTACTGTTCGTCCCGGTCAATGGCCAGAAAGACCTTGATGAGGTGGATCCCGTCATCCGTGAGCATTCTTTCAAACTCGTTGATCTCCTGATAGGCCCGTTTCCAGGCGGGAGGAGGGATGAGGTGATCCACTCTTTCGACCAGAACACGCCCGTACCAGGTGCGGTCAAAGACGGCGAGGGTTCCCGCCGCAGGAAGTCTTTGCCAGAACCGGTAAAGGTAATGTTTCGCCTGATCCTGCGGACTCGGTGCGGCGATCGGGTGAACGGTGACTCCGCGAGGATCCAGTTTCTCAGTCAGGCGACGGATGAAGCCGCCTTTTCCTGAGGCGTCAAAACCTTCGAGTGCGATGACCGCCCGACCCTTCTGATGGAAGAGTCCCTGCTGGATCCTCAGGATCTGGTTCTGAAGATCCTTCACTCTCTCGTCCGCTTTCTTTCCTTCTGGCGTGCCCAGGTGAGGAAAAGTTTCTTTTTTCAGCAGACGACTGAGAGAAGGGGAGTGTGCCATCTCATCAACTTACACGAGCATTTGGAATAGTCTTTGCTCAGCAAGTCATATCATGAACGAAAAAGAAGTCCTTTCCGCCGGGATCGCCGCGATCGAAAAACAGGGAATGCTGCTTGTGTTTCCCCTCAACAATCAGAAGGAACCGGTGTCACTCTGGTCTTCGTTCCATCCTCGCAGCCAGATGAAATGGGAATGGGACGAAGGCGGGGACGACCGCGTCGCGAGACTCTGGCACTTGCGTGAGGAACTTTCGCGTTCCGGAAAAGTCGTCTATGCGAAATGGTACCGGGGACGCGCGACTTTTTTCTCAAAGAAGCTGTTCACTTCGGCGCTTCGGGTCCTCAACTCCGGCCTCGAGGAGAGAATCCTGAAGCGGGATCTTTCCAGAGCCGCCCAAACCGTTTTTGAAATTCTTCAAAGTGATTCGCCTCTCTCCGGAAAGATGATCCGAAAACTCAGTGAACTCAGTGGCAAGGACAACGAAAAGATGTACACCCGGGCGCTCAAGCAGCTTTGGGATCGACTTCTCATCGTGGGCCACGGCGAAATTGATGATGGCGCTTTTCCGTCTCTGGCGCTGGGGGCGACGTCAGTGGTCTTCGAAAGACTCTGGAGCGATTCGCTGAAAGTGAGCG
>JACMNQ010000077.1 GCA_014378465.1 Oligoflexia bacterium | reverse complement strand
CACCTTTCCAGGTCAACTTCAGGCTCAGCATCACGAGAAAAAGGCCCGCTTCCGACTTCGGAAGCGAGCCTTTTGAATTTTCAGAAAAGGATATTCAGGCCTTCAGGACGCCGCGCTTGATCTGATCGCGCTCGATGGCTTCAAAGAGGGCCTTGAAGTTGCCTTCACCGAAACCCTTGTTGCCCTTGCGCTGAATGAATTCAAAAAAGAACGGTCCGACAATTTCTTCGGAGAAGATCTGAAGCAGGTAGCCTTCTTCTTCGCCGTCGATGAGAACCCCGAGCTTTTCCATCTCCACCAGATCTTCGGTAACGCCAGGAACGCGGGCTGGGACGATCTCATAGTAGGAGTGAGGAACCGTGAGGAACTTGAAGCCTTCTTTACGAAGCTCAGTCAGAGTGACCGGCAGCTCAGTCACATTGAGCGCCAGATGCTGGATGCCAGGACCCTTCATGCGGTCGACGAATTCCTGAACCTGGCTGGTCCTTTCAGTCGCTTCATTGATCGGCACGATGATCTTTCCGTCGGCTGATTGAACGACGTCAGAAGTCAGACCCGTGCGTCCCGTATTGATGTCGAAATGTCGACTGACGACAAATCCGAAGACATCCTTGTAATACTTCACCCAGGTGGCCATCTCGCCCATGCCGACATTGTTCGTCAGATGATCGATGTGGTTGAGACCGCGAGGGCTTGGGCTGGACAGTCTTGAAACCACCAGACCTTCGTCAAAAAGCGCAGGACCTTTGAGACCCGAGAGATTGGTGCGCTCAATGAAAGCATAACGGACTTTGGCGGGAGTCCAGATTTCGGAACGAGTGACGCGACCTTCGGGAGTTTCAAAGGTCTTGGGCTCCATGGCCGGACGAGCACCCCGCCTGACAGTCTCATTGAAGGCTTCGGTGGCATTTTCGACGTCGACGGCGAGAACGCAGATCCCTTCAGCCTGGTTCTTCAGAAACTTCAGAGCCTCTTCTTTTGTGGTCTCGGGTGCCCCGTTGACTGAGCCGTCGGACTGGGTCAGCATGATGCGGATCATGCCCTGAGCAAGCACCCAGCTCTTGATCCCGCGAGCCGGAAGGTGGCGTTCACCGATCTTCTCGAAGCCCATGCGCATGTAAGTCCTGGCGTGAGTCTCGATGTCGTTGACTGCAAACTCGACGTGGTCAAAACCGAAATTCTGAATTTTCATCATAACCTCTTTGTTCGTGGCCTGTTCAGTTCGTGTGGCCGCTGACGGGAGTCAATTTTTCAATTCAAGATGGGTGGCAATGCACTTGCCGAGCCATTGAGCAGAATCTCATCAGAAGTCTGAAGCAGCTTGGACTGCTTGTCGACGTTCACATAGGTGTAGCCATGCAGAGTGTCTTCATAGAAATTCTGAAGATCAACGCCTTCGCGTGGCTTGATCAGACCTTCACGCACCTTTTGATCAATCTGCTCCTTGACGCGCTTTTCAAGATCACTTGGAGTGTACTGAATGTTCGATAGAACGTCAGAGATCTTGCTGCCGCGGATCAGTTCCTCGATGTAATAACCGCCTGGCTCCGTCTCATCCAGGAAGACGTGAACTTCATTCACACGGCCGAAGAGATTGTGCAGATCGCCCATGATGTCCTGATAGGCGCCCATCAGAAAAAACCCGAGATAGTATGGCTCCGGTGGACGAAGCGTATGCAGCGACAGAGTATCTTTGATGTCTCGCAGATCAATGAACTTGCAGACCTTGCCGTCGGAATCGCAGGTGATATCCACGAGGGTTGCCTGACGGGTCGGCTCTTCATCGTGACGATGAATCGGAACGATCGGAAAAAGCTGCTGAATCGCCCAGTGGTCCGGCATGGATTGAAAAAGGGAGAAATTGCACATGTACTGGTCAGCGAGCTGTTTTCCAAGCTCCTGCACTTCATCCGGCACGTACTTGAGTCCAGCCGCATTCTTGTGAATCACTTTGCAGATCTGCCAGAAAATATACTCAACCTTCGCTTTGTCTTCGAGCGACAGAAAGCCGAGCTTGAACATGCTGAGAGCTTCTTCTTTTCTCTGAAGCGCGTCGTGAAAATGCTCGAGCAGGTTCTTCGCGGTCAATTTCTGCGACAGGTAGCGCATCTCCTTGACGACGTCATCTTCATCCGCGGTCTCTTCGAGCGCGATCGGAGTCGCGCCGACTTCGATGTTCCCGAAGACGTTCACGATGAGGACCGAGTGGTGAGCGGTGAGAGCGCGACCGCTCTCGGAAACGATGTTTGGCTCTGGCACTTCTTCGGCTTCGCAGATTTCCTTGATTGAGTAGACGACGTCACTCACGTACTCCGCCAGGGAGTAATTGATGGAGCTGTCAAAGCTCGTTCGGGAGCCGTCGTAATCGACTCCGAGTCCGCCGCCGACATCCAGGAATTCAAGGTTGAGACCCATCTTGCGCAGCTTCGCGTAGATGCGAGTGCCTTCTTTGACGGCGTCCTTGACGGTCTTGATGTTGGTGATCTGGGAACCTTGGTGAAAGTGCAGGAGCTTGAAGCTGTCCTGGAGGCCTTCCTGACGGAGCACGTTCACCGCGTGAAGGAGTTCCGGAGTGGTGAGACCGAATTTGGCGAACTCTCCGCCGCTCGACTCCCACTTGCCACTGCCCTTCGAGTAAAGCTTGGTGCGAATGCCGATACCCGGCACGACGCCGAGTTCCTTCGCCACTGCGATGACCTGATAGAGTTCGGAAAGTTTTTCAATCACGATGATCACGCGCTTGCCCATCTTGATGCCCATGAGAGCGGTCTTGATGAAGCCGTAATCCTTGTAACCGTTGCAGATCGTGAGAGCGTTCGGCGAAGTATTCATCGCGATGACGGCAACGAGCTCGGCCTTGGAGCCTGCTTCGAGACCGAAGTCATAGGGCCGGCCGGCGTCGACGATCTCTTCGACCACTTCGCGCATCTGATTGACCTTGATCGGGTACACGCCCTGATACTTACCCTTGTAGCCGAACTCCGCGATCGATTTCCTGAACGCTTCATTCAGACCGACGACGCGGTGACGAATGATGTCCTGAAAGCGAATCAGAACGGGCATCGCCACATTCTGAGAACGAATCTCATCCACGATGGTCATCAGATCGACGCCTGGACCTTCGCCCCGCTTCGGATGAACGGTCAAATTCCCAGTCGGATTGATGCTGAAGTACTGGTCACCCCAGCCTTCGATGTTGTACAGCTGCAAGGAATCGGAAACGCCCCATGATCTCATAAAGAGCGCTGTATCATCGGTGATCCTCAGGGGCAATAGAGGATCTTTTTGGCTCTCGAAGTCGTTGGACTTTTGTCAGACTCCACGGCTCGCTCCGGCCACTCAGAACGGATCATTCGTCGTGCCGGTCCATCGATTTGCGGCTGTCATCACAGGTGCCGGAAAATCCATGCTTTTCGGCGCGAGTTCGAGGGGCCTGCTCCAGCATTCGGCGAATTCCCGGCACGTTCACTTGAGCCGTCGCCTGAACATCTGCAACACTTGGATCATGAGAGAATCCAAGCTCGAAGAGAATGGACCAGATCCCGTGCTTCCAGAAGGCGTAGTCCTCGTAAGCTCCGTTGGCCGCGTAGATCAACTCTGTTGAATTTCCGGTTGGATACTTGCTCTCGAGCGCCGCTCCCTGAACCATTTCTTTGAAAAGGTCATCATACGGAGTACTTAAGTCGGGTGTGCCCATTCCCCACGGATAAACGACCGCCGGATGAAAGGTGTGAAGGGTGGCTGAAGTGACGATCTTCTCGTGATCGATGAAACTCGCGAGTGCCTGAGTGGACTTCAGAGTGAACGGTCCTTCGGTTCCGCAAGGACCGGGGTAATTCCGATTGGGATCCCAGGAATGACCGCTGAGGATCTCCCAACGCACACGGTGGTTGTAACCACTGACGTTCAGGACCGGGATGACGAAGACGGCCTGCCCTTTCAAAGGGTTCTGGGCCAGAGAATCCGCGACCGCCAGAGCGACTTCGGTGGAGCCGTACTCATTGCCATGGTGGGTGCTGACGACCAGATTGGAAATCGCCCCCGAACCAATTTTCACGCCTTCGATCGCGTCGCCGGCTTCATTCTGGCCGATCGTGAAAAGCTGCACCTGCTTTGGATGAGATTTCACCAATTCCCTCAGAAAGACCTGAACATCAGAATACTGACGAGTGGCCGCTTTCTGATGGTCAACCGCGGCCTGAGCCGGAATCGCCGCGACCGTGGCGAGAAGCAGGGATGAAAGAAATATCCACGGAGAGCGAGCGAGTCTAAGGTCCATGCCATGAGCTTACACCTGCTCGCTCGCGTGTAAAGACTCGGTGCAGGGACGCCCGATCTTCCGAATTTGATTTAAATGCGCAGGACTGTAAGCCGGGTTCTGTCTTCAGAAGGTTACCCTTCTGGAGGCGATCATTCCTCTAGGACTTTCGTTACCTAAGTCTCAAGCGGCCTTACCCGGGAGCATTGGGCCTAAGCAGACCATAAGCTCCCCTATTTGGCCTTGCTCCAGGTAGGGTTTGCCGTGCCATTTTTGTCGCCAAAAATGCGGTGGGCTCTTACCCCACCGTTTCGCCCTTACCGCCGGAACCGAAGTCCCGGAGGCGGTCTATTTTCTGTTGCACTGTCCGTCACCCTTTCCTCGCGAAAAGAGTGCCTGGTCGTTAACCAGTACCTTGCTTTATGGAGCCCGGACTTTCCTCCCGCAGTCGCTTTCTCTTTCGAGTCCACCCCTGCCAGCGATCGCCCGTCCTGCGCAAACCGTTTAAATCACTGCTGACTTTTTGGAACGTAAAGAATGCGGTGACAGCTGGTGCAGGTCTGCATCGCAGTCCCGCGGAGCACGTCATTGTAAACCTGAGGCTGCACAGCCATGTTGCAGGCAGCGCATCGCCCACCTACGGCTGGAGAGATCCCGAGACCGGCACGACCCGCACGTGTGCGGTCGTAATAGGTCAGCATCCGGGGTTCAACCTTGCTCGTGAACTGCGCTCTTTCGTTCATGAAAACGCCGATTTCGGTATCCAGCTTCTTTTCCTGATCATGCAGGGCTGAAGCATGGGCATCGCGGTCCGTCTTCGAAGCTTCGAACTTCTGGGTCATGGCCGCGAGTTCGGCAGTCGCGGTTGCAAGATCCTGGGCAGTCTTCTTGAGCTGTTCATCAAGGGACGCGCTCAGCTTCTTGAGCTGTTCCATCTCCTTGTTGGCAGCCTGAAATTCATTCGTGTTGGAAACAGCTTCGAGCTTTCCACTCGCACGAGTGGCGCGGTCCTGATTCAGCTCCAGAGCAGCCTGAGTCTGACGCTGAGTCTTCTCGAGGTCGGCGATCGCAGCCTTCTTGATATCGTAGGAAGTGCGGAGCTTCTGGTAAGAATCCTCGACAGCCTTGAGCCCCACGGGCAAGCCTACTTTGCTCTTCTTCAAAGCATCGATCTTGCGATCGAGTTCCTGTAAACTTTCCAAAACATCAAGCTGATCTTTAAGTGGCAGGGGTTGCGTCACTGTTGCCTCTCCTTTTGTACAAATACATGAATGTCATGGATGTTCGCATGCGGTGAGCGTGCTGGCATCCGGGTAACTGAACTTTTGCGTTGAAACGTTCAATTCAAGGGTTGAGTAGCCTGCGCTCATCAACCACTGCTTGATCGTTGAAAGGAAAAACCTTTCACTCTCGCGATGTCCCAACTCCAGTACAGCCATTCCTCGGCGCGAGCCCTCCAAGGCTGTATGGTAACCGGCCTCGCCGGTAATGAAGAGATCACATCCTGCCGCACTTGCCGCGTTGACAAACGAAGCCCCTTTTCCTGCCACGAATCCGATTCTGCGGATCTGGGCTGGAACCGGGTCAGTGATCAAAAATGCATCTCTCTGAAATAAGGTTCTAACACTTCGGGACACTTCTGAAAAGGATTTAGGCTCGCTGAGATCGCCCCAGAAACCGTAACCCAGCCCGCTGACCAGCCCCTTGCCCCCCGGCGCCCGATCGATCGAGTAAAGATCATAGGCGACTTCATCGTAAGGGTGAGCCGCTTCGAGAGCCTGAATGATGGGCTTCCGAAGTCCTTTCGGGAAAATCGTTTCGAGCCGCACTTCCTGAACTTTCTCAAGCTCGCCCGGTTTACCGAGGAACGGTGTGGTTGATTCATCACCCCGGAAAGTTCCCTCACCGGACGACGTGAAGCTGCAGGAGTCGTAGTTGCCGATATGGCCGGCACCTGCATTCATCAAGGCGTCACGGACGACCTCCTTATGAGTCGCGGGAACAAAGACCACCAACTTGACCAGCAGGCCAGTGGGGTCATCGATCAGGCGACCCAGCGCCTTGACTCCCAGCCCTTCCGAAACCGTCTGGACCACTTCAAGGGCACAGACATCAAAATTGGTATGACAGGAAATCACGGCAATGCCGTTCTGAAGGGCCTCGAAGACCAGTCGAGAAGAAAGACTTTGCGAAGTCACCGCCGAGAGGCCCTTGCCTTTTGGGAAAATGCAGGGATGGTGATTGATGATCAGGCGGTAACCCAGACGTTTGGCTTCAGTGATGGATTCGGCGGTCAGATCGATGGAGATCACCGCTCCAGTCGTCTTCCAATCCGGATCGCCCACCAGAAGCCCGACGTTGTCCCATTTTTCGGCCGTGGCGGAAGGAGCTTTCTGCTCCAGAAGGGACATGATGTGGCGCACGGACTGCGCGGGTTGCCCGGATGAGCTGGAGGAATTTTTCACCATGGATTTTTTTAAGCCTTCACCACGGGGTAACCCGCCTGAGTCCAGGCCTGATAACCGCCCGTGACATTCACTACATCCTCAACACCCAAGTAACTCAGAGTCTTGGCGGCCATGGAACTTCGGCGTCCCGAAAGACAGGAGACGTAGACTCGGCGCACCTTCAACAGCTCAGGGAGATTGAGACCCAGTTCTGAAAGCGGTATATTGCGTGTCTCCGGCATGTGGCCTTCGGCGAACTCATCTACTTCGCGAACATCGATGAACAGAACTTCCTGACTCTTGGTCGCGTCCTTGTCCTTGGCCTTGGTCTGGAGCTTGGGCAGGTACTTCTGCACGTTGATCGAAGCGTACTGGGCGGATTCCTTGGAAGCGACGCCGCAGGCAGTTGCGGCCCCAAAGCGCTGAGAACCCATCTGTGAAGCAGCTTGTGAAGTGAGATTGAACAGAATCCGCTTTTTGATTTCTTCCTGCGCCGCATGACTCGTGTTCACGAGCTCGGACCTCTTGAGCTCAGTGAAAGGAAGAACATCCTTCAGCAACCAGTGTGGATTCTTTCGAGACTCCACTTCAAGCGTGGAGAAAAGGTAATCGTTGTAATCATGGCCCGGCAGAATCAGTGTTGAGCCCGGAAGCTTCTCAAGAACCTGGTGAATACTGCCAAACTGCTGAGCGGGATCAGCTCCCGGAAAATCGGTGCGACCGGAACCTCCGACAAACAAAGTGTCGCCCGTGAACACCAGTCCTGAAACGAAGTAGGAAACTGAATCAGGCGTATGGCCTGGAGTCGCCAGCACTCGAACCGTCAACTCACCCACCTGCAGCTCCTCCCCGTGCTTGAACTTATGCGTGGCTCGTGCGCATTCGGTCGTCGCGGACATGCCAATAGGGACATCGTACTGATTTCTGATCTCCTGGGACGCTGAAAAATGATCCGCATGAGTGTGAGTGTCGAGCGCCCAGACCAGCTTCAGGCGATGATCGGCCAGATAAGTCCTGTAGTCGTCCATCAGCTCGAGGACCGGATCAATCAATGCAGCGCTTCGCGTTGCCCGATCGTAGATCAGATAGGAAAGGCATCCCTCCGCACGAAACTGCTTGAGGCCCGGAAGCTCAGATTGGGTCAGATTTAGAGTGGTCACGCTTCAAGAAGATACTCCTTCTCTGGACTGAGGTCAAAGCATGCCCGCACTTCAAATACCTGACTCGGAGCAACATACGGAACCGATTGCAGCTCCGGACTTCGCAGTGCGTGACTGATGTTTCAGTTTTTCATTGTGTTTGAAATCCTGATTCGGAACAGTGGGATGAATGAAACGCGCTTGCCCACTCTTCCTGCCTTTCTCCATGATTTTCCTTTGCTGCTGCGTGGGGACGCTCGCAGAAGCGAACGCGCCGATTCATTCCATTTACACCGACCGGATGGATGCCTTGGCCAAAAACTGGCCGCCGTCCCATGCTGCCGACTGGCTCAAAAAGCTCGAAAGCGTCGAAAGACCCTTCTTCATTCAGGGTGTGAACACTCCAGGCAATGAGACTTTCATCGGACTGATCCAGGTTCAGAAAATTCATGCTCCCCTGGCAAAGGTCTTCAGCACCGTCGAAAAGTATTCCGAGTACACCGAGCTCTTCAGTGACCTGCTCAGGAGTGAAGTCAAGGAACGGCAGGGCGACCGCTGGATCGTCGCTTCTGAACAGCACATCGCTGTGCCCTTCGTTCCCAACGAAAGAAATGAAGTGAACTTCACGCTCAGCTCCCGAACCGCTCCGGAGAGAAAGATCTACCGCTACCAGCTGATCCGGAGCAATCATCAGAAGTCCAATGATGGTATCCTCGTTCTCGAGGCATTGAGTCCCAACGAAACGCTTTTCACTGAAATTGATTTCTGGGATGCGAATTATGGAATCGCCAAAAGTCTGGGAGTGAACCGAATCTGGAAAGACAGCATGCAGGGAATTCTGCAGTCCGATCTGGCCTTGCGAATCAAGGCGGAAAATCCGGAATGGAAAAATGAACGTGTGAAAAAAGTGAGCGAGGAATTTTCTGAAAAATTCGATCTTGAAGATTTCCTCAAGAGTCGAAAAACCTGGGATGAGGTCATCTAGGAGTGCCTTTTCTCCAGTCCCCCGCAGTCTTTGAACGGTACCGCAAGGACGCTCGCAATTCGAGCCACTTCGTGTGGTTTCTCACCTCTTTGCAGTACTTCGAAACTCCCACGGACCGCTGGATCTTCGGATTTCAAAAATTTGGAAAAGTGACACTGCTCGCTCTGGAACCTCTGATTCCGGAATCCCCAACAGGTTCTGAAGCCGAGCGCCTTTCGAACTTTGAAAGAGCGTGGCGAGAGTTCCGCGAAGCGGTTCAGCCGGAAATCAGCGCTTTCATAGCGGTTTACACTCCTTTCAAGGAGGTGCTCTTCAAGAATCAGTTTCAAACCCTGAGGATCGGGCAAGAACCCTGGGTCGATCTCGCGGACTGCATCCCGACTGGAAACGCCGGAAAAGGCGTGCGAGGAGCGCGCAATCAGGCCCTTCGTGCCGGGGTCACGGTCGAGGAATGGACCGCCGAGAAAATCAGGACTGATCCTCAGAAGGAAGCCGCGATCCGGGACCTCTATCGACTTTGGAAGGAACGCAATCTGATTCACATCGGAGGCTTTCTCAACGCCACTGATCCGATGGCCCACGCTGAATGCAGGCGTTATTTCATCGCACGGTCAGCGGGAGGACGCATTGAAGGGTATCTGGTCGCGACGCCCGTCGGGGGCATTCAGAGTTATTTTCTCGAGGATCTCGTGCTGCTCCCACACGCGTGCCGGGGTTCTGCCGAACTGCTCACGCTCGAAGCGCTGGTGAGTCTGCATGAGTCAGGAGCGAAGCTGGCAAGCCTGGGAGTGGTTTCGGTCAATGCGATGAGTGCGGACGGAGGCCAGAGTCTTCCTCCCGCAATCCAGTTCATCACAGTGAGACTTCCCGCCCTTCTCCAGAAATTCTACAACTTCAACGGACTTGAAACCTTTCGAAAGCGTTTCAAGCCGCGGCACTGGGAAAACATCTTTCTCGCGGTTCAGAATCACCATCCGGATCGCAGAAGCGACGCCTGGGCATGGCTGCATGTCCTGGGCTCTCTGCTACCAGCCTTTCGTCCGCGACTCCAGCTCAGCCGTCAATGGATTCGAGATGCCGTGATCGGCCCGTTCGAAAGATATCCGATCTCCTGGGGCGTCGGGTTGATCTCTTTCATCTGCTTCGGGGCGGTCAATCACTTCGGACATCTACCCGACTGGGCGCTCCTTCAATTCGGCTTTTCCGGAGACGCGCCCTTTGGGCAATGGTTCTACCGTACTTTCACGAGTGATTTTCTCTACTTTGAGCCTCTGCACTTCTGGTTCACGGGTGCTTTTCTGATCGTGCTCCTGCGCTGGACTGAAAGAACCCATTCGTTCCGGTTCACGGTCGGCTTTTTCCTGACGATTTCCTTCTTGGACGATTTTTTGGACCACACCCTGATCCACATGCCCTTCCAATTTCTGCGTCCCGAACTCTATGCTCGACTGATCAGGCACAAGGATGTGGGAGGATCTCTGCTTCTTGTCGCCCTGATCGGACTTCAGCTCACCCAGCTGAGGAGAAATCGCGAGATCATCTTCGCACTTGTCGCGTTTTCAAGCGTTTTCGGTTTCCTCTTTCATTCCTTTCATTTTCACGAGCTCATTGTGGATCTGAATCACTTCGTTTTCGTGACGATCGGCTTCATCACGGGGAAAGTCATGTTTGAACTGGATCGAAGGGAGAAAAGAGCAGGAGCGAAGAGAAAGCCTCCTGAAGGAAGATCAGTGGCGGCGCCTGCGCAGAAGAAGCCCAGGCAGCTGCAGCCCACCCCAGGTGAAAAAACCCAGGACTGAGAGAAACAGCAACAGGCCTGAATAGCCCTGAGTCTGAGTGAGCCAGCCGGCAGCCCCCGGTCCAATGATGGAACCGAGGCCATAATAGCGTGTGAACGCACCGGAAGCCTCGCCGTAGCGAGAGTCATCGACCTGTGCGAGCAACCAGCTGAATCCGACCGGATAGAGGCCACCCGCGATCAGGCCAAAAACAAGAGAAGAAAGAAGGGCGAGAGGCATCCCCTGCAGACCCGTTGAAGTGCCCGTCCCTCTGCTGAAAACAAAAAGTGCGAGCGGTGCGATCGCCAGCACTCCCAGCAGAACTTTGACCACTTTCTCCGGTCCGAAACGGTCGGAAGAGATCCCCCAGGGCAGTGAACTGATCGCGGCGCTGAGGATCACGAAGATCAGGCAGAGCTCAGGCTTCACATGAAAGGTCTGAAGTGCGATCACAGGCAGAACCGCCACAAGGGAAGCTTCCATGGCTCCGTAGGAGATCCCCGCGGAGAGCGGACCGAAATTGCCTCTCAGGGAGATCTTCCTGCCGGCCTGCGTGAGCTCCCCGAAGATTGCCGCGGGAACTCGGACACTGACGCCACTCAGGATGGCGCTCAAAGCCGCAAGACCCGCGACGATGATGAGCGGTCCCGCAAAGGAAGCCGAAATCCACTGATGCCAGCCGAGACTGAGAAGAGGTCCCAGCAGAAGTCCGATCGACAGCGCCACCCCGTAGAAAGAAAGCCACTTCCCTCGTTGATCCGGTGGCGAAAGCTTCCCCAAGAGGTAGTCTGCGGCCACGAAAACCGCGCTGATCGAGACTCCTTCAAAGAAGCGGATCAGAAAAAGAGCAGTGCGGTCCGGCTGCAACGTGAACGCAAGGAGGGTACAGGCATAGGCAAGAAGCCCTCCCGTGAGCAGCCAGTGCACACGCCCTCGATCGGAAGCTTTCCCGAAAGGAAAACTCGCGAGAAAGATCCCGAGATAAAGGACGACGGCACTGAGCCCGGAATCCATCGCCAGGGTTTCTGAACCGTGAAGCAGCTCCGGGAGCTGCGGGGCCACGATCCCCTGTCCCATGCCTCCAAGAAGAGTGCAGAAAAGGGCAAGGTATCGACTATCGAAACGTGAGGAAGAATTGAAAGAAGTCTCTGGAGACATCGGCACCCGCCATCAGTTCAAGCCAGCTTAAGACATGATAGGATAAACCACCCGTGACATGAACTCTACCACCGAACTCGGGACGGCGGGAAGGTTCGTAATAGAGACCGGTGTGAATCGTTCCTCTGGCCTCATGGGCGTAGGGCATGCGATAACCCAGTCTCGGCTCAAAAGTGATCCTTCGTCCTTTGGGAGTGAGGTTACCCCCGCTTTGAGGCGCGTAATAACCGAGCAGATCTCCCTGAGAAGTCTTTCCGATGACATCCACGTCAAAAAGCAGCGTGCGCGAATCCGCCCAGGGCATCCAGCTGGCACCTGTCGCGAGAATCCAGGGATTATTCACCAGAAACTCTTCCTGTGAGTGAACCGGCGGACTCACGGCATCCGAGTCCACGCTGAGTTGAGTTCGGTTGGCGATTGCGGACCTGAACCAGGATCCGACTCGCCAATTCGCATTCAGGCTTTCGATGAAGCCCACACTGACTCCGACACGGGGACGGTCATTGTTGGAGCTGATGAAGGTTCCCGCTGAAGGATCTGCAGAAAGATTTTCTGAAAAAGAAGAGACGATCAGGGAGGCTCCTACCGACAAGTGCGAAGAAACCCGGTAGGATACCGGCAGATTGAACTGAAGAGAATTCGCCCGGGCGGTCGTTGCGAAAACCTGACGAGTTCCTCCACTGGACTGCACGGCCGTCGTTCCGATCACCCTCGTATTCCGTCCGGTGAAGCTGAGTCCAATCCCCCACTGCTCCCCCCCCCAGCCAATTCCGCCCATGAAATTCTGTTCCGAGATGTCCTTTGACTTCCGAACACCCGGTTCAAGGTTGGAGGAGTCCTGGAAGTCTCCATCAAAATTCCAGTCCGGACCCTTCGAAGTCAGCGCCGATGGATTCTGAAAAAATGAGTTTTCCAGATCATCATCTGATGCACAGGCACCTGCGATCGCTGAACAGAAGGCACCCTTGGGATAATCCGACCGGTAGGAGTCATAGGTTCGTGCAAAGGCCTCACGGTATCCGAGTCCGGCCAACACCAGAAAAATCAGACGAACCGTGGATGACCGTTTGAAGTGCTTCACAGCTCCAATCATCACCCGATTCAGGCCGAAATTGAAATTTTAAACAGCTCACCGGGCGAGTAAAGAAAAAATCCTGCTCCGAAGAGCAGGCCTTCAATCACTCTTCAGCTTCGCCCTTTTCGCTCTTGGCTTCAGCTTCATGCTCATGATTTTCCTTGAGATCCTTGCGGTCTTGCATCTTCTCGGCCAGTTTGGCCTTGCAGGCAGGAGAGAGCTCGGCTTCATGGCCCTTCAGACATTTGCCAAGGCCCTTGCCCCAGGTCTTTCCAGAGCAGAACCTGGCGCCATCGTCTTTGCATGGGCCGTTGCGATCCTTGTGATCGGCGGCAAATGCGGAGGTTCCGAGAACGAGTGCGGCAGACAGAGCGATCATCAGACTTTTCATAAGGTGAGTTTTCCTATTCGTGGTTTTGATCAGAATTCAGCGCGCAGTCACTGCCTGCGCTCCGCCCTCTGATCGATTCGCAGCCAGATCAATCGAGAATATTTGAACAACAGAGGGTTCATCAGAATCACCTGAATGGAAGGGACGATGATGATCCATGCAAGTGAGGCATGGAAATAAAAAACAAGCAGAATGACCGTTGGAACGAGTGAAAATGAGCTGATGAAATAGCTCAGAATCATTGCCCCGAGGAAATATCCAGACTCTCTTTCGAATTTGATCCCGCAAGCCGGACAGTTTCTGTGCATCTTGTACAGGCCGTAAAAGACTCGTCCTCGATGACAGAAAGGGCACGCATTGCTGAGAAACCCGGATGAAGCCGGCTTCACGGAATCATGAGTCATGATTTATGATTCATTTGATCACACCACAGGCGATACGCGCGCCAGAATCTCCGGCAGGACTCGTGTGCTGATCGTCCGCCTTCTCATGAATGACGATCGAAGTGCCGCCCGTCTTCTTCACTGAGTTGGGGGCGTCAGCCGCAAGGCTCACGCGCTCCGTGGTGAATTCAGTCTTCACGGTTCCGTCTTTCGCGACTTCGAGATTCGGAAGATCCCCGGCATGCGGACCTTTCGCATTTTTCAGCCCGTGCTCTTTTCCCTGGGAGCCGTAATGGGAGCCTGCAGATTTGAAATCCGGAGTTTCACATTTGCCATTTTCGTGAAAATGGATTCCATGAGGACCCGGAGCAAGACCCGATGCGTCAATTGCCAGCTTCACGGTCTTCACGTCTTTCTGAGTCAGGGTGATCGTGCCGATCTGTTCTCCTTTGGCATTCATCATTTCCACTTTTTGAGATGCAGGTGCGACCGCATGCGCCGAGCCAAGGACCAGGAGGGCGGCAGTCAGGGAAGCTGTTGCAAAAACGGGTTTGAGATTCATAAGTTTCCATTTCACGTGCGCTTCGCACGTCTGTTGAGGTTCGCATCCCGACCAAGCACTTTTCACGCTCGCTGGGTTCACTCCTTGCAGAAAATTGCAGTCATGATTAAAGCATCTGAAGAAAATCCATTCAATCCGATCAAACCCAGAGTTCCAATGCCTGAAATTCAACCCGATCGGCCAGCACCCGAAATTGATCCTTCTGAACCCAATGGAATCCCTCGGAGGGCGAATCCGGAGTTTGAGCCCGGGATCACCCAACCGGAAGTTTACCCCAATCACTCGCCTGATGCATCTCCTCCGAACCTGCCCAATGAAATTCCTCCGCCCAACGATCCGATCGGCTAAGGCGCGTCCTTTGGCGCCTTGCGCTGCACTACGCTCGGCGAAGCTTGATCCGTGGGATAAATCACGATCTCCTGAATATTGACGTGTTGCGGCCTGCCTTCAGCCCAGACCACAGCATCAGCGATATCATTTGCTGTCAGGGGCGTCATACCTGCATAAACGGCCTTCGCTTTTTCAGCATCTCCCAGTCGAACTTCACTGAAGCCCGTTTCGACCATTCCTGGTGCGATCTCCGTGACACGAATTCCTGTCCCCAGGAGATCGAGTCTCAACGATTCAGTGAGGCCTTTGACTGCATACTTGGTCGCACTGTAGACATTCCCTCTGGGATAGGTCCATCTGCCCGCGACTGAGCCCATCAGAATCAAATGTCCTCTTTTCTTCTGAATCATGAGTGGGAGAATCACTCGAGTGACATACAGGAGACCTTTGATATTGGTGTCGATCATCACATCCCAATCTTCGGGATTACCACTCTGAATGGGATCAAGACCTTTGCCGAGACCCGCGTTATTGATCAGAGTGTCGACTCTTGTGAAGAGAGAAGGCTGACTGGCCACAAGCTCGGAAACTGCCTTGAAATCCGTGACATTCAATTCAAAGCAGTGAACTTGCACGGAGTGCTGGTCTCTGAGTTCACGGGCCAGCGATTCAAGGCGGTCCAGACGCCTTGCCACGAGAATCAGATCTCGTCCTCTGGCTGCGAACTGTCTCGCGCACGCTTCACCTATTCCACTGCTGGCTCCCGTAATGAGAATCATCCGCTGTCACCTCTTGACCACTGAAACCGAGGAAGGGTCCAATGGCAACTGGAAAGTCATGAAAAAAGGCAGCTCCGCGACGGATTTAAAGGTCGGTTGCACCGAATCCCGCAGGCAAACCTCCCTAGAATTCGGAATTTTTCATGGCGCCCTGCCCGGTCAGCATGGAGCGGTGATTTCATTTGGACCGCTCGGAAAATGCAATGAAATGCGAACGACGATCAAAGCATTTCTATTGGAAGCCTGTATGAAATCAAATAGGCTGTCTGGAACCATCATGAATTTCAACCATCTGTACTACTTCTTCATTTTCGTCAACGAAGGCAGCGTGATCAAGGCTGCGAGAAAACTCCTCATCAGTCAGCCCGCACTCAGCGCTCAGCTGAGGCAGTTCGAGCGCAACCTCGGTGAGCCTTTGTTCATCCGCGCCGGTCGGAAACTCGAACTCACCCACCAGGGCAAGCTCGTCTTCAATTACTCCCGCCAGATGTTCTCCATCGCGGATGAGATGAATGAAGCCCTCAAGGCTGCTGACAAAGCCCACAATCTGCATATCAGGATTGGTGTCTCGAGTCACATCAGCAGCCGTTTTGGCGTGAATCTCATCAACGAAATATCAAAGAAGCAGAATCCGGGGTCTCAGTCCCAGGTCACTCTGGTCAGCGGCACTCACGAAGAACTGCTGGATGGTCTGCGAGGCCGAGTCGTCGACGCGGTCCTTTCGAATCAGCCCTCATTTTCGGAAGGCATCGAGATTCATTCTGAAACCCGCATGCCAGTCTGCCTCACTGCCTCTTCAAAATTCGAATTGCGCGGAAACAGCAGAAAGAACCTTCTGGAAAGAAATCCCGTGGGATTGCTCAAGCTCTTTCAGATCGGCTTCGTGATGCCGGCACAGAATTCTCGCCTGCGAACCGAGACTGATCAGTTCTTTGAAGAACTCAAGACTTCGCCCAAAGTGGTTTTTGAAACCGGAGATGTCGAAGCGGTACTTGGAGCGGTGAGTTCAGAAATCGGAATGAGTTTTCTCCCCTCCCCTTTCGTGGATCATGAAGTGAAGACGGGAACGATGAGAGTCTTTGGTCCGAAAAAGGGTTTCTGGCAACATTCCATCTGGTTGATGTCGAGACGGACCGATCAACCCAAGACGGTGATTCAGTCCCTGGTGGACGGGCTTGCGAAGTTTTCAGTATGAAAGGCTGAAGTCTATTCCGACTTCAGCTCACAGTGCTGTTGAACCAGTTCAAGCAGTGAGTCCATGGAAACTGGCTTCTTGAGGTATCCGGCGGGAGCGGTTGGAAAATTGCTGTTGCCGAGAGCGGAAGCGCTTCTCAAGGCTGAAACGATGACCACGGGAAGAGTCGCGAGCACAACGTCATGTTTTTTTGCTTCCATGAATTCCCAGCCATTCATCACGGGCATCATGAGATCGAGGAGAATCAGACACGGGCCCGGGATGGTCTTCAGGGCTTCGAGGCCATCTTTGCCATTCACTGCGGAATAAGCATTGTAGCCCTCACTCTTCAGGAGATCCTCGAGTGCCTCACGGATGTCCCGATCGTCTTCGACAATCAAAACGCTCTTGCACTTCATAACCGGTGCGATTGACGCGGGTGTTACAATGTCAGTCATGATTCCTTTCCTGATCAACCGGTGCCTGCCTCCAGAGGCTCTCAAATTGAAGACAATAATACAAACGCAATGACTCCAGAACTATTCCCAGATGCAAATATAATCAAGCACCACATAAGTTTTCATTATGTTTGGTGCACTGTAATATGTATTGGATGAAGTCTTCTGTTTCGGGCAATCTTTGCAAAAAAAGAGAGTATCTTGTTTCACAACGTTGCTATGGCCGGCCGTCTTCTCCAACTTTCTAAGCAAACTTCGGATCTTGGCTCGCCTGCATCAACTCGCTCCGGCCTACGAAACTCATAGT
>JACMNQ010000007.1 GCA_014378465.1 Oligoflexia bacterium | reverse complement strand
TTCAGTCAAAGAAGCGATCTTGCGAGCGGAGCCACTTCGATAAATCGTGTGAGCGGCACCCGAAGCGACGTAGTCTGACTCGAGAGAATTTGCGGGTGAGCGAACTGCGGATTTGCCGCCGTCCACTTCGGCGCTGTCGAGGCCGGCGGCCGCCCTTTCAGCGCGATAGTCCCAGTCATCCGACTCACGCGCTGAAAACTGTGCTTTGGAGTCGCTGGCGATCTTGCGCGAGGGAGCGGAACCGAAATGGGATTCGGGATAATCTTCATCCTTGTTCAAATCCGCATCCGTCAGCTTGCGCGGGGGAGGCGGCATGAGGAAAACCGTGCCTGCATTCACTTGGGGAAGCGGCAGAGCCACCGGGACGATCAGGGAATACCCCAGGATCATCAACAAGATACGATTCAATTTTCTTTTCTGCGAGAGGCTTTCCATAGACTTCGCTCCTTCACTAGGGCTTATCGGGCCACTCCGTGAAAACCTTGAGGAATCGAAGCTTTAAATCTGCCGGCAGCAATCAGGAAGTCAGGAGAGGGAGGTGTCTGAGGAGTAGACAGAGCACGTACTTTTTATGCGATCAAAGGCCATTTGAATCGAACTGGGAGCATTTCGCACTGCCCCATAATGAGCGGCCCCTGCTCGCAAACCCATAGAATTCCTGGCGTATTTAAATAGAGTCGGTTTACTTCTCAGTGCCGTTTTTCTGGCACTCGCCTTGCTCATAGGCCCAACCGTATGAACAACAATGTAGTTTCGTTGAAAGCTGTCAGGGATTTGAAGGAAGCCGAACACGAGGAGATGGCCTATCACGCCAGGATCCTCGACATGGACAAGATCCAGCTTCTGGATGAAATGGTCCGTTTCCAGGAAGAACGCTCCAAGATGGGACATCTGACGCTGCAGATGATGACCCAGGGCAAGCACCTCTTCAAAGCGCTCGAAAGAACAGCCGAGACTCAGGAACTGAAGATCCTCACCCGGTCTTACCGAAGACACCTGGAATATGAAATTTCCGCCTTCCGTGAAAACGGCGGACGCAGCGAAGCTTCCGGCAGCGGCAACGAGTGAACCGGAGCCTTCGAGGCTCCGCCAAACGTCACGGCAACACGAGATCCGTGACGAAGATTCCGTGATTTCTGATTTCCCAGCGCACGTCAAATTCCAGAATTCTGAAAGCGAAAGCCATTCCCTGAGTCTTTTCGCTCTCAATCGGCATCGCTCTTCTCTGCGAGGTCGGGCGCGGATCCCACTCGAGCATCTGAGAAATCAGGAGCCTCAGCTGCGGATGACGAGCCGAAAAACTTTCAATTTTCTTCAGGCTCTCCTCTGAAAACTCCACCAGGTATTTCGGAATCTCACTTCCGGCCCATCCCCCGCTTGCCTCCGGAAAACTGTCGGCGTAAGGCAGATACGGCTTGATATCGAGCACGGGGGTTCCGTCCATCAGATCCACTCCGCTCAGGTGGATTTCAATCCCTCCGGGTGCATCCAGATCAATGCGGTCGAGCTTCACGGCCGAAAGGCCGATCGGATTCGGACGATGCGGAGAGCGGGACGCGAATACGCCCACCCTTCTCGGGGCATCGAGCCTGGGCGGACGAATCGTGGGACGCCAGCCTCCGCTCGCGCCGCTTCCGAGGTGCTGATGAAACACGAAGATGATCCACAGATGCGTGAAGCTCTCGAGGTGATTGAGCGCGACTCGGAACGAGGGATCCGGATTGAGTTTCAGAACTCCCTTCGCTTCACTGATCATCATGGACTGCCGGGGCACGCCGAATTTTTCAGTGAAAGGCGAACGGATGAAACCGATGGGTGGGTAGCGGTCGCGAGTGGAATTTTCGGAATCTTCTGGGGGGACAGTCACTTGCCAGAAGACTTAACAGAAGGAAGAGTCTTCATCAAATCGGATTCGAGCTTCGCCCAGGTCAAGTCGGCCCCGGAAGCATCTTTCAATCCTTCTTTCTTGAAAGTGGCATCAAAAGAGGCCTCACCCGACACCTGATCCTGAAGCAGATCAGCGAGGCATCTCTGCAGCACCGACACGCCGGCAGCGATCCGGGCCGGCTCCTCGGCGGGAGGATCAGGAAATCGATACTCTCCCTCTTTGACCCCTTTGCTCAGCGTGAAAATCGTCCGGCGCACGAGATCCATGTCCGGTCTGCCATCACTCTTCAGGGCTGTGAAGAAAGACGAATCGACTGGGCGCTTGAGGGGGGCCGCCATGTTGTTCAGGTAGAACTTGAAAGTGACGGCATCCATCGGATTGTAGAGATTCTGAAGGCGGATCTCCTCGCCGAGCACCGCCATTCGCTCCCGGGTCAGGCGGTCATCTCCCGCGTCGTGAAAGTAATTCACGACATGAGTGAACTCGTGGTAACTCGACAATTCTCCAAGATAGCGCTTGCTGGGCTGGATCTTGATCTGATGCCACTTTCGTACGTCCAGGGAAATGATCCGCGCGAACGTCTCAGCCTGCGAAAAGGTCGCGGCCTTGAGGTCATCCAGCACCAGATAGACTTCCTTGATTTTCGTGTCACTTTTGAGAATATCTCGATTGAAGGCCGTCACCGTGGAAGTGAACTGGCTTTTGATGAAAGCGAAAAAATCATCCTGCGTGAAGGTCGGATCGGTGAGCGCCATTCCGCCCACTGCAAAATCTTTTTCCAGCAGAATCTTCTTTGCGGCAGCGGTCAAGCGCAGATGAAAGGTCTGGGAGCCGACTTGAAACGACAGCTCATCGATGGGAGCGAGGCCCAGATTCTTGACGCAGAAGTTCAAACTGGAGTCCGTACGATCCAGCCGGGGCTCCACCGCCGAACAGCAGAGGTCCGCGCCTTTGGCGGCAGGATTCAGATTCTTTTTGAGTTCCGCAGGCAGCTGGCCGGAAAGTCGAACTGCAGTTTCCGCGGCCGGATGCGAAACTGCGAACGCTTCAGTTTCGAAATGAAACAAGGCGATCAGGAGAATGAGAAAGAGGGATTTCAGAGGACTGGACCGGGGTGAGCTCACTTCCTCACCTTACCTGAGTTCCGTCGATTGTTGAAGAATCTCAGCAGACCGTCAGAGGTCCGCCGGGACACATGTCCACGGATTGACGATAGCATTTCAACAGTGAAGCGGTTTAGACTGATGGAGCAACGAGGGACCTGACTTGATCCACTTCCATCGCCGCCACTGGAAAAATTGCCTGACGTACTGGACCGCCTGCTTCTCACTCATGAGCATCGCAGGTCTGGCAGTCCTCCCGGCGCGGGCTGCGGGCTCTGAAACTTCAGAACTTGCAGATCCTTCCGACTTTCCCTTCAAGATGCGCGTGGCATTTCACTCCAATGAAGACGGAGCCAAACTCGGTCCGATCAACACGGACCTGAAATGGATCTCAAGTCATGGGGAGTGCACTGCCAAAGCGTTTTTTCACCCCGTCTGTCGGCGCGGGCGCGTGGATTTTCACAATGACTCGCTCGAGCACCGGGAACAGTTGAAAGGCGCGATCATCGAAGCGGGCCTGATGCAGGCCAAACGATCGCTCGAGATTTACAATCGCCTGGGTACTTCGAAACGGATTCGGCGGGTCATCGACGAAGTGGAGTCTCTCTACCACCAGAAAACCCTGGTTCAGACCACTTACAAAACCGATGTCGGCGAAGACCGGAACGAGATCAGAGTGGATTATCTGGTCGCTGGAAAAACGTACGTGCTCCTGAACCGCGAACTTTTCGCTTTCGCTCCGGTGCATGCAGAAGAGGTCGTTTTTCAAGCCCTCGTCGCTCAGAAGCAGACGATCATCAACGAGATCCAGTTTCAGAAGGACGTGAATCATCTCCTGGGTTCGACCGTGAAAGCAGCGGTGAATGCGCTGGTGACTGCCGATGATTCAGTCGCCTACCCTGAGCTTGCGGCTGCAGCCCGGGCGATCGCCACGGGCACGAAGAACGGACTGCTCGAGAAACTGCACCCATCCACTGAAACCCGCGACTCCACCACGAAAAACCGGAAAAGCAGACGCCCCGCCTCCCGTCCCTGAAACTGGAAAGTGTTTCAAGAGGCGAAAGACGGGGCCTGCTGAGTTCAAGGCGGTTGAAAGACTTACAGCAGATTGCTCGCCAGCTCGGAGAGCTTCGAACGCTCGCCCTTGCTGAACGTGATGTGCGCGGAAATCGATTCATCCTTGAACTTGTCCACGAGGTAGACCAGTCCGTTATTGGCGGAATCGACGTAAGGATTGTCGATCTGAAAACTGTCGCCCGTCAGAACGATCTTCGTGTCGTCGCCGGCACGGGTGATGATCGTCTTGATTTCATGCGGCGTCAGATTCTGGGATTCATCGACGATCAGGTACTGCTGAGGGATCGAGCGACCGCGGATGTAAGTCAGTGGTTCGATCTGCAGAAGTCCCTGGTTCATCAGTTCCTGACAGCCTTTGCCGGCTCCGCGACGAGTCTTCGCGCCCGTGGATCCGAAAAGAAAGTCGATGTTGTCGTAGATCGGCTGCATCCAGGGGTTGAGCTTTTCTTCGATGTCACCTGGTAGAAAGCCGATGTCCTTGCCGAGTGGGAAAACCGGACGTGAAACCAGGAGTCGGTGATAGACCCCTTCATCCACCGTTTTCGCAAGTCCTGCGGCGATCGCGAGCAGGGTTTTACCCGTACCGGCTTTTCCGACGAGACTCACGAGTTTGATGTCGTCATTCAGAAGAGCATCGATGGCGAAGGCCTGTTCCGCGTTCTTCGGGAAAATTCCCCAGAGGCCTTCGACCGGCTTGAAGATCGGCACGATGCAGTCGAGTTCCCTTGAGTAGCGTCCCATCGCGGTGTGGTTGGGATTGGCTGAGTCGCGCAGAATCACGTATTGATTGGGTTTGAAAGCTCGAGCCGAATCAGGATAAGGCAGGCGCTTCTGAGCGTAGAAATCGTCAACGAGGTGAGAATCCACATCCAGAGTCATGACTCCGGAGTAGAGTTGATCGGGTTCGACGCTCGAAGGTTCGTAATCGACTGCAGCGACGCCGAGGGCATCCGCTTTGATTCTGAGATTGACGTCCTTGGTGACGAACACTACCGGGCGCATGGGCTGTTCTTTCTTGAGGGATATGGCGAGGGCCAAAATGCGGTTATCCGCTTTGTCCATCTGGAGTTCCATGGGGAGGGGCTGATGACTGCCGAGTTCGACGGTCAGGAGTCCACCGCTCGAGAGCTTCACGCCTTTGGAGAGCTCACCGTCGGCGCGCATGTCATCGATCAGGCGGGAGAAAAGACGGGCATGGCGTCCATTCTCACTCATCTCACGCTTGAACCGGTCGATCTCCTCGATCACCACGATGGGGATCACGATATCGTTGTGACCGAACTTGAACAGCGCTTGTGGGTCGAATAACAGGACGTTCGTATCCAGGACGAATGCTTTCCTCAAAAAGGCCTCCTTGCCCCAAAACCGGGGGGTTGCACGAAAACAGCTGACTCCTTAACGGTGCACAACACTGCGACTTGGGTAACCCCTCAACTTCTCAGCACTTCTTCGTGCTGATCAGGGTTACTCACTCAAAAAGAGTAGCAGTGACGGAAAGGAAGTCAAAATAATAACATCCAACTTTTTAGGTTTAAAAATGACTAAAAAGAGGTCAAAAACCAAGCCCTCGTGAATCAATTGTTAAGAAATTGAGTAAATAAAAAAGTATTTTAATCAATTATGCTAACTTGTCGATAGGTTCATACAGATGAGATCACGGAAGTTTGCAACACCATCGCCCCTCGATTTCCTCGCCCGCTTCGCAGCAGTGGGGACAATCCCTACGGCAAAAGCCTTCGCTTCATTTGCTCTGACTTTCCTGATGACGGCTTGCGCCCCTCCCGGAGCAGGATCAGGAAGTTCCCTTTCTGAGGCTCAGAGCCGCGCTCCCACTCTGAGCTTCTCCAGCGGAAACCTCTACGATTTCGGTACTCGGCCCACTGGAACGAGTCAGACCGTTCGATTGGTCATCAATTACAGCGGCACTCAGCCCGCGACTGAGGTCAGTGCTTCCGCATTCACGGGATCTTTCACCTACTCTGGCGGAACCTATCCGGGCACCGGGGGAACCTGTGGCGCAACCATCTCCAACAGCTGCAGCATCGCAGTGACTTTCACGCCTTCGGCACCCGGACCCAGCCTCACCGCTCAGCTTGCGCTCACTTACACCAGCGGAACCCAGACCTTGAGCGCTCGGACCCAACTCTCTGGCTTCGGAGGAATCGCCGCAAACCTGATCGTCTCGGATGGGCCCACCTTTGACTACGGCAGCCTTGCCACGGGAACTTCAACTGACAAGACTTTCACGGTCGCCTACACCGGCACCATTGCCGCACAGAGTGTGACTCCCGCTGCACTCGCGGCGCCTTTCACATTCAAAGGCGGAAGTTACCCAGGAACCGGGGGCACCTGCGGCTCATCGATTTCAGCGAACTGCACGATTGTTGTGACTTACGAGCCGACGGTGGTGGGCGTTTCGAGCGGCTCAATCTCTCTGACTTACGATGATGGTGCTGCCAGCAGGAATTCGGCAAGAGCCATCACAGGCACTGCCGCAGCTTCCGCTGTCCTTTCAATCTCAGATGGTGCGACCTATTCTTTCGGAGCTCAGACCGTCGGGTCCACGGCAAATGATAAAATTTTGAATGTCACCTACAGCGGTGGGATCGCTGCGACCGCGGTAAACGGTTCAGGAATGGGAGCACCCTACACTTTCAAAGGGGGGAGCTATCCGGGAATCGGCGGCACGTGTGGCACCACGATTTCAGCGAACTGCACGATCGTCGTGAATTTTTCTCCGATCACTTCCGGAACTTTCAATGCCAGTGCCGCTTTGAATTATTTTGATGGGGCGATGACACAGACAGCTCTGAGACCGGTGACTGGCACTGCAGTCGGACCCGCAGCACTCTCGATCTCGGATGGCCCAACCTACGCTTTCGGCACTCGAGCAAACGGATCCTCGATTGACAAGATTTTTACCGTCACAAATTCGGGTGGAGGGGTTGCGACTTCCGTTGTCAGCAGCGGACTGAGCGCTCCTCTCACTTTCAAAGGCGGAACCTATCCGGGCACCGGCGGAACATGCGGGAGCACTGTTTCACCAGGCACCTGCTCAGTGGTAGTCACGTTCGCTCCGACCATCACCGGCTCTTCGAGCCAGACACTCACTCTTTCCTACAGTGATGGCGTTGCTGCTCAGACCAGCGCGCGTGCGATCTCCGGAGCCGGAGCCACCCCTGCCACGCTCAGTATTTCAGATGGACCCACTTATGACTTCGGCACCAAGGCAACGGGTTCGTCGACGGACAAGACCCTGACCGTCACCTATGGCGGTGGAGTTCCCGCTTCTTCCGTCGGCGCCACCGGCCTTTCTGCTCCCTTTTCATTCAAAGGGGGTTCGTATCCAGGCAGTGGGGGCACCTGCGGCACAACCATCATCGCCACCTGCACCGTAGTGGTCACTTACAATCCCAGCTCTGCGGGCATGATCAATGCCATTCTCAATCTGGCTTTTGACAACGGGGTCTCGGCGCAGACCGCGACTCGGACAGTTCAGGGCACGGGCTCCGCACCCGCTGTACTCACGATTTCTGATTCACCGGTGTATGACTATGCAACCCATGCGGTCGGTTCCGGGACGGACAAGACACTTACGGTGTCATATGCCGGAAGCCTCCCCGCCGCTACGGTGAGCGCAACGGGACTTGCGGCCCCTTTCACTTTCAAAGGAGGCAGCTATCCGGGTACGGGTGGGACCTGTACGGCCACCATCACGACGAACTGCTTGCTCGTGGTCACCTATTCTCCCACTGCTGCCGTCACTTCGAATGCGACTTTGATCCTGAGTTACAATGATGGCCTCGCCCCCCAGACAGTCAATGAAGGACTGTCCGGCACCGGCGCTTCTCCAGCGTTGCTCACGATTTCAGATGCCGCGACTTACGCTTTCGGAACTCACGCCATCGCCTCTTCGACCGATAAAACTTTTACCGTGTCCTATTCCGGTGGAGTTTCTGCGAGTGGAGCAGCGGGCACCGCACTCACTGCGCCCTATTCATTCAAAGGCGGAAGTTATCCAGGAACCGGCGGAACTTGCGGCGCAAGCATCACGGCAAACTGCTCCGTGGTCGTGACTTATTCTCCCACCGCTGCAATTCTCACCAATGCCACGCTCACCCTCACCTATGATAACGGGGTGATTTCCTCTCAGACTGCAACTCGCCCGATGTCTGGAACTGGCGCCACAGTGGCAACGTTGAGCATTTCAGATGGCCCCACTTACGACTACGGTACCAAAGCCACAGGTTCAGCAACTGACAAAACCTTCACGGTTACCTACGGTGGATCATCCAGTGCGACGGGAGTCGCGGTCACTGGGCTGAGTCCACCTTATGCTTTCAAAGGCGGCAGTTTTCCAGGGACCGGCGGCACTTGCGGCGTGAGCATTTCCTCAACTTGCACTTTGGTCATCACTTATTCGCCGACGCTCGGTGGCCTTACAACTGCAACATTGAGCCTGAACTATGACAACGGAGCAGGAGCACAGTCTGCAACTCGAGGAATCCAAGGGACGGGCTCAGCCCCCGCCCTGCTCACGATTTCCGATGGTCCAAGTTACAATTACGGGACGAGGGCCGTCAGCTCCTCGACCGACAAGACCTATACGGTTTCGTACACCGGAACCCTGAGCGCGACTTCAGTCGTGCCAAGTGGACTGGCAGCGCCTTACACGTTCAAGGGTGGAAGTTTTCCAGGAACGGGAGGAAATTGCTCAGCAACGATTTCGACCAACTGCACGATCGTCATCACTTATGCACCGACTGCCGCAATTCTTTCAAATGGCAATCTGATCCTGAGCTACAACGACGGCGTGACCACGCAGACCGCCAACGAAAGCATGAGCGGAACAGGCGCGCCTGCGGCGACCCTCACTCTCTCGGATGGTCCGACTTTCGGTTTTGGCACCCACTCGATGGCTTCAAGCACTGACAAAATTTTCACCGTCACCTACGCAGGTGGAGTCCCCGCCACGAGCGTGGCCGGCGCAACGCTCTCGACACCCTACACATTCAAAGGCGGATTTTTTCCGGGTGCCGGTGGCACTTGCGGAGCCATCGTCTCCGCAAACTGTACAGTCGTCGTCACTTACTCCCCAACTTCACCTGGACTGACCTCCTCCACTCTCACTCTGAATTACAACACGGGCGCGACAGCCACTTCGGTTTCGGACGGACTCACCGGTACCGGGTCCAACACTGCAGTGCTCACGATTTCTGATGGAGTCACCTATTCTTATGGAACCATGGCAACTGGAACCTCAACGGATAAAACCTTCACGATCACGTACCTCGGAGGGGTGCCCGCCACTTCAGTCATCGGATCGGGACTGGTGACCCCTTACTCGTACAAAGGGGGGAGCTATCCAGGCACCGGAGGCACTTGCGGCTCCACGATCTCGGCAACCTGTACGGTCGTGGTGAACTACAGTCCGACAACTGTCGGCGCGCAAACGGACACGATCACTTTGAATTACAATGACGGCACGTCCGCGCAAACGGCAGTTCGTGACGTCAGTGCGACCGGTGCGACCCCTGCGACCCTGGTCATCTCGGATGCGACGACCTTCAATTACGGTTCAGTCGCTCTCACCTCGACACTGGACAAGACTTTCACAGTGACCTACGGGGGCGGAGTTCCCGCGACGGGAACTGCGGCGGCAGCCGGTCTTGCCGTACCCTACACTTATAAAGGCGGAAGCTTCCCGGGTACCGGAGGAACATGCGCCGCCTCCATCTCGGCCAACTGCACGATTGTAGTCACTTACGCACCGACTGTGGCGATCACTTCGAACAGCACGATCACTCTGAGCTACAATGACGGTGCGGCAGCTCAGACCGCCACTCGACCGGTCACGGGAACCGGAGTGACTGCTGCGGTACTCACGATTTCCGACGCCGCCACTTACAATTATGGAACGCAGGCCACAGGTTCCACCACGGATAAAACTTTCACCATCACGAAGACGGGCGGCGTCGATGCGACTGCCGTGAGCGGCAGTGGACTCTCCACTCCCTATTTTTTCAAGGGCGGAAGCTATCCGGGTGCCGGCGGTACTTGCGGCACCACCATCAACGTCACGTGCACTGTCGTCGTCAGTAACATTCCCACGGTCACCGGAGTCGCCAGTCAAACCCTCACCCTGAACTACACCAATGGCGTAACGACCACCTCTTCGACTCGACCGATCACTGGCACTGCAGCTTCGCCGGCCACGCTGGTGATTTCGGATGCGGCCACCTATGATTACGGCAACCGGGTTGTCGCTGCAGCGACGGATAAAACTTTCACGGTGACTTATGCGGGGGGAGTTTCCGCAACGAGCGTCGCCGCCTCCGCGATCAGCGCACCTTTCACTTACAAAGGTGGAACTTATCCTGGCGCCGGTGGGACTTGCACGGCAACCATTTCCGCCAATTGCACGATTATCATGACATTTACGCCTGCAGCAGTCGCGAGCTACAGCACCACTCTCATTTTAACCTATCAAAATGGCGTGGGCGCGCAGACCGCGCAAAGACCAGTAACCGGAGCTGGAATCACAGTCGCCTCACTGGCCATCTCGGACGGTCTGACTTACGACTACGGAACGGTTGCGCTGAGCTACAAGGGCGGCAAAACCTTTACCGTCACCAATTCGGGCAATGCCACCGCGACTGGGTTGGCTGAAGTCGGAATTGTTTCTCCTTATGCGTTTGCAGGCGGAAGCTTCCCCGGAACCGGCGGAACCTGTTCCACATCTCTCGCCGGCAGCAGTGCCACCTGCACGCTGGTCATCAACTTTTCTCCCGTCACTGGGGCCTCCTACAACAGCACGATCAGGCTGAATTACAACGACGGCAGTGCCGCGCAGCAAGCCACCCGCGCGATCACTGGTCTGGGCAGCGCAATTTCCCAAATCGTCGCCGGGGATTCTCACACCTGCGCCCTTTACCAATCCGGTCAGGTCAAGTGCTGGGGATCCGATGCGAGCGGGCAATTAGGCAACGATGCCGCCTTCGCAAACAGCGCGACGCCTGTATGGGTCAGCGGGATAACCACGGCCGTTCAGATCGCAGCCGGTGCCAATCACACCTGTGCACGCCTTGCTGCGGGAACGGTTCAGTGCTGGGGCACCAATACCAACGGTCAGATCGGAAATAACACGAAGCCGACTCCTCAGCCGGTACCCGTCACGGTAACGGGACTTTCAAGTGTGCTGTCGATCGCGGCCGGGGGCTCTCACACCTGCGCGGCGATTTCCGGAGCCGTCCCCAAGTGCTGGGGTTCAGATGCGAACGGACAATTGAGCATTTTAGCAACGAGCTCGGACCAGGCCCTTCCGGCCGCGACCTCCGGCGCGAGCAACTCGCTCTCCATCATAACAGGCAGAAATCATACTTGCAGCCGAACGACCGCCTCGAACGCGGAGTGCTGGGGCTCGAATTCGAGCGCGCAGGTTGGCAACAGTTCCGGAACGGATCGCAACACGGCGATCAATGTCATCACCGGTTCCGTCAGCCAGCTCTCGGCCGGGGACAGTCACACCTGTTCACTCATGGCTTCGGGTACCCTCAAGTGCTGGGGCGACAACACTTACGGTCAATTGGGCGATGGTACGAATACGATTTCAATCAGTCCGAAAAATATTTCTGGGGTATCGAGTGTTTCGAGCATCTCACTTGGAAACAATCACAGCTGCATGCTTCTCAATTCAGGAGATGCCCAGTGCTGGGGCAACGATTCAAACGGCCAGCTCGGAAACAATTCCACGATCCTCAATGAGTCGGCTCCATCAACAGTCAATCTTCCGGCCGGATCCGTGAGTTTGATTTCCGCTGGAGGAGATCACTCGTGTGCTCTCCTGAATACCAATGCGGTCATGTGTTGGGGCAAAAACGCTTCGGGAGAACTGGGAACCAATGGCTCGACTTCAAATCAACCGGTGCCAGTCTCCACCGTGGGACTGTGATCGATCGGCCAGCGGTTCCACTCAAAGCGTGAATTTCAGATCAAGTCGGAGAGTATAGCGTCTTTCGGGATTCTGCCCGATGAAGCTGCCGTTTTCTTCGGCGTAAGACACTCCCGTGACTTTGATGATCCAGATGTCAAACGAGGCGCCGTAAGTGATGTAAGTCTGGTCGACTCCCCCATAGAGGCTGAGCAGCGGCAACGCGAGCTCCGCGCCGAGATGAGACTTCTTGCGCCAGTCAGTCGCGTCGGTGATGTGGCGCCAGTCGTAAGTGCAGATGAGTTTTGAAAGTCCCAAAGTGTATTCGGCCGCGCCCCCGGCTGACAGATTCTGGGGGATGGGATCGGGTCCGGCTCCGAAGCTCGTGCCGCCGACATCGGTGAGTGCGACACCACCGCTGACTTTCAGGCGCTTGTTGAGCGGGCGCACGTATTGCGTGCCGAGATCCACCCCGTAACCGGTACCAAAGTTGCCCGTGATCTTGCTCAGAACACTCTTGTCAAAGGACACGAGATCCACGATCGGAATGTCATGATACCCCCCGCGGCGAATCAGCATCTTCGCCCCGATTCCGAAACGCCACTCACCGGTGGGACGACGACTCATTCCGCCCGTCGAAAAGCCGTAAGCCAGTTGGACGCCGGAGGTCGTCTGATAGCCGAGGTTGATCGAGGGAAAAGCACGGTTTTTTTCCTTCAGAGCGACTTGGCCGTCAATCAACAGTCCCATCCCGAAGTTGGGCATGATGAGAGTCGAACTCAACTGCTCCTGACCGTAGATATTCTGTCCCATCAGAGAATTGAGGGAGTCGCCCGTCGGATTTTTGATCTTGGAAATCGCGCTCACGCTTCC
The DNA here is from genome assembly GCA_014378465.1 of Oligoflexia bacterium. Taxonomy (GTDB): domain Bacteria; phylum Bdellovibrionota; class UBA1018; order UBA1018; family UBA1018; genus UBA1018. The sequence goes on along the minus strand of JACMNQ010000007.1, from coordinate 10,806 downwards.
GATCGTATCCGTCGAAATGCTGAGGTCACTCACGATGTAGTGAAATTCAGTTTTCCTGTTCCCACCCAGTCCTGCGGGATTGTACCAGACCGCCTGCTCATCATCGGCGAGTCCGACGTAGGCATTGCCCATCGCCATCGCACGTGCACCCCGAAAAGTCTCGCGCAGCATGCCGGCTGAGGCGGTGAAACTGCTCAGCATGAAAGAGAACACTGAAGCCGCCACGAGTGAAGTCAGCCGTGTGAAGGGTTTCATGGCACCCAGCCCAGGGGATTGCCATTCACGAAGGCGGCGACTCCGGCAGCGGCACAGCCGACGGGATCCGTCTTCGAAGTGGTGCACAAACTTCGATTTCGAAGCCCAAGCGGACAGGTCGCGCATCCCGCTGCGATCGTGCAACTCGACGCCACGGTTCCGCCGGGAAGCAGACCCTTGCAGCCGAGGTCACAGTAAAAATTGAGACCTGCTGAAAAAGCGGCACTCACCTGGGAAAGAGAGGTTCCGATTTTTCCCGAAACCTGCTGACTGACTTCATTGATCGAATCCACCAGAGTCAATACTGAAGTGGCGTAAGAGCAGGCGTCGGGAGTGATTTTCATGATGTCTCCCCAACCCAGATCCGCTGCGGATGCTGAGGCAGCTCCGAGATTGCGCTGTTTCGCATACGTGGTCAGATCAGGATTGCCGTACCGATTCTGAAATGCACCGATGAGAGACATGCTGATGAAAATACCATAGAGATTCGAATCGACGGACCGCTGTGAAGCCAGCAGGTAGCCGGGATTGGCACTGCTCGCATTGACCTGTTGCAAAGGAGTGGCGATGGCGCCCACCGCTTTGAGAGCGAAGAGGGCGTCCAGCGACAGCTCACCCGCCGCCACACGGGAGTCCGTCGGCACGGAAGGAAAAAGCTGGGTCATGGCCGGCCAGAAGACTTTGCCGTTCAGATTGACCTTCGTGATGTCTCCGATCAGCTTGAAGAAATTGATATTGGCCGCACAGGCATAAGAAGACGCTCGGGCGATTCTGACTTCGTCGTTCGTGCATTCCTTGTCCAGGTAGACGGGCTCGATCAGATCAATGGCAGTCGTGCAGTCCTGTGACGTGAGCGCATTCTGGACGGCGTCGAGAAGCGCGGCCTTGCCGTCCTGAGTGTGGCAGTCCATTTTCGGTGCGCCACAACCGAAGAGCGTGACGGAGAGTGTGAGGCAGAGTGCAAGCGAAGCGAGTACAGCGACCGCGGTCCGGGCCGGAACTGCAGCGGAGCATGCCATTTTCTGCTTCAGCGTTTCAGAGGTCACGAACATCCTGTTCTCGGTCGTCAATATTTGAATCGCGCGCGATTCAGGCTGCTTCTGGTCCTCATGACCTGAAGTTTGAGCAGACGAAGTCAGCGACTAACGACTGAGGAGAAATTCCACCAGCCGTTCACAGCCCGCACGAAGAGCCTTCTCTTCGAGAGCGAAACTGATCCGGATGAACTCAGGGGCGCCGAAAGGAGCTCCTGGCACAACTGCCACCTTTGACTTCTCCAGGACAGCTTCAGCAAAGGAGAACGAATCCTCCCCCGCTTTCAGATATCCCTTCACTCCAATGAAAACGTAAAAAGCGCCCTCTGGAGCTGCCACTTCAAGTTTGCCTGCTTTTCCCAGAATTTCCAACGTCAGATCGCGTCTTCGGCGGTAGGTGGCGATCTGCTCCGCGAAGTCCGACTCCGGCAGCTGGAGGGCGGCAACGCTTGCCGCCTGCGCGAGGGAATTGATTCCAGAAGTGCTCTGTCCCTGGAGCGTGATCATGCCCTGAGTGAGGCCTGACGGCGCCACGGACCAGCCCACACGCCAACCCGTCATCGCCGCACTTTTCGACAAACCGTTGACGGTGACCGTTCGGTCGTGCAACTGCGGCGAGGATTCGAGAAAAGAACAGAACGGAATCCTGCCGAAATTGATCCGGTCATAGATCTCATCACTCAGGACCCAGACTCCCTCCGCGCCCGCCGTCTCCGACAGAACTCGGCCCAGTGCAGTGAACTCCGCTTTGGAATAGACCATCCCGGTTGGGTTGCTCGGTGAATTCACGATGAGAAGTCTCGTGCGCGGAGTGAGCGCGGCCTTGAGCTGCGCGGGAGTGATCTTGAACTCATTTTCGACGGTAGTCGGAATGAACACCGCCTTTGCGCCCGTGAGCTTGATCATTTCCGGATAGCTCAACCAATAGGGGCTCGGAACGAGCACTTCGTCGCCTGGATTCAGGAGCGCCAGAAAAGCATTGAAAATGGCTTGTTTCCCACCATTGGTGACGACGACGTCAGTGGCCTTCCAGGGGTTTTTATCCGAGACGGAAGGTTGCTGAGCGTTGGTCTTCTGAACGATCAGATTTCGCAGCTCGAGAATTCCCGCCGCCGGCGTGTATTTGGACCTGTTCTGCTCGACTGCCTGGAGCACGGCTTTCTTTGCGGCTGCGGGAACATTGAAGTCGGGCTCCCCGGCCGTGAGGTTGATGACATCGACTCCTTGAGCCTTCATCGCCTGGACGGCGGCGTTGAGCTTGAGCGTCGCGCTTTCGGAAACGCCGTCGAGGCGATGAGCGAGTTGAAACTGAGGCCCACTGGTGTGCTGAGACATGAACGGTTACCCTTTTTTTGGATGAATTTTCTTGAGTGGAATCTTCTGCTTGAGGCCTTCAAAGACTTCAGGTGGTACATACTCGGAAATGTCGCCCCCGTAGTGAAAGAGTTCCTTGATCATCGTGGAGCTCACGAAATACAGGTCCTGCGCCGTCATCATGAAAAGCGTTTCCACATCCGGATTGATGCGTTTGTTCATGCTGGCCATCATGAACTCGTATTCGAAATCACTGGCTGCCCGAAGACCTCGGATCACGGCGGCGATCTTGTTCTGTTTGGCGTAATCCATGATGAGTCCCTGCCAACGATCCACAATGACGCCTTTGCGTCCTCTGGTCGCTTCCCGGATCAACTCCACACGTTCTTCGGGAGTGAAGAGCGGATTCTTCGGGCCGGTACCGGCGACCACGATCACGACTTCGGAAAAGATGGAAAGACTGCGGTCCAGAATGTCGAGGTGACCATTGGTGATCGGATCAAAGGAACCGGGATAGATTGCACGCTTCGCACTCATGTGGGGTCTCCTTCAGCTTCGGGGACGGATTCCTGTACTGGCGCCGCTTCAGATGTCCTGCGGTAAGTCGTGAGCACACTGTCACCATAGTTTTTCTCGCGCACTTTGACAAGAAGTCCGCTTCCCACTTCTGAAGAGGTTTCAAAATGATCAGGAAGTTCCTGCACTCGACTTTTCTGGGTTCCCCATTCCAGCGAATAAAAGCCGTCTGCGGTCAAAAGCTTCTGCCAGGGAAAGGCGTGGATCAGTTTCTCTTCCCAGCCTTCACTGTAAGGGGGATCCGCCATGACGAGACCAAAGGGCGCGAACCGCTCCACGTGCTTCCACGCCTGATCGACGGACTCGGAGATGATTTCAACACGGTCGAGAACCTTGAGCTGGACGGCATTCTTTTCGATCAGTTTGCAGACGCTTTTCGCCCTTTCGACGAAGACCACGCGCGAGGCACCCCGCGAGAGCGCTTCAAAGCCGAGCGAACCGGAACCCGCGAAGAGATCCAGAACATTGGCTTCGGGAATGATGGACTGGAGGGAATTGAACAGCGCCTGACGCAACTTCGCCTGCGTGGGGCGAGTGCGTTGATCTTTGGGAGTGTCGATGGAACGACCTCGAAATTCACCACCAGTGAGACGGATCAATTAAGCTGCTTTCAGATGTGAGTGTTTACCGACCGGGATCTTGAACTCAGTACCATCAGCGAGCTGAACTTTCAAAAACTGTTCGCCAAAACTGACCGTGACGGACTGTCCTGCACACTCATAATTGAGAGTCAGCGTCATATTGCCTTTGAGGCTCATGGTGAGTGCACCTTCGGGGGAGCCTTCGGGCTGTTTGGGAGTGCTCATGATCGTTTCCTTTGTTTCAGGACGTGAAGCCGCGGGCGCAGTTTTGCGAAGTTCGGAGTGGAGCTCGGCGTGAGGGCTCTGCACTGAAGCATCATGCTGGACGCTGCCCCGGGATTCTTCCTGCTCCGCGCGGATGGCGGCGTCCAGAAGTTCAAAACCGCTCAACGCCGAAACGGGCGCAGGGGCTTCAGTGGGCGTGTAAATCGGTTCAGGGAGAACATCGGCGAAGAAACCTTCAGGTTCTTCATCCAGCCGCGAGCCCAGCGTCGCTTCCGCAGCTGCTTCGGCTTCGGCGTCCGCAAGGGTCGAAGTCTGCCTCAGGTCTGCCTGAAGGGACTCAATCTCATTCAAAATCTCCTGAAGATCCTGGCTTTCGGACGGCTGATCGGATGTCATCAATTTGCTCCTGCTCAGAACTTCTCGGTCATTTTGGACCGGGAGTTGAGAAATTTCTCTGAAAATTCTCAACTCCTGACCCGTCAAAAAATCGCCACGACTTGAATCTTCACCTTTTTCTGTCATACCGAGAGCAATGAAACACATGATGCGCTCTGTTCGAGTCGTCGCCCCAGTGCGGCTGATTTCAGCTCGCTTTCAATTCGTGGCCGCGAACGGGGCGTCGCCGACTGTCGGGGCAGCTTCATCCCCTGCACTCTGCAGATTCGGCAATACGACCCGAACGGCTCCGGCCAGGTGACGGACGCCCAGTGGCTCAAGCAGTATTTCAGTGATGATGCCAACCACCGCGCGATGAAATGGCTGAAAAAACTGGAGGACCTCAAGTCTGATTCGTCAGTCAGGAAAACCGTTGACGAATTTCACTCGTGCATCAAGACCCCGCTCGCCGTATCCATGAATATTTTTGAAACTCTGGGTCCGAAGAAACAGAAGCTCCTTCAGATTCAGAAGAAACCGAAGGCCGCGAACGAAGATCAGACTCAGATCTATGGCCAGAATAACAAAACTCTTGCGGCTCCCGACGCCACGGCAGTCAAATCCGAAAAAGCGTCCAAAGCAGGTCAGCTTCACTGAACTTTTTTCGACTTGCCGCGCTGTTTTGAGCCGGGCGCCAGCGTCAATTCGAGGGTAACGCTCTGCACTTCGGTTTTTTGGAAGGCACTCCGATCTCATCCATTGAAATAGCTCGGTTTTAAAGTTCGACCGCTGGCGTTAGCGATTTTTTCTCACCCTTTTTCAGACCTCGCTGCTATCAGTATTTTTACTTCACACGACGACATTTGAGTCTCGGGGATTAACTCGCTTTTAAGCAGATTGGGCTGCTTAAGTCGCGAAAATGGTTTGCTATTTCGTTCAGCCGCTGGTGCTGAAGAATTGTGCACTTCGTGTCGAAGAGGTTTTAGCTGGGCCTGCTTGGAACTTCATTCCGGGCCCGTTTTCGGGGAAGTATTTTAGAAGATGGAACGCACTGATTTAACCACATTTCTGACTGGCCTGAAGGAATCGCCATTCAGACCAGGCCCAGTCCAGGGCCAGTCGCAAGGCCCTGCTGACAGCTCGATCCACAGCGGAGCTCCTGGCCAGATGCAAGTTGGAGTTCCTGGTAGAATGCATAACCCAGGTCGGACTCTGGACTCCGCTCACTCTCTCCTCCGCAGATCCCCCACTCTTCAGCTCCCCAACCGGCCTCCCCTGAGTCCGCATGTCCGCGACCAGATGCGTGGCCTCCTTATGGGTCCTGCAACTCCCGCTCGCACCGGCCTGGGTTCACTGGCGACTCCTGTTCCTGCCGCAGCGCAAGCCCCGCAGGCTGCACCTTCACCCTCAGTTTCAGTTCCTCCACAAGCACACCCTGCTGCGCCTGCACCTGCTGCGCCTGTCCCTTCTTCGACAGGAGTTGCCGCGCCAACCTACGCTTACTCTCACTACTCGGCCCATTACTCTGGAATGTTGCCGACACACAGTTTCCCGCCCGCCATTTACACCCTGATTTCTGAAATCATGAGAGAACTTGAAGGCAATCTTCGCGCGCTTCTCGCACTCAATCCGAGTCGCCGCGAAGGCGTCGCGCAGTACCTTGATCGCCTTGCCGGCATCACTCCCGGACCGAGCGGCGCAGCAGGCGTCAGTGACGTGGCGGGTGGACTCAGACGCTGGGTCGAAGGACCGCGCTCCCCCGCTCAGAACAGCGCGCTGCAAAGTTACTTCGAAGAAATCGCTCTCGTCTCCCTGGGTCAGGCTCTCGTTCTCAAAGGATGGTCTGAGCGCAAAATTCGCAATTTCCGTGAAGAAGACCTGGGTCGACTCAACTGGGAACTCAGCTCGAGCCTCAAGCCTCACCTTCCGATGGACCGTGAAAGCTGGCAGATCACGAAGCCCAATCTGTACTCCTGGTACAATCCGAGCGCCCGCATTCAAAAAGAGATCTGGAGCACGCTCTCCACTTTTTCAGTACTCGAACAGCCGCCTTCTTTCCTTGCGAACATCCTGCGTGGGGCTCGGCAGTATTCGCCGAAATGGCCTGAGTTCGAAGGCTACGACAATCGCTTTTTCAAAACGCTCTGGGACAACCTTCCCGGCCTGGGCCTGGATCTCGGAAACGGCTCGGTCAATCAGGGCGTGGGGCTCTGCACTTTTCCTCAGCGCAAGCGCGTGTTCTTTTCGCCTACCCTGCGTGATGGAACGATCGTTCATTCCTGCCCGGCCGATGCCCAATGGGTCGGCCTCGAAGCCAATTCCTTTCAGCTCCTTTTCGCCGAACTCATTCAGCTCTGGTGGGGGCCATCGCCTCCTCCGCTCTGGACTTCAGGCAGTGGGCTTGAAGCGCACGCACGCGATCAGCTCAGTTTCTCCATCGGATGTCCGAAGCCGACTCTTCTGAGCCGCATCGCCGAAATGGAAGCCTGCGACTTTGCCTGGCTCGTCGAAGAACGCGTCATTCGGTCCAACGCCCGCAATCACGAAGCCGCTCGCTTCAAGCAGGTTGTGGATCAGCTTCCCTACTTCAAGAAACTCAGAAACACCGGCACAAGTCTCGGGGATCTGCAGGCGTGCGTCGCGATCACGAAGTTGCGTCCCGGCGGTCTCATGCTCTGGGCACGCGAGGAACCTCTGAGTTCCACTGACGGCCTCGAAGCGCTCAACTTTCTTCTCGATCGATCCAAGCTCCTCTGCGAATGGAATTTTTCACAGATGGGTCACGCACTTCCTTCTCGCGTGCCGCTCTTTCCGAAGTACATGTACCTTTTCTCCCGTGAAACGGACGTGCAGGTCCGCCATGCCCACCGTCCGGTCCGCGTGACTCTCCAGGGTCAGATCCGCAGTCACATCGAGGTCCCCCTTCTCCTGGAAGACGCCTTTCAGAGTTACTTCAAATCGGCGGCACCTCGCGGTCATTGGAAACTTCATCTGCAGAAAAGTCCGAGCACGCAGAAGGATTGGGCAGAACTCTGGCCAGATCCCGCCACTTATTCGGTCATTGACGCCCTCGAAGTGCTTCGCGATCGCTCCGTTCCGCTCGCCAGCGTCGGCACCGTTCGATCAACTCCGCCTGGAGATTCGAACGCGAATCACAGCTGGTCTCTGAGCCCCAACATGAGCGCCGTCATGAAAGGTCTGTGGATCGAAACTTCTTCGGACTCCGCAACTCCAGCTGGAACTCCCACAGGTTCCGCTCCCCAGTCGGATCACCGCCGCCTTCGCGCGCATCCTTTGCCGCAGGCCAATCAGCCGGTCCAGGGTTCGGGCTATCTCATTCTGCTTTCAGATCCGTCGTGGTGCGCCCCGCTTCGCGCCTACCTCGAGTCGGACTGCGTTCGAAACTGGCTGGATCACCATGCCGAGCGTCGCGGTGACAAATGGCTGCTCAGTGAAGCGATCATCAAGTTCATCCCGGTTCCAAAAACGCTTCTGAAGGCGCTCAAGCATCCCGGGGCCGGCCCGGAAAACGCGCTCACGCTCATCTCTCCCGAGTGGGAAAAGATTCTCTCTGAAACCGCGTTCAGTCCGAAGTACGTCAAAGAACGCCTGAGCGAAGTCGCTCTCACCGGCAACCTCGCGCTGGAGCAGGAAATCAGCGCTTCCGTCGCGGTTCGGACTGCCTGGGCCATTGATGAGCTGAAGAAGGGCCAGGGTCGACTTCTTTCGATGGTCGGAAACGACGGCCAGATTCACTGGAAGAAGCTCCTCGAAGTTCTTCCGAAATCTGAAAACGTCCCCCTCGCTCAACACTCGCAGGTTCGTGTGCTCGGATCCCTTCCCCTGCACACTCCCATCGGTCGCATCGAGAAGATCAAGGCCCCTCAACCGGCTGTGCTTCTCATCACGGAAAGCGGCTTCAATATGCGCATCATTCCGGAGAGCCCGATTCTCCTCGACATGATCTTCGCTCAATTGAAGGATCTGAGCCACCCGACCTGGAGTGAGCTCTCCCAGTTCGTCACCCTGCCGAGGCGTCTGGAGCTGGCTGAAACAGCCGCCACGGACGTCCTGCGCTCTCATGGTGAACAGAGTGCCAAGCTCAAGGAACTCTCGGATCTTCTGAACGCCTGTCTAAACTTTTGACAGTTCTCCCCTCATCAGAAATGACTGAAACCCCGTAAATTCAGGATTTTTCAGACACAGTGTCACTTTTTCTGACTGGCACCCCTCATGCAACCTCTCTCTGTACAATCCATCGCATGGGCGATCGCACACGGTCAGTGAAGGAGCAGAACATGAGTTTTTCATCGAAATTTGGCAAATTCAGAAACCCACGGCTTGCGCTCATCACTGCTTCGATGAGCGCATTGCTTGTTCTTCTCTGTGGCTGCGGCGCCGACCAGGCCCAGAGCGTTCATCCGGCGACTGCCGCTGACGTCAATTTTCCAAACGGCATTCAGACCGCTTCTGACAGCGGCACTCTGGCCAATGTGGACCGCATTTCCGGAAATTACGGCGGAGTCCTCGAGCGCCAGCTGATCGGAGGCGCCTGGGTTCAGGGTCAATACAGGATCAACCTCAGCCGCGTGAATGTCACTTTGCCCAGCGGAGAAGTCGCACCCATGGTGAAGCTCATCTTTGATCTTCTCCCAAGCGCAGGCGTGACGGCGAAACACTGGGAAAGCTACATGGCCACCCAGGTGATGACTTTCGGATCCGTTCCGGCTCTCGTCTTCACGTCCAACGTGAAAACGGTTCGTGAACTCGCCGACCATGAATTCTTCCTTCAGCTTCTCTTCACCACCAATGGCACTGCGACGATCCCCGCGCAGAATAGGGTCCGCGCTTACGACTGCGCTTTTGCCAACGGCGGCTATTGTCAGAGTTCAACTCTCGAACCTGACGTCAGATTTTTAGCGAACCCTTCTACCGGAGCCTACCTGACTCGCCAGTGAAATCCTGGCGGCATGCTCCTCCAAGTCCGACACAGTCACCGATCTCGCATCTGTGACTGTGCGTTTACTCAAGCCGGTGACGGCGCAAGCGAAAGCCTGGCACCCGTTGTCAGACTTGTGGCCGATTTGAGCAAGCGCTGCCTCAGCCCATCCCAAGATCCCACCGGGGGTTCCGAAACTTCGGAGTCGGAACCCCCTTCCCCCCTTTTTTGACTCGCTTTCACTTTTTTTCGCGGACCTGCCCGGAGACTTTGTTACACTGAGTCTGATGATGGCTCCCGAACCACCCTGGCATATCCGCATGACCGATCACTCACACGAGCGTGAGTTTGAGGACCTCAGGGAAATCTCGCGACTTCATCACCGCATTCGGGACGTGCTCCCATCAGCTCCGTCCTCCGGCCTCACTCTGCTGGACATTTCGGACCGCACCCTGACCTCTCTTCTGGTCGAGACTTCGGCCGAACAGTTTCTCCACCAGCTGCGGACCCGGCTCGAAACGGAAGGCGACGCTCTTCTGGAAAGAGTCCTGAAGCAGGGGGTTCTGATCCAGGCTGCCGAAGCGGCTAGAATCGCCGGCGAAGGCTGCGCCGAAAGACGTTGGTCCGCGTTTCAGCGGACGCTGCGTGCGCAACCTTCTCGAGACCTCCGGCCTCTGCTGGCTGCGCTCCGCGATTCACCCTTCGTGCGTTCGCCGCTTGTGAAACGCGCGACTGCCCGGAGCATTCAGCTCGTCCTGCAGGATATTTCGCAAACACGACTTCACCCGGAAATTCATTCCGAACTGATCCATGCCTGGATCGTGGGCTTTGTGCAGGCACTGCAGCCTGAAGTGCGAATCGAACCTTTGGGAGCGGGAAACCGGCGCTTCTCCGAACTGAAATGGGAAATCTGAAAGCCCGCGCCCGACCCCCGGGGCAGCTTGAAAATCTGCAGAAGTTGCAGAAGCAGATCTACCGTTCGCTTCAAAAGCAGACCGATCACCTCCTGGGAAGCGCATCGCTCGAACTCAAGGCCTATGAACGCACTTACCATTCGGAACTCAAGGCTGAGCTTCCCACCGCGCGTCGCACCACCAAGGCCAAGCTGCTGGACGCCATCCAGAATCATGAAGTCACTTTTCTGGGCGACTTTCACACCTACCCGCAGTCCCAGCGAACGGCTTTGCGCCTGTTGCGCGAGCTGATCGGCTCCCCAGCACGTTCCTCTCGGCCTTCTCGCCGCTCCGTGAAGAAGATCACCTGGAAAATCGGGCTTGAAATGATCCCGACGAAACATCAGAACGCTCTCGATGATTTTCAGGCAGGCCGAATTGATCTTCGACGCTTTCACGAACGGATTCATTATCAGGAAGAGTGGGGTTTTCCCTGGCAGAATTACGCTCCCCTGTTTGAATGGGCGCGTGAGAACGACATCCCGCTCATCGCGCTCAATCGGCCGAAGGACCTGTTCACGGGGAGTGCGACACTTCGCCGGGCCGGCCGCAGA